>JBBRYR010000044.1:0-27005 GCA_038237415.1 Burkholderiales bacterium
CCCGTGCCAGATGTCATGGGCATACCGGATACGTGAGTCCAGTACGAAAAAAATGACTCCAGCGGTGTAGGCGAGTCCGCCAGCCAGCAGCCAAACTAGCCCTTCGGTGGGGACGCGTTCAACAAGTGGCACTGCGGCAACCTGTGCTTGTTCCTGCGATGAAATACAGGGCTACTTTCACGCGAGGCCAATGTCGGCAACAGCCATGTTGAGTTGGCTTGTGGGCGTCGAGGCGGAATTGACGAAGGTCAGCGGTGGTTTTTTGGGAAACGCCTTGCGCACCAGTGTCACCCAATTACCCTAGGTTCCAGGCAAACTGCTACATCACGCAAGAATTTTGGCAATTCCACGGTCCGCTTCCGGCTTGACTGCAAGCGCAACGGCCTGAATGACATCGCGCATCGCCACGATACTAATCTTGAGATTCTGAATAGGCCTGCAGCATCGCTTTTTTACGTTGAAGTGGTCATCTCTGCAAGACGGGCGAGCGATCGGATTTTTTTGGGACGAGATCCAAAAAGTGTGAAAGGACCTGTAGACATTTTTAGACTGAATCGCACAGACAAAGTCAGGCCAAAGCCCATTTTTGCCAGAAGCTGCAACACTTGAGCTACGGGGGAACGCTGGACCAATGCTTCGTATTGAAACTTTGTGCCAATTTTGTGCCAATCGTTCGCGGGACTGTGGGGGATTTCGTGGATATTGGTGGTTGTTGCGGGAACGTGGAGAAGGATGTAGTTCGATTTGACTTGGTGCTAAGTTGTTGATTTAATAGGGCTTTGCGGGATACAGAAGGATCCCAAGGAAAGTGCGGGAAATGGGCAGTTTGATCTCTATTTTGGATTCACACTGCAGGGGTCGCAAGTTCGAAACTTGCATCGCCCACCAATTATTGAGGCTGGTGAATCAAATCAAGGACTTACGAGAAATCGCAAGTCCTTTTTTTTGTCCCATACGTGCTTCGTCGCTGCCGGAAAACGCGATAAGCTCCCGACGCATGCGAAGCCAATCACCCCAGCCATGACTCTGCCCACACTCCGGCTGTCCATCCGCACGTGGCTTATTCTGCTTGTGCTTGCTTTCGTCTTGCCGCTTGGCACCCTGCTTTTCCAGCATTTGATCGTCGAAGAGGAGGAGCTCGCGCGTGCAGCTGCCTATGCGAATGTGCAGGAGTTGGCGCGCTCCACTGCTGCGAGGCTTGAATTGACGTTGCGGGATCACGAGGCCATGCTGAGTCTGATTGCCACTGAGTTTCGTGGCAATCCACCTGTCCGTGAGCGCCGATTTCAGCCAGCGCAGTTCATGGACATACACCCTCAGGTCGTCAATCTCGCTGTGCACGACCTGCATGCCAACAACATTTACTCCTATCTGAGCAGTCCGGTATCTGCTGAAAGTGCGGTGCAGTTTCCCTGGATTCAGCAGGCCCTTCGTGATGAGACGTTTACGGCTGGAGATGCTTTTTTTGGGCACCTGAGTGGTCGCTGGGTATCGGTGTGGTGTTACCCGGTTTACGGTGAGGACGGCGTGCGGACAGGAATCGTGAGTGCATCTATCGATTTGCTGCAACTGAACGCGCGTTTGCTGAAGGTGCCAGCGATCCCCAAGGGGCTCTCGTTCGCGGTACTGGATCGGCAGGGAAAGTTCCTCCTTCGTTCCATTGAACCCGAGAAATGGATTGGACAACGTGGTCCTGATGTAGGCCCTGGCGTGGATGGCGTGCGGCGCGAGGGGCTTGTCGCTGCGCGTAGCGTGGAAGGCATTGAAAAAATGGTGGCCTTTGTCACCATGCCGGACACCGGATGGCGGGTGGTGGCCGGTGTGCCTGAAGCGCAGGCTATGGCGAGTTATCGCGCAAGACGCGATCAGGGGCTTGCTTTGGTACTTGCAATCGTGTTGTTGGTGCTTGTGCTGGCGTGGCGCATTGCATCGGCTATTGTCAATCCGATTCGGGCACTGGCTGAGGCCGCTGTCAAGGGTGCACAGGGCGGCAGTCTGGTACGGGTTGTACCGTCCGGTCCTGCGGAAATTGAGTTCGTCGGACGCCAGTTCAATATCATGCAGGATGCGCGAATGCAGACCGAATCAGCCTTGCGGGAGTCTGAATCGCGTTGGAAATTTGCGCTCGAAGGTTCTGGAGATGGGTTGTGGGACCGGAATATTTCTGATGAGACGCTCTTTGTATCTGCCCGGTATAAAGAAATGCTGGGGTATCAAGATGGCGAGGTAGGCCCAACGTTTGAGCAATGGGCTAGCCTTGTACATCCGGAAGATTTACCGCCCACAATAGCCTCGATTCAGAGCCTTTTAGAGGGGCGATCCGCGTCATACACTGCGGAATACCGAATACTGTGCAGGGACGGAAAATACAAGTGGTTTATTTCCCGCGGCATGGTGCTCAGTCGTGATTCGACAGGCAAGCCACTTCGCGCGGTGGGCACATTGAGTGATATTTCTCAACGCAAACTTCTGGAGGCTGACCTGCGCATCGGTGCGATTGCGTTTGAAAGCCAGCAGTCCATGTTTATTTTGGACAAACACAGAAAATTCATCCGCATCAATCGTGCGTTTTCAGAGCTATTGGGCTACTCGATTGATGAAGTTTTGGGAGAGACGCCAGAAATCATTGTGCATCCGGATCGCCTGGACCAGAAGGCACATGATGCCATTTGGGCGCGTATTGCCTTTGATTGTGAGTCCAGCGATGAAATCACCGTGCTATGCAAAACGGGCGAGCGGATTGCTGTATGGGCGACTTTGACTATCGTTAAAAACGATTCCGCGAAAATAACCCACTATGTGGGCACGCTCACCGATATTACCGATCGCAAGCGCCTGCAGGTGCAACGAGCGGAGGAAGAATTGGCCCAGAGAAATGTGCTGGTGCGTGAGGTTCACCACCGCGTCAAAAATAGCTTGCAGGGCGTCGTAGGTATCCTGCGCGAGTTCGGGCGTAACCATCCTGAGACCATGGAGCCTATCTCCCAGGCAGTGGGGCAGGTGCAGAGTATTGCGGTGATTCATGGTTTGCAGGGCAGATCGGCGCTGGACCAGGTGCGCCTGTGTGAGCTGACAGCCGAGGTTGCAGCCGGCATTGATTCCCTCTGGCATACATCCATCAATGTCGCCATTCCTGCTCAATGGGTGCCTTGCCTGATTACCGCAGCAGAGGCCGTGCCGGTTGCACTGGTGCTGAACGAATTGATCCTGAATGCGGTCAAGCATGGTGACACTACTCAAGGCAGTGTAAAGGTCACACTGCAAAAAGGTGACTTGCCATGCATCGTGCGCATTTGCATCATGAACGGCGGGATGTGGAAACCTGTTGCAGCAGGTGTACATGTGGGCCTGCAATTGGTTGATAGCCTGATGCCGCGTGATGGCGCTAAACTGATCCGAGTGCTGCACTCTGACAGCACTTGCACAACACTGGAACTGGGTCCGCCCGTGATTTCCCTTGAGATAATTGAGTCAATATGAGCAATGCAGTTTTCGTGTCTGAGCGCACCCATTTGTTGTTGGTCGATGATGACAGGTTGATCTTGTCCACGCTTGCCAGCGGCCTGGAACATGCAGGTTATCAAGTCAGCACAGCCGAGTCTCAGGCGGATGCCGAGGCCATTCTGCAGAGTGGCGTGCGACCGGATCTCGTCATTCTGGACGTGCAGATGCCGCAGTCTGGCGGCTTGGCCTTGGCGACCCGGCTTTGCGATTTTGATCACATTCCTTTCGTGATGTTGAGCGCGTACAGCGACGGCGAAACGGTGGAAAGAGCAACGGCTGCAGGTGCGCTGGGGTATCTTGTCAAGCCCATGGACACGCACCAGATGATTCCCGCCATTGAGGCGGCACTGGTGCGCGCAAGCGAACTGCGTGCACTGAAGACCTCCACAGACCAATTGCAGAGTGCCTTGACTGCCGAGCGCGATGTCAATGTGGCGGTAGGAATCACGATGGTGCAGTACCGATTGCGCCGCGCTGCGGCATTCGATATGTTGAGGGCTGCTTCACGGACCCAACGCCGTAAGTTGGCAGATGTGGCGACCGATGTGGTGAAAGCAGTTGACGCTATGCACCGTGCCTGATCCGGGATGTTCTGTTTCGTTACAGGCTATTTTTTGCGTTAAGATGACTTGCATCAAGCGACCCTGATTTTGTCGCTTGGTGCTCATTGAAGCCTTGAACCCGCTTCGTTAACTTGCTTGTTTGCTCTCCGGCGATGCAGACAGGAACTAACGGTCCATCCCTTCAGCAGGATGGCAGGGGTTCACGGTCATGGCAAATCTCAAGATATCCACGCGTCTGCTGACGTTGATCAGCAGCCTTTCGCTGCTGCTCATTGCCATTGGCGCAATGGGCCTGTTTGGCATTAGCCAGACCGACGACGCGCTCAAGTCTGTCTATGTGGACCGCACCATACCCATGGGCCAGATTGCAGAGATCCAACGCCAACTATTGCGCAACCGCCTGGCCATTGCCGTATCGCTGGTCACTCCCACTCCCGAGGTAATCAACCCGGCAACCACCGAGATCGACGCCAACATCGCCACCATCGGCAAAGTTTGGGATGCCTATATGGCCACCACACTAACGCCGCAGGAGGCCAAGCTTGCACAGAAATTTGCGGAAGACCGTGCCAGGTTTGTGCAGGAGGGCCTGCGTCCAGCGGTGGCTGCCTTGCGTGCCAATGACATCGAGGCGGCCAACCGGACGGTTGTGGAAAAAATTCGTCCGCTCTACGTGCCAGTAGGTGCTGGCGTTGAAGCCCTGATGCAGTTACAGCTGGATGAAGCCAAGAGGGAGTTCGACACATCTGTAGCCCGCTATGAAACGATTCGCGCCTTCTCCATCAGCGCCATCGTGGGTGGTGTGCTTTTTGCCATACTGTTTGGTCTTGCTCTTATCCGCGGCATTTCGCGCTCCCTGCAGCAAGCCATCGAGGCCACCGACGCCGTGGCCCAGGGCGACCTGACTCACCCCATCCGGATTGAAGGCAAGGACGAAATTACCCGCTTGCTGGTCGCCCTGTCGACCATGCAGGCTAGCCTGATCCAGGTTGTGTCCAGCGTGCGCCAAGGCTCTGAAGGGGTCTCTACGGCCAGCGCAGAGATTGCGTCCGGCAACCACGATCTGTCTGCCCGCACCGAGAGCCAGGCGAGCGCCCTGGAGCAAACCGCTGCCTCCATGGAAGAGCTGAGTTCTACGGTCAGACAAAACGCCGACAGCGCCCGCCAAGCCAATCAGCTGGCCCTGAGCGCCAGCACGGTGGCAGTTAAAGGCGGTGAGGTAGTGGCTCAGGTAGTGGAAACCATGAAGGGCATCAATGACGCTTCCCGCAAGATCGCCGACATCATTGGTGTCATTGACGGCATTGCCTTTCAGACCAATATTCTGGCGCTGAACGCCGCAGTGGAAGCAGCCCGTGCGGGTGAGCAAGGGCGCGGCTTTGCCGTAGTGGCCACTGAAGTGCGCAGCCTGGCAGGGCGCTCAGCCGCAGCGGCAAAAGAAATCAAGAATCTGATTGGGGCCAGTGTCGAGCGCGTGGAGCATGGTACTGCGTTGGTGGACCAAGCAGGCACCACCATGACCGAGGTGGTCAGCAGCATCAAGCGGGTAACTGACCTTATGGGCGAAATCAGTGCCGCCAGCAACGAGCAGGCTGCGGGTGTTTCGCAGGTAGGTGAAGCGGTGTCGCAAATGGACCAGGTTACGCAGCAAAACGCGGCCTTGGTAGAAGAGATGGCAGCGGCCGCCAGTAGCTTGAAATCCCAGGCGCAGGAGCTGGTGGGCACAGTGGCTGTGTTCAGGTTAAGCCCCGTGGACGGACAAGTAAGTTACGCCCATGTCAAGGCGCACCGCGCGCTCCCTGCCCCTTTCTAAGGACCCGCAATGCGAACCAATCATCCTGTTACACAGAACGAATATGAGTTTCCCGGTACGGAGACGCTGCTGTCGACGACGGACACCGCAAGCCACATCCTGTATGCCAATGCGGCGTTCATGCGCACCAGCGGCTTTTCCACTGAAGAGCTGATGGGGCAACCGCACAATGCGGTACGCCACCCTGATATGCCGGTAGAGGCCTTTGCCGATATGTGGCGCAGCCTCAAGGACGGGCAGTCCTGGACGGCACTGGTCAAAAACCGCCGTAAAAACGGAGACCATTACTGGGTGCGGGCCAATGCCGCGCCGATGCGCCGCAATGGGCAGCTCACGGGGTATTTGTCCGTTCGAACCAAACCCACGCGCGCCGAGATTGATGGCGCCGCTGCGTTGTACAAGCGCTTCAAGGATGGACAGGCCGGAGGTTTGGCCTTTCACCGTGGTTTGGTCGTGCGCACTGGCGCCATGCGCTGGATCAGTGCACTGCAGCTGCTGCCGACTGCCTGGCGTGTGCGCCTGCCTATTCTGCTGGCGGGTGCGGCTATGGGTACGGCTCTGGGCTTGTCCGGTCTGGGCGGTGTGGCTTTGGCGGCTACCGGCGCAGTGATCGCTGGTAGCCTGCTGTTGGCTTGGGGGTTTATAGAGTCGCAGGTCACCACTCCGCTGCACAATATTTTGACAGTGGCCCAGCAGGTCGCCAGCGGCGAGGCCGGGGAAGATTTACGCTTCAACCGGTGTGACGACATTGGACTGATTGCACGTGCCATTAACCAATCCGGATTGAACCTGCAGTCCTTGATGTCCGATGTGCGAGAGCAGGTCTCCGGAGTTCAAGTGGCGAGCAGAGAGATCGCCTCGGCCAACAACGACCTGTCCAGCCGAACTGAGCAGACGGCTTCCAGCCTGGAGGAAACGGCTGCGGCCATGGAGCAGCAAACCGCGTCCGTGCGCCAGAATGCAGACACCGCACAGCAGGCCAGCCACCTGGCCAACACCACCACCGAGGCTGCGGCACGCGGTGGTGAGGCCGTGGCCAACGTGGTCTCCACCATGGCGCTCATTTCGGGCTCCAGCCGCAAGATCGCTGACATCATCAGCGTAATTGACGGTATTGCCTTTCAGACCAATATTTTGGCGCTGAACGCCGCGGTAGAGGCGGCCCGGGCAGGTGAGCAGGGCCGCGGCTTTGCCGTAGTGGCCACGGAGGTTCGCAATCTTGCAGGCCGCTCTGCAGCGGCTGCGAAAGAAATCAAGACGCTGATTGATGACTCCGTCAGCAAGGTGGACAGCGGCACGCGTCTGGTGGCCGAAGCCGGGCAGACCATGGCGGGTGTCGTGAACCAGGTCCGGCAGGTGAATGACCTGATCACAGAGATTACCGGAGCTTCCAAGGAGCAGGCCATCGGTATCGCGCAGGTGGGCCAAGCCGTGGCGCAACTCGATGAGATGACCCAGCAAAATGCCGCCATGGTAGAGCAGAGCAGTGCGGCGGCGACCAGCTTGAGCGAGCAGGCGCAGCGCCTGATGGATGCTGTCAAAGTATTTTCCAATTGACAGCCATGCAGTCCAGACACCATCACCCCTTCCAGGAGGCATTCGGCTGGTCGCTACTGGTTCTGGCTGTTCCCTTGTTGTGGTGGGTTTATCACCCCTCGAATCCGGTCGTGGTGGAGCCTGCGTTGTTTGTGTTTGCCCACACCGTGGTGGAGTTGTTTTCGGTGGTGGTGGCTGCACTCGTCTTTGTTACGGGATATCGTGCGATGGTGTCCATGCGCAACGGGGCCGTGGTGGTGTTGGGCGTGGGTTTTTTGGGTGTGGCATTGCTCGACTTCTTGCACACCATGAGTTACGCCGGTATGCCGGATGCCATTTCAGCCAATTCACCCCAAAAGTCCATCTTCTTCTGGTTGTGCGCCCGCTTGCTCGCAGCGGGGGCACTGCTGGCGTATGCGGTGCTACCTGCTGTGCCGGATGTGAGTCTGCTGCGAAAACGAATGAGTCTTGCACTGATGCTGGCTTTTGTCACTATTCTGGGCGCGATCGGCTTGCTATGGCCAGACCGAGTGCCTGCCTTGTTTGTGGACGGCCGAGGTCTGACTCCACTCAAGATTGGTGTCGAGTGGTTGATCATCGGCATCAATCTGCTTGCGCTGGCGGTACTCTGGAAGCGCCGGGAGGAGTTGGCCAACGAATGCGTGATGGCGTTGGGTTTTGCCGTGGCTTTGTCGGCCGTCTCGGAGCTGTTTTTCACCATGCTGGGGGTGATCGATAAGGATGCGGCCAACGGGATCGGGCATCTCTACAAGGTAGCTGCTTACTTGTACTTGTTTCACGCCACTTTTAACGAGGCCCTTCGCCGACCACTGGACCGGTTAACGGTTCAGAATTTGCGCGAAAAGCAGGTTCTCAGCGCAGCTCCCGACGGGGTTTTGTGGGTGAACCAGACGGGACAGATTTTGATGGTCAACCCGGCTATGGAAACTCTGTCGGGCTATCGGGCCCATGAGCTGGTGGGTCAAAACGTCGATATTTTTCTTCCGCAGCACTTGCGGGCACGGCATGCCACGTCCATGCGGGCTTTCTTCAGTGATCCGCACGCCAGAGCCATGGGTGACATGGATCTCAAACTCATGCGCCGGGACGGGCACATGTTACCGGTCGATATCTCGCTGGGATTTTGGGAGGACGAAGACGCACGGCATGCCATTGCCTACGTGCGCGACCTGACCGAGCGAAAAGGCTTTGAAGAATCCTTGCGACACCGGGCTACCCATGATGAGTTGACCGGTCTGCCGAACCGATGGATGTTTCGGTTGCAACTCGATCAGGCTTTGGCGCATGCCAAACGCGGTGAGCGCCGAGTGGCGGCCCTGTTTCTGGATCTGGATGATTTCAAAAATGTGAACGACAGCTTCGGGCATGCGGCTGGCGATCAATTGCTGGTGCAGGTGGCCAGTCGTTTGCGTGGAGTCCTGCGCGAAGACGATACGCTCGCGCGCATGGGTGGAGATGAGTTCGCCATTCTGATTGCTGACGTGGAGAGTGCCGATCAGGCCATCAGCGTGGCGGAAAAGCTGTTAACCGTACTGAGTCAGCCCTATCAGTTACAAAACCAGGATGTGCTGTCCGGTGGCAGCATTGGCCTGGCTTTCTATCCCGATGACACGCGGGAGAGCGAAAACCTCTTGCGTTACGCCGATATGGCGATGTACCAGGCCAAACAGTCTGGCCGCGGCGCCTACGCCTGTTTTTCAGCACAGCTGGATCAGCATGCGCATGAAAACATGCAATTGCATGTTCGGCTCAGAGAGGCCATTGATCTTGGGGTCTTGAGACTCTTTTATCAACCGCAAGTCGACGTGGTCAGCGGTGAAATTGTCGGAGCAGAAGCCCTGCTTCGCTGGAATGATGCTGCTCTAGGCGATGTATCTCCGGCACGGTTCATACCAATTGCTGAAACGACTGGCCTGATTTTGCCTTTATCGGACTGGGTACTGGAAACCGCCTGCCAGCAGATTGCTGCGTGGGAGCTCGGTGGAACACCCTTGCGTGTGGCGGTTAATTTTTCAGCCCAGCAGTTCCGCCAGGGTAACCTGCCAGCCAAGGTGCATGCCGTGCTGCAACGCACCGGGGCAAGCGCGCAACTGCTGGAGGTTGAGATCACGGAATCCGTCGCCATGGAGCATCCCGCGCTGGCACGTGAACAACTGGAGGCGCTGGTGGAACTGGGCTGCACGGTTGCACTGGACGACTTTGGAACAGGCTATTCGTCACTGGCGTATCTGAAGGCATTGCCCGTATCTGTACTGAAGATTGACCGGGGTTTCGTCAAGGACCTGCCCCATGGTCCCAATGATGTAAAAATTTCAAGGTCCATCATTGCACTGGCCCACAGCCTGGACATGACGCTGGTGGCCGAAGGGGTTGAGACCCTTGAGCAGTTGGATTTTTTGCGCGAGCAGGGCTGTGAGGTATACCAGGGATGGCTGTTTGCCAAAGCGCTGGACGGTGCGGATCTGACCCGGCGGCTACGGGATGAACCCGTTCAGGCCTGCGGCGATTGAGTCAAATAGTGCAACACCAACTTATCGTGTTGCGTGAGATTCTGGAATGCCAGCCCGATACAAAAGACAGGTTCAATGCCCGCTTTGTTGTTGTGGCAGATGCGCCCCTGCAGGGTGAGTTGCATTGGCGCATCGTCAAAGCTGACCGCCATACTGACGCTGATAACGTCGCCAATGGCCGCGAGAGCTGTGGGAGCCTTGATCATGGCGCCGGACAGGCTGATATCGACCAGTGTGACATCCAGAGTTTGGCTGCCCGTTGCGTGCGTTTTGTCTGGCACCTGCACGGTGGTGGGCCACGAGGTTTTGGTGCGCATGGAATGGCGCACCAAACGCGCATCCACCTGCGCAGGGTAGGCCAGCAGCGCATAGGCAAAGGGCTTCTCGAAAGTCTGCAGCACTTTGCTCAGGAATGAGAATTCATATTGGCCGGTGAAGCAGCGCACCACGCATATTTCGCCTTCTTCGAGTTCGGTTTTGGCGCCATCCGGGCCGACTGGTCCCACCATGACACCTTTGCCTTCAATGGCTCCAAAAAACTGAGACTCTTTTTTGGTCGCGCCCTCCACCAGGCGGCGGGTTTGCAGTGCCATGCCGGTGCGAAGACCCATGGCTTTCAGGGGGAGTCGGGCGACATCGGTGCTGCTAGCTACTTCTTGACTCATGTGGATTCTTTCAGTCAGGTTGCGGGAGGGCAGGCTCAAGTGCCTTGCCTGGGCAGGGACTGGGTCCATTTCACAATGGTGTTCACCATGGGTGCTACGGCTTCCGGTGCCTTGATGTCACCTGCCAGCACGTGCTGGCCCTTGCTCTTGCTGTAGTTCACCACTTCGATCGATTTGAGCGGAGAGCCAATCCGGCTAAAGGCGGACACGGTTTCCTGCGGATCGACCGTTTGGTCCTGTTCGCTGTACAAAACCAGCACGGGCGTCTGAAAGAAGGACAAATCACTCTCGCGCACACTTTTCACCATCGCCATCATGGGAAACAGTGCGCGTGTCGGGTAGCGCGTGGTCCAAGCGTTGGCTTCACGCGCGTTTTCGGGCTCGCCACCGCGGTTTTCACCTTCCAGCGCCAATGCAATCTGTTGCCCCCAGTGGCCGTTGATCAATTCCGAGCGCTTGTCTTTGGGACCAAAATTGGGCGCGATGAATGCATGGGCCGCAACCAGGCTGCCTTCGGGACTGAGGGCCAGCCAGGTTGCCAGGGTGGAGCCGGTGGAGCAACTGATCACCAGCACCCGTTCACCCAGTGTTTTTCCGATGCGAATGGCTTCAATGGCGTCGGCCATCCAGTCCTGCGCGCTGGCCTCGCCCATGGCCGTCCCTGCGCGGCCGTGGCCCGCCAGGCGGGTGTAAAACGTGTTCGCACCCAGCTCTTTGGCGACCAGATCCGCTACGGGTGCCGTTTCCAGTCGGCTGGCTGAAAAGCCGTGAATATAGACCACCGACCATGGCGTGCGTGCTTTGGCGGCGGTGGCCCACACAATGCCTTTTGCCGTGCCTGGCTTGATGTCCGTGTAGGCCGCTTCGCTGGTTTTGAGCCAGTCATCCAGCGCGCCGATGCTCTGCGGGGGCAAGGGTCGCTGCGCAGGCGTGTTGGATCCGAAGGCATTGCGCGGGCCCATAAAAAAGACGGCAACCGCCAGCACCAGCAAGATGACCAAGCCAAGGGCGATGCGAGAACCTAGCCGGCGGGGCGGCTTGTGGGGTGCAAAGGTGCGATGCATCATGGGTTTCTCCGGGTTGTTCGCGGCTTTGTCGCCGCGTGAGCGCTATAAGATCGTACACCGGCTGCGGGCCGACACACACAAGGGGTAGACAATGAAACAGCGATACATCGCATGGGCCTTGGTGGCTGGCGTGGGTTGGGGGCTTGCCGCATGCGCCTGGGTAAACGACAAGGCAATGGGTGCTTTTTCGAGTTCAGTTGCTGCGACGGCCATTGTCAATGAGCAGCTTTTTCAGGGTGAAGTGCGACTCTTTCCGGACCGCACAGGCACCGTTACCTTGGAATCCGCCGCCAAAACACCGCCCTCCAGCTGTGCCGGGCGACTGCGTTATTCCGGCACCACCTCCGGCGTAATGGACGTGAACTGCAACAACGGCACGGCGGTGTCCATGCGTGTGGCCTTTATTGGTGAAACCCGAGGGTACGCCTATGGACAAACCGCCATCGGCCCCGCGAGTCTTGTGTTCGGGTTGGCTCCGCAGGATGCCAAGGCGTATCTCGTGGTGCCCGCCAGCCAGCAGTGGGTGGCAGGCGCTGAAGGCCTTGCGCTTGAGCCGAAATGACGCTTGCGGCGCAGAGTGGAGTGGCCGAGCAGGTGGATTGCGTCGTAATAGGAGCGGGGGTGGTCGGCCTTGCGGTTGCGCGGGCATTGGCACTGGCCGGCAGGGAAGTGATCGTGCTGGAGGCGTGCCACGCGATTGGCACACAAACCAGTTCGCGCAACAGCGAAGTCATTCACGCCGGTATCTATTACGCGCCAGGCTCGTTGAAGGCCGCCTTGTGTGTTCGTGGCAAACAACTGCTGTATGACTACTGTTCTGATCGCGACATAGCCCACCAGCGTTGCGGAAAATTCATGGTTGCCACGACCCATTCGCAACTGGCGCAGTTGCAGGTGATTCGGGCGCGTGCAGAGGTCAATGGTGTGCATGATCTTGCTTTGCTCAGCGAAGCGCAGGCTTGCGCCGCGGAGCCCGCATTGCGTTGCCGCGGTGCGCTGCATTCGCCATCCACGGGCATCATCGACAGCCATGCGCTGATGCTGTCGCTACTGGGTGACCTGGAAAGTGCTGGGGGTGTTTTGGCACTGAATTCACCTCTAGCCCGCGCAGAATATGCGCAAGCAGCTATTGAATTGATAGCGGATGATGGCACTCGCCTGCGGGCCAGGACGGTCGTCAACGCGGCGGGCTTGCGGGCGCCCGCGCTGGCGACACGATTCGCTGGGCTGGATGGGTGCCATGTTCCCGTGGCTCACTATGCCAAGGGAAGCTACTTCACGCTGGCGGGGCGTGCGCCGTTTTCGCATTTGATTTACCCGGTTCCCGAGCCTGACGGCTTGGGTGTGCATCTGACGCTCGACTTGGGTGGACAGGCCCGCTTCGGGCCCGATGTGCAGTGGGTCGATTCCCCGGACGACCTTGAGATGCAGCCCGAGCGAGGGTCTGCTTTTTACGCAGAGGTTCGGAAATACTGGCCGGAGCTGCCAGACGACGCGCTGATCCCGGCTTATGCAGGGATCCGGCCCAAAATTCATGGCCCTGATGAGGCAGCGCGGGACTTTTGCATTCAGGGCCCCAGGGACCACGGCGTTGCCGGTCTGGTGAATCTGTTTGGCATTGAGTCGCCTGGACTCACGAGTTCACTGGCCATTGGGGAATATGTCGTCAGTCTGCTGGGCGACTGATTCCCGTATCGTGCTGCGATCAAGGTATATTCATTTGACACGTTTTTTTACCGCATTTTTTCTGTCCACCCGGAGACAACATGGTTTCATCGGTTCACGCCCAGACTACCCGTATTTTTTTCACTGCCATGGCGTTCTGGGGTTGCGTTGCAGCTCAAGCGGGGAGCATTCAGGTGCAGGTGGCCGATGGCGCGGGCAAGCCGCTGTCGGATGCCGTGGTGTTTCTGGATTCTCCCGCTGCCAAAGCCTTGGCCAAACCGGTTTTGGGAATGGAGATTGAGCAAGTGTCCAGGCAGTTTGCTCCACGCGTGACTGTGATGCCAGTGGGTTCCACGGTGCAGTTCCCTAACCGGGACACGGTGCGACACCATGTTTACTCGTTTTCACCTGCGAAGAATTTCGAGCTCAAGCTCTACGCAGGCAATCCCTCGAATCCGGTACTTTTCGACAAGCCGGGTGTCGTGGTGCTGGGATGCAATATCCATGACCAAATGGTGGCCTGGATGCTGGTGGTGGAAACACCGTATTACGGCAAAACCAATGCAGCGGGGCAACTGACACTGGCAGGCGTACCGGCTGGTAGCTACCGCCTGCACGCATGGCACGCCGGTCTGCCGGTGGGTGCACCCGCACAGGAGCAGCCTCTGAGCGTAACGTCGGCTGATGCAACTGTGGTGGTCAACTTGAAGGGTGTTTCACCTTGAATTTATTGCGTCAATTCCGCTCAAAGTACCAACGCTGGGGCCTGGTCCGGCGGATTGTGCTGCTATCCGTCGCCTTGTTGCTGTTGATTCAGATCGCGGTGCAAACCGTGGTGCGCAGCAGCATCGAGGACAGTGTGCAACTGAATCTTCAGCGGGAGTTGTCGTCTGATGAGCGGGTCTGGTCACGACTGGTGGAGCAAAACGCCCAAAGGCTGCAGCTGGGCGCATCGGTGTTGGCTTCGGATTTTGGCTTTCGTGCTGCCGTATCGTCCGCAGACGCCGACACCATCGAGTCTGCGCTGGAAAACCATGGTGCCCGTATCGGTGCCACTATTTCCGCTTTTCTGAATCCGGAATTCCAGCTCACGGCGATGGCGAACCCGAAGGATGCCGGAGTGACCCGCCAGAATCTGGTCGAGGTCGGGCAGTCCATGGCGCGTGACGGTCAGCAGGGACGCATGGCGCTGGTTCAAGGGCGACTGCACCAGTTCGTCATGGTTCCGGTTCGTGCGCCGCTGGTGGTGGGCTGGGTCGTGATGGGCTTCGCTGTCGATCAAAGCCTGGCTACCGACATGCAGGCCTTGTCTGGGGCCCAAGTCATCATCGCGAATCACTCAGGTGAAGCAAACCAGCAGGTTATCTATTCAACGCTGCCCGGACCTTCCGCTGTGGGCGTGGCCCTGCCGGTCGATACGCGGGGCACGCTGGAAATCGGGGATGAGGAATTTGCCATCAAATACGTCGTACTACCGGGCAGCGCGGATGGGCTGAAGGCAATTTTGCTCCGATCGTCCCCGGAAGCGCATACGGTTTTTGATCGCATGCAAAAAGTGCTGTTGCTGATTGATGGTCTGGCCTTGCTGCTGTTTGCAGTAGGTGCAAGCTTGTTGGCCCGGCGAGTCGCCAAGCCACTGAATTTGCTCGTCACCGACACAGAACGGCTGGGGCGGGGTGACTACACGCAACCGGTGAACGACTTTGGCCGCCATGACGAGGTCGGTAATTTGGCAAGGTCGTTTGACCGCATGCGCCTGAATATTCAAGCCAGCCAGTCCGAAATTCGCCAACTGGCTTATTGGGACCGTTTAACGGGCCTGCCAAATCAGGCCCAGCTTCGGGAAGCCCTCCTTTCCATGCTGGCAAAAGAGTCCACCGCGCTCCAGCATGCGGCCGTCATTGTGCTGGATCTCGATCGTCTGAAGCACATCAACGACGTGCTGGGCTACAGCTTTGGCGACCGCGTATTGCAGGTGGTCGCGCAGCGCCTGACCCGTCTCGCCCAATCCGAGCAGGCTTTGGCTGCGCGGGTGACGGGTGGCGAGTTTGCCTTGCTGCTGGGGGCGTGTGACGCCGGCCGGGCGCTGACGGTGGCTCGGCAGATTACCCTGGCATTTGAAGAGCCGGTAACGCTGGACAACCAGACGGTCGATTTGAGTGCGGGCATGGGCATTGCCTGCTGGCCCGAGCATGCCGACCAGGTTGATGTGCTGCTGGGACGCGCCGAGC
This sequence comes from Burkholderiales bacterium, assembly GCA_038237415.1. Classification (GTDB taxonomy): domain Bacteria; phylum Pseudomonadota; class Gammaproteobacteria; order Burkholderiales; family Burkholderiaceae_C; genus Allorhodoferax. The sequence goes on from JBBRYR010000044.1 coordinate 15,576, forward strand.
TGGCCATGTACGCGGCCAAGCGCAAGAGCATAGGCACGTTGGTGTACGACCCGTCGCTGGATTCGGGCAGTGCCCAGACGCTCTCGCTGCTGACCGAGTTGCGCCAGGCGATCGACCGCAACGAGTTACGGCTCTTTTTGCAGCCGAAAATCGGCTTGTCCGATCACCGAGTTTCGGCGGCTGAGGCGCTGGTGCGATGGCAGCACCCGACGCGTGGCATGGTGCCACCCATGGAGTTCATTCCGTTTGCGGAGCAGACCGGCTTCGTTCGGTATCTGACGCTCTGGATGTTCGAGGCAGTGGCCCGCCAGTGGCGCAGTCTGCAGCCTTCGGCGGGCCTATTGCGCATTGCCATTAATCTGTCGACGCGTGACTTGATGGACCTGGAATTTCCCGCCAAGATTGATGCCCTGCTGGCCCGATACGATGTACCGCGCGACGGGCTGTGTCTGGAAATTACCGAGAGCGCCATCATGGATGACCCGCAGCGCGCGGAGGCTACCCTCAACCAGCTTTCATCGAGTGGCTACAAACTGTCGATTGACGACTTTGGCACCGGATATTCCTCGCTGGCGTATCTGAAGCGTTTGCCGGTCAATGAACTCAAGATCGACAAGTCATTCGTGATGGGCATGGAAACCGATGCCAGTGACGCCAAAATTGTCCGCTCCACCATCGATCTGGCCCATAACCTGGGACTGACCGTCGTGGCAGAAGGCGTGGAGAGCGAGCATATTTACGCCATGCTGGCCGAGCTGCACTGTGATGAAGGGCAGGGCTACCACATGAGCCGGCCCTTGCCGGCTTCAGACTTCAACGCGTGGCGCGCGCGCTGGGAATCCCAGCGTTCTTGATGGCCAGCGCAGCGTCTTTTACGAGCTGCGGTCCCTGGTAAATCAGTCCTGTGTAGATTTGTACGACATCTGCGCCAGCCCTGATTTTGGCCACTGCGTCTTCGGCGCTCAAGATGCCGCCTACGCCGATGATGGGGAAAAGCGGACCCAGCGCCGAGCGCAATTGCGATATGACCTTATTACTCAACTCCCGCACAGGCGCTCCCGACAGGCCGCCCGCTTCCTCGGCATGCGCCATGCCCTGGACCGCCTCGCGGCTCAGCGTGGTGTTGGTGGCTACGACGCCATCCATGCCGTGGCGTACCAGCGTGGCGGCAATCACCGCGACCTGCGCTTCGTCCAGATCCGGTGCAATCTTCACAAAAATTGGAATCCGCTTGCCATATTGCTTTTGCAGCGCTTCACGCCGCTCTGCAATGGCACCCAGCAAAGCGTCGAGCGCGGCGTCGCTTTGCAGTGCGCGCAGATTTTTTGTGTTGGGGCTGGAGATATTGACGGTCACATAGTCCGCATGCGGATACACGCCATCCAGACAGAGCAGGTAATCGTCGGTGGCATTTTCAATCGGAGTGGCCGCGTTCTTGCCGATGTTCAGGCCCAGCAGCATGGTGGGGTTCTTCTGGCGGCGCAGTGCAGAGCGCTGCACGTTTGCCACAAAGGCATCCAGGCCGTCATTGTTGAAGCCCAAGCGGTTGATCAGTGCGTTGGCAGCGGGCAGGCGGAACATGCGGGGCTTGGGGTTGCCCGGTTGCGCCTTGGGGGTCACGGTTCCTACCTCGGCGAAGCCAAAGCCCATGGCACCCAGTCCGTCAATGCACCGGGCATTTTTGTCCAGGCCTGCCGCCAGCCCAACCCGGTTGGGAAAATGCAGACCCGCCAGTTCAATCGGGTCATCCACCGTGGCTGCACAGTAGGCCCACTGCAAGGGCGTGCCCTGGGCCTTGGCGAGGCTGGCCATGGTGATTTCGTGGGCGACTTCGGGGTCCAGACTGAACAAAACTCGGCGGGCCAGCCCGTAGGGAACAAGAGACATCGGATAATTCCTGCAATATTTCAACAACTGCCCAATTTTCACCCATGAATAGCACCAACACTCCCAATCCTGCCGCACTGACACAAGATGAACTCAAAACGCTGGTAGGGCAGGCGGCCCTCCAGTATGTGGTTCCGGGTGAAATCGTGGGGGTGGGTACCGGCTCCACAGTCAACAAGTTCATCGAAGCCCTCGCGACCATGAAGGACCAGATCAAGGGCGCGGTTTCCAGTTCCGTGGCCAGCACCGAGCGCTTGCTGGCCTTGGGCATCCCGGTTTTTGACTCCAATGACGTGGACAAGCTCTCCGTTTATATCGACGGCGCAGACGAAATTGATGGCCAAGGCAACATGGTGAAGGGTGGTGGCGCTGCACTGACCCGTGAAAAAATTGTGGCTGCGTTAGCCAGCCAATTTGTATGCATCGCCGATGAATCGAAACTGGTGCACGCACTGGGCAAGTTTCCGCTGCCAGTGGAGGTGATTCCGATGGCCACGCGGCGCCTGATCAGCCAGTTTGCGGCCAAAGGCGGTACCGCCAAAATCCGTCTTAAAGATGGCAAGACACTGGTGACCGACAACGGCCAATGCATCCTGGATGTGACGGGTTTGCAGATCACGGACCCTTTGGCGTTTGAATCCGAAGTCAGCCAGTGGCCAGGCGTGGTCACCGTGGGTGTTTTTGCCAGCCAGCGAGCCCAGGTGTGCCTGCTGGGCACAGCCAGCGGTGTCAAGACCCTGACGTTCTAAGCCTTCACCCGGTTAATGGAATGGCTGTCTCCCCTTTTACAGAAGTTCTGACGCTTTCCAACACGCAGATTGCCATTGAGGCAGCCGCGACACTGGCCTTTGCATTGTCTGGACTGATCGAGGCGGCTCGCAAACGGCTGGATGCGGTGGGTGTGTGCGTAGTCGCTGGTTTGGCCGCGTTTGGCGGCGGCACCCTGCGGGATATCCTCTTGGACCGTCGCCCCTTCTTCTGGGTTGAACACGCGGCCTGGCTGTGGGTCCTGCTGGCCTTGTGCGTGGGTGCCATGGCATTTTTGCGGGCACACCATTTTGAGCCTACCGAGCGGGCCATGCAGTGGCCCGATGCACTGGGGCTGGGTTTGTTTACCGCTGGTGGCACCCAGATTGCGCTCGATGCGTCCATGCCTGCAATCGTCGCCGTGCTGATGGGAATGGTTACAGCCGTGTTTGGCGGCGTGATGCGTGACATGGTCTGTAACGAAATCCCGCGTGCCTTTCGAGACCATCAGCCTTACGCGGTGTGCTCCTTTGCCGGTGCCTGGGTCATGGTGGTTGCCCAGTTCCTGGGCGCACCGCAATGGGGAAGCCTGGTTGCCGCCGCGGCAACTGCTACCGTGTTGCGCCTATTGGCACTTCAACGGGGCTGGAGCTTACCGGAGTGGCACTCAGGCCACAGTGACGACAGTCACTAGCCCGAGGGCTGTTTGACCTAAAACTGAATGCCCGCCGGGTTAGTCGGGCTGGTTGCTGGCGGTGCCGACTCCGCAGCGGGCTGTTGTGGTTTTTCCTCCGCCTTGGCTGTCGGTGGCGCTGCTTTTTGTACGCTGACCAGCGGCGTTGGCGCCGGATTTTTGTAAGTGGCTGGAAGCACGGATGTCTTGGGGTAGCCTGCGGCGTCCAGATACTGCGTCCACTCGGAGTCAATGAACCCCTTGATGCGCTGAGTGCCAATGCTGAGCAACGGCAACGAGGTCTCGCCGCTGAGTCGCTGCAGGTAGTCGCCATCTTCTGGTGTGGTTACCGTGCGTTCATTGAAGGGGATGCCACGCGCTGTGAGCATCGCCCTCCCGGTATCGCACGGTACGCATTTGGGGGCGCTGTACAGGGTTACCGGGTATTTGTTCGCCACTTGGCGAAGTTCAAAAGGCAATGCGGACGCGGAAGCTGCGCCGCTGGCTCCCACGCCAGTGCCGGAGATTTTTCCCTTGTCTGCCGAGGCCGGTGGTTTGTCCGAGAAAGTGACCTTGCCGTCGGCACCCACGATTCGGTAGATTGTCTGTGCCTGTACGCCTGATGCAGCGCAGAACATGGCAGTGCTGCACAGCAAAAATGCGACGGTACGGTGTTTCATGTGAATGCTCCTCTTGTCTTTCAAATAGTCACTGGCAGATCATGCGGGTCAGGCGGACATGCCCTGGTGGCGCAACAAAGCGTCTAATGTCGGCTCCCGACCCCGAAACGCCTTGAATGACTCCATGGCGGGCCGGCTTCCACCCGCTTCCAGAATCGCTTCGCGGTATTTTCTACCGGTTTCCACATTGGGCAAGCCATCGGGTCCGGCTGTTTCCTCAAAGGCCGCATACGCATCGGCACTGAGGACTTCTGCCCATTTGTAGCTGTAATACCCGGCCGCGTAGCCTCCCGCAAAAATATGGCTGAATGTATGGGCTGTGCGGCTCCAGGCGGGTGGCTGCAGCACCGATATTTCGCTGCGCACCTGATTGAGCAAAGGCATGAAATCCTGCTGGGCGTCGTGCTCCGTGTGCAGCAGCATGTCAAAGAGAGAGAACTCAATTTGTCGCAGCGTCTGCATGCCGCTCTGGAAGTTTTTGGCGGCCAGCATCTTGTCAAACAGCGCGCGCGGCAATGGCTCACCAGTTTCTGCATGCGCGGTCATGTGCTCCAGCACATTCCACTCCCAGCAGAAATTTTCCATGAACTGGCTGGGCAATTCCACTGCGTCCCACTCCACACCGCTGATGCCGGATACGTCGTGCTCATTGACTTGGGTGAGCATGTGGTGCAACCCATGGCCGAACTCGTGGAACAGGGTGGTGACGTCATCGTGCGAGAGGAGGGCGGGCTTTTTGACGCCATCCACTTCCATGCCGTCGGCAAAGTTGCACACCAGATGGGCCACGGGTGTTTGTAGTTGCGCCGTATCCGGGCGCAGCCAGCGGGTCCGCACATCGTCCATCCAGGCACCGCCGCGTTTGCCGCTGCGCGCCGTCGGGTCGAGGTAGAACTGGCCCACCAGATGGGTGCCGGCCGGGCCGGTGCGCTCTATGCGGTAGAACTCCACGTTGGCATTCCATACCGGCGCAGTGTCACGACGGATGGACACGTCAAACAGCGTTTCCACAATCTTGAACAGGCCGGCCAACACCTTGGGGGCCGTGAAATATTGTTTGACTTCCTGCTCGCTGAAGGAGTAGCGCGCTTCCTTGAGCTTCTCGCTCACATAAGGCCAGTCCCACGCTTGCGGGTCAGCCAGGTTCAGGTTGTCCCGGGCAAAGGTGCGCAGGTCTGCCAGGTCTTTTTCGGCAAAGGGTTTTGCCTTGTTCGCCAGATCCCGAAGGAATGCGATGACCGCCGCAGGAGAGGTCGCCATTTTGGGTACCAGAGACAAGGCGCCGAAATTGGGATAGCCCAGCAACAGCGCTTCTTCCTTGCGCAGGGCCAGGATGTCGCGAATGCCTTGTGAGTTGTCAAACTTCTGTGCGGCGGCGTCAGCCTGATCGGAGCCGCGCGTGACATAGGCGCGGTACAGGGTCTCGCGTAGTGCGCTGCTATGGGCAAACTGCATCACTGGCAGGTAGCAAGGCATTTTGAGGCTGAGTTTGTAGCCATCTTTGCCCTCAGCCTGGGCGGCAGCGCGTGTGGCTTGCTGCACGTCATCGGGCACGCCAGCCATCTCATCCAATGTGGCGTAGTAGCTGAAGCTATCGGTTGCGTCCAGTGTGTTCTCGCTGAACTTCTGGCTCAATGCGGCCTGTTTTTCCTGAATTTCAGCGAAGCGCTCGCGTTGGGCACCCACCAGATCGGCGCCGCCCAGCACAAAGTTCCGCATCGCATTTTTATGAGCCTGACGCTGTTCGGCATTCAGCGTGCTGACATCAATGGCCTTGTATTTTGCGTACAGGCGCTCATCGGCTCCCAGACGGGTCCAGAATTCCGTGACCAATGGCAGCGCTGCGTTATAGGCTGCTCGCAGTTCCGGGGTGTCGGCCACACTGTTCAGGTGACTGACGGATCCCCAGGCCAGGCCCAGTTTTTCGGTTGCCACATCCAGTTCGCGCGCTATGGCCGTCCATTCTGCAGGGAAGTCGGCCGCGGTAACCGTCTCCAGGGCCTTATTGGCTTGGGCCAGCAGGTTGTCGATGGCAGGCGCGACATGGTCCGGTTGGATCTGGTCAAACAGGGGCAGCGTTTCAGAACTCAGAAGTGGATTCATGGATGGATGGGGTGTGGATGAATGCGAAATGGCTAGCGTTTATGTGGGTACGGCGGCTAATGTTTCAAGCCGTGCCGCTTCGCGTTCGGCGGCCTCCAGGGTGTTGACCAGTAGCATGGTGATGGTCATGGGGCCCACGCCACCCGGCACCGGAGTGATGAAACCGGCAACCTGGCTGACGCCTGCGAAGTCGACATCGCCACACAGTTTTCCTGCGCCTTCTTCTCCTTCGGGAATACGGTTCATGCCGACGTCAATCACCACGGCGCCTGGCTTGACCATGTCGGCAGTCAGTACATTGCGTTTGCCCACGGCTGCCACGATCACGTCGGCTTGCAGGGTCATGGCTTTGAGGTCCGGTGTCGCGCTGTGACACACGGTGACAGTGGCATTTTTTTGCAGCAGCATGAGCGCCATGGGTTTGCCGACAATATTGCTGCGTCCGATGACAACAGCGTGCTTGCCACGCAAGTCGTAGCCAATGGACTCCAGCATCTTCATGCAGCCGTAAGGGGTGCAAGGCCAGAAGCCGGGCTGCCCCACCATCAGGGCACCCGCGCTGGACACATGAAAACCGTCCACATCCTTGGCGGGTGAAATGGCCTCAATCACCTTGTGTGCGTCAATATGCGCGGGCAGCGGGAGCTGCACCAGGATGCCGTGAATGCTGGGGTCGCTGTTGAGCGCATCGACGCGGGCCAGCAACTCTGTCTCAGTCATGCTCGCATCAAAACGTTCCAGTACCGAGTGCAGGCCGGCGTCAGAGCAGGCCTTGACCTTGTTTCGCACATAGACTTGCGAGGCCGGGTTTTCGCCGACGAGCACGACGGCCAGCCCGGGCGTCAGGCCGCGGGCCTTGAGCGCGGCGGTGCGCAAAGCAACGTCGCCCCTCAGTTGGGCGGAGAGTGCATTGCCATCAATGATCTGGGCTCTGGTACGGGTAGTCATGGTCATATTGCTAAGTAAAAACGCCCGCAGTCCATGTGGAGCGGGCGTAGGGTGCTATCGAATGGGTAGCGTCAGGTTTTGGGGGCGTTTTGTCCCAATGCAATCTTCAAAAGGTCTGCGACGGTATTTGCGCTGAGCTTTTCCATGATGTTGGCGCGGTGGGCCTCCACCGTCTTGATGCTGATGCCCAGGTCATCGGCAATTTGTTTGTTCAGGCGACCGGCCACAATGCGCTCCAGCACCTGCGACTCGCGCAGTGTCAGCTTGGACAGCAAGGCGTCACGGTTGGCCGAGGTCTGATAGTCGGTAAATGATTCCTTCGCGTGCTCCAGCATGCGTTCCACCAGATCCACCAATTGCTCTTCCTTGAATGGCTTCTGGATGAAATCCATGGCGCCTTTCTTCATGGTGTCCACGGCCATGGGCACGTCGCCATGACCGGTGATAAACACAATGGGCAGGGGTGAGCGGCCTTCCACGAGCCGGTTCTGCAGCTCCAGCCCGGTCATGCCACCCATACGGATATCCACGATCAGACAAGCTACCTCACGAGCGTCGTATCGACTCAGGAAGGATTCAGCCGAGTCAAAGCAACGAACCCGGTAGCCTTTTCCTTCGAGTAGCCATTGCAGTGAGTCGCGCACTGCCTCGTCGTCATCCACTACGTAAACCGTACCTTTTTTGGGAATCAAGCTCATTCAGTGTTCCAGGGTTTTATTTGCGGTTGCGCTGATTGCGTGCCAGATCAGGGCTGGCTTCTGTCAAGGGTATCCAGAACGAAAATCGGCACCCCGATACATCGGCGCCATTGTAGATGTTCTCGGCAGTCATTCGCCCCAGGTGGGATTCCACAATGGAACGGCACAAGCTCAGGCCAATACCCATGCCGTCGGCCTTGGTGGAATAGAAGGCTTCATACAGGCGGGCCATGACTTCCGGTGCCAGACCCTTGCCCGTATCCTGCACTGAAAACTCCACAACCGGCTTTTCCTCAATGGTGCGGGGAATGACCCGCAGTTCCACATTCCGCTCGGACGTGGGGCGCAAGGCCATGTCAATGGATTCGGCGGCATTGCGCAGCAGATTCACCAGCACTTGTTCGATCAGGATGGGGTCCACCATCAGGACGGGCATCCTCGCTGCAACGTAGTAGTTCAAACGCACGTTGAAACGGCGGAGTTCCAGTTCCGCCAGTTCCACCGCTTCGGAAACCATGAGACTGATTTCCGAGGGGGTTCGATTGGGTTCGCTGCGCTTCACGAAGGCGCGAATGCGGTGGATGATCTGTCCCGCACGCTGTGCCTGCTTGGCCGTTTTCTCCAGTGCGCCCAGCAGGTCTTCTTCGGTGATTTGCTTGGCTTTGATGCGCGACACCATGCCATTGCAGTAATTGTTAATGGCCGTCAACGGCTGGTTCAACTCGTGGGCCACACTGGAGGCCATTTCGCCCATGGTAATCAGGCGACTTGCATTTTGGGCCCGCTCGGCTTGGCTCGCAGATTGTTCTTCAGCCAGGCGTCGGCTGGAGATGTCAGTAGCAATCACCATTTGCGCCAGCCGCCCATCCACCCAACTCAGGTAGCGCGTGCGAACCTCCAGCCATTTGCCGATTTCGGTGATGAAAATCTCCGCGCTCTCGGTATCGGTGTCGGGTAAGGCGGTGGTGGGCAGGCCGGCAAACGAGTCCACGCTGTCCATCGACTCGTCATTCGTCGGGCTCGTCGGTACGCCTGCCTGTGCCACCAGTTGAAGGTGTCCCCCGGCCTGCGTGCCGAACCATTGGCGGTACAGTTTGTTGGCAAACAGCAATTCGTCGCTGCCCAGCGGAGCCACTGAAATGGAAGCATCCAGCGCTTCCAGCACCGTGGTGAAACGCTGGTGTGACGCAGACAACTGCTCCCGGACCCGGTTGGGTTCCGTAATATCCGTCATGGAGGTCATCCAGCCGGTTTGCGTACCCATTGCGTCAATTAGCGGCGACACATAAAGGCGGGAATCAAATACGGTGGAATCCCGACGCTTGACGCGTACCTGGATGCCGCCTTTTCTGGCTTTTCCTGCCAGCTCTTCTTCCAGCAGCGTGGTCAGTTGTTCCCGGTCGCTATCGGGCCAGTAGGGGAAAGGTGCCGTTCGGCCCACCAGATCGGATTCAGACCAGCCGGTCATCTGGCAAAACGCAGCGTTAACATAGGTAATGCGTCCCTGCAAATCCATGGCGCGCATCCCGGTGAGCATGGAGTTTTCCATGGCCCGGCGGAAATTGGTTTCTGAAATCAGTGCCTGCTGCGCCTGCACACGCCTGCGGGTGTGACGCCAATTGGCAATCAACATCCATGCGGTCATCACGCTCAGGGCCGTGACCAGCCAGAACAATCCGCTGCCAATAACCCCCAGCGACGTGCGGTAGGCCTGAGCGCGAATCATGAGGCCGCTGCCGACAGGCGATACAGGCATCGAATACTCGTTGGCAGGGCTGGCCCAAGGCAACAGATTGGCGATCTTGCGTTTGGGCATGGCAGTGCCAGCCAGCAATCCACCATTGGCGTCCAGTAACGATATGGCATACCGTGCCGACACTTCCGAAGGCACTCCGTATCTGAACAGACCATCCACCGAGTACTCGGTCAACAGCACGCCGGAAAACTTGCCGCGGTCGCTCAAGGGCACCTGCATCTGCAAAAGGGGCGCGCGGTCCTCCGTCCGGACGCGCTGCAGGTACACCGGCTGGCGGGATTCCCGGGCCTGAGCAAACCCATTCAGGCTGTCACTGCGCTGTGGGCCATCCGCTGACTGGTTCAATTGGGCGGCCGCAAGGATGGCCGAACCCAGGCTGGTTTGACCCGCCGGCGGTCATCCACCCAGGCGATGCCCTGCAACTCCGGGTATTGGTTCAGCATGGACTCGGCACGGGCCTTGAAATCGACCGCATCCAGCTCACGATTGGAAACTTCGCGCGCGATGCGCATGACCTGTTCCTGGCGTTCCAGCAGCCGTAGACGAAGGCGCTGCTGGGTGTACTCCACGTCACGCTGAACGGCTTGCTGTTCCCGGTCCATTTCCTCGGCGCGCAGATAGCCCAACGCCGCCACGATGGCCGCGAAAAACAGCAATACAGCGGCCAAGGGCGCCAACATGGCGACCCGATCCTGGCGATGGGGCGTCAAGCGGTGCCACCAGCGCCGTGCGCGGCCGACAGTGGGCAGGTTCAGCTGACCGGTCAGCGTAATCAGATTGGGCAAAGGCATGGTCCAAGTGTAGGGGACGAGGCCATTTGTTGTTTTTTGTAAAACCACATTGTGAAATCAATAAGCATGATTTGAAATTTCAAATAAAATATGAGAAACTAGACGTACCGTACTAAATTACACAAAAGTAACCAGGAGACAAAAATGTCAGCAGTTCCCCAGAATGCGGCTCCCGCCAACTCACCTGACCTGGACAGTCAGGAAACCCGTGAATGGATGGATGCACTGTCCGCCGTAATTGAGAGTGAGGGCCCTGAGCGCGCCCACTTTTTGTTGGAGCAATTGCTGGAACATGCCCGCCAGAAAAGCATCGACATGCCTTTTTCTGCCACCACGGGCTATGTCAACACCATCGAGACCGATCAGGAAGAGCGTTCCCCCGGCAACCTGGAAATTGAAGAGCGGCTGCGCGCCTACATGCGCTGGAACGCCATGGCCATGGTGGTCAAGGCCAACCGGCACCACCCGATTGACGGTGGCGACCTGGGCGGCCACATTGGCTCGTTCGCCTCGCTGGCCAGCATGTTTGGCGCCGGTTTCAACCATTTTTGGCATGCCGAGAGCAACGAGCCCGGCAAAGAGCACGGGGGTGACTGCCTGTATATCCAGGGCCACGTGTCCCCCGGCGTCTATGCCCGTGCCTACCTGGAAGGCCGCCTGAGCGAAGAACAGTTGCTCAATTTCCGTCAGGAAGTCGACGGCAAGGGCTTGTCCAGCTACCCGCACCCCAAATTGATGCCTGAGTTCTGGCAGTTCCCAACTGTGTCCATGGGTCTTGGCCCCCTGATGGCGATTTACCAGGCCCGCTTCCTGAAGTACCTGCACGCCCGTGGCATTGCCAACACCGAGAACCGCAAGGTCTGGGTGTTCTGTGGTGATGGCGAAATGGACGAAGTGGAGTCGCTGGGTGCTATCGGCCTGGCGGCGCGCGAAAACCTCGACAACCTGGTTTTTGTCATCAACTGCAACCTGCAGCGCCTGGACGGCCCGGTGCGCGGCAACGGCAAGATCATCCAGGAGCTGGAAGGTGAGTTCCGCGGTGCCGGCTGGAACGTCATCAAACTGCTGTGGGGTAGTGGCTGGGATCCGCTGCTGGCACGCGACAAGGACGGCGCGCTGCGCAAGGTCATGATGGACACGCTCGACG
>JBBRYR010000045.1:0-25825 GCA_038237415.1 Burkholderiales bacterium
GCGTTTGTGTCCGGTCCACCCGTCGGTATCGGTATTTTGTCCGCTGGCATTATTCTGGCCATCATGATCATTCCATTCATTGCTGCGGTAATGCGGGATGTGTTCGAGGTGACACCCCCGCTGCTCAAGGAGTCCGCCTACGGACTGGGCGCTACTACCTGGGAGGTGGTGACCCAAGTGGTGTTGCCGTATACCAAGTCTGGTGTCATCGGCGGCATCATGCTGGGCTTGGGGCGCGCCATTGGTGAAACCATGGCCGTGACCTTTGTGATCGGTAATTTCAACCAGCTGGATTCTCTGAGTCTGTTCCAGGCCGCCAACAGCATTACCTCGGCGCTGGCCAATGAGTTTGCCGAGGCTGGCGAAGGTCTGCACCAGGCCTCACTGATGTATCTGGGGCTGGTTCTCTTCTTCATCACTTTCGTCATTCTGTCGCTGTCCAAGCTGTTGCTTGCGCAACTGCGCAAAAACGAAGGAGCCAAAACATGAGCGCGTCGGCACACCAACTCCGGGCTGCCAAGTTTGCCCATCGCAAGCGCGTGAATCAGGTTGCGACCGGCTTGGCCCTGTCCGCGATGGCCTTTGGGTTGTTCTGGTTGTTCTGGATTCTCTGGGAAACGGTACGGCTGGGTATTGGCGGCATGGCGATTGCCACCTTCACCCAGATGACACCCCCTCCCAACGACGAAGGCGGGCTGGCCAACGCGATTTACGGCTCATTCGTCATGGTGGCACTGGCGACCGGTTTGGGTACCCCCATTGGCGTCATGGCAGGCATTTATCTGGCCGAGTTCGATACCAAGAGCTGGTTGGCCTCGTTGACGCGCTTTGTGAATGACATTCTGCTGTCCGCACCGTCCATTGTGATCGGGCTTTTTGTCTACGCGGTGGTGGTCTCGCGCTTCAAGTCCTTCTCTGGCTATGCCGGTGTATTGGCACTGTCGTTGCTGGTGATTCCAGTGGTCATTCGCACTACGGAAAACATGCTGCAATTGGTTCCTCCCGGCTTGCGTGAGGCGGCTTACGCCCTCGGTGCTCCCAAATGGAAGGTCATCCTGAGCATTACGCTCAAGGCCGCCAGAACCGGTGTGATTACCGGCGTCTTGCTGGCAGTGGCCCGCATTGCGGGTGAAACAGCGCCATTGCTGTTCACTGCTTTGAGCAACCAGTTCTGGACCAGCAACCTCGGTGAGCCCATGGCGAGCTTGCCGGTGACGATCTTCAAGTTTGCCATGAGTCCCTATGAAAACTGGCAGAAGCTGGCGTGGGCGGGCGTCTTTATTATTACGGCGGCGGTTCTGGGTCTGAACATTCTGGCCCGGGTACTGACCCGTACCAAGATCTAAACGTTTTTGTAGTCATTCATCTGAAAAGACATTCCATGCTGAACACCTCTACTGCAGCCGAAAGAACCAAAATTTCGGTCAAGGACCTGAATTTTTACTACGGCAAGTTCCACGCCCTCAAGAACATTAATCTGGAAATCCCGGAACACAAGGTGACCGCCTTCATTGGCCCCTCGGGCTGTGGAAAGTCCACCTTGCTGCGCGTTTTTAACCGCATGTTCGAACTCTATCCCGAGCAGCGAGCGGAGGGGCAAATCATGCTGGATGGCGAGAACCTGCTGACCAGCAAAGAAGACGTTGCCCTCCTGCGTGCCAAGGTCGGAATGGTGTTCCAGAAGCCGACCCCGTTTCCCATGTCGATTTTCGACAACATTGCGTTTGGTGTGAAGTTGTTCGAGTCGCTCAACGCCACAGATATGGAAGAGCGGGTGGAGTGGGCCTTGCGCAAGTCTGCGCTGTGGGGTGAGGTCAAGGACAAGCTTCACCAGAGTGGCTCCAGTCTGTCGGGCGGGCAGCAGCAACGTTTGTGTATTGCGCGCGGCATCGCGATCAAACCGGAGGTGCTGTTGCTGGACGAACCCTGCTCGGCGCTGGATCCCATTTCCACCGCTAAAGTGGAGGAATTGATCGTTGAGTTGAAGAGCGATTACACGGTAGTGATCGTGACCCACAACATGCAACAGGCTGCCCGTTGCAGTGACTACACAGCGTATATGTACCTGGGCGATCTGGTGGAGTTTGGTGCGACTGAACAGATGTTCTTCAAGCCCACCCGCAAGGAAACAGAAGACTACATAACAGGCCGATTCGGCTAAGAGGAAGCACCATGCCCGATAAACATTTATCTACCCAGTTTGACAGCGAACTGACATCCGTTTCCTCCCAGGTGATGGAGCTTGGCGGATTGGTGGAGTCGCAGATTCGACGCGCCATCTACGCGCTGTCGCATTTCAGTGTGGAAGTCGCCAATGAGGTCTCGGAAAACGAAGCACGAGTGAACGCCATGGAGATTGAGATCGATCGCGATCTCTCTTCCATCATTGCCCGTCGTCAGCCCACTGCACGTGACCTGCGCCTGTTGATCGCCATCTCCAAGACCACCGCCAACCTGGAGCGGGTGGGCGATGAGGCCGAGAAAATTGCGCGCATGGTGCGCTCGATCATTCACAGTGGGGCGCCACGTGCCTTGCCCTCTCTGGAGCTGCGTGTTGCGGCGGATCTGGCATCCGGGCTATTGAACAAGGCACTCGACGCATTTGCCCGCCTGGACACGGCGGCAGCGGTTTCGATCCTGAAGGAAGACGACCTGATCGACGCCGAGTTTGACGGCTTTGTGCGCAAGCTCATCACCTACATGATGGAAGACCCGCGCATGATTTCACCCAGCCTGGACTTGCTGTTCCTGGCCAAGGCCATTGAGCGCATCGGAGATCATGCCAAGAACATTGCAGAGTTCATCATTTACGTGGTGAAGGGCGAAGACGTACGGCACACCACGATGGAAAAAATTGAATCGGTGGTGAAATGAGAACCATGCCCACGGTTCTGGTGGTGGAGGATGAGTCTGCAATCGCCGAACTCATCGCCGTGAACCTGCGACACAACGGGTTTCGTCCAATCTGGGCGATGGACAGTGTCACTGCCCAGCGCGAAATGAATGCTGCGCTACCGGACCTGATTCTGCTGGACTGGATGCTGCCGGGAGAGAGTGGCCTGGTGCTGGCCAAGCGCTGGCGCGCCGACCCGCGGACCCAGGCCGTGCCTTTGATCATGCTGACGGCTCGGGGCGACGAATCCGACCGCGTGGCAGGCCTGGATGCGGGGGCCGACGACTACATAGCGAAGCCGTTCTCGACGAAAGAGTTGCTGGCCCGAATCCGTGCCGTGCTCAGGCGCCGCACCCCGGAGCAGGTCGGAGAGGTCATTACGATTGGAGCGCTTGTACTGGATCCCGCGACCTACCGCGTGTCCTTTGAGGAGCGGCCTTTGAAACTGGGGCCCACGGAGTTCAAGTTGCTGCACTTCCTGATGGGGCACTCCGAGCGCGTGCACAGCCGGGCGCAACTGCTGGACAAAGTATGGGGCGACCATGTGTATATCGAAGAGCGCACAGTGGATGTGCACGTGAAGCGTCTGCGTGAAGCATTGGCCCAAGCCGGGTCCATGGTGGAAACCGTGCGGGGAGCAGGCTATCGTTTGACGGCGAATCCTGTGCCCGCAATGCCGGTCACCGAAAAAGCGGGCGTTTGACACATCTTGCAAGCGCGCATGCTCTGGCGGTTTTTCTCTTTTGTCCTGTTTCAGGCTGTAGCGGCAGGCTTCGGGTGGTATTGGGCGTCGACGGCCAATCAAGTCGTTGAAGCACTGGTTTTGGCGCTGTTGGGCGGCTACCTCTGGTTGTTGGTGGACGCGGTGCGCGGCGTGCGTTTGCTGCGCTGGCTGCGCGAGGGAACAACCTCCGATATTGCCTTGGGTAGCGGGCTGTGGGGTGAAGCGTCGGACCGCATTCGCCGACTTGTCCGTGCCCGCGAGCGGATTACGATCGAAAGCGAAACGCGCCTTCAGGATTTTCTGGCTGCCTTGCAGGCGTCACCCAACGGTGTCGTGTTGCTGGATTCGGAAGCGCGTATTGAATGGTTCAACCAGACCGCGGCCACCCATTTTGGCTTTGATTCGCGGCGCGACATGCTGCAGCACTTTGGCAACCTCGTGCGTGACCCGGGATTTGCCGCTTATTTTGCGGCGCGGGATTTTCGCCACGAGGTCATCATGCCGGGTCGCGATAGTTCCAGTTCGAAGCCGGTCAAGCTGTCGGTGCATTTGCATCCCTACGGCGAGGGGCGCAGTCTTGTGTTGTCGATTGACATCACGTCGGTTGAGCAGGCGGAAGCTATGCGGCGCGATTTTGTGGCCAACGTATCGCACGAAATTCGCACACCCCTGACGGTATTGGCGGGGTTTGTGGAAACCTTGCAGGCGCTGCCCTTGAATGATCAGGAGCGCCAGCGTTACCTGGGTCTCATGTCGCAGCAGGCGCAGCGCATGCAAACGCTGGTAAGCGATCTGCTTACACTCTCCCGGCTGGAGGGTCGTCCCCCGCCGCCATCACACGAATGGACGTCGGTTGATACGCTGATGGCCCAGTGCGAGCAGGACGCCCATGATCTGTCACAGGTTTTGTGGGTGCAGCCACATGACCTGCACTTTGAGGTGAGGCGTGGTTGCGAAATTGCTGGTTCCGCTGCCGAACTGCACAGTGCCTTGTCCAATCTGATCGGCAATGCCATCCGCTACACACCGGTGCAGCAGCGGATTGATGCCGTCTTCAAGCTGCGGCCCGACGGGAGCGCCGTTTTTTCAGTCAAGGACACGGGCCCAGGCATTGCGCCTGAGCACATTCCGCGTCTGACCGAGCGTTTCTACCGGGTGGATAGAAGCCGGTCCCGCGAAACGGGTGGTACCGGTCTGGGCTTGGCCATTGTCAAGCACGTGGCGCAACGCCATGGCGCTGAATTGGCAATAGAGAGCGTGCCGGGCAAGGGTTCAACCTTCTCGATTACCTTCCCGGCTTCGCGCATACGTGCCTCGCTGGATGCGCTTCCAGAGTCTGCCAGACCCTTATTTTCGGTAGAAAAGTAGCACGGATTCGCCGGCGTCCACGGGATGCCGGATGCTCGCTTTCAATGCCCACTGTCCAGCATCGACGCTGCCCGGGACTGACATGTTGGGGCCTGGCTCCACCAGCAACCAGGGACAACGCGGAGACGATTGTGACGCCCGCAGTTGCAACTGGCCATAGAACTGGAAGGCGGCAATCTGGCCTTGCCCAAGCCCCTGGGTCTCGACGCAACCAGGCTTGCCCATCTGATTGACGGTGCGTTTCACCAGGGCGGTGTAGCCTTGCGCATAGTTGAGTAAGGGCATCCACAGGGTCATCAGCAGCAGCCAGCACAGGGCCGCGCCGCCGGAAGGCAGAACCAGGCTTTTCCAGATGGCAGCGCGGTGTCGCCCCACCCGCCACTTCACCAGCCAAGCCCATGCCAATGTGGCGGCTACGGCAATCGCAAGTGTTAAAACTGAAAAGCTCGCCTCAAAGCCGGGCGCGAGGCGTGCCACATTGGCGGCCGGTTGCGCGGGGAACCCGGTCTGCATGGCAATCCACACGACCCAAATGGTCAATCCACAGCCAGAGAAAAACAGCAAAGTGAACCAGTCAATCAATGATGCTACCGGGCGCTTGAGAGTGGGCAGCGCAAATGCCGCCAACGCAGCCAGCGCGGGCAATGACAGCAGCAGCGTTCGATCTGAAGAGCCTGTGGTCAGGCTCGCGACAACACACACCACTAGCCACCAGACCGGCAACGCGATATGGCGACTGACCTGACGACTGAATAGTTGGTGGCGCCAGCGCCAGGTGGTCCACAGGGCCAAAGGCCAGGCTGGCCAGGTGAACCACAGCAGTAGCTGGGAAAAACCGTTCCAGTCGACCCACAGTGCGTGTGGCAGTTCAATTTTCCAGCGCCATAAACCCAGCGCCATGGTCATGCCACCGATTGCAGCAGTCACCAGTAAAAGGGCACTACTTTCTCTGGCTGCAGCGCCAGGTTCCCGTGCGCTTTTCGGGTCCTGTAGCTGGTCAAGGTAGTGAACAACTGCACTACCGAGCCCAAGCAGTACAGCCATTGTCGGCGCGCCAGAAAGGGCCATGCCACTCAGACCCACCGTTGCCGCAATGGCTGGGGCGGCCCGGTGATAAGGCAACGCTCCGAAGGCGTAGAAAAACAGCGCAGCAAAGCCGAGTTGTGCCAGCGCGGGCGTGGTCTCGTGGGACAGTTGCGCCAATCCCAGGCAGGCGATGAACGCCAACAACCCACCATCGGCCATGGCGCGGGCGTAGTCCGCAGGCAGCGCCTCGCCGCCGAATGCGAAGGCGACGGGTTGAGCCCTGGGGCTGCGTGCAAGGTAATAGGTACCGTACCAGGTGGACACCATTGCCAGCGCCAGCAGCAAGCCGAAGGGTACGCGCGCGGCGAAGTCCAGCGCCAGTCCCGGCGGGGCGATTTGCATGGCCCAGGCACCCAGCCAGTAGGGCAGCAGCGCAGGGTTGTCGGCAGTGACTCCCATCAAGGTTGGAGCAAACCAGCTTGAGGTGCCATGTACCAACTCTGCCATGTAGCCCAATGCGGTCATATCCGCACTTTTCCAGGCATCACGCCCCAGGAATCCCGGCAACACATAGGCGCAGCAAAACAGCAGAAGAGCCAGTCTGGGGAAGCGCCTGGCGGCCGCCTGGGTAACGATGGCAGGGTTAGGGTAATTCACGGAAAGGAAAAGAAATGAAATGCGGGCGAAAAAAAAGCAGCACGGAGTTCCGGGCTGCTTTCTTGCGACGGTTCAGGCCAAAACCTGAATCCGGATTATGCGGCTTCTGTTTTGACTTCAGTTTTGACTGCGGTCTTGCCGAAACGATTGCGGAAGCGCTCAACACGTCCACCCATGTTATCCACGGATTTTTGTGTGCCAGTGTAGAAAGGATGCGATTCGCTGGTGGTGTCCAGCTTGTACAACGGCAGTTTTCGGCCGTCTTCCATGTCGATCATTTCCTTCGTGTTTGCGCACGAACGTGTCACGAATTTGAATCCGTTGGACATGTCCTGGAAGCAAACTTCGCGGTAATTGGGGTGAATTCCTTCTTTCATACTATCTCCATCAGATGCGTCAGCCGCGTCGAGCCCTTGGGCAAACCATTGCGCAATTCAAAGCTCGGCGTACTTGTCGCGAAACCGTCAATTATAGCGTAGTCGTCAAATTCGACTGCATCAGCCGCCGCGGCGCATCATGTCGAAGAACTCGCTGTTGTTCTTGGTCGCGCGCATTTGCTTCAAGACCATCTCCATGCTTTCCACTTCGTCCATGTTGTAGAGGAATTGGCGCAGGATGCGGGTCTTTTGCAGAATTTCTGGCTGCAACAGCAACTCTTCGCGGCGCGTGCCGCTGCGGTTGAGTTGAATCGACGGGAACACCCGTTTCTCGTAGAGGCGTCGGTCCAGGTGAATTTCCGAGTTGCCAGTGCCCTTGAATTCCTCAAAGATCACTTCGTCCATGCGACTACCGGTGTCCACCAAGGCGGTGGCGATGATGGTCAGCGAGCCGCCTTCTTCGACATTGCGGGCGGCACCCAGGAAGCGCTTGGGGCGTTGCAGGGCATTGGAATCCACACCGCCCGTCAAGACCTTGCCAGACGAGGGGACCACATTGTTGTAAGCGCGTGCCAGACGGGTGATGGAGTCCAGCAAAATGACGACATCTTTTTTCAACTCGACCAGACGCTTGGCGCGCTCAATCACCATTTCGGCGACGTGCACGTGGCGCGCTGCGGGCTCGTCAAATGTGGAAGCAATCACCTCGCCCTTGACGGTGCGCTGCATTTCCGTAACCTCTTCCGGGCGCTCGTCAATCAAGAGCACCATCAGATAGCTGTCAGGGTAGTTGGCTGAAATCGCATGAGCAATGTGCTGCATCATCACGGTTTTACCGCTTTTCGGCTGCGCCACGATAAGGGCGCGCTGGCCTTTTCCAATGGGGGCGATGATATCGATGACCCGACCGGTGATGTTCTCTTCACCCTTGATGTCCTGTTCGAGCTTCATCTGCTCCTTGGGGAACAAGGGCGTAAGGTTTTCGAACATCACCTTGTGCTTGTTCTCCTCAGGTCCACCGCCATTGACCTTGTCAAGTTTGTTCAGTGCGAAGTAGCGCTCGCCGTCTTTCGGGGTGCGTACTTCACCTTCGATCATGTCGCCGGTGTGCAGATTGAAGCGGCGCACCTGGCTCGGGCTGATGTAGATGTCATCCGTGCTGGCGGTGTAGCTGGTGTCGGGGCTGCGCAAAAAGCCAAAGCCATCGGGCAAAATTTCCAGCACGCCATCGGCAATGATCTGCTCGCCGGTGCGGGCGCGCTTCTTGATGATGGCGAACATCAGCTCCTGCTTGCGCATGCGGCCGGTGTTTTCGATCTCAAGCTCTTCAGCCTGCTTGAGGACTTCCGACACGTGCAGTGCCTTGAGTTCGTTTAAGTGCATGGAAATGGCCCCGTGGGGGAGTTGACCGAAAATTCGGAGTTTTTTGGAGAAATACAGGGAGAGGGGGTTGAGGCAAGACCAGTGACTCGGCCTCGGCGTTCTTAACCCGGCAATTGGGACCAGCCCTTGGGAGGCGCCGGTGAACGGGATTAATTATGACAGGAAAAAACGACCGTGTAGCGGTGACACGGTCGCGTGCTCGAAATCAGGCCAGTTGCTGATCGATGAAGGCCACCAACTGGGCTTTGCTCAAAGCGCCGACTTTGGTGGCTGCCAGTTGCCCATCCTTGAACAACATCAGGGTCGGGATACCGCGAATGCCGAACTTGGCAGGGATCTCACGGTTTTCGTCCACGTTCATCTTGGCAATTTGGAGCTTGCCTTCGTAGGCGGTGGACACTTCGTCCAGAATCGGCGCAATCATCTTGCAGGGGCCGCACCATTCGGCCCAATAGTCCACCAATATCGGCTGAGCTGCTTTGAGCACATCCGCTTCAAAAGTGGCGTCGGTTACATGTTTAATCAGGGCGCTGGCCATAGTGATTCCTCTGGGAGTTTGCGATACAGCTAAAGTTGGAGGCATTGTGACAGAAACCAAGAACCCGCCGGGCTGCCGGTTGCTATGAAGAGCATAGCGAAAATTGATCTTTCTACCGGACTCGTCGATCCGCAGGCTCTGGCGCATCCGTCGCTGGCACTGTGGCTGGATCTGGCGAGCGGTTTACTGACACGTATTGCAGCTGAGATACACCAGCGCGCAGCGCACCCTGCGCGCACCGTGGTCTTGCTGCCGTACGCGCAGTTGATTCCGTTGGCGACGCGTCTGTGGGTTCAACTTTTTCCCGATGGTTTTGCGCCGCAGTTCCAGACCACCATGAACTGGAGCGCGGCCTTGGGCGCATTCAACCCCGGCGCGACCGATATCGCTTTCGACATGGCACTGGACACCCTGACTGCGCAAGCCCTGTTGCGCAGCGCAGGCCTTGGCGCCCAGCAAGACGCTTTGGCGGGGTTGTTGGTCCAGGCGGCACAACAATTAGGACCTTTGGCTGGGGCGCGAAGCCCTGCAGAGCGCATGGCCTGGGCGCAAGGCGCCCGCCAGTCGGCTCTCATGGGCATGGACGGCCCTGTGCTGGCGATGGAGGCAGCCGTTGCCCGCATTGCGGTGGAGTGGGCCGCGCTGTCGGGCTACGCCAGCGACGTCTTGTTCGATACAGCCGTGCGTGACAGTCTGGATTGCCTGCTGGTGGTGCAAGGCTTTGCAGCCGACGCACTCACACCCGCTTTGCAGGAATTCTGGGGCCACAAGCTGGCCGGTTTGTCGCTGGCATCCGAACAGGCACTCCAACCGGATGGCGGTGCAAGCGCCATCGCATGGCACGCTTGCGGGGATTCTGAGGACGAGGCGCAGCGCGCAGCGGCTTGCGCCATTGGGCACATTGCGGCCGGGCGTTTTCCGCTGGCGTTGGTCTCCACTGACCGGGCTCTGACCCGGCGCGTCCGCTCCATGCTGGAAGGTGCCGGCGTGCAGATTCGTGATGAAAATGGCTGGAAGCTGTCAACCAGTCACGCAGCAGCCCAGGTGGTGGCGCTTCTGAAGGCGGGTGTCTGGAATGCGTCGACCGATGGGGTGCTGGGCTGGCTCAAGGGCGCTCCGGCTTTTGCTGCGCAGGTAAGTGGACTGGAAGCTGCTTTGCGCCAGGATCAGGTTCGGGACTGGCGCGGTGCAGCCAACGCACCCAGCGTCAAAAAATACCCCACCGTTTTGCAGGCGTGCGCGGAGGTGGGTGCCGTGCTGGAGCCGCTACGCGGCAGCCGCCCCCTGGTGGGCTGGCTGGACGTGCTGCGCACCGCATTGCAGTCCAGTGGCTTATGGGAGGGCCTGCAGACCGATGGCGCAGGCATCAAAGTGCTGGCTGCGCTGCGATTGACCACGCCACCCATGCCCGCCTGGGAGCATCTTCTGGGTCAGGCTCTCTGGGCTTCCCGGCGCATGGATCTCGCTGAGTTCACAGGGTGGGTTAACCAGGCGCTGGAGGGTGCCAGCTTTTCACCACCCTATCCGGATCACGAACAGGTGGTCATTTTGCCCATGAGCCAGATGCTGGCACGTCCCTTTGCCGCGCTGGTGCTGGCCGGGTGTGATGAAGTGCGCTTTAACCCCTCGCCGGAACCCCCTGGCGGCTGGACTGCGCAGCAGCGCGCAGCGCTGGAGTTGCCTTCGCGTGAGGTGCTGCAGGCTGCGACAGAGGCTGCCTGGCACCATGCACTGCTCACGCCGTATTGCGATGTGCTGTGGCGCTGCAGTGACGATACGGGTGAAACCTTGCTGCCAAGTTCGTTGGTGCAATTGATGCAACTGGCCAGGACCCGATCGGGGGCCGCTGATCATGCGGGTCATGCAGAGTCAGCGGTGCAGGCGGCCGACCCGCGCACCGGGCGTTCCATTGCGCCAAGTCCGGTGCTTCCCCCAATGCCCATCGGTGAGCTGGTTCCCGTAAGCCAGTTATCCGCCAGTGCGTATGACGATCTTCGGCACTGCCCTTACCGGTTTTTCGCCCTGCGCCAGCTCGGCCTTAAATCGGTGGATGAACTGGACGCCGAGATCGGCAAGCGCGACTTCGGCTTGTGGCTGCATGAAGTGCTCACCCGTTTTCATGAAGCACTGGCCTTGCTAGACCCGACTACCACTGAAAAGAAGCTGCTGCTCGACGATGCCGCCGCGGCCACGACCGATGCCATGGGCCTGGGCGAAGGCGAGTTCTTGCCCTTTGTTGCCGCGTGGCCGGCCGTGCGCGATGGTTACCTGCGCTGGCTCTCACAGCACGAAGCCACCGGCGCGGTTTTTGTCAGCGCCGAAACGGCGCAGACCCAGCGCCTGGGCGACGTCAAGCTGGTCGGCCGAATCGACCGCATCGACAAGCTGCCTGACGGCACCTTGCTGGTGCTCGACTACAAAACCGAGCCCACGGCCAAAACCAGTGCCCGCGTGAAAGAGCCGCTGGAGGATACACAAATTGCGTTCTACGCCGCTCTGTTGCCACAAGACACTTTGCAAGCCGCTTACGTGAATGTGGGCGAGCGCGATGCCACCAGAACCTTCGCCCAGCCGGATGTGGTGGACGCGCGGGATGCGTTGATTGAAGGCATCCTGCATGACATGGCGCGCATTGGTCAGGGTGTGCCCTTGCCCGCGCTGGGCGACGGCAGCGCCTGTGACTATTGCCAGGCGCGTGGCCTCTGCCGCAAAGACTTCTGGAGCAAGCCCGCATGTCCGAAGTAGCAGCCTTTGAACACAACGGCGCGACGGTGGAGCGCAGCCGCTTCTACGCCATTGCCTGTGACCCCCGGCGCAGCGTGGCGGTTGAGGCCTGTGCCGGTGCGGGCAAGACCTGGATGCTGGTCTCGCGCATCGTGCGGGCCTTGCTGGAGGGCTGCGCGCCGCATGAGATTCTGGCCATTACCTTCACCAAGAAAGCCGCCGGCGAGATGCGCCAGCGTCTGCATGAGTGGCTGTTGCAGTTCGCCACCCAGAGTGATGCGGAACTCCGCCAGGAACTGCACCACCGGGGTTTGAGCCAGGAGCCCACCGCCGAGCAACTGGATGCCCTGCGCCACCTGCACCACACCTTGCTGAAAAGCGGCAGGCCGGTGCAGATTCGCACATTTCACAGCTGGTTTGCGGCCCTGTTGCGCAGCGCACCGCTCTCGGCGCTGAATGATCTGGGTCTGCCATCCAACTACGAGTTGCTGGAGAACGATGCGCGGGCCGTGGCCCAAGCCTTGCCCCGTTTTCAGATGCGGGTGGCCCGCGACCCGCAGGGCCGTGAAGACTACCTGGCTGCGGTCGCCACCTTTGGCCGCCATCAGACCCAGAAGGCGCTGGAGGCCGCCCTGAGCAAGCGTGTGGAATTTGGACTGGCTGATGCCCAGGGTGTGGTTGACGCATCGGTGCAAACCTTTGCGCAGCAGTACCCGGCGTTTGCCGGGGTGGACACGCCCCACGCGCTGTTGACCACGCCCACTGTGCGCAGCCTTTTGCTGGACGCCGCGCGCGTGCTCGGTGGGGCCTCTCAGGCCACCTGCATAGCGGCGGCCGGGGCGCTGGAGCAGGCCGTGACAGCCGGCGATGTCAGCGCCATGGTGGACGCCTTGATGACCAAAGCCGGCACGCCGCGCAAGTTCAGCGACAAGGTGCCGGGCATCGAAACCGTGCGCCAGGCGCAGGACCAGTTGCTGGAAGTCGTGGCCGCGCAAGGCCAGCACCAGGCCTGGCTGCACCAGCAGCGCATGGCGCGCCTGGCCCGCGTGCTGGTGGTGGAATATGCCGACCTCAAGCGCGAGCGGGGCTGGATCGACATGGGCGACCTGGAGCGCGCCGCGCTGGTGCTGATGTCGGACGACGTGCTCAGCGGCTGGGTGCAGGAGCGCCTGGATGCGCGGGTGCGCCATTTGATGATCGACGAGTTTCAGGACACCAACCCCTTGCAGTGGCAGGCCCTGAGCGCCTGGCTGTCGGGCTACGCCGGAGCGGGCCATGCGCCCAGCGTGTTTTTGGTGGGCGACCCCAAGCAGAGTATTTACCGCTTCCGCCGGGCCGAGCCGCAGGTGTTCAAGGCGGCGCAGCGTTTTGTGGCGCAAGGTCTGGGCGGTGACTTGCTCAGTTGCGACCACACACGGCGCAATGCGCCGGACATCATCGGACTGGTCAACCAGGTGATGTTGAAGGCCCAGACGGCCGGCGAGTTTGACGGTTTTCGGGCGCACAGCACGGAGTCGCACGAAAGGGGGAACATCTTCAAGTTGCCCCGCATCCACCGTGAGGCAGAAGCAGACGATGCGGCTGGTGATTCCGACCCGTCCCCCCATTCCGACCCTGCTGGCTGGCGCGACTCGCTTACCAGCCCGCGGCTGATCGCCGAAGAAACCCGCAAAGTCATGGAGTGCCGCCAGGCTGCACGCTGGATTGCGCAGCAACTGCAGTCCGGCACGCTCCAAGCCCGCGATGTCATGGTGCTGGCCCGCAAGCGCGAACGACTGGGCCTGATGCAGGCCGAGCTGGCTGCGCTGCACATCCCCGCCCAGCAGCCCGAAAAAAATGAGCTGGCCGACATGCCGGAGGTACAGGATCTGGTGGGCCTGCTCGACGCACTGGTGTCCCCCGCGCACGATCTGTCGTTGGCCCGCGCGCTGAAGTCGCCGGTGTTCGGCATCGGCGATGCGGATCTGGTGCAGATCGTGTTGCGCCAGCGTGTCCTGCGCAGCGCTGCGGAAAAGGTCGACGAACACACACCGGCAGTGACCTGGATGCAGGTGCTGCAGAGCGCCACCGATTTGCCACCGGCGTTAGCCTCTGTGGGCGCTGTGCTCGCCCTCTGGAAAAGCTGGGTCGATACGCTGCCGCCCCACGACGCGCTGAGTGCCATCTACCAGCAGGGCGATGTGCTGGCCCGCTACGCAGCTGCCACGCCTGCCGACCAGCGCGAAGGCGTGCTGGCCAATTTGCGTGCCTTACTGGCCGCAGCCTTGCAGGTGGACGGCGGCCGCTACGTCACCGCCTATGCCTTGGTGCGCGCGCTGCGCGCCGGGGGCATTCAGGCGCCGGTGCGGGCCGATGTCCATGCCGTGCGCCTGCTCACCATCCATGGTGCCAAGGGGTTGGAAGCACCGCTGGTGCTGGTGCTGGACACCGACGGCGAAGCCCTCAAATCCCAGACCATGGGTGTGCTGGTGGATTGGCCCGGCGAGGCCCTGTACCCGCAGCGTTTTGTGTTTCTTGCCAGTGAATCGAAGCCACCGGCCTGCGTAGCCGATGCGCTGGCCACCGAGCAAACGGCCCGTAGCCGGGAAGAACTCAATGCCCTGTATGTGGCGCTAACCCGTACCCAGCGCACGCTGGTCGTGTCCAGCCTGGAGCCGCACATGGCCAACCCGGCGAGCTGGTGGCAGCGGCTGCAGGACCATGCGCAAGACGCACCGTGGCAGCCTGGGTCGCCTTCAGAAGCCGACCCGGATGCCGCAAGCGCGGTAACACCTGCCCCAGGCGTCTACACGCTGCTTTCATTGCCAAATATGCCTGTAGCCCCCGTGGAATATGCGCAAGCAGCTATAAAATTCATAGCGGAATACGGCGTGGCCGAAGAACCGGACGCAGCGCAGGACAGTCTCGATTCCCGCATCGGCCAGGCCATGCACCGCCTGCTGGAACGCCTGCCATCGCGGGGCACGGCCACCACTGCGCACCTATGGTTTGCGGTGCAGCGGGATGCCGTTGCGCGGGAGTTTTCCCTGGAGCCAGCGCAGGTCGAAGTGGCCCAGGGCATGGCCCAGGCCATCCTGCGCGGCGAGGGTGCCTGGGCGTGGGACGCTAGCCAACTGCTTTGGCAGGGCAACGAGGTGGGGCTGGTCCATCAGGGCCGCATGCTGCGCATAGACCGGCTGGTGCAGCACAGTGAGGGACAATGGTGGGTGCTGGACTACAAGTCAACCGCCCAGCCACACCTCCAATCCGAGCTGCGTGCGCAGCTTCTGGCCTACCGCGCAGCGGTAGTGCAGGCGCAACCCGGACAACCCGTCCGCGCTGCGTTTTTGACCGCCCAAGGCACTTTGATAGAACTGAATCCATGAAATCTGAACTCCCCGTCGTCGTTATCGGTGGCGGCCCCGCTGGCCTGATGGCCGCCCAAGTCCTGGCCGATGCCGGTCTGACCGTGCACCTGTATGACGCCATGCCCTCCATCGGGCGCAAGTTCCTGTTGGCGGGCAAAGGCGGCCTCAACCTCACCCATTCCGAAGGTGCCGATGCCTTTGCCGAGCGCTTTGGCTCCCGCCGCACGGCCATTGAGGCCCTGCTCAATGACTTTGACCCCAGCGCCGTGCGTGCATGGGCCCTCAGCCTGGGCGTGGAAACCTTCATCGGCTCCAGCGGGCGCGTGTTCCCCAAAGACATGAAGGCCGCACCGCTGCTGCGCGCCTGGCTGCACCGGCTGCGCCATCCCGCCACCGGCCCGGGTGTGCAATTTCACATGCGTCACCGTTGGACCGGCTGGTCTGGCGACAATGTTTTGAACTTCGAAACACCCCAAGGCCCGGTGCAGGTACCGGCCCGCGCCGTGGTACTGGCGCTCGGTGGCGGCAGTTGGGCGCGTCTGGGCTCCAACGGTGCCTGGGTGCCGCTGCTGGCAGAACGCGGCATTGCCGTGGCGCCGCTCTTGCCCGCCAATTGTGGTTTTGACGTGCAGAACGGCTGGAGCGAACATTTCTCCAGCCGCTTTGCGGGCCAGCCCTTCAAGCTGGTATCTATGGCGCTCACCACCTCGCAGGGCGTGCGGTTTGAGCGCAAGGGCGAGTTTGTGGCCACGGCCACCGGCGTGGAGGGCAGTCTGGTCTACGCCGCGTCCAGCCTGCTGCGCGACGAGATCATTCGCTCCGGTTCTGCCACCTTTCATCTGGATTTGATGCCTGACATGAGTGCCGAGAAAGTGCTGGCCGAAGTGCGCCACCCCCGGGGTACGCGTTCGTTGTCGAGCCACCTCAAGAGCCGTTTGCATCTGGAGGGCATCAAGGCCGGCATTCTGTACGAATTGGTGTCCAAAGAAGTGATTGCAGACCCGGTGCAACTGGCCGCAGCGATCAAGGCTTTGCCGATCACGCTGGTGGCAGCACGCCCGATCGATGAAGCCATCAGCAGCGCAGGCGGGGTATTGTTTGAAGCCCTTACGCCCGGCCTGATGACCGAGGCGCAGCCCGGTGTGTTTTGCGCCGGAGAAATGCTGGACTGGGAAGCCCCCACCGGTGGCTATTTGCTCAGCGCCTGTTTTGCCAGTGGCAAGCGCGCAGGGCAGGGTGTGCTGGAGTACCTGCAAGTAAAGTCTCAAGCCCAATAGGGTTCTAGCCCCCGTGAATGTTGCGCAATAAGCTATCAAAACGATAGCTGATTCAGGCCTTTGGAGCCAGAAGCTGCCCTGCAGCTAGCTGCAAACCAGCCTGGAATAGTTGCCAACTATGGAGTCGGGAGGAATGGGCGACCAGTCACCTGACGTGTTGTCCACTTCCATCACTTTGCCTGTGCCCATCTTGTCCGAAAAGCGAAAGTAGGTCAGCAAGCGGAACTGCGCTTCGCTGCAATCAAATTCAAGTTGCCCTTTGGTTGAAAGACTTTGTCTGAGCGCCGTCGTGGTTTGATGCGACGTCAAAGTCCAGACCTTGACCTTCGTACCCTCCCTGCTGACCGTTGACATGTCGATATACGTCTTGGGAAACCCTTGGGGATCACCTGTAGCAATCCACCCGCCGCCATTGTTGAGCATCAATCCGATTGCAAGCAAATTGTGTATCACCATCTCTGTCTCCTGAATGGGGCTTGGCCCTCTTCGGTACAGTTTATGTGAAATATCGCGCTGTGAATGATGGCTTGAGTTGGCTGGGTGCCCGCTGGAGGCGCTGCGCCGTGGCGACCACGTATTGCGGCCACGTGCTAAAAATGAGGTTGACGAGCCTTGACCCCGGCACTGGCTCCACAGTTAGGGCTGCTTGGTTCCCCACCTGACCCGGTTGGCCGCTTCACCATGCGGGAAGGCCCGTCAGCCTTTATTGTACCCAATGCCTGAGGCTCGTTCAGTCAAAGAGGGGTTCTGAAACCGTATCGCCCGAACAAAAGCGAAAGCCGTTGCGGCCATCGGTCTTGGCCAGGTACATTGCATGGTCGGCGCTGGAGATAATTCCGGAGGCGGTATCACCGTCGTCAGGATACTGCCCGATGCCAATGCTGAAGCTCACGCGCATGGACAGGGGACCAAAAGGTATGGGCGATTGCATGCAATCCAGAAGCTGGCTTGCGATGGACGCAATCTGCCTCCGGTCTGCCGGGTTGTTCAGCAAAACAACGAACTCGTCACCGCCCAGCCGGGCCACGGTGTCGACTTTTCGCGTTGCGGTGGCCAGCCGCTGCGCAATTTCCTTCAACGCGGCATCACCGGCCTCGTGGCCCAATTGGTCGTTGATATCCTTGAAGTTATCCAGGTCAATAAACAGAAGGGCGAATCGCTCGCCGTTGCGCCGGCCGCGCTCCACGGCCTGCTCCAGGCGCTCGTGAAACAGACGGCGGTTGGGCAGGCCCGTCAGCATGTCGTGCAGCGCCAGGTGCTCCAGGTTTTTCTGGCTGTCCTGGAGTGCGGTGAGCTGCTGTTTGATTTGGGCCTGCATCTGGCTAAAACTGCGCGCCAGCACACCAATCTCATCCTTTCGATCCACTGGCAGCCCATCTATTTCATATCCATTGGCAAAGCGTTGTGCAGCGCTACTCATGGAGTCAATGGGCTTGGTAACCGCCCGAGCAACAAACGTGGCCAGCAGAATACAGGCCAGGCAAAAACCACCCACGATTTGAAGTATGGCCAATCCAAGCTGGTCTGCCTGCGCCACAATGGCCGAAAGTGGTTGCGCCAGGCCGAGAATGAGCCTTGTTTCGTCACTGGTGGCTCTGACCTTGTTGCCTACAAACGCTGCGACTACAGGGGCATCCGCATAACGCCCCTGCGCCGCTTCAAAAACGACTTGGTCGAACTCGCTTTCCAGCAGACTCCGTGTCGCAGGAAACTCATCTTGCACCAGGACCCGCCGGCCTTTGTCGAAGCCAAAGGTTTGCGAATTGTCGGGATGAATCAGGAAGTCGCCATCGCGATTGGTCAGAAAAAACTGGGTGTCTTTGGGCAGGTTCGACGCTATCTGTTTGAACGTGCGGTTGAGATCGATATTGATCACTACGGCGCCCAGAACCTGGCCCTTCCGGTCTGTTACGGGCGCGGCCAGCCGCACGGTGGGCTGTTCTTGCCCCTCGTGTGCACCTCGTTCATGGTTGATGTCAATCCGCGACAGATAGATTCCACCAGAGGCCATTTTCAGCGTATCGGATACATAGGGAAAGTGACCCTTCTCCTGAAGTTCGTCGCCTGTAACGCGGACCAACTGCGCCCCGTCCCTGTCAACGCGCACACGCTCCATGCCGTTGTCGGCTGCGGATATCAGGCGCACCTGAAAGTAGCCGGGGTTCGCTTCCATCATCAGCTTGAAAAGCGTGGCCAACTGCTCTTCCTGTGCCAGGCCGGGCTTCTGCAAGACTGACAAAGCGGACGGGTGACTGGACAGCACCTGCAGATTGCGGGATATCTCATCTCGCGCCAATGCGATGCGACGAGCGAGCCCGGAGGTCGATGTCAGCAATTCGTTTTTCGCCGACTGCACCAACTGGCCACGGCTGACGTCATAGGCGTAATAGCCCGTCAGTCCGGAAGCGAGCAGGCCCACGACTGCCAGCAGCAGGCCCAGCTTGACAGCAATTCCGGATTTCACGGCGCGAGTACCTTGCTGGCCCGATCGCCCGAGACGATGCGACCCCACAGCAGGTTCCTGCGATCAACGTCTTCTACTGGCTCCAGCCATTTGAATGTATCGTCAGTCCGAAGGTTGGGTGACTCCGACGTCGTGTTGGCAAGACCCTGGCGCTTGACCAGCGCATCACCCGGCTCTTTCTCCAGCAGGTAGCTGATCCATGCCTCCGCCAACTCAGGGTTGCGTGCGCCCCGCGTGATGGCCCAGCAATCCAGCCACGCCAGTGCACCTTCCTTTGGAATGGCGTAGCCCACGTCGACACCGGCCGCTTTGAGCAATTGCAATTGCTGCGACCCGTAGTTGGCGAAAAGCAACGCGGCCTTCTTGTTTTTGAACAGTTTCACCGATTCATCGGGCCGGGTATAAAACGCCAGCGCGTTGCGCCGCAGGGCGATCAATTGCTGAACGGCCGCAGGCCATTCTTTGTCGTTCAAATGGAAGGGGGTTGTGCCACCCAGCACTTGCGCTGCCAGTGAAAAATTGTGCGTGCCACTGTCGTACAGCAATACCTTCCCCTTGTAGCGGGGATCCCACAACGCCCGAATGGACGTGGGCGCTTCCTTGATCTGCTGCCGGTCATAGATCAGGCCCATCTCCGAATAGGTGTACGGAATGGCGAAGACCTTGCCCCCATGAACGAGGCCGGGAATGCTCTTGACGTTGCGAAACCGAGGCAACTGCGTTGCGATTCTGCGCACACCTGCGGTGTTGATGGGAACCACCAGGCCTTCAGCGATGTAACGCTGCAACTCGGCGGTATTCACCGCAAAGACATCAAAGTCTTGCGCCTTGTTGTTGCGGATTTTTTGCCACAGGGCTTCATCGGAATCAACGATGGTGACTTCCACGGTGCTGCCGGTGCGTTGCTCGAACACCTTAACCAGGTCTGAATCAGCGTAACCCGGCCAAGCCAGCACGCGCAGCGCGTCGGCAGCGTGGGCAACCCCAGTCATGGCAAACAGACAACCAGAAAGCACCAACAGGCTGCACAACGCCTTGATCATGGGGGGAAAATCGCCATAACCGATCTCCAAGCTTTCTGTCGAGTGATGGACGGGGCCACGTAGCCCGGCGAAGGTTCGTGTTTATTCTATGCCCTTAAAAGACGCTTCAGACGCAAAAGCGATCCCGCCCCCCTTTAGAATCCGGGCATGTCTTATCTCGTGCTCGCCCGCAAGTACCGCCCCCGCAATTTCACGGAAATGGTGGGGCAGGACCATGTGGTGCAAGCGCTGACCAACGCGCTCACGACACAACGGCTGCACCACGCTTACCTGTTTACGGGCACCCGTGGTGTGGGCAAGACCACCGTGTCGCGCATTTTGGCCAAGTCGCTCAATTGCCAGGGCGTCGATGGACAAGGCGGAATCACCGCTACCCCTTGTGGCGTATGCCAGGCGTGCTCTGATATTGATAGTGGCCGCTTTGTCGATTACACCGAGCTGGATGCAGCCTCCAACCGCGGTGTGGACGAAGTGCAGGCACTGCTGGAACAGGCGGTCTACAAACCGGTGCAAGGCCGCTTCAAAGTCTTCATGATTGACGAGGTGCATATGCTCACCAACACGGCGTTTAACGCCATGTTGAAGACGCTGGAGGAGCCCCCTGAGTATTTGAAGTTTGTGCTGGCGACGACCGATCCGCAAAAGGTACCGGTGACGGTGCTTTCGCGCTGTCTGCAGTTCAATCTGCGGCCCATGGCGCCCGAGACCATCCGCGAGCACCTGGCCAAGGTGCTGGAAGTGGAACAGGTTCCCGCGGAAGTGCAGGCGCTGCGCCTGCTGGCGCGTGCGGCGCGTGGCTCCATGCGGGATGCGCTGAGCCTGGCCGACCAGGCCATCGCCTTTGGCTCAGGCCAGTTGCAGGAGGCCTCCGTACGCCTGATGCTGGGCAGTGTGGATCGCTCCTACGTGTTTCGCCTGGTTGAAGCGCTGGCACAGGGCGACGGAAAAACCGTGGTGGAGATATCCGAGACGCTGCGACTCAACGGCCTGAGTGCGGCCTCCACGCTGGAGGAAATGTCCACGGTGTTGCAGCGCATGGCGGTGGTGCAAACCGTCGGGGCGGCTACCGACGATGACAGCGACCCCGAAGCCACAGAGACCTCCCGCTTGGCAGCCCTGATGCCACCGGATGAAACCCAGTTGCTCTACAGCATTTGCCTGCATGGTCGCGGGGATCTGGGCCTGGCCCCCGACGAATACGCTGCGCTCACCATGGTGCTGCTGCGCCTGCTGGCGTTCAAGCCCAAAGGGGGTGGCGGCGAACGATTTGCGAACGCGGGCGCTGCGCCACTGGCTGAAAAAAAAACTCTGAATAGTCCGTTTGCGCGACCGCAGACCGTTGCGCAAAATACTGCGCCAGTAAAGCCTGTTGCGGTGCAGCCTTGGGAAGATGAGCCCGTTGTAGTACCCGCAGTGGTTAATGTGCCGCCGGGTCAGGTTCTTACGGTGCGAATGGGATCGCCTTCACTGGTTTCCCTGCAGAATTCCGAGCCGGATTTTGAATCAAATACGCCCCTAGCCCCCGCAGAATCTGCGCGAGTAGCTACAAAAGTTGTAGCAGTTCCTGTGCGGGTGCAGGCTGAGTCCCGTTCGGAGCTTACCGCCGGGCAGGCCACGCAGACGCTGGTGCCCACCGAAGAGGGTGATTTTTGGCACGCCACCGTTCAGCAGCTTATTGCAGCTGAAGCCATCAATGCCATGGTACGAGAACTGGCACTGCAGTCGCAGTTGGTCGCGCGTGACACCGATGAATGGGTTTTGCGCTTGGAGCGGGAATCGCTGAACCAGACCGGTACCCGGGACCGCCTGACCGCTGCTTTGCAGGCCGCCGGTTTTGCCGTCAAGCTGGTGGTGGAAATTGGCCGTGTGACCGATAGCCCTGGCAGGCGCAACAGTGCGGCCTCGGCTGAAAAGCAGCTGGCGGCCGAGAAGATTATTTTTGACGATCCGTTTGTGCAAACCATGATGCGGGACTTTGGCGCGAAAATCGTGCCCGGATCCATCAAGCCCCTGTAGTGGCTTGCCGTTCGTTTATTTTTTGAAATCAACTAAGGACAACCATGTTCAACAAAGGTCAACTCGCCGGTCTGATGAAACAAGCCCAGGCGATGCAGGACAACATGAAAAAAGCCCAGGATGAATTGGGCAACATTGAAGTCACTGGCGAGTCCGGTGCAGGCTTGGTCAAGGTCATCATGACCTGCAAGCACGATGTCAAACGCGTCACCATCGACCCCAGCCTGCTGACCGATGACAAGGACATGCTGGAGGACCTCGTGGCGGCGGCTTTCAATGCGGCCGTGCGCAAGGCTGAAGAAACCTCGGCTGAAAAAATGGGAAAAATCTCAGCGGGTATGCCCAGCCTGCCCGGTGGCATGAAGTTTCCGTTCTGAACGGCTTGACGCGTGGCGGATACCCATTCCCTTGATGTCCTGATTCAGTCGCTCAAACGCCTGCCCGGAGTGGGCATCAAATCAGCCCAGCGCATGGCATTTCACCTGCTGCAGCACGACCGTGAGGGCGCGCTGACCTTGTCTCGGGCCTTGCAGGCTGCTGCAACCGGTGTTCGGCACTGCGAGCGCTGTCATACCTTCACGGAGTCGGATGTCTGCGCCACCTGCCTGGATGCGCGACGCGACCGCAGCAAGCTCTGCGTGGTGGAAACACCGGCTGACCAGGCTGCGCTGGAGCGCACTGGCGCCTACAAGGGCCTCTACTTTGTGCTGATGGGCAAGCTGAGTCCGCTCGATGGTATCGGTCCCCACGATATCGGTCTGAAAAAGCTGTTTGACCGGGCAACCGATGGCTTGGTGGAAGAAGTGATTCTGGCCACAAACTTCACAGCTGAAGGCGAGGCGACGGCGCATGTGATCAGCGAAGGCCTCAAAGCACGCGGGCTCAAGCTGACCCGGTTGGCGCGCGGTGTGCCAGCTGGCAGTGAGCTGGAATATGTGGACCTGGGAACCATCGCGCATGCTCTGGTGGACCGACGCTGACGCGTACGCATTGCAATCCTGAAACCTGAAATTTTCCTCAATTTATGCATCTCCTCCACTTCACCATCGCCTACTGGTGCGTGCTGATCGCCGCGTTGTTACCCATTGGCTGCGCAGGTCTGGCCAAAGCCGGCATGTTTGGAAAACCCCGCAAAGAGGGCGGATATGACAACGCCGATCCGCGCCACTGGCTTGCACGCCAGACCGACTGGCGCGCCCGCGCGAACGCGGCACAAGCCAACAGTTTTGAGGCGCTACCATTCTTCATTGGCGCGGTAATCATTGCGCACCAGCTGGTAGCGCCTCAGGCGTTTCTGGACGTTCTCGCGTTTTTGTTTGTCGTGCTGCGTGTGCTGTACATCATGATGTATGTCTCTGGCATGTCCAATGCGCGCAGCATCGTCTGGACGGTTGCCTTTGCCGTCAACATCGGCATATTGTTTGTGGGCTACCGCTAAAGGGCCGGACCGCGGCAGACCCTCTCGGCAACCACAAACTTCCTAGCGTTTGGCTAAGTTGGTGGCGGGTTGTTTACCCTTCTTTTTGACAACGGCAGCCACCTGGCGCACCGGGCTTTTTGCAACTGCTGCCCGTTTATTGGAGCGTGCGTTGCCAGCCTGGAAGTTGACGGGAACATAGATGATCACTGGTTGTCCGGCTTTGAAGCTGGCTGAAATGCCCACGTTGTTCCACTGCGCCAACTGATCTGCATTGACCCGATGTTTGCGGGCCATGCTGGAAACCGTATCTTTCTTGCCCGCTCGCACCAGCAACCGTTTTAGTACCACCTCAGGGGCTGTTGAGAGCTGGCCGTTGTCGGCAACCTTCACGGCGACGTCCTGACTTGTGCTGGCCGTTCGGGTGACCAGTAAAGACGATCCTGCCTTGATGACAACTCTGGGCGGAATGGCGTTGACGCTGCGCAATTCAGCCTCTGTCATGCCAACCCGCTTTGCAGCTTCTGCGGTGCGCATGGTCGTGGGCGCAACCCACACAGTCCAGCTCGCCAGTCGACCGCCACCGTATGACTCCAGGTTGCTCTGGAACACTTCTGCGTTGTCCCAAGGCAGCAAAATTTGCGGGGTTCCCGCCGCCATGACGACCGGCCGGTTGATAGAGGGATTCAGTGCCTTGAAATCATCCAGCGGCACCTCTGCAAGTTTCGCAGCGAGGGCCACATCAATATCACGGCGAATGGTGACTGATTGAAAATAGGGGTGGTTTTCAATCAGTGGCAGTTTGGAATTGAACAACGCAGGGTCCGAAACGATGTTTTTTATCGCTTGCAGCTTGGGCACGTAAAAACGCGTTTCCATCGGCATGTTCAGGTCCGTGTAGCCTGCCGCCTGGCCCGCACGCTGGTTCTTGGCGACGGCACGGCCCACACTGCCTTCTCCCCAGTTGTATGCAGCCAGCGCAAGATGCCAGTCGCCGAACATGCCATGCAGTTTTTGCAGGTAATCCAGCGCGGCGCGGGTGGATGCCAGCACGTCGCGGCGGTCATCACGAAACGCGTTTTGTTTCAGTTCAAAGTATTTTCCTGTGGCGGGCATGAATTGCCACATGCCCGCCGCCTTGGCGCCCGAAACTGCCTGCGGGTTGAACGCACTTTCGATGAAGGGCAGCAGAGCCAACTCCGTAGGCATGTTGCGCAACTCAAGCTCTTCAACAATGTGGAACAGGTATTTTTTTGAACGCTCCGTCATGCGGAAAATGTAGTCCGGCCGGGTGGCGTACCACTGCTCGCGGTCGTGCACCAGATCGTTGTCCAGGTCAGGCATGCCGTAGCCACGGCGAATACGATCCCACAAGTCGACCGGCGGTGTCAGCGATGTGACCGCACGCGACGGGGTTTTCTGAAGGGTAATCGGAGCCAGGGACGATTGGCTCGCAGACGAATGGGTGCCTGGTCTGTTTGCGCGTGCTTGAGGCTGTCTCATCTCGGTGCTGGATCGCAGGTCAAGCGTCTCGCCTGCATTTGGAGCCGTGCTGTCACCGGTCTCAGGTGAGATTGCGCAACCCGTGAGCCACACCAAAGTGGCAAGAGACGTTATTCTTAATAGATTCATCAGTATTGGTTTTTCCATTGGCGCAGCGTGGCAAACACACCATCCCGCTCAACACCACCAGCATCGAACTGGAGGGCCGAAGCAATGATGGTGGGTTGGTCGCTGCGCAAAAAAGGATTGATCTCTCGCTCAAGCGCGATCGTGGAGGGGAGTGTCGGAAGACCCTGCGCACGCAGCGCCTTGCAGTGGTCGTTGTAGGTGGCTAGTTGTTGGTTGTCGGGCTCAATCTCGCGTGCGAACTTTAGGTTGCTCAAAGTGTATTCGTGGGTGCAACACACCTGGGTTGGGTCCGGTAAGGCCGCCAAAAGTTCCAGTGATGCCAGCATTTGCTTTGGCGTGCCCTCAAACAGACGTCCACAACCTCCGCTGAACAGGGTGTCGCCGCAAAACAGCAGTGGGCGCACGTCCACGTTCTCGCAGTAGTAGGCAATATGGCCCGCCGTGTGGCCTGGCACATCCAGCACGCAGAAATCCAGTCCCAGCAGGCGCACCGTGTCGCCGCCCACCACGCGTTGCAGGGGCTCGGGCATGGGCTCAAACGCCGGTCCGAAAACTTGCGCGTGGGTTGTTTCGCGCAACAAATCGACGCCGCCCGTGTGATCGGCGTGGTGGTGCGTGACTAAAATGCCCTTTAATTGCAGGTGCTCGCGTTGTAGGGCCAACAGCACTGGCTGGGCATCCCCGGGGTCAACGACAAGCGCCTCTTTCCCATCGTGCAGCATCCAGATGTAGTTGTCGGCAAAGGCGGGCAGCGATATTAACTTCATGAGCGATCAAATTATAGGTATGCACGATTGGTTCCAGACACCGGCAGGCCGCTATCTGCTGGAATGGGAGCGTACGCGTGTAGACGCCACCGTGGCAGATATTTTTGGCTATCACGCGCTGCAGTTGGGGGTACCGGATCTGGAGGGCTTGCAGACCAATCGCATGCCGCAC
>JBBRYR010000046.1:0-25187 GCA_038237415.1 Burkholderiales bacterium
ATCAACATCGGCTACGAGATGCACACGACCCATGTGCGAAAAGACGGCCACCTGCAAATACAGCACCGGGACTTTTACCTGTATGGCAGCGGCAACCCAACGGCCTATGGCATTACAGACTACAAAAAAATCCTGGATGCGATCCAGAAAGACGAAGTGTTGCGCGACATCGTGGTCGTTGCGACGCCCGCTTTGCAGTTCGGCGGTATCGCCGGAAATTACGCCGCAAGCGTGTCGCGCACGGTTATCGGCAATGGATTTGTTGCGGAAGACACCAACCGCATGCGCCGCTGGAACGACTTTGGGCTTCGCAGCTCGGCACCGCTATCCGCAATGGAGGGCGCCCCTGCAGATGCTGCTGTGGTCGGAACAGGCGTTGCCCGGGTGTTGCAGTTGTGCGAAGCCTTGAAGATCGAGCGTTGCCCCAAGCCAGAAAAACAGGCCACGGCGAGTGGTCCGTCCCTGCCTGATGACATTGCGCAGCTCAGTCTGCAAGAGGCCCCCGCAACTGCGGCAGTGCCAGGAACCGTTGTGCCCAAGATCGAGGTGTTGGTCGTGAACGCCCGCGGTGCGCCCAATGTAACGTCCCTCTCCGTAGTGCGAGCCGAAGACCAGGGCATCAAAGAGCTCGATGAAGTGTCCATGATCATGCATCTTGCGAAATTGCAGCAGTTGGTTTACGGGGCAGCGCCACCCAAAGCCACCTCCATCATGATCCAGTTGCGCCACTCCAATCAGATTCCGGTCGCGCGCGCCCGACTGGTGACCCTCTTGGCAGGCTTCTCAGCCACCCAGCCACTTGCGGTGCTCGACTTTCGGGAATTGAATCCTTTCTTCGTTCAGACCATGTTGATGTTTGATACCATTTTCGGTTTCGTCTTTCTGTTGATTGGCGGCATCGTTCTTTTCACCGTCAGCAATACGATGAACACCACCGTTGTCGAGCGCACCGTCGAAATTGGCACCCTACGCGCCATAGGTTTGCGGCGAAGCGGCATTCTGAAACTGTTTGTGGTCGAAGGCGCACTGCTCGGCCTGGCTGGTGCTTTACTCGGTGCGGTGTTGGCACTCGTGCTGTCAGCAGTGATCAATCAGTCCGGCATACTCTGGCTGCCGCCAGCCAGCGTGGCGCCCATGCCTTTTACTGTAGCGGTCTGGGGTGAGCCCGGCATGATTCTCGGGACTACGATAGGCCTTATTCTTATTGCGACCATTTCTGCCTGGTGGCCCGCGTACCGGGCTGCGCGGCTGGACGTGGTTGAAGCACTTCGCCACGTTTGACTTTTGGAGATACGGCAATCATGAAGTCAATTTTCCTTTTTCTGTTTTCAGCTCTTCTGGGGTGTGGTGCGGCATGGTCCGCACCCAACGCGGACGATATCCTTGCAGCCAGTGATGCCATCCGCAATCCGGGTCGATCGTTCAGCGTGACGGTCACCCTCACTGAATTTCAAAATGGTAAGCAGGTTGATGCCAATACGCTGTCGAGCTACTCCCGTTTGCAGCAGGGGGGGCAGTATTCCAGCTTGGTCCGGTTTGTTTTGCCAGCGCGCGATGCGGGCAAGCTGATGCTAAAAAACGGAAATGACATGTGGTTCTAT
The DNA here is from genome assembly GCA_038237415.1 of Burkholderiales bacterium. Lineage (GTDB taxonomy): Bacteria > Pseudomonadota > Gammaproteobacteria > Burkholderiales > Burkholderiaceae_C > Allorhodoferax. Next base: position 1,602 of record JBBRYR010000046.1, read on the forward strand.
GACCCCACCAACAAAGCCAGCGTTCGCTTGTCGCCGCAGCAGCGCTTGCTGGGGCAGGCGTCCAATGGCGATGTAGCCACTGTAAATATGGGTAGGGATTACAAACCAGCCCTAGTGGGTGAAGAAGACGTGCAGGATGGGGAGCGACGAACGCGCAAAGCATACAAACTGGCCTTGACTGCGGCAACGCCCGATGTCACTTATGCCAGCGTGGAAATGTGGGTTGATGCAGAGAACAGCCGCCCCATAAAGGCACGCTTCTTCGCCGAATCGGCGCGCTTGCTCAAGACCGTTTATTACCGGAAATTTCAGACCCAATTGGGTGCTGAGCGACCTACGGAGTCTGTGATCATTGACGGCCTCAACCCGCAGTTGGTAACGCTCATGCGGTTTTCAGATTACGCCGCACGCACCATCCCTGAAACCTGGATGCAGCGGGACTACCTGCCACGGTTTCAACCGGACTAAACCAATGCCCCATCACTCCCTTCGCTCTCTTCTCTATCCGTGCCTTGCAGTGGCCCTCACCTTGGCGCTACCAGTCCGCGATGCCCATGCGCAAGAAGATGCACTAAGCCTGGAAAGTGCGCCAGCCGAAAAAATCGAGTTATTGAACAGTACCAAGATATTCATTGAAGGCGCCGTTGGCAACGCCAGCCAGCGCTATCTGCCAGGCAGCGAAGATACCCGGCGCGCTTCGGTTGACCTGATGTATTCCAACCTTATTGGCCCCAGTTTGCGCGCAGTCTTCTCGGATCGCATTGATGCAATTCACCCGGCCGCCATGGGAACGGATGGACCGGTTAACAGTCTGCGCGAAGCCTACCTGAGTTGGCAGCCTGATGGCGGAGATAACGTGGTCGACTTCGGGCGCATTAATCTGCGTAACGGGCCCGGCTATGGGTACAACCCGACAGACTTTTTCCGTGATGGCAGTTTGCGGGTCATCGCCACCGCCGACCCATTCGCCCTGCGGCAAAACCGGATGGGTTCTGTAGTGTTGCGCGCTCAGCGCATGTGGAGTGGCGGTTCGTTTTCAGCGGCTTATTCCCCCAAGCTGGAAGACCGCCCCAGTGCCGAGGGCTGGAATCTTGATCTTGGGTCTACCAACAACCGCGACCGGGCTTTGTTCACACTCGGAACCCAGATTTCCCAAAACGTCAATAGCCAGGTTCTACTCTATTCGCAAGACGCTGTGACGCCGACCTTGGGCGCGAACATGACCGCATTGTTGTCGGATGCAGCCGTAGCGCACCTGGAATGGACGCACGGCAGTGAGGTCGACTTGCTCAGCCGGGTGCTGGGCACGCAGACCAACCGGGTGACACGGGATCGCTTTGTGGGCGGTGTTACCTATACGACACTGGGAAAAACCTCTATTACAGCCGAATATCAGTACAACGGGTTCGGGCTCAATCAATCAGGCTGGGCAGCGTTAGGAGGAGTGCCTGCGACACAGTTGGCCTATTTGAGTGAAGCGTTGCGACTGCAGGAACTGGCACCTCGGGCCGCCTACCTGATTTACGTCACCCAAAAATCACTGTGGCTCAAGGACCTGGATTTAACCGCTTACCTGCGCGTCAACGCCGTGGACAACAGCAAGCTGGCGTGGGTTGAACTCCGCCATCACTGGTCAAAATTCGATCTTACGCTTCAGTATCAGCAAAATATTGGTAGTGCCGACAGTGAGTTCGGAGTGTTGCCAGACCGCCGAGTGATGCAGGTGCTCGGTGCGTATTATTTTTGACGGCCTTTTCCCAAAGGGCTAGTCCATTTGGCTACGTATATAACATCTGTGCTTTCCAGAGTTCCTGAGACATACTGGGCCGCAGCACCCCTGTGTGCAGTTCTCAGTTATTTATAGGCTGGCATTGGAGGGACGGTTTGCAGGGTAGTCGCCAACCATAGATTGTTAAGGCAACAAGTCTCCGATTCCTGTAGACCGATGTTGGGGGAAGGAGGTGGTTTCATCCCTCCGGATGCCCAGGTTTGAATCCAGTCGGACTGCATTCAGTCCCGAATTTCCAACAAAAAGGCCCGCCGAAGCGGGCCTTAAACGCTAGTCAAGCCAGCTAATTATTTAGCTGCCCGACGGCGGCGCTGAGCCAAACCCAGACCGGCCAAGCCAAGACCCAACAAAGCAAGGGAGCCTGGCTCAGGTATATTGAACGCAACGCTACCATCCGAAGTGGACTGGCGAATCAAAGCTCCCGTTGGGGACAACCACAACAAATCAGTGGTCGGAATCGGAGGATTTACATTCGTGTCGAGTGCCCATTGCACAGCATTGGGATCCAGCAACCAAGCCTGGTAGAAAGACTTGTTGTCAGCTGCGGTCGCCCAGAAGTTTTGCGAAAAAGCATCGGAGTCATCCGTTCCATTGCCATCAAAGTCAAATGAGACCGTGCCAAAAACTGCAAGGTTAGTCAGATCCAGCTTTGATCCTTTGACGTTCAAGCGCGCAACTTGTTTCGAAGCGCCACCGTTTTCATAGAACACATCAAAATAGCCTGACGTAAACTGAACGCTAGTTCCAGTCGAAACACCATTGATCTTGTACTGATAGGTCAAACCCCAAGCGCCGAGGGTTCCGTAGGTCGGCGCGGTTTGTCCGGCCACAAATCCATTGCCATCAATAGGTGTATTCAGCGTATCAATATTCAACCCGCCTGGAACGATTGGATATGCAAAATTCAATGTGTTTCCCGCCACAGCCGTCTTCGCACCTGCGGAAAAACCGTAGGAGTTCATGACACTAGTGATATTGGTATCAATTACGACTGTACCCGCGGTGGCTGGATTGCCCAAATAAATAGAGGTTGCCTTGGTTCCGCTGTAACCCAACTCGTCAAAGGCACCCGTTTTCGTACTGCCATTTGCAGGGAAAAGAAAGGTGTTGACGTCTATGCCGTTATTCATGGTGATAGGCGCTGCAAGTGCAGATGCGGTTGCGGTCAGCCCAAGAGCTGCCACCGCCGCAAGGGAGATAAGTGATTTTTTCATGATGACACTCCGTTAAGTGAGGGGTTACTAATTCCGAGTTACCTCGAATGCTTTCACTAAAGCATGTTGTATGCCAGAAGTATTACCTCATTAAAAATCAACGAGTTGCGATCATTTAGCTCGCCAAGCAGATCGATCATGTAAAAGAAGTCGACGTATTTTTTGCATCAAGATTGGGGCCTCGTGATTGCGGTAATCCCGTTACATTTCACGGTAGCTGTTGTCGCCGCCTGTTTTCTCGTCACGATCAACGCAGTAAATTTGACAAGAATGGAATTACCCGATGGCTATGTCGCCGGTGTTTGATTACTCCCGCGCTTTCTCCCGCAACTTTGGCTGGGTCAGCGAACCCGAGCAAACCAAGCTGCGCAATGCGCGTATCGCCATTGCCGGTCTTGGTGGCGTGGGTGGGGCACATTTGTTAACACTCAGTCGACTTGGCATCAGCCATTTCAACATTGCAGACTTCGACGATTTCGATGTGCACAACATCAATCGCCAAGCCGGTGCTTTCATGCCCTTTATGGGACGGCCAAAAATTGACATCATGGCTCAAATGGCTAAGGACGTTAATCCAGAGACTGACTTGCGATTGTTTCCAAAGGGGGTTCAGTCCGACAATGTCGATCAGTTTCTGAAGGGCGTGGATATTTATGTGGATGGGCTGGACTTCTTCGCCTTGCCAGCACGCCGCATGGTCTTTGCCAAGTGCCGCGAAAAAGGCATTCCGGTACTCACGGCGGCGCCCTTGGGCATTGGCGTGGCATTGTTGTATTTCTCGCCCAACGGAATGAGCGCTGAAGACTATTTCAGATGGGAGGGACATGATTCACAGGAGCAATATGCCCGTTTCATTGCGGGACTGTCCCCCTCCATGCTGAATCGCGACTATCTGGTGGCGCCGGAGGCTGTCAATTTTCAGGAGAAGAGGGGGCCGTCGACCATCATGGCTTGCGACCTCTGTGCTGGGGTGATGGGTGCTTCTGTTTTAAAGGTTCTCTTGGGTCGGGGTGACGTCAAGGCCGCGCCTTGGGGGATGCATTTTGACGCCTATCACCAAAAGCTTAAATTCACTTGGCGACCCTTTGGCAACGCCAATCCATTGCAGCAACTTTTGCTGAAGTTCATTCGACCTGTCTTGCGTGGCGGCCCTATGCGGTAACGGTAGGGTCGCGCCTAAGGGTTAGAGTAGTGATGGATCAAGCCGCGTGCGCCGGCCTCACACAAATCTAGTACCCGTTCAAAGCCTGCCAGATCGCCGAAATAAGGGTCGGCCACCTCGGTCACGTCAATGGCTGGTGAAAAGCTTAAAAAAAGCCTTAGCTTGTGCGCATGTTCAGTGGGGCAGATTCTTTTCAAGGCCGAGAGATTGTCGCTGTCCATTGCCAAAACCAGATCAAAGTCGTTGAAGTCGCGCGGTTCAACCCGGCGAGACCGGTTGCGCCCTGGTGCATATCCTCTTTTCACCAAGCTGGCCATTGCTCTTGCGTCCGCCTTTTGCCCCACGCGTGGCGCGTGCGTGCCCGCCGCATCAAATTGAATTTTGCGCGTCAGACGGTCTTCTTTTGCCATCGTTGTTGCTACTGTCATTGCCATCGGAGACCGGCAGATATTGGCAGTGCACACGATCAAAATCTTTGTCATATCGACCTCATTTTAGATTCTGAAATTGGCATTTAGATCGTTCAGGGCCTTGCGGCATCGCAAGGATTTTTGCGTTGGCCCTCATTCAAATGCGCTATATTCATCCAACGTGTAGAAAAAAATTGCATGCAACTTGTACAGGGGATACGCTTTGAAAGCCATTTACACCATTGTCAAAACCGCATCCCGTTGGGCTGCTTTCGGTTTGTTGGCTGGCCTCGTAGTCGGCTGTGCTAGTAACTCGGCCGCTCTGCGCGCTGCGCCAACGTTTGCGGCAACGCCAGACTACAACTACATCGTTGGACCTGGCGACAACTTGAATATCATTGTTTGGCGCAACCCTGAACTTTCTCTTTCTGTTCCGGTTCGACCTGATGGAAAAGTGTCAACGCCACTGGTCGACGAGTTAGTGGCTCAGGGTAAGACGTCCACTGAGATTGCCCGTGAAGTTGAAAAGGCGTTGGGCAAGTTTGTTCGGGACCCCGTTGTAACGGTCATTGTCACAGCCTTTGTCGGCCCCTACAGTGAGCAGATTCGCGTTGTTGGAGAGGCCGCCAAGCCGCAGGCATTGCCTTACAAACAGAACATGACATTGCTAGATGTGATGATTGCTGTCGGTGGATTAACCGACTTCGCTGACGGAAATGGGGCATCCATCACCCGCGCTGCTGAAGGCGAGAAGCGCTATTCGGTCAGGATCAAAGATTTGATCAAGCGCGGCGATATTTCTGCCAACGTGGAAATGAAGCCGGGCGACATTCTCATCATTCCGCAAGGCTGGTTCTAATCGCAGTTTTTCTCTGCCTGCAGCAACGCCTAAAACGGGTGTTGTCGAGCCCCACTTTGTGAACCAAAAAGAGATTATTTGATGGATGAGCTAGTCAGTCAGTTGTACACCGTTATCCGGGGCATGTGGAAGCACCGCTGGGTTGGCATTCTGGTCGCCTGGATTGTGGCCGTTATTGGAACGGTTGTTGTGCTTGTAGTGCCGGACAAATACGAGGCAACGGCCCGTATTTTTGTAGACACCCAGTCTATTCTGAAGCCTTTGATGTCCGGGTTGGCAGTGCAGCCAAACGTTGAGCAGCAAGTGGTGATGCTCAGCCGCACGTTGATTAGTCGCCCCAATGTTGAAAAGTTGGTGCGGATGGCCGATCTGGATTTGGGGGTCAAGTCCAAGACTGCTCAGGACGCCTTGATTGACGATTTGATGAAGTCGCTTGAAATCAAGAATGTAGGTCGCGACAACCTCTATATATTGTCATACCGGGACACGAGTCCTGACAGAGCCAAGCGTGTAATTCAATCGCTTGTCTCCATTTTTGTGGAGTCCAGTTTGGGTGATACCCGCAAAGATACGGATACCGCCAAGAAGTTTATCGATGAGCAGATTAAGACTTATGAGACCAAACTCGAAGAGGCGGAAACGCGGTTGAAGGAGTTCAAACTGCGCAATATTGAAGCCCAGGTTGGAGAAGGAAAGGGTATCGTTGATCAGATTGGCTCCGTCGGCGTCCAGTTGAGCCAGGCTCAACTTGAATTGCGCGAAGCTGTCAACGCGCGTGACGCTGCAAAGAAGCAACTTCTCGCAGAAAAAACGGGCAGTGGAAATGTTGCAACGCGTAGCATCTTGCAGGAGTCTGCCATCGTCATTTCCACTCCGGAACTTGATGGCCGTATAGATGCGCAAAAGCGTAATCTGGACGGGCTGTTGCAACGATTTACAGACCAGCATCCCGATGTGGTGAGCGCCCGGAAACTGATTAAAGACCTGGAGGATCAAAAACGTAAGGAAGTTCAAGAGTTGCGCAAGCAGGCCATGGCAAATCCGGCGCCATCCTCTGGTAACGACAATCTTGCGATGCAGGAGTTGAGCCGGATGCTGGCGACCGCCGAGGTTCAGGTAGCCTCTTTGAGTGCGAGGGTCAGCGAGTACGAGTCACGGTACGCAAGAGCTCGCGGACTGCTTAAGTCTGCGCCTCAACTTGAGGCTGAGTATTCCCAGTTGAATCGCGACTACGACATCAATAAAAAGAATTACAACGATTTGGTCTCCCGGCGGGAGTCGGCGTCTCTCTCTGGTGATCTCGAGAGCGCGGCAGGCGTGGCGGACTTTCGTTTAATTGATCCGCCCCGCGCATCACCGAAGCCGGTTGCACCCAACCGGTTGCTATTGCTACCTTTGGCTCTTTTGGCCGCGATAGGTGCGGGCTTCGGTGCAACTTTTGTCATGAGCCAACTCCGAGCGGTGTATCACGATGCACGTTCATTGAGTCTTTCGGTCGGCTTGCCGTCGCTTGGCGTGGTCACCATGGTGATAGATGAAGCGGCAGCGCGTGCCAGGAAGACTGACTTGAAGAAGTTTTTGGCGGCAACAGGAGGGCTTGTTGGCGTCTTTGCCATCGGGATGGCTGTGGTCGCACTTTTATCGGGGCTGGCAGGATGAATCAATATGAGTAGCTTGATTGAGCAAGCGGCGCAACGCCTTGAGCAACTACGCAACGCGGGGGTTGAAATGCCTCTCGGCGCGCCAGCAGTTTCACGGGTCGAGGCCGCAAGCGTGGCAACTGCAAAGCCTGAAGAAGCCCGACCGGTTGCAGTGTCTCGCAATGTGGAGATCGACCTTGATGCACTGGCTGCGGCGGGAATTGTGACGCCGAATGCACCACGGTCCCAGATCGCGGACCAATTTCGTGTGGTCAAGCGCCCGCTCATATCAAACGCGATGGGCAAAGGTGCATCGGTCATTGCCAACGGCAACCTGATTATGGTGACCAGCGCCCTGCCCGGAGAGGGTAAGAGCTTTACGGCCATTAACCTTGCTTTGAGCATTGCGACAGAGTTGGACTACACCGTCATGTTGGTCGACGCGGACGTGGCCCGACCTTCCGTGCTCAATGTTCTGGGTTTGAAGCCTTCCCGAGGGTTGCTGGATCTGGTGCAAGACGAAACGCTCGATCTATCCGATGTGCTCCTGAAGACGAATATTGACAAGCTCACGGTACTGCCAAGTGGCACGCCACATCCACGCGCCACAGAACTGCTCGCCAGTGATGCAATGACGCGGCTTGTTGAAGACATGGGTAAACGTTATTCTGACCGCATCATAATTTTTGACTCTCCTCCTCTGCTGTTAACCACCGAAGCTCGGGTCTTAGCCTCGCACATGGGTCAAATAGTGATGGTGGTTCGGGCGGAGCAGACGTTGCAGTCCGATGTTCACCACGCTCTGGCCACGATTGAGGCATGCCCAGTCAAGTTGATGCTTCTGAACCAGGCAAATACATCCTTCAAGGGTGGTTATGGCTATGGTTACGGCTCTGGATATGGGTACGGGTATGAAAAAAACGAACAGCGGGTCTGATCGTGCTTGGGCGGTGGCGTTGGTTGTCGGTTCTTCATGGGTGGGAGTCGCTGCCCAGGCGCAAGAGGCTGCTGCTGGGCCCAAGCAACTGTTGACGGTCACCCCGCGGGTATCCGTTACAGAAACCTTGACAGACAACGTTCGCTTAAGCAGCACGGGCGCCCAATCGGAGCAAATCACCGAAGTGAGTCCGGGTATCCGGGTCGATTTGCAAGGTGCTCGCGTCAAGGCCTATCTGGACTATGCGTTGAATCAAATAGTTTATGCCCAGTCCACGGCGCCTGCGCGATCTCAAAATGCGCTCAGCTCGTCCGGAACCGTGGAGGCCATTGACAATTTTGCCTTTATGGATTTCAGCGCTTCCATATCGCAGCAGTCCGTTTCAGCTTTTGGCTTGCAATCGGTAGACAACACCTCCATCAATGCCAATCGGGCTGAGGTTTCAAACTATCGGATTTCGCCGTATATACAAGGTCGTTTGGGCAGCGACGCAAATTACCAAGCCCGGTTCAGTCGGTCGGTTACCAGTTCCAATTCTGCTGTTGCCTCGGGGGTTAGTACGACTGACGGTAGCGGCTCCGTGAGCGGCGCAAGCGCGTTTAAAGATTTGGGATGGACTGCCGATGCGAGTCGACAAAGTGTCGACTACAGTAACGGGCGTCCTACCGAAAGTGAACGCGCCAATGTGGGTTTAACCTATGGAATAACGCCCCAACTGACAGTGAATGCGAGGGTGGGGCGTGAGGCCAATAACTACACCAGCCTGAATAGGGAAAGCTACGCTACGAGTGGCTGGGGCTTCGGCTGGAGGCCTTCAGAAGCCACCCGGGTTTCTGGTTCAGTGGACCAGCGGTCGTTTGGTACGGCCCACAATTTGAGCTTTGAACACCGCACACCACGCACGGCTTGGTCGTTCACTGACTCCAAAGACGTCTCGACCACTCCAGTTCAGAGTGGGCAGGCCGTAGTGAGCTCGTTGTACGATTTGTTGTTTAGTCAGTTCGCAACGCAACAGCCAGATCCGTTTTTGCGGGCGCAACTGGTAAGTGCCTATCTGCAAATCTACGGATTGGCGCCCAACGCCGCCGTCACCACGGGATTCTTGACATCGGCAGTTTCCCTGCAGCGTCGTCAAGCGTTGTCTTTTTCGCTGCTGGGAGTGCGTAGCACAGTTACGTTCATTGCCTCACAAAGCGAGAGCAACCGGCTGGATACAGTTTCCACCGGAGTGGACGATTTCAACACCTCCAACGTGGTGCGCCAGCAAGGTCTGAGCGTCAATCTGGCACACCGTCTCACTCCTGATTATTCTCTTGGCGTGCTACTGTCTCAGCAAAATACTTCTGGTTCTTCCAGCGCGCAGGAAACGCGATTGCGTTTGATGAGCTTGAATGTCACCGGCAAGGTCGGAAAAAATTCAAGCGCTACTGTCGGTGTGCGACGTGTCGAGTCTGAGGGGAGCGCGTCTTCTTATGTCGAAAATGCCGTTACAGGCAGTCTTAACGTGCAGTTTTAGCCCATGTATGAAGCTTTTTATGGCTTGAGCGGAAAGCCCTTTCAGCTCAATCCCGACCCCAGCTTCTATTTCGGGAGCAAGCAGCACAAGCGTGCGCGTGCCTACCTCGAATACGGTGTGCAAAGAAACGAAGGTTTCATTGTTATCACTGGAGAGGTCGGCGCGGGAAAGACGACCCTGGTAAGGGGCCTGCTGGCTAGCCTTGATCGTGACAAGGTGCTGGCGGCGAACCTTGTTACCACCCAACTCGATGCAGAGGACACCTTGCGCTTGGTCGGAGCAGCGTTTGGGGTCCGTGTCAAAGACCTTTCCAAAGCCGATGTACTGCTCTCGCTGGAGGCGTTTTTGGTGAGTCAGGCCAGTCAGGGCAAGCGCTGTCTGCTGATTGTGGACGAAGCTCAAAATCTGACCCCGCGGGCTGTGGAAGAGTTGCGCATGCTGTCCAATTTTCAGTATGGCCAACAAGCGTTGCTGCAAACTTTTCTGGTGGGGCAGCCCGAGTTTCGGGCGATTTTGCAAAGTCCGTCTATGCAGCAGCTCCGCCAACGTGTTACCGCCACTTGCCATTTGGGCCCAATGGACCTTGAAGAAACTCAAGGCTACATTGAGCATCGCCTGCATTGTGTAGGCGCCAGCGGGCGACCCTCGTTCGACGGCGCTGCGTACGAGGCAATCTTCAAGGCATCCGGCGGAATACCGCGGCGCATCAACCTGATTTGTGATCGATTGTTGCTGCTGGGCTTTTTGGGAAGCAAAGATGCCTTTGGCAGTGGCGACGTCAACGAAGTGGTCAATGAAATACAGGGCGAGTCCGCCGTCGCGGCTACCCCGTCGACTCGCGACAGTGCCCCATGGGAGGACTCGGTTTTCCCCAGCTTGACAGCGGGCGGTGATGTGGACATAGACCTCACCAAGCTGCAGTTGGCGCCCGGTGTGGCGGAAAGTATCACCAGTCAGATTAGGGGGCTGGGAGCCGAACAATACGATGGCCGTATGCGCCGCCTCGAGAAAAGTGTGTTGCGCCTGGAGCGCATCAACCTCGAAGTGCTCGTCATGTTGCAAAAGCTCGTTTCAGCTGTTGCCAAGCCGCCGCAGTCCGATCCATGATCACCAACGCGTTGACGGTCGACGTGGAGGACTACTTCCAGGTCTCTGCGTTTGCCCCGCACATCGCTCGCTCGGAGTGGAATACCCGCGAGTGCCGAGTGCAGCACAATGTGGAGGTCATTCTGGAGATGCTCCAACGCCACGATACAAAGGCCACTTTTTTTACGCTGGGCTGGATTGCAGAACGTTACCCGGGCTTAATCAGGCAAATTGCGGCGCATGGCCACGAGATTGCCAGCCACGGTTATGGGCATGAACGCGCCAGCGACCAGACCGAAGAATCGTTCTTCACCGACATTCAGCTCGCCAAAGTGATTCTGGAAGATCTTTCCGGACAAGCCGTGACGGGTTACCGAGCGCCCAGCTTCTCAATCGGGTCCAACAACCTGTGGGCCTTTGATTGCCTTTTGCGTGCAGGGTATCGCTACAGTTCCAGCATTTATCCCATTGCCCATGACCACTATGGCATGCCCGACTCTCCCCGTTTTTCCTACGAAGTGCGTCCGGGTTTGCTCGAGGTCCCCATTACCACCCTGCGGGCTTTTGGTCGTAACTTTCCTTCCAGTGGCGGCGGTTACTTTCGTTTGTTGCCTTACGCACTTTCGCGCTGGATGCTGAATCGCGTGAATACGGGGGACCAGCAGTCTGGTATTTTCTATTTTCACCCCTGGGAAATTGACACCGAGCAGCCCCGAATCGAAGGTATCAGCAAAAAAACCCGCTTCCGCCATTACGTCAACATTGACCGTATGGAGGGGCGTTTGAACCAATTGCTGCAAGACTTCAAGTGGGGTCGCATGGATCAAATCTTCTTGGATAAACTGGCCCACGATGTCCGACCTTCATAGCCTGCGGGGCCTGTCAGTCAAGCGATTGGATCCCCAGGACAGAGCGACCACTGCGTTATGGGACGTGTTTGTAATGGGTTGCCCGGCAGCCACGTTTTTCCACCGTGCTGGCTGGCAAAGCATCGTGCGCAATGTATACAAGCACGACACTTACTTTCTTTACGCCGTGGTTGACGGATGCATCCAGGGTGTGTTGCCCTTGGGGCATATCAACAGTTGGCTTTTTGGCACGTCACTGACGGGGTTGCCGTTTGCTGTTTATGGCGGCGTTGCCGCAATCAATGCGCAGGCGGCGAACGCGCTGGAGGAAGAGGCGCAGCAAATTGCAAAGCGGCTGGGCGTTGCACACCTCGAACTGCGCAATGTCAACCCGCGCCACACCGACTGGCCTACGCAGGATCTTTATGTCACCTTCCGTAAAGAAATCCTGGCTGAAGAAGAGGCCAACATGCTGGCCATTCCGCGCAAGCAACGGGCCATGGTGCGCAAAGGTATCAAGAATGGACTAGTGAGCCATATTGATGGGAACGTCGACCGGTTTTTTGCACTTTTCGCAGACAACGTTCACCGCCATGGCACACCAGCCATGCCCAAAAAGTACTTCAAGGCACTTCAGAAGGAATTTGGTGCGGACTGTGAAGTACTGACCATCACCACATCCGATGGTCGCCCCTTGAGCAGCGTATTGAGCTTCTATTTTCGCGACGTAGTTCTTCCTTACTATGCGGGCGACGATGAGGCTGCCCGCGATCTTGCTGCCAATGATTTTAAGTACTGGGAACTCATGCGTCGTGCCTGTGCCCGAGGGCTCAAGGTCTTTGACTATGGGCGCAGCAAGCAAGGCACTGGGCCCTATGCGTTCAAGAAGAACTGGGGCTTCGAGCCCAAACCGCTGCACTACGAATACTGCCTGTACAAGCGGGACTCCATCCCGCAAAACAATCCCAACAACGCCAAGTACAAACTCATGATCAGCATTTGGCGACGCATGCCCTTGCCCTTAGCCAACTGGCTGGGACCATTTGTTGTGCGAAATCTGGGCTAGTTGCAGCAATGGGTAATCTGCTTTTCCTGGTGCATCGACTGCCCTGTTTGAACGGGTTGAACGGGTTGTATTGATCGTCTCATCCAATCAGCATAATGCTCCATGAACACCTCCCTTAGTGCTCCTTCAAGTCACCAATGGCGGTTCGTCTCGCCTGTGTTTTTGTTGCTGCTGACCTGTCTTGGGTTCCTGTACTTTGACACAGCCAAAGCAATAGTCTTGATCTGGAGCCGATCTGAAACTTTTACTCATGGGTTTGTTGTTCCCCCCATTGTGGTCTGGCTGATTTGGCGGCAGCGGCAGGCGCTGAGACATCTCACGCCCAAAGCCAGTGCTGTGGGTTTTCTGCTGCTAGCAGGCGCCGCGTTCGCTTGGTTGTTGGGCGACCTGGCGGCCATTGATGCAGTGATGCAACTGGCCTTTGTCGGCATGGTTGTCCTGCTGGTTCCTGCCTTACTGGGCATGTCAGTGGCCCGCGCGATTGCTTTCCCGCTGGCGTTCCTGTTCTTCGCCGTTCCTATTGGCGAGTTCGCGATGCCGCAACTGATGGTGTGGACGGCCGATTTCACGGTGCTGGCGCTGCGCCTATCCGGCATACCCGTGTTTCGAGAGGGCTTGCAGTTTGTTATCCCTTCGGGCAACTGGTCAGTTGTAGAAGCGTGTAGCGGTGTGCGCTACCTCATTGCCTCGCTTACCGTGGGTACCTTGTTCGCGTATCTGAACTACCAGTCCACGAGCAGAAGGGTCGTTTTCATCGCAGTTTCCCTGGTTGTCCCTATCGTTGCCAACTGGTTGCGTGCGTATCTGATTGTGCTGTTGGGGCATCTTTCCGGAAACAAGCTCGCCGCGGGGGTAGATCACCTGATTTATGGATGGGTTTTCTTTGGTGTTGTCATCCTGCTGATGTTTATGATTGGTTCTCGCTGGTCTGAACCCGAACCCGAGATCACCGCAGTCAATACCAAGGTACGCGCGGCGTCGACTTCTATGGCGCCCATTCAGTATGGTTTGGTAGCAACCCTGCTGCTTGTGATCCTGGTCTTACCCCGTGTTGCACTTCGGGTCATAGACCAGTCGGATAGCACTACCGCTACTCCGCAACTGGCTGTGCCGCAATATTTGTCGCAGGGTTGGACTGCCTCGGTTGCGCCGGGGTTGGGTTGGCAGCCGGCGTTTCAAAATCCGTCGGCTCAATTCCAGTCGGGATACACATTGGGTGATCAGTCCGTCGGGCTGTACCTGGCTTTTTATTACCGCCAAGGACCTCAACGCAAACTCGTCAGTTCCGAAAATGCTCTCGCAAAGACGAATGATCCCCAGTGGACACAGTTGCTCGGCGGCAGCCGCACAGTGGATCTGCCCGACAGAAGCATCGCTGTGCGGACGGCCGAGTTGCGTAAATCCGCACATTCCGGACAGGTCGCAGACGAGCGCCTCACAGTTTGGCAAATCTACTGGATCAACGGCACTCTGACCTCCAGCGACATTTTGGCCAAAGCCTACACGGCCCTGAACAGTTTGCTGGGACGGGGTGACGACTCCGCCGTCATCATTGTCTATGCACCCAAGGGGGATGATGGACTGGGCGATGCGACCTTGGCTGCATTTATGCAGGCCAACACATCAGTCATCGAGGCGCTGTTGCGCAATGCTAAAGTCAAATAATTGATTCATCGTGGAATAAAGAAAAGCATGAGACCTGTCATTTGTATCGTCGGTGCGCGACCCAATTTTATGAAAATGGCACCCATTCTTCGTGCCATGGCTTCGCACCTGCCGCCCATTCCCATGCTGCTCGTGCACACAGGGCAGCACTACGACCGTGACATGAGCGACCGTCTGTTCGAAGACCTTCGCCTACCCCATCCCGATATAAATCTGGAGGTCGGCTCGGCCACACACGCAGTCCAGACTGCAGAGGTTATGCGTCGCTTCGAGCCCGTGGTCGACACCCATCAGCCCTCCTGTGTTCTGGTTGTGGGTGATGTCAATTCCACATTGGCTTGCGCGTTGGTGGCTACCAAAAAAGGTATCCCGGTAGCCCATGTTGAATCCGGCCTGCGCAGCAACGATCGGGCCATGCCCGAAGAAATCAACCGCATACTCACGGACCAAATCTCAGACCGCCTGTACACCACCGAGCGCAGCGCGGCCGACAACCTGGCCCGTGAAGGCATAGCCGAAGAACGTGTCTGTTTCGTTGGTAACGTCATGATCGATTCCTTGCTGGACAGTAAATCCAAGGCGGTTGACGCACACCAGACGTTGAGCAACCATGCCATGGATCCCGCCATGCTGGATGGCAACAATGGCTACGGGGTGGTTACTTTGCACCGTCCATCCAATGTTGATGATGCACAGACCCTATCGGAATTATTGGCTGTGCTTGGCGAAGTCGCCATGCAGGTTCCTCTTGTCTTTGCTTTGCACCCCCGCACGCGGGCCAACATCGAGCGCTTTGGCTTGATGAAGCTGATCAATCTCCAGAGGATGGTGCTCTTGCCACCTCAGGGCTATCTTGAAATGCTGGGTTTGATGGCCGGAGCAACCCTGCTGCTGACCGATTCGGGCGGCCTGCAGGAAGAAACCACGGCCCTGGGCGTACCGTGCCTCACTCTGCGCGAAAATACCGAACGTCCCATCACCATTTCGCAGGGCACCAACACACTGGTGGGTCGTGACAAGAAAGCCATTCTGGATGCGGTTGCCGACATTCTTGGTGGGCGAGGGAAAAAAGGCCGGGTGCCCGAACTCTGGGATGGCCATGCCGGTGAGCGCATTGCCGCCGACCTGTGGAAGTGGCTGTCATGATGGCTCAATTACCGTTCGATCGACTTCAGGCCCGGCTGCTCGTGGAGCCACATAACTGGCTAATTACCGGTGTAGCTGGTTTCATTGGCAGCAACCTGCTCGAAGCCTTGCTCAAACTGAACCAGACGGTGGTTGGCCTGGACAACTTTGCCACCGGCCATCGCGCCAATCTTGACCAGGTTGAGGCAGCCGTCGCTCCTGAGCAATGGGCTCGCTTCAGCTTCATAGAGGGGGACATTCGCAACCTCGATGACTGCCGCAAGGCTTGCGCGGGAGCTGAATACGTTCTGCACCAAGCGGCCCTAGGCAGTGTGCCCCGTTCTCTGGATGACCCCATAACCACCAATGCCACCAATATTGGCGGGTTTTTGAATATGCTGGTGGCCGCCCGTGATGCCAAGGTTACCCGCTTTGTGTACGCTGCGTCCAGCTCCACTTATGGCGATCATCCAGGTCTGCCCAAGTTGGAAGACCGCATTGGAAAACCGCTGTCTCCCTACGCGGTAACCAAACTCGTGAACGAGCAATACGCCGATGTATTTGCTCGGGCTTATGGTTTCAAGTGCATTGGATTGCGCTACTTCAATATCTTTGGTCCCCGCCAGGATCCCAATGGCGCCTATGCTGCGGTGGTACCTAAATGGGCGGCCGCCATGATTAAAAATGAGCCAGTGTGGATCAACGGTGATGGCGAGACCAGTCGTGATTTTTGTTACATCGCCAATGCCGTTCAGGCCAATTTGTTGGCCGCTACCGTGGAATCAGAAGAGGCCACCAATCAGATCTACAACATTGCGGTGGGTAACCGTACCACTCTCAACGAATTGTTCGAAGCCATGCGTGCAAAGCTGGAGCCGCAGTTTCCGCACCTGAAGGGTTACTGCCCGGTGTATCGGGACTTTCGTGCGGGCGACGTACGGCACTCGTTAGCCGATATTTCCAAGGCGCGCACTCTGTTGGGTTACGAGCCAAGCCACCGCATTCGAGATGGGGTCGTAGAGGCCATGGATTGGTATGTCAAAAGGCTCTTGTCGTAAGGCACAATCGTATTAAATATTTGGATAGGGAGGTCAATGTATGAGCGTAGTTGCTGTTATCGGTCTGGGCTATGTTGGTTTGCCGTTGGTGGTGGAGTTTGGCAAGCAGGTCAAAACCATTGGGTTCGATATCTCTCAGTCCAAGGTCGACTCGTGTCTGCGGGGTGTTGACCCCTCCCGTGAGTTGGCAGACGAGCAGATGGCCGCCGCCACGTTAGCCGTTTACACGTCAGACCCTGCTTTGCTGGCTGAAGCCGACATCATCATTGTGGCGGTGCCTACGCCGGTGGATAACGCGCACATTCCAGACTTCAGGCCCCTCATCGGCTCTAGCACCAGCGTCGGCCGCCACATGAAAAAAGGGGTGACTGTGGTGTACGAATCCACTGTGTATCCTGGCGCTACTGAAGAAGTGTGCATTCCTGTACTTGAGCGCGAATCGGGCCTCAAGTGGAAGCAGGACTTTTATGTCGGCTACTCGCCCGAACGCATCAATCCTGGCGACAAAGAGCACACCCTTACCAAGATTCTTAAGATCGTTTCTGGCGACACCCCGGACACGCTGGAACGCGTTGCACAGCTATATGAAAAAATCATCGTGCCAGGCGTGCACCGCGCGTCCAGCATCAAAGCTGCTGAAGCCGCTAAGGTCATTGAAAACACCCAGCGCGATCTCAATATCGCGCTCATGAACGAGTTGGCAATCATTTTTGACAAGCTCGATATCGATACCACTGAAGTTTTGGAAGCCGCCGGTACCAAGTGGAACTTCTTGAAGTTCAAGCCCGGGTTGGTGGGTGGTCACTGCATTGGTGTCGACCCGTATTACCTCACGCACAAAGCCGACATGATTGGCTACCATCCTCAGGTTATTCTGGCCGGTCGGCGCATCAACGACAGCATGGGCAAGTTCATTGCCGAGCAAACCATCAAGCACATGATTGCGGCGGGAAGCTACATCAAGGGAGCCAAGGTCAACGTGCTGGGGCTTACCTTCAAGGAGAATTGTGGCGATCTGCGCAACTCCAAGGTGATTGACATCATTCATGAACTCAATACCTATGGTGTTGAAGTATTTGTGACCGACCCCCAGGCGGAAGCTGACGAGGCCATGCACGAATACGGTGTCAAGCTGCATACTTGGGATGACCTGCCCCGCGCTGACGCTATTGTGGCCGCAGTGGCCCATAACGAGTACGCATTGTTGTCAGTGGAAGACTTTGGCAAGAAGCTGGTCAAGGGTGGTGCGTTCATCGATGTGAAGGCAGCGTTTGATCAGTCTGCCATTACTGGTGCGGGCTACAAGCTCTGGCGCCTGTAGTGCTGCTCATGGTTTTTGGTCTTGACCGCGCCGCCTGACACCCGCCCCGTAGTTGTGCATGTGATGTACCGCTTCGACACCGGTGGCCTGGAAAACGGCGTGGTTAATCTCATCAATAACATGCCTGCTAGCGCATATCGGCATGTTGTTTTGGCGCTGACCGATGTGACCGACTTCAAACGACGTATCACGCGCCGCGACGTCGAATTCATTGCCTTGCACAAGCCACCTGGGCAGGGCTTCTGGCAGTTTCCGAAGCTGTACAAAATGTTCCGCCAGCTGCGACCGGCCATTGTGCATAGCCGCAATCTCGCTGCGCTTGAAGTTCAATTGCCAGCGTGGCTGGCAGGTGTGCCAGTGCGCATTCATGGCGAGCACGGGCGCGACGTGGGTGACCTGGATGGCAGCAATGTCACATATCAGCGCATCCGCCGTTTTTATAAGCCTTTTGTTCAGCACTACTTGGCTCTGTCGCGCGACTTGGCCGACTATCTGGTTCACAAGGTGCATGTGCCACTGCCGCGCATCACCGAGGCGTGCAACGGCGTGGACACTGCCCGTTTCGCACCCACAGAGGCCGGTGTTCAGCCAATAGCGGGTTGCCCGTTCAACCCTGTAGAGCATTGGCTGGTGGGCACGGTAGGGCGCATGCAAACGGTCAAGGACCAAACCCTGCTGGCACACGCTTTTGTGTTGGCATTGAAGTTGGCCCCTGGGCTCAAATCCAGTATGCGCCTGGTGATGGTGGGCGACGGGCCGCTGCGTACCCAGGTACAAACGATTCTGGACGGTGCTGGGGTGGCCGGCTTAGCTTGGTTGCCTGGCGAGCGACACGACATTCCCGATGTCATGCGTGGCCTCCACTGCTTTGCTTTACCTTCGCTTGCTGAAGGCATTTCCAACACCATTCTGGAAGCAATGGCCACGGCTCTGCCCGTTATCGCTACGCGCGTTGGGGGTAGTGCTGATCTGGTGGTCGATGGTGAAACTGGCTTCATCGTGCCCGCCTCTGATCCTGGTGCTTTGGCACGGTGCCTTGTGCAACTGGCTACCGATCCGGGCGATGCCAAGCGCATGGGTCTAGCTGGCCGCCAGCGCGTATTGGCGCGCTTTAGTATGCAGGCCATGGTTGCCACTTACCAGCGGGTTTACGACGATCAGCTTCGCCGCATTGGCGGCCCTCAGCCCAAGGGCTGAACCAGCTTATTCAATAGAGACACACCATGTGCGGAATCACCGGAATATTTGACACACGCGGCACGCGCCCAGATATTAGCCGCGCAGTGCTTCAGCGCATGAATGACTCACAGTTGCATCGCGGGCCCGACGAAGGCAGCCTGCACATCGAGCCCGGCGTCGGGCTCGGTCATCGCCGCCTGTCCATCATCGATATTGCCACCGGTCAGCAGCCGCTTTTTAACGAAGACGGCTCGGTGGTGGTGGTGTTCAATGGCGAAATCTACAACTACCAGCAACTCATCCCCGAGTTGCAGGAGTTGGGTCATGTGTTTCATACCAAGAGTGATACCGAGGTAATTGTTCACGCGTGGGAGTCGTGGGGCGCAGACTGTGTCCAGCGCTTTCGCGGCATGTTTGCTTTTGCTTTGTGGGACCGCAATCAGCAAACCTTCTTCATGGCGCGCGACCGCATGGGCGTCAAGCCCATGTACTACGCGCTGCTGGATGACGGCACTCTGCTGTTTGGCTCCGAGCTCAAGTCGGTCATGGCGCATGGCGGCCTCAAGCGTGATATTGATCCCCTGGCTGTAGAGGAGTATTTTGCGTTTGGTTATGTGGCCGAGCCGCGCACGATTTTCAAACAAGCTCGCAAGCTATCCCCAGCCCACACACTCACCATTCGGCGTGGCCAACCCATCCCCGAGCCTGTGGCGTATTGGGATGTACGCTTTAGCCTTGACAACCCCATTTCGGAGCTCGATGCGCAAGCCGAACTGGTTGAGCGCCTGAAGGAATCGGTGCGCCTGCGTATGATTGCCGAAGTGCCGCTTGGCGCATTTCTATCGGGCGGCGTCGACAGCAGCGCAGTCGTGGCCGTCATGGCAGGCTTGTCAAGCAACCCGGTCAATACCTGCTCCATGGCCTTTGACGACCCTGCCTTTAATGAGTCCGAATTTGCGAAGATGGTGGCCGACCGCTACCACACCAACCACCGCGTTGAAACCGTCAAGAGCGACGACTTCGATTTGATCGACACTTTGGCCCGCCTTTACGACGAGCCTTATGCCGACAGTTCCGCCATACCAACCTACCGTGTTTGCCAACTAGCGCGCAAGCACGTCACCGTGGCGCTGTCCGGGGATGGCGGCGATGAGTCCCTTGGCGGTTACCGCCGCTACCGTATGCATTTGATGGAAGATCGTATGCGGTCCGCCTTGCCACTGAGCCTGCGCCGGCCGCTCTTTGGTGTCTTGGGCAAGCTCTACCCCAAGGCAGACTGGGCACCGCGTATGTTTCGCGCCAAGACCACGTTCGAGGGGCTGGCACGCAGCTCGGTGGAGGCCTATTTCAGCTCGGTGTCCATTCTGCGCGGCCCCATGCGTGAATCCTTGTTTAGCGACCGCTTCAAGACCGAACTGGCCGGCTATAACGCTCAGGAAGTCTTCAACCGCCATGCTGCCAACGCCGGCACGGATGATTCCCTGGCACTGATCCAATACCTCGATTACAAAACCTACTTGGTGGGCGACATCAATACCAAGGTAGACCGCGCCAGCATGGCCCATTCGCTCGAAGTACGCGAGCCGCTAATGGACCATGAGTTGATCGACTGGCTCGCCACCCTGCCCACCAGCCACAAGATCAAAGGTCAGGAAGGTAAATACATCTTCAAGAAATCGATGGAGCCTTACTTGCCCAACGACGTGCTCTATCGGCCCAAGATGGGGTTTTCGGTGCCCTTGGCGCGCTGGTTTCGCGGCCCGCTCAAGCAGCGCGTACGCGATGCCCTGTTGGGGCCGCGTCTGGCTGCCACCGGGTGGTTCAACCACAGCTATCTTGAACATCTGATCGACGCCCATAACACTGGTGCGCGTGACTACAGTGCCCCCATCTGGACGCTGCTGATGTTTGAGGCTTTTCTGCGCAATGTCATGGAAACGGCGGAGCCCGCATGACGCGCATTCTGCATGTGCTGGATCACTCGCTTCCTCTGCACAGCGGCTACACCTTTCGCACCTTGTCCATTTTGCGGGAGCAACGCAAGCTTGGATGGGAAACATTGCATCTCACCAGCCCCAAACAAATCAATTGCAGCGTACCTGAAGAAGAGGTGGATGGCTGGCATTTCTATCGCACACCCAGCCCGCCCGGCACAGGCTTGCTAATGCAGATGCGCCTGACAGCCAAGCGTCTGGCTGAAGTTGTGCGTGCCACCAAGCCAGACCTGATCCACGCCCATTCGCCGGTGCTTAACGCGTTGCCCAGCTTGTGGGTGGGACGCCAGCAGCGCTTGCCCGTGGTGTATGAGATGCGTGCCTCCTGGGAGGACGCCGCGGTGGATCACGGAACGACCACCGAAGGCAGCCTGCGCTACCGCACCTCGCGCGCGCTGGAATCGTTCGCACTGGCCCGCGCCGATCAGATCACTACGATATGTGAAGGCTTGCGGGGCGACATCGTAGCGCGTGGCATTGCGTCAGACCGTATCACGGTGATTCCCAATGCCGTCGATGCCTCGGTGTTCAGGTTCGGCGTTGAACCAGATGCGCAACTGCGTCACGCACTGGGCTTGGACGGCGCCATGGTGCTGGGTTTTGCCGGATCCTTCTACGGCTACGAAGGGCTGGACCTGTTGCTGGAGGCAGCACGCCGCATGCTTCCGCGGCATCCCAATCTGCGCGTGCTGATGGTCGGAGGTGGCCCGCAGGATGCCGCGCTGCGCGCCAAGGTCGCGGCTGATGGCATGCAAGATCGCGTCATCTTTACCGGCCGGGTGCCACACCATCAGGTGCAACGCTACTACGAGCTCATTGACGTGTTGGCCTATCCCCGCTTGCCGATCCGGCTGACCGAGTTGGTCACACCGCTGAAGCCACTTGAGGCCATGGCGCAGGGCCGCATGTTCGTTGCCTCCGATGTGGGTGGCCATCGTGAGTTGGTGCGCCATGGTGAAACGGGCTTTCTGTTCAAGGCGGGCGACGTTTCCGCGCTCGAGACGGCGCTGGAAGATGTACTTGGTCAGCGCGAGCGCTGGCCGGAAATACGTTTGCAAGCGCGCCGTTTTGTAGAAGTCGAGCGGACATGGACGTCCAGTGTGGCACGCTACCGCGGGGTGTACGAGCGGGCATTGGCCCGCCATCAGCCCCAAACAATCCGAGCCTGAGGTACATCCATCGTGTGTGGTATTCATGGTATTTACAGGTTGGACGGTCAGGCAGTTGAGCCCGGTTTGCTGTCGGCCATGGGAAACGTCACCCGGCACCGGGGGCCGGACGACGAGGGCATGCATATCGACGGTGCCTGCGGCATCGCCATGCGTCGCCTGTCCATCATTGATCTCGCGGGCGGCCATCAACCCTTGTCTAACCACGATGGCAGCCTCTGGCTCGTCTGCAATGGCGAGATCTACAACTACCGCGAATTGCGTGCCGAATTGCAGACCAAGGGCTACCAGTTCAAGACGGGTTCTGACAGCGAGGTGTTGCTTCACCTCTACGATGCCGAGGGCGACGAATTTGTGCACCGGCTCAATGGCATGTTCGACTTTGCCTTGTGGGACGCACGCCGTCGCCGCCTTCTCATTGGCCGAGATCGCATTGGCGTCAAGCCGCTGTACGTATTGCAAGACGGCCAGTGTCTGGCCTTTGCAACCGAGGCCAAGGCGCTGCTGGCGCTCCCGGGCGTAAAGCCTGAACTTGATCACAGCGTTGTCGCCAGTTATCTGCACCTGGGGTACGTGGCCGCGCCTGGCTGCATCTTCAAAGGTATCCGCAAACTACCGCCCGCCACGCTGCTGGCCGTAGAAGATGGCAAGGTTCGCGAGTGGCGCTACTGGCGCCTGCCCACTCGCATTGAGCATGGCTGGTCCGAGCAGCAATGGGTGGAGCGGGTACGTGCCCAGGTAGAAGAGTCGGTGCGCATGCAAATGGTCAGCGATGTGCCGATTGGTGCGTTTCTGTCGGGTGGCGTCGACTCCAGCGCCGTGGTGGGCTACATGGCCCGGCATTCGCAGCAGCCCATTCGCACCTATTCCATCGGCTTTGAGGGCGGCGAGGCGGAGGCCCTTTACAACGAGTTGCCCTATGCGCGCCAGGTGGCCCAGCTCTTTGGTACCCAGCACCGCGAGATTGTGGTCAAGCCCGATGTGGTCGGCTTGTTGCCGCAACTGCTCTGGCACATGGACGAGCCGCTGGCCGACACCGCCTTTATCACGACCTACCTCGTGTCGCAGTTTGCAAGGCAGGACGTGAAGGTGATCCTATCTGGCGTGGGAGGCGATGAGCTATTTGGTGGCTACCGCCGCTATCTGGGCGGCCACTATGCCCAGCGGTTCAATACGCTGCCAGCCTGGTTGAGAAGCATGGTCACTTCAGCCGCACAACGCCTGCCTGCTGACCGGCATTCAGGCCTGTTGAATACCTTGCGCCTGGCCAAAGGCTTTGTTGCCAGTGCCAGTATGAGCCCGGATGACCGCTACCGCAGCTATCTGCAGGTGCTGGGGCTTGACCTCGTGTCGCAACTGATGCTGGAGCCAGTGGCACCAGGCCAAGATCCGTTGGCTACCGCATTCGCCAGCGCAGGCAATCAAGATGAACTCAACCGCATGTTTGCGGTGGATGCCGAGACGCAGTTGCCTGATGATCTGCTCATGCTGACCGACAAGATGAGCATGGCGGTATCGCTGGAATGCCGCGTGCCCTTGTTGGACCAC
>JBBRYR010000047.1:0-22466 GCA_038237415.1 Burkholderiales bacterium
TGGCCCAGCAAGAGCTGCACCGCGCGCAGATCCGCGCCGTGGTTGAGCAGATGCGTGGCAAACGCGTGGCGCAGTGTGTGGGGCGACATGGGCACCCGAATGCCCGCCGCCAGGGCATATTTTTTCACCACCATCCAGAACATCACCCGCGACATGGCGCTGCCTGCGGTAGCCCCCCTGACGGTAATAAAAAGATCGTCGGTCTGCTTGCCTGCCAGCAATTCCGAGCGGGCAGCACCCAGGTACTGGCGCAGCCAGCGGCTCGCTACTTCACCAAACGGCACCAGTCGCTCCTTGCTGCCTTTTCCCAGCACGCGCAAGACGTTGTCGTTGAGGCTCAGGTTGAAGGTTTTAAGCGTGACCAGCTCGCTCACCCGCAGCCCGCTGGCATACATCAGCTCCAGCATGGTGCGATCGCGCACGCCCAGGGCCTGTGCAGTGTCTGGCGCGGCCAGCAACGCCTCCACCTGGGCCTCGCTCAGGGTTTTCGGTACCCGCAAGGCCTGCCTCGCCGACTGCAGCTTCAACGTCGGGTCGGCCTGCGTCATGTGCTCGCGCAGGGCCCAGCGGAAGTAACGTTTGAAAACCGTCAAGCGCCGGTTGGCCGTAGTCGCCTTGGTCAGCGCATGCCGTTCGGCAAAATAGTGTTGCAAGTCCAGCTCGGCGGTCTCGTTCAAACTGCGCGAGCGGGTTGCCAGCCAATGGGCGAAGAGGGTCAGATCGCGCCGGTAAGCCGCCAGGGTATTTTTGGACAGCCCCTCCTCCAGCCAGAGCGCATCGATGAAGGTGTCGATGCCAGACTGGCTGGCGGCGGTCATATCCTTCATTCCAGGCGCAGTTTGGCGGAGTCCACCACCTGTTTGTAGACCTCGTACTCGGCCTTGATCTGGGCAGAAAACTGCTCGGGCGTGTTGGCTACCACCAGTGAACCGGTCTCTTCAATGCGCTTCTTCACCGCCGGGTCTTCCAGCACCTTGCGCACCGCGGCATTGATTTTGTCCACCACCTCCCTGGGCATGCCCTTGGGTCCGTAAATGCCGTAGAAAGCCATGCGGTTCACCGCCTCCAGACCCACTTCCTTGAAAGTAGGCACATTGGGCATCTGGGCCGACCGCTGCGGCGCAGCCACCACAATGGGAATCAACTTGCCGGCCTGGATGAACGGCACTGCCGAAGGCATGTTGTCAAAAATCATGGGCACCTGACCAGCCACGGTGTCATTCAACGCGGGACCCGCACCGCGGTAAGGAATGTGGGTGATGAAAACACCGGTCAGGCTCTTGAACAGCTCCGTCTGCAAGTGCCCAATGCCGCCGGTGCCCGACGTGGCATACGAGTACTTGCCGGGATTTTTCTTCAACTCGGCCATGAAGCCCGTGTAGTCCCGGGCCGGAAAGCTGGGGTGCACCGCAATGACATTGGGGGTGGCCGCCACGTTGATGATGGGCGTGAAATCCGTCAGCGGGTTGTAGGGGTTTCTGGGGTTGATGGCCGGGTTGGCCGCCACCGTGGACACGGTTGCCATCCCCAGCGAATACCCGTCGGGTGTAGCCTTGGCAGTCTCGTTCGCGCCCACCACACCACCGCCACCCGCCTTGTTTTCCACGATCACGCTTTGACCCAGCACTTTGCCCAGGGGATCGGCAATGGTGCGGGCAATGATGTCGGTGGTACCACCCGGTGCAAAAGGCACCTGCAACTTGATGATCCGGTTGGGGTAGCCCTGCGCCAGCGCAGCGCTGGAAGCGGCTACAAGGCCCAGTGCAAAGAGGGTACGACGGTGCATAGTGCTGTTCTCCTGTTATTTGAGGTGACTCGGCTTTCGCTGCAATCTTACCGGCTGGTATCCTCCCTGCGTGAATTACGCCCAACTGCTCTTCCCCGATTTTTCCCTGATCTTGTGCGGCTATCTGGTCTGCCGGTACACCGCCCTGAATCGCGCCGTCTGGGAACAGGTCGAAGCACTGGTGTATTTTTTCCTGTTTCCGGTACTGTTGTTTCACTCGATCGTCAAAAGTCCACTGGATCTTGGTGTGGCCTCCCGGCTGATGGCCTCGGGCTGGGCGCTGGGCCTGGCCGGTATTGCGATAGCCTATTCGCTTCCCCACATTCCACTGCTCAAGCGGTGGATCAACCTCCGCGACCACGCCGGCAGCGCGCAGGTGGCATTTCGCTTCAACTCGTTTATCGGTCTGGCCATTGCCGAGCGCCTGGCGGGTCCGCAGGGCCTGCAACTCATTGCCGTACTGATTGGTGTGTGTGTGCCGCTCATGAATGTGGGTGCGGTGTGGCCCATGGCCCGCCATGCGCAACGGGGTTTTGTGCGCGAGCTGGTGCGCAACCCGCTGATCATCGGGACGGCATCGGGCCTGGTGGCCAACCTGCTGGGTTTCACCATGCCGTACTGGCTGGAGCCGACGGTGACCCGCATTGGAGCGGCATCGCTGGCACTGGGCCTGATGGCCGCCGGTGCCGGCATGCAGTTGGGCGCGTTGGCCCGGGCCAAGACGCTGGCGGTCTCGGTGTTGACCATCCGCCACCTGCTGCTGCCGCTGGTGGCGCTGGTTGTATCGCCGGTCTTCGGGTTGAATGCGGTGGAGACCACCGTTTTGCTCGCTTTCTCGGCTCTGCCCACCGCGTCCAGTTGCTATGTGCTGGCCGCTCGCATGGGCTACGACGGCGCCTACGTGGCAGGGCTGGTCACGCTGTCCACGCTGCTGGGCATGCTCAGTCTGCCTTTTGCACTGGGCGTTTTGCGACAGGGCTAGATGCGCTGGTGCGTTATGTGCGTCACCGCACAGAATGGCGAGCGGCCTTTTACTAACCTTGGCCTGTCCGCGCGGTGAATTGACCGTGTGGATCGGGAGCCGCGGTGCATGCGTCTGGTATCCCGACCCCCACCACCCGCATGCAGGGAAACGGCCATGATCCTCGATCCGCTCAACAACCGATTTGACGAGCCCAGCGGCAAGACGGAGGAAGTCGCCGACAAATTTGACGGCGGCAGAGCCCTGGTTGACAAAGGCTGGGTCAAACGAAGAATTGGCAGCTTCCGGTCCACCCGCGTCGATGCCGTTCCAAACCACCCCAAAACCGGAGCTGATGATCTTGACCCGACCCAGCCATGAACCAGGCGAAGGCATCGGGCCGGTTGAAGTCAGGCACGTTATCGCGGGGCTTGTGGAGGATGTCGGGGCCTTGCCACTGGCTGCGGTGCCTCTGGTGGGGGCATTCATCGCGACACAGCCGGGTATCGCTCCCTGGCTCTACACCTGGGTCATGGCCCAGCTAGGCACACGAACCTATATGGGCGCCGTTTCGCCCGCCGCTGAAGCGGTCATGCGCATCAGTGAATTCTCGAAATACAAGGAACTGGCATTCGCCCAGGACGAAATCAGCGCCCAGTTTGCGCTGCTCAAGGCGCTCGAGCTGGAAGGCGCCTTGCATGCTGCCGTCGCGTTCATGGTGCGATTGGCAGACCGGCTTGCAACGGCAAGTAACCTGCTAAAGAGCCATCAGCCAGAGATGGTTGCTTGACAGCGTCATTGCTGCAAAGCCCACGCGACGTGCTCACGCACCAGGGCGCTGGGGTGCTCGGAGCGTCTCAGCAGGGCGGCCTTCACCGCGTCGATCGCCTCGTCTATCGCAACCTGCCCGGCCCGCAGTGCCGGAGGTGCCCGAAGTGCCCGCCTTTCATTACCCAGCGCCACCGCAATATTGCGCAGCCAGCGTTCGTGGCCAATGCGCCGGATCGGGCTGCCCTCGGTGCGTTGTAAAAACTCGGCTTCCGTCCAGCCAAACAATTGCACCAGTTGCTGGCCGCTCAAGCCCTCACGGGGATCAAAGTCTGGCAGCGGGCTGCGCTGCGCAAACTTGTTCCAGGGGCACACCAGCTGGCAGTCATCGCAGCCATAAATACGGTTGCCCAACAGCGGGCGCAACTCCAGCGCAATAGGCCCGGCGTGCTCGATAGTCAAGTACGAAATGCAGCGCCGCGCATCCAGCCGGTGGGGGGCAACGATGGCCTGCGTGGGGCAGACGGTAATACAGGCGTTGCAGGTGCCGCAATGCTCCTGCACCGGTTCGCTGGCGGGCAGCGCAACATCCACATAAATCTCGCCCAGAAAAAACATCGAGCCTGCCTCGCGGTTGAGCAGCAGCGTGTGCTTGCCGCGCCAACCCTGCC
Organism: Burkholderiales bacterium; assembly: GCA_038237415.1. Classification (GTDB taxonomy): domain Bacteria; phylum Pseudomonadota; class Gammaproteobacteria; order Burkholderiales; family Burkholderiaceae_C; genus Allorhodoferax. The sequence goes on from JBBRYR010000047.1 coordinate 4,187, forward strand.
CGCTGCGCGCAGCCAGTTCGGCTTCCAGCACGGGCGCCGAGTCGGTGAACACCCGGTGGCCAAAAGGGCCAATCGCAGTGGCGATGCGGTCGCTGAGCTTTTGCAGGCGGCTGCGCAAGACCTTGTGGTAATCCCGCCCCCGTGCATACACCGACACAATGCCCTCGCCCGGACGCTGCAGGCGCTCCAGCTCCACCGTCTGCCAGCCCTCGGGCGTGGTCTGGGGCAGGTAGTCCATGCGCGCCGTGATCACGCAGACGGTGCCGGGCACCAGCTCGGCGGGGCGCGCGCGTTTGAGCCCATGGCTTTCCATATAGGCCATGTCACCGTGGAAACCACGCGACAACCAGGCCATCAAACCGGCCTCGGCGGAAGACAAATCCACACCGGTCACGCCAATTTGGGAGAATCCCAGTTCCCGGGCCCACGCCTGCATTTGCGAAACCAGTTGGTTGCTATCGAATTGAATGCTGTTGATCGTCACACCCCTATTGTAAAAACACTGCTCTGGTCCCACGAGGAGGCCACGCAGGCGTTTGCCGCGCGACTGGCTGCGCAGCCGTCCATCCGGCATGCCTTCATTGCACTCCATGGCGATCTGGGTGCCGGCAAGACCACGCTGGTGCGCCATCTGTTGCACGCACTGGGTGAGCGCGGCCGCGTCAAAAGCCCCACCTACGCCGTGGTGGAGCCCTACGAACTGCCTGGCTTGAACGTGTGGCATTTTGATTTTTACCGCTTTGCCGACCCACGCGAGTGGGAAGACGCGGGCTTCAGAGACCTTTTTGCCAGCGCCGGCCTCAAACTCGCCGAATGGCCCGAAAATGCAGGACCCATGCTGCCGCAAGCCGATCTGGAAATAACCCTGCTTACCACCCTTGACGCCGCGCGGCAGGTGACCCTGACCGCCCACACCCCCACAGGACTGGCCTTGCTGCAAGCAGCAGAACCAAACGGAGCCCCTGCGTGAAACGCCGCACCCTCCTGCAAACCGGCAGCATCGTACTGGCGTTGGGCCTGCCCCACTTGGCGCGCGGTGCCACCATCCTGACGGTGCGGGTATGGCCTGCTCCGGAATACTCACGCGTCACCATCGAATCCGACGGTGCGCTCACGGCCAGGCCCCAGTTTGTGCCCAGCCCACCGCGTCTGGCCGTGGACATTGAGGGCATTACCCTGAACCCGGCGCTCAAGGAACTGGTGGCCAAAGTTCGCGCCGATGACCCCAACATTGCCGGTATTCGCGTAGGGCAGTTCGCGCCCGATGTGGTACGTCTGGTCATCGACCTGAAGCTGCCCATTCGCCCCCAGGTTTTCAAACTGACCCCTGTCGCGGCCTACCAGCACCGGCTGGTTTTTGACCTCTACCCCTTGCAGGAAATTGACCCGCTGGAGGCACTGATTGCCCAGCGCCTGGGCGACGGCGCGCCAACCACCGCAGCCGACCCTCTGGGTGACCTCATCGTCCAGCAAGCGCAAAAACCGGGCATGAGTGCTCCTAAATCTGTAGCTGGCAGCGCAGCGCCCACGGGGGCTAGCGGCCAAAATGGCACTGATAGACTCATCATCGTCGCGCTGGACCCCGGGCACGGCGGCGAAGACCCCGGTGCGATTGGCCCGGCTGGCACCCGCGAGAAGGATGTGGTGCTGCGCCTGGCCCACCTGCTGCGCGACCGCATCAACGCCACCACGGTCAACGGCAACACCATGCGCGCCTACCTGACCCGTGATGCCGACTTTTTTGTGCCCTTGCAGGTGCGCGTGCAAAAAGCCCGCCGGGTGCAAGCTGACCTTTTTGTCAGCCTGCACGCCGATGCGTTTTTCACACCCGACCCACAAGGCGCCAGCGTATTTGCGCTGAGCCAGGGGGGCGCCTCCAGCAGCGCCGCACGCTGGATGGCCGCCAAGGAAAACAAGGCCGACCAGATTGGTGGCCTCAACATCAAGGCCAAAGACGCCTCGGTGCTGCGCGCCATGCTGGACATGAGCACCACCGCGCAAATCAACGACAGCCTCAAGCTGGGCAAAACCCTGCTGGGGGAAATTGGCCGTGTGGGCAAGCTGCACAAACCACGGGTGGAGCAAGCGGCCTTTGCCGTGCTGAAGGCGCCCGACATTCCCAGCGTGCTGGTGGAGGCCGCCTTCATCAGCAACCCCACGGAAGAAGCGAAACTCAACAGCGAGGCCTACCAACACCAGCTGGCCGATGCCCTGATGCGCGGCATTGCAGGGTATTTCAGCAAAAACCCACCACTGGCGCGCAACCGCGTCAGCAGCTAATTTTGGGCTGAGGGGGCCGTCCCCTCGCTTTGGCGGGCAATGCGCACGATTTCCTTGGCGATATCTTCTGGCGACAGAATGAAATCGATGCACCCACTGTCAATGGCGCTCTCGGGCATGTCGGGCTGGCTCGCGGTATCCAGTTTTTGTGCGATGGTAATGCCCCCCACTTGCTGGATGCCACACAGTGCTACCGCCCCGTCACCATCGTAGCCCGAGACAATCACGGCAATCAGTTTGCCTTCCCAGTATTCGGTGAGTGAGCGCAAGAAAACCGTGATCACATCCGGCCAGCCGCGCGGCTTGGAGATCGGCAGCAACTTGAATACTTCGCCATCGACGTGCAGGTCCCGGTTGGACGGGATGATGAACACGCGGTTGGGCTCAATCAGCAGATTTTCCGTAATGAGCTCCACCGGCATGGTGGTGTAGCGCGGCAGCACTTCATGCAGTTGGGTTGGCATGATGGTGATGTGGTTCACGATGACGACGGCCACACCCATGTCACAGGGCAGGTTTTTCAGCAAGCGTATGTAGGCGTCCAGCCCACCGGCGGAGCCACCCACGCACACAATCGGGAAATTTCTCATAGGAACGCCGTTTCCTGAGTGCTGCGCGCGGCCTGCTCCTGTGCAAACGCCAGCGCATGCTCCAGCACCACCATGAACTCCGTGATCCTGATTGGCTTGGTGACATACCGAAAAAACCCGGCTTGCAGGCCTTGCACAATATCGCTGGGCATCGCGTTGGCGCTCAGGGCCATTACGGGAATGTGTCGGGTTGTAGCGTCTCCCTGCAGAATCTTCAAGGCCTCCAGGCCATTGATGCCCGGAAGATTGATGTCCATCAGAATCACATCCGGCTGGTGGGCGCGCGCCAGCGCGATGCCTTGCAACGCGTCTGCGGCAGTCAACAGGCGTACGTGGGGCAAACGCGCCACCAGTTCTTCTACCAGCTGCAAGTTGGCAGGGTTGTCCTCCACACACAGCAGGGTCTGCGGCACGGTATCGGGCAGCGCTGCCAACGGGCTTGGCACCATGGCCGCCTCAGCACCCACCATCGCCCGGGGTGCCGCCACGGTATTGATTTCGATCCAGAACACACTGCCTTCACCGACGGTGCTTTGCACCCCGATCTCGCCGCCCATCAATTCGACCAGCCGTTTGCTCACCACCAAGCCGATGCCGGTGCCCTCGACCTTGGTGGCCTCCTGCCCCAGGCGGTTGAACGGCTGGAATAGCTGGGCCAGTTTGTCTTCGGACAGCCCGTCGCCCTTGTCCCGCACGCTGATGCGCAGCCGACTCGATGGCCTCAGGCTGTAAGCCACTTCAACGGCTCCGCCGGCGCGGTTGTATTTGACTGCGTTGGAGAGCAGGTTGATCAGCACCTGCTTGAGGTGTATCCGGTCGGCATGGACAAACAGCGTGGTGGCGAATGTGGGAAAACGGATAGCGATGCCGCTTTTTTGCGCCAGTGCCTCAATCATGGCCTGGCAGTCAATCAACAAATCGGGCAGGGGCACCGGCTCCATGGACAGGGACAGCTTGCCGGACTCGATCACCGCGAGATCGAGAATTTCGTTGACCAGCTCCAGCAAATACCATCCAGCCTTGAGAATCTGGTCGATTCTGGCTTTTTGCGTCGGTGTGGGCGGTGGTGTGCCCGCCTCAATCAGCTGGGCAAAACCGAGAATCGCATTGAGCGGGGTGCGCAGTTCGTGGCTCATGCTAGACAGAAATTGCGATTTGGCCAGGTTGGCCTTGTCTGCCACGCGCTTGGCACCCTCCAGTTCGGTGTTCTTGGTCTGCAAAGCCTCTTCCATCCGCTTGCGGTCCGAGATGTCGCTTAGCACCACGCGGTGCACCACCACGCCTTCGGCGTCCTTCGTGTCCGTCGCCACCACGTGGGTCCATAGCGGCACTCCGTCGGACTTGACGATACGGAGTTCGCACGACTGCGCTTCACCCAGATCCAGCAGCTTTTTGCCATGCAGGTAGTAGATGTCCTGGTCGGACGCGAGGATGAAACGGGAAATGGGCTGGTTGATCAGCTTCTGGCGGGTCACACCCAGCAGATTGGCGGCGGTGAGGTTGGCCTCCAGAATGAGGCCCCGCTCGCTGAGGGTGCAATAACCCACCGGTGCCAGGTCGTACAGATCGAAATAGCGTGCCCGAGCGGCGTCGAGTTCAAGCTGCGCCCGGCGCAGTTCCTCGTTCTGCATCTCCAGCTCAATCTGGTGTACGCGCAGGTCGTGCAGGATGGCCTGGATTTCTTCGGGGGTCAGAGTTGCCAAACTATCAAGAGGCTCAATGTCTTGGGCAGAAGCTATGGCATCAGCGCGTCGACGCCGAATGGGCTCAACGCCAGCGTGATCACCCGGCATCGATGGCAGGGCGCCGGTGGGGTGGTAATTCTGCTGACGCATAGTCATGGTTCGCTCTGAAAAACACACGGTTCATCTTACAGCAAAACAATTTCCCCAAAATTACCCCGTTACAGACTGTTACGGGATATCGCAGACGGGCGCTGCACGCCCAAAGTAGTCGCCCTGGTAGCCATCGCACCCGATTTGGGCCAAAGCCTGGTGCTGTTCTGCGGTTTCCACGCCCTCGGCAATCACCTGCAGGCCGAGGCTGTGGCCCAGCGCGATGACGGCGCCAGCGATCACCGCATCGTTGGGGTCGGTCAGCAGGTCCCGCACAAACGACTGGTCGATCTTGAGTTGGTCCAGCGGCAAGCGTTTGAGGTACGAGAGTGACGAATACCCGGTGCCAAAATCATCGAGTGAGAAGCCAATGCCGTGGACCTTCAAGGTATTCATTTTGGCAATGACCGCTTCCACATTGTCTATCAGCAAGCCCTCGGTCAGTTCCAGTTTGAGCCGCAGCGGGCTGGCCCCGCTGTGCGCCAACGCAGACAGCACCTGATCCACAAAATTGTCCTGGTGGAACTGGTGGGCACTGACATTCACTGCAATCGTCAAATGGGCCCTTTCGGGCTGCGCCGCCCATTCGGACAATTGGGCACAGGCTGCCTCCAGCACCCACTGACCCAGCGGCAGAATCAGCCCGGTTTCCTCCGCCAGCCCAATAAACTCGGCGGGCGCCACCAGCCCGCGTTGCGGATGCTGCCAGCGCACCAGGGCTTCGACGCCAGTCAGACACTCCTGGTGAGACACCTGGGCCTGGTAGTACAGCAGGAACTGCCCCTCCCGGATAGCCGAGCGCAAATCCAGTTCCAATGCCGCTCGGGCCGTGACCACGGCCTGCATCTGGGGGTCGAAAAAGCGCAGGGTGTTGCGGCCTGCGGCCTTGGCCTGGTACATCGCCAGATCGGCCCGCTTCAGCAGTTCATCAATGCCGACCTGCTGATCGGCGAACAGGGTGACGCCGATGCTGGGCGTGCAGTGGTACTCGTGTTTGCCCAGCTGGTAGGGCTGGTTGAGTGCCGCCTGAATTTTTTCCCCCACGGCTTCAGCCTCGTTGGCGGCGTCCTGCGCGCTTTCGCTCAGGTCCTCCAGCATCACGACAAACTCATCTCCACCCAGACGGGCTACGGTGTCGCCGTCGCGTATGCAGGTGGTCAGGCGCCGGGCTACCTGCTCCAGCATCTGGTCGCCCAGGTAATGACCCAGGGTGTCGTTGAGGGTCTTGAAGTGGTCCAGGTCAATGAACATCAGTGCGCCCTGGCGCTGGTGCCGCGCACCGGCGGTCAGTGCATGGGCCAGCCGGTCCATCAGGAGGCGTCGGTTGGGCAGGCCGGTCAATGGGTCCAGAAAGGCGAGCCGGCTGATTTGTTCGGCTGCCGACTTGCGCACCGTAATGTCGGTGAAACTGGCCACATAGTGCGTCGCCAGCCCGGCGCCATCTTTCACGGCCGTGATGGTGAGCCATTCGGGAAACACCTCGCCACCCTTGCGCCGGTTCCAGAGTTCGCCTTGCCACAAACCACTGGCCACCAGGCTGCTCCACATGCCCGCATAAAAAGCCGCGTCATGACGGCCCGAACTGAGTAGGCTCGGCGTCTGGCCAATAGCCTCCTGGGCCGTGTAATCGGTGATCGCGGTGAACGCCTGGTTGGTCCGCAGGATTACGCCCGCGCGGTCGGTAATGAAGATGCCTTCCTGTGACTCAAATGCAGTGGCTGCAATGCGCAGCTCATCATCGGACCGTTTGCGCGCGGTCACATCGTTCAGCACCATGCGCAGCACCGGCGTACCGTTTTCCTCGTTCGCGGCAATGGCTTCCAGATGGGCCCAAAACGGGGAGCCATCGCTATTTTTCATCCGCAACTCGCACCCTTGCGCGCGATCCGCATCCCGAAGCTGTTTGCGGTACAGGTAATACACGTCCTGATCATCCTTGTGGATGAAGCGAACGATGGGCTGGCTGATCAGCTTCACACGGGCAATACCCAGCAGCTTGGCCGCGGTAAGGTTGGCCTCCAGAATCAGTCCCTGCGGATCGAGCGTGCAATAGCCCACCGGTGCCAGGTCGTATAGATCGAAATAGCGCGCCCGGAGGGAGTCCACCGCCAGTTGCGTTCGACGCAGCTCTTCGTTTTGCAACTCCAGTTCAATCTGGTGCACCTGGAGTTCGTGCAGCATGTTTTGGGCTTCCCTGGGGAACTGGCTTTCCAGACCGTGGGGATACCGGGCGCCAGAGCTTGCTAACCGGGATTGCGCCCGGCGGCGTTGATCGAGTCGTCTTTCAATCATAGATTGCTATCCTTTTTATAGCTGCTTGCGCACTATATACGGGGGCTTGTGGCTTGTAAGCGCTCTGTCGTGGCGATGGCATACACCTCCCCTGCCTCGTTGATCAGGGCGGTGGCGGTGATCTGGACCGGCAGCGCTGCACCGGTTTGGGTCAGCCGTTGTGTCGCATACGGCACCAGCGTATCGCCCCGGCCCAGCTGCTGCAATTTTTCCAGGGCATTTTCCCGCAGGGCGGGCGGAATGCGGTCCTGCACCTTCATCAACAGTGCCTCGGCCTCGCTCCAGCCATACATGCGCGTGGCGCCCGGATTCCAGGCAATGGTGCGGCCATCGAGATCCTGCACGGTGATGGCATCCCGTGCATCCCGCACCACCACGGCCAGGCGCAGCAGTTCATTGGCTTCGTGCAAGGTCTCACGCGACCTGACCATGTCGGTGATATCCAGAAACGACAGCACGGCGCCTTCAATCACGTTCTCCAGCGTTCGGTAGGGCTGGATGCGCATCAGGTAGGACTTGCCCGCCAACGTCTGCACCTCGACCTCTTTGGACACCAGCGTATCCAGCACGGCCTGTGCGTCCGCGGCCAGGCGGTCGTAGCCGACCAGATTGGCAACGATGTGCGCCACCGGCCGACCGACATCGGTTTGAATCAGGTTGATGATCTGGGTGACCGCCGGGGTGAAGCGCAGGATGCGCAGGTCGTGGTTGACAAAGACGGTGCCTATGCCAGTGCCCGCCAGCAGGTTGTTCATGTCGTTGTTGGCCCGCGACAAGTCCATCACTTTGGTTTGCAACTCGGAATTGACCGTGGCCAGCTCTTCGTTTACCGACTGCAGTTCTTCCTTCGACGTCTCCAGTTCCTCGTTGGTGGACTGCAACTCTTCATTGACGGACTGCATTTCCTCGTTGGAGGATTTGAGCTCTTCATTGGATGTCTCCAGCTCTTCATGGCTGGTCTGCAGGTATTCGTCCTTGGTCCGCAGTTCGTGCTGGAGTGCGGCAATGCGCGCCTCTGCATCACCATTGACACCAGCGGGTGCCACCGGTTGCACTGCAGCATCCGGCACTGGGACCTCCTGCAACAGCACCAGGTACAAGGACGACTCCGCCGAGGCAGCAGCACCCACGCTCACCGGGCAGACGCTCAGGTTGAACGCCGTGGAATGGCCGTTGGTCTGCACACGCAGTCCCGGCACATGGACAGTCTCCTGAAGGCTGGCTGCCTTGCGCAGGGCGCTGGCCAGATCGGGCCGCAGGCTGTCACGGGCCATTTTCAGGATGTTGTTGATGCCCGCCTCGCCCGAGGCGGGCTCCAGATAATTGCCGGTGCGGCCATACAAATAGAGAATGTCGCCCTGGCGGTTGACCAGCGCGCTGGGCGGTGCCATCTGCTTCAAGAGTGCCTGCTCGGTCAACTCGCGCAAGGGGAGTTTGCCGGGAAAGGCGGTCTTGGTGTCGCTTGCAACGGGCGGAGTGTAGGTCAAGTCCATGGACGTCACAAACCGGCTCGGGGTCGTACGCGCCAGTCCATGTGCATCGGGCTTGCTCTGGTACAGCTTGGCCTTGCGATCCAGCACGGTAAACAGGTCGTGAAAATCGCCGATGCCTTCCGAACTGCCCAGAAAGAGCATGCCACCCGGATTGAGCGCATAGTGAAACAGGGGAATCAAGCGCTTTTGCAGGTCGGCATCCATGTAAATCAGCAGATTGCGGCAACTGAGCAGGTCGAGCCGGGAGAACGGTGGGTCTTTCAGCACATCCTGCTCCGAGAACACCAGCATGTCCCGAATACCCCTGGCCACGCGATAGCCGCTGCCATCAGGCTCCGGCGTGAAAAAACGCGCCAACCGTTGCGGCGAAATGTCAGCGGCGATGCCTGCCGGGTAAAAACCCGCGCGGGCCGTTGCGATGGCCCGGCTGTCGATGTCGGTAGCAAAAACCTGCGCCGCGTAGCTTTGCGGAAGCCGATCCATGCATTCTTGCAACAGGATGGCGATGGAATACGCCTCCTCGCCGGTGGAGCACCCGGTGGACCAGACGCGCACCGGGCTTCCAGGTGCCTTGCCATCGAAGAGCTTGGGGATGATCTGCTCCTCCAGTTCCTTGAAGATGTCCGGATCGCGGAAAAAATTGGTGACGCCGATCAGCAGGTCGCGAAACAGGGCTTCCACCTCGGTTGGCGTTTGCTGCAGGTACTTGACGTAGCTGGCTATTCCATCAATCTGGTGCACAGCCAGACGGCGTTCAATGCGCCGGTTGATGGTGCTGGGTTTGTACTGGGAGAAATCGTGCCCGGTCTGGGTACGCAGCAGGACAAATATTTTTTTGAGCGTGTTCTCGGCTTTGGGCGCTTCAGGGTGAGCGATCTGCGGGAGTTTGCCGAAGGCATGGGCAGCGTAAGCGATGAGCTGACCGGCCATCTCGGCGGGTGCCAATTCGTAGTCCGCCTTGCCCGTGGCCAGCGCACTGCGGGGCATGCCATCGAACTCGCTGGACGCGGGCGTCTGCACCATGACCATGCCGCCCACGTCCTTGATGGCCCGCACGCCCAGCGTGCCGTCGCTGCCCGTGCCGGACAGCACGATGCCGATGGACCGCTCGCACTGGTCCTGCGCCAGTGAGCGAAACAAAAAATCAATGGGCAGGCGCTGGCCGCGCGGCGCAGAAGGCTCCAGCAAGTGCAGGCAGCCATGCAGGAATGCCATATCACGGTTCGGCGGAATGATGTAGACGTGGTTGGGCTGGACCGCCATGCCATCCTCCACCTCGAATACCTGCATGCGGGTACTGCGCTGAATGAGGTCGGTGAGGATGCTCTTGTGGTCAGGTGCCAGGTGCTGCACCACTACAAAAGCCATGCCGGGGTCTGCATCAAGGGGCATTCCCGAAAAGAAAGCCTCAAATGCCGCCAGCCCACCAGCTGATGCGCCGATGCCCACAACCGGGAAACCGGCACCGTGCGTTTGTGAGGCCGCCTCGGTTGCGTTGGCTTGGGACTTCTTTTCGTCTGTCATGCGGGTCTCCGTTAGCAACACCCAGTCGCTCAGGGACCATTGTCGACTATTGCCTAGGCCCGTCCCGCGGCGGCGCCCTTGCGCCGGGACTTCCAGGCGCCAAACACAATCACCAGACCGGGAATCAGGATCATCGCCCAGATGATTTTGTCCAGATGCGCTTTCACCCAGGGAAAGTTACCAAAGAAATAGCCAATAGTGACAATGCCGCCGACCCACAGAGCCCCACCCAGCACGTCGAAAAACAGGAAACGGGTACGCGTCATGCGGGCGACGCCGGCAACAAAGGGCGCGAAGGTGCGCAAAAATGGCATGAACCGCGCCGCCACGATAGTGATGCCACCGTAGCGCTCGTAAAAAGCATGCGCAGCGTCAAAGGCAGCCCGGTTAAAAAATCGCGAGTTCTCCCACTGAAAAACTCTGGGGCCGAAGTGGCGGCCGATCGCGTAGTTGGATTGATTTCCGAGCACCGCTGCAGCAAACAGCAGACCGACCGAGAGCGGGTAGCTCATCAGCCCGACGCCGCACATGGCACCGACTACAAATAGCAGGGAGTCACCCGGCAAAAAGGGCATGACCACCACACCGGTTTCCACAAAAATGATCAAAAACAGCAGTGCGTAAACCCACAGACCGTAGTTTTGGACGAACGCCTCCAGGTATTTGTCTACATGCAGGATGAAGTCGATGAGATAAGTAACAAGTTCCATGGGTGGGGATTATCACTGCCCTTTCAGATGTCACACAGCGCAGTATTTTTCCTGAATTTCCGCGTTCTCCAGCAACTCCTGGGCATCACCCTGGTGAACGATGCGGCCCTGATCCAGGATGTAGGCCCGGTCCGATATGGACAGAGCGCGTTCTACGTTCTGCTCCACCAGCAAGATGGTGGTGCCCTTCTCCTTCATGCGGGAAAACAATTCAAACATCTCGTGCACCAGCAGCGGCATGATGCCCTCGGAGGGCTCGTCGAGCAAGATCATGCGGGGGCGCGCCATCATGGCTCGCGCAATAGCCAGCATCTGTTGTTCGCCACCCGAAAGCGAAGTACCCTCCTGGTGCAGGCGTTCCTTGAGTCGCGGAAAGGTTTCCGCTATTTCATCGATCATTTCGGCCATCTCGCCCCTGCGGTTGCTGGCCAGCAACCCCAGCTGAAGATTCTCCAGAACCGACAGTCCTGGCACAATGCGGCGGTCCTCAGGCACGTAGGCCAAGCCCCGGTGGTAACGCACATGGGGCGGCAAACCCAGGAGGTCCTCGCCGTCAAAAAGCACCTGCCCCTTGCACTTGTTCAACAGGCCCATAATCGTGCGCAAGGTCGTGGTTTTGCCGGCACCATTGCGTCCCATGAGCGTCACAATTTCGCCGCGGCGCACTTCAAAGCTCAAACCTTGAATGACGTGACTTTGGTCATACCAGGCATTGAGTTGTTCAACTTTCAGCATGATGCCCCTTCAATTTTGACCGAGATAGACACGTCGGACCTCTGCATTGCCCCGAATCTCGTCGGGGTTGCCATCGACCAGCAACTCACCATGGTGCAGCACGATCAGCCGATTGCACAAGCCCATCACCAGCTTCATCTTGTGCTCCACCAGGATCACCGTGCGTTCCTGGGAAAGTTGCTGAATCAGTCCCATCATGACCCGGGTTTCTTCGGGTGACATGCCCGCAGTAGGTTCATCCATCAACAGCAGCTTGGGGTCGCAAGCCAGAGCCATTGCGACCTCCAGGGAGCGTTGCTGGCCATGCGCAAGATCGCCTGCCAGTTTGTGGCGGATGTCGGCCAGGCCGACCCGCTCCAGCAGTGCATCAGCACGTTCCATCAGCGCGACATAAGCACCGCGTGGGCGCAGCAGCTGAAACCGGGAGACCTGCATTTGCAGCGCGACCCGAACGTTCTCATGCGCACTGAGTTGCTTGAAGACGTTGGTGATCTGAAAGCTCTTGGCAATACCGATGCGCGCAAAATCGTGGGGAGCAATCTGCGTGATATCGCGGCCTTCAAACAACACCTGCCCCGAACTGGGCGGCACCCCGCCGCTGATGACATTAAAAAACGTGCTTTTGCCCGCGCCATTGGGGCCAATAATGGCCGTCAGTTCGCCGGCGCGGAAGGCCACACTGACGTTGTTGAGCGCACGGAAGTTTCCAAACGTGCGCGACACCGCGCGAACTTCGAGAATGGGTACAGCGCTCACAGGGCTTTCCCCTGGCGGTTCTGCCAGCGGTCCAGCTGGTACAGCAAGGTGCCCCATATTCCTTTGGGAAAGAACAGCACGAAGAACATGAAAACCAGGCCCACCACGCCCATCCAGTAGCGCGTGAGATTGGTCACCACATCTTCCAGCAGCAAAAACACGGCTGCCCCGACAAAAGGACCAAAGAACGTCCCCATGCCGCCGAGCAGACACATCATGACGGCCTGACCGGACTGCAAATAGTGCAGCGAGTCAATAGGCACAACCGACAGGTGCAGCGCCCGCAGCGCACCCGCCAGCCCACAGATGCCCGCCGACAGCACAAAGACCAGAAGCTTGGCCCGCGCAACGTTATAGCCGCAAGCAGCCGCACGCTTCTCGTTCTCGCGAATCGCTTCAATCACGGCACCAAAAGGCGAGTTCAGGACGCGGGAAACAAACCACAGGGCCAAGGCCACGAACACGAGGATGACGTAGTACTTGTTCAGCGGATTCAGAAAGTCGATGCGGATGCCCGGCAACTCGATGGCCTCCACCTTGACCCCCCGCAAGCCGTTTTCGCCACCTGTCCATCGCTCCGATTTGTAGAAAATGTAGTAGACGATTTGCGCAAGGGCCAGGGTCACCATCGAAAAATAGATGCCCCTGGTTCGGATGGCCAAAAATCCGATGATCAGTCCGGCAAGGCACGACGACGCCACGCCCACGCCAATGGCTGCCCACCAGGGCCAGCCCGCAGACACGACCGAGATGCCCGCAAGGTAAGACCCCACCCCCAGAAAGGCAGCATGTCCGAAGGACAGCATTCCGGTGTAGCCAAACAACAGGTTGAAACCGACGGCGTAAAGGCCAAAGATCAGGATGTTGACCGACAAGGCGTCATAGGGCATGAGGAACGGGAAAATCAGCAAAAAGAGCAGCGCCGTCGCCACCCGATGTCCGCGCGCGAAAACCAGGGCTGAAACAAGAAATTTTTTCATAGTGATCGGTCAGCTCATGAGTCCGGCTTTGCCAAAAAAGCCTTGTGGCCGAATCAGCAGCACCACCGCCATCAAAACAAATATTGAGAGCTCGCCATATTCGGGTGCCACCAGGGATGTCATGGCAAACACGACGCCCACCAGCAAGCCCGCGACGACCGCACCGGGCAGGGATCCCATGCCGCCAACGACAGTGACGACGAAGGACTCCGCCAGCAGCGGTATGCCCATCTCCGGGTTGACTGCGCGTGTCGGGGCAGCCAGCAAGCCGGACAGGCCCGCGATGGCGGTGCCGATACCAAACACCAGCAACCAGACTTTTGCGATATCAATGCCAAGCACTTTCACGATTTCTGCATCGCGTGAGCCAGCCCGAATGATCAGACCATAGCGTGTCTTCTCTATGAACAGCCACAGGCCCAGCACAATCACCGCGGTTGCAGCGATCAGGAACAGGCGGTACAGCGGAAAGTAGCCAAAGCCCAAAAACACGGACCCCCGCAACTCGGGCGGCGTGGAGCTGGGTAAACCTTCAATACCGAAGGTAAACCGCATCACATCGATCAGGACATACGACAGCCCGAAGGTCAGCAACAACGGGTAGTCAATACCCCGACCGTACAGCGGCCGCACCAGAAAGCGCTCGCACAGCAGCCCAATGGCACCGGTGGCCAGCGGCACCAGCAACAGACTGAACCAGAAGCTGCCCGTCAACGCCATGCTGTAGACACCCAGAAAGGCGCCCACCATAAAGAAGGCACCGTGGGCGAAATTCACCACGGTCAGCATGCCGAAAATCAGGGAAAGACCAATCGCCAGGAGCGCATAAATGGCTCCCAGCGCGATGCCCGTCATCAACTGCAAGGCAAACAGTTGGGGTGTGATGTCAAACATGCAAGCGCTTTCGTTTAGATCGAAACCTTGTGGCCCATCTCTTCACAGGTCCGCAGATTTTTTTCATCGGCCGCTTCAATGGCCAGCACATTGAAGACGTCGTATTTGTCTTTCATGTTCTTGGACTTGGACTCGACGATCACCACTGACTGCACCGACTGGTGGTCGCACTTGCGGTAGAACTGATCACCTTTGTACCAGTTGTAGCGCAGCTGGCGCAGCGCAATGCTGACTTTCATCGACTCCGTGGACTTGGCATCACGCACCGCTTGCAGCACGCTGCGCACACCTGCGTAGCCCAGAGCGCCGTAGTCCGACGGCACCGAACCACCATACGCCTTGCGGAACTTGTCATTGAATGCCTTGGCCGCAGGGATCTTGTCTTCCATGCCCCAGTAATAGGAGGTTCCGCCCAGTATTCCATCGAATGCATCAGCACCGCCCGCCTGGCGCGAGGTGTACAGCAACACGGGAGCAATGATCTTGGTGTTGGCCTTCAGGCCAAAGTCTGTCGCCTGTTTGGCAGAGTTCACCAGATCGCGACCGAAATTGCAGAGCACCAGAATATCGGGTTTCAGCGCCTGGATACGCGGCAAGAACGCGGAGTAGTCCGCCGCGCCCAGGGGGTGACGAATATCGGCAAGGGTTTGCGCCCCCAAGGACTGCCCGGCCCGCTGAAAGCCGCGCACCATTTCGTGCCCATACGCGTAGTCGGCCGTCAGGTAAACCACCTTTTTTCCGAACTTCGGAAAAGCATAACGCGCCACTGCGCCAGCCGTCAGGTGCGGATTCAGCGCCTCGTGAAAGGTGTACATGCTCCAGTCTTTGGCTTCATTGATGGCATCGGACTGGCTGATGGAATTGAACAGTACCTTGCGGTCGCGGCACACCGCATTGATGGACAACTGGGTTGCCGCAGAAAGTGAGCCCACGACAAAGTCAACCTTGTCTTTTTCAATCAACTCCAGCGTGCGGGTTGCCGCTTCTCCCGGGTTGAGCTTGTCATCGCGCACCAGCAACTCCGCCATGCGCCCATTAAAGCCACCACTCTCATTGAACTCCTTGACCGCAATTTCAGCAGCCCGCACCTGGTCCTGTGCTTCTGCGGAGAAGGCTCCCGTCAGCGGTACCGGAAATCCGATCTTGATCGGATTGGTTTGTGCCCGCGCAAGACTCATCCACGCGGGTGTGGCAGCAATGGCTGCCGCGCCGACTATCAATGCGCGGCGACCCGGGCTATTAAGGGTTTTATTTGCAGTCATGGTTGTCTCCGGTAGTTTTTCAGGGGGTGAGAGAAAGGGTATGAGTCGAATCTTTTTGAGGCGGCTCTAAGGACAAGTCAATCGCGGTTTCCAGCATCACCGCGCGCGCATCACGTGCCAGCGTTTCAGCAACAGAACCCGGTGATGCCGAAGTCTGCATATAGGCTCCGAGCCTGCGCGCCCGCTCAACAGCGGCTTGACCAGGCTGAAGACGTAGCGCCTCAAAAGCCGTCAACGCGGTTGCATTGGCACCGTGGGCTGCGATGCAATCGGTCAGCGCCATCGCGTCTTCGGCGGCTTTGGTAACACCCATGCCCACATGGGGCCTAGCCACAAAAGCGGCATCACCCATCAGGGCGATACGGTTGAACGCCATTTGCTCGCTGCGCAAGTCATAGATGGGTTGAAGAAATGGCTGAGCCGTTTTTTCCAGCATCTCGGCAAACTGCGGCGCCAGGCGCTCGCGGGCAGCCAACCGAACAGCCGCCACCTGCTTCCAGGAAACTTTGTTGGGCGGCAGACCCAAGGGATAGTGCTGGCCGTCGTCATCCGTCATGAGGGATTGCAGGGTTCCGTCGTCCGGTGCCGGGCGGTACCAGACAAAGTTGTAACGGCGTTGCCCGGCCTGTACCGAATTGCCCGCTCCGGCTACCGGATAGCCGATGAGTTGTTCACCAGGGGGCAACCCAAACCCGAAGGTCTCGAACACGGAATCACGCGTCCTGCGAGAAAGAACCGACTCCTCACACACGCCACGCCAGGCAACATACCCTGCATAGGCGACCGGAATCAGCGGCGCCAGACCGCCCCGCACAACCGAGCGGATGCCGTCCGAAGCCACAACGAGTTCAGCGTCAAAGGTGCGACCATCCTCACACACCACGGAAGCGCCATCACCACTCTGAATCACCTGCTTGACCGACGCACCCTGCACATAACGATTGGCGGGAAATGCCGCCAGCAAAAGCGCGTACAACCGACTCCAGGAAGTCAACACCTGCGTAACGGTGGCTTTCTCGACCACAGCCCCGCTGGCGTCCAGCACCACGCGCTGGTCAATAGAAACACCCCGACGGGCATCGTCGGCGATGCCACAGCGGGCCAATGCAGCAGCCAGAGGCCGATGGCTCACAATGCCGGCTCCGCGGCCATCCAGTGAGTGCACCGATTTCTCCAGTACGGTCACATCGTGGCCGGCCCGATACAGCATATTGGCAGCCATGAGACCGCCAAGCGAGCCACCGATGACGACAATCCGCGCCATATCAGGCGCTCAACCCCGATAGCCGGGCATCCAGGCTGCTTTTCTCTTCGGCTGGGTAATTTAACTCGATGACCAGCCCTGCGGGGTCATCCAGAAACAGCTGGTGCAGACCGATCGCCGGTACGGTGCGCTCCCGGCAAGGCACGCCCAGCTGTCTGAGGTGGGCCAACATTGCTTCCAGCCCGGTTGTCATCAAGGCGATGTGGTCTACCGCGCCTGTTCCCTGCAGAGAAGCGACATCTCGGTCACCCAGGTATTGCTTCAAGCCTTCCGGATCGTTTTTGTCGATGCCGATCACATGCACCATCGCGTTAGCCACGATGGAAGGATCACCGTTGTACATCCACAGGCCCGGAAAAGGGAACGGTGGGCGCGGGCCCACCGACAGGCCCAACACCGTCTCGTAGAACACCCGTGTCGCATCCAGATCAGTTGTCCGGATCGAGAAATGATTCAAAGAATAGGCCAAGATACGTTCTCCTTTGTGGAAAGACCAGGCAGGGTCACACCTCGTGGAGTTGCGCTCTGCACAATGACCGCTTCAATGGACCGCAGGTAGCCGCGGACCCGGTCGTGAATGAAGACTTCATCAAAAGGCTCGGTCAGCTTGTCGAACGGGGCCAGTCCATAGACCCATCGACGCATGCCCATGTAGAAAATGCTGCCGTGCAGACCCATGATCAATTCAAGCTCACGCGCAGTCGGCTTGCCGCGATTGGGGCGACCCAGGTATCGGCGACTCTCGCGCACCAGGCGGGGAAACAGTTTTTCACCCAGCAAAGCGAAATAACGGTCCGTAATGTACCGGTCGCTCAGTCCGGAAAAAACAAACACGCGAACCCAGTCGCGCTCCAGAATCAGCTTGGCATATTCGGTATAAAACCGCGTCAACTTGGATTCAACATCCAATGCCTTGTCATCCAGCAGCCCCTCCCATGCCGTATTCCAGCGCGCAGCAAACAGGTCGGTATAGACCCGCTCAATCAACGCCTGTTTGGTCGGAAAGTAGTGGTACAGCAAGGTATGCGTAATACCCAGCTCCCGGGCAAGGTCACGCAACTGTCCATCGAGTCCGTGCTGCGAGAAAAACCGGACAGCACCTTCCACGATCAGGCGCTCGCGCTCCGCTGGCGGCAGACGCCGTCGCAGTGACGTTTTGTCGCTGCTCGCGTCGAGTGCAGGGTTTTTACCGATGGAAGTCATGGGGCCGTTGATTAATAGTTGACGCTAATTTAACGCTTGGTCAATAAGCTTCAAATCGGGACAAACCCGAAGACGCCAACCCCATCCGAATTCACAAGGCACACACATGGAACTCAAAGGCAGCGTCATTCTTCCTGCAGGATCAGAGCCGGTCTGGCTGGCACTCAACAACCCCGACGTGTTGCGGCTGTGCATTCCAGGGTGTGAAGAAGTCCGTCAAATCTCCCCGGATGAGATGCATGCCCGGGTAATGCTCCGGCTGGGACCGGTACGGGCCAACTTTGTCGGCAAAGTGCTGATGACCGACGTCCGCCCCCTGCTGGGCTGCACGCTGAACTTTGAAGGCTCCGGCGGTAGCGCGGGTTTTGCCCGTGGCAGCTCAGTGATCGAACTCACTACCGTTCCAGAAGGCACGCGGCTGGACTACACCGCTCAGGCATCGGTGGCCGGCAAGCTGGGCCA
>JBBRYR010000048.1:0-22033 GCA_038237415.1 Burkholderiales bacterium
CAGAAGCCCAAATCAAGCAAGAAGGAAGTCCATCCAGAACCATCGTGACCGACACCTCTACAATTTAGATGCGCAACACCGCACGCTGCGCCACCGGTCACGATCGACCGGAATCAGCGGTCACGTTCGCCGGAATACGCACTGACCAAGCATTTCCCTTTCGCTGCTACAGCCATTTGCGCGGGAAGCGCACCCCCAGAAGCACAAGCAGCCAAACATGGGTCGAAGGTAAGTCCATCCAAAGGAGAGACCATGCCATTCACACTGCAGCACACACTGGTGTCCGAAGCTCTGTATCCCGAGACAATCGTCAATGGATCGGGTGTTTCGTTTCGAGTCTCCGCGCAGGGGCGTTTTCACGTTCTCTATCCAGGCAGGTTGCAACCAAACATCAACGCGACGGTGCGCCACAGCATGCGCATCGATACGCCCACCACGCAGCCATTGCCACTTCCCGGTGGAATCGATTCTCCTGGCCATCCAACATTTCCCCATCAACCAGGGCCTCCGCAGCCGCTCCACAGCGGCGTCCAGGTCACGGTCGAGGCCATCCCGCTCGACGTTCGACTCTATGAACCAAACGGACAACTCTTCACGCGCGGCGAAGTCACGCTTGCCGACCTTAAAAAGTACCGCGATCTGCGCGGGTCGCCCCTTGGCGATTGGTCCTACTCCATTTCGGGGCAGAGTCGCACGTACACAACGGGCGGGGCGTTCAACGAATCGGTCACCGACCCGCGGGGTGTAATCGACCTCAGCGTCCTCGAAACCGTTCCCTCGACAAGCGCAGCACCGCTGGTCCCACGAACCCAACTCTTGCTTCCCGTGCAGAGATTCACGTTCGATCTCAACCGCGTGGGCCATTTCGTCGCGACTGTCGTCAACTCAGGCATCTTTGGCCTCGCGTTCAATGGCCGCCTCAGAATGCGACTCCTTGACCCCGACGGCCTTCAGGTCGCCGCATCGACGTCGCGAACCATGCGCTGCCCGATTGCTTTGTCCCAACTGGGTAAATCGCGCGACGCCGCCGGGCATCCGCGACTCTGGACACTGGAGGTCTCGCATGATCAATTGCCGACCCCGTTGGGCGCCCCCAGCGTGACGGCGACGGTGCTCGGTGAAGGCCGCATCGGTACAGCGGTGCTGCAGGCTCGTATCCAGAAGGTGCTCGGTCCGCACCTCTTTCCGTTCATCAAGCTCGTGGGCGAGAATCGCGCCGGAGGCGCAGCGGCCGTTTTAACGATCACCGACGTGGTAGCCGCTGAGACCATCGATATGCACGGCTTGCTTGACTCGCGCCTTCGCGCCGAAGGCCAGTCGGTAGACATTCAGGCCAATGTGCCCATGGTGCTCTACCACGTCGATCCGCTTGACTACGGCTTGTCGCTCGACGTGAGCGATGCGAGGCTGACGTCGATCGACGCCACGCTTGCACCCGGCCAGGGACTTGGAGCCACAACGCCTGCTTTCCGGCTCGTCCTGACGATGGCTGGCGGCGTGAACCTGAAATGGAGGGGGCTCACCGTCGCGGATGCACGGCTGAGCAACGGCTCGCTGGCGATTGAGGTCGGGGTGCGCATTGACCCCGACGGCACCCCGAGGATCGTGCAGTGGGTGCCCGGCGCGGCCTTTGATATTGATTTCAGCGCGGCCACCATCACGGCGATGCTCCTCGTGCTGAGTCCCCTTTTAGGAGGAATCACCGCCGGGGTGATTCACCACTATGTCGAAGAATTCGTGAACACCCGTTTCACGAAGGCTATCGCAAAGCTCTTCGATAATCCCTCCATGGGACCACGCATCATGATGACGCTGTTTGGAACCCACCTGACGTACTTGCCTCCGCGATTCGAAGGCAATGACATCCTGTTTGAACACATCGCTCCCCTTGAACCCGACCTTCAGCCGCGTGCCGACTACAGCGGCGCCATCGGACGAACGGTGATGCACGAGGCCGTAGGTCACCCCACGTTCCTACCCAGAATGATGGGCGATACCTGGGCTGCCACCAATCTCAAGAAGATCGATCACATCGTGGTCGTGATGATGGAAAACAGATCGTACGATCACGTATTGGGGTATCGTGCACAGGCGCCGACGAACGATGGGAAAGATGGTCTTACGAACGCGCTCATGGCAGCGGTCGCAGCTTCGCTCACGACTCCAATTTTCCAACCCACGGTCGCCTCGGCCGAAGGCAATCAGGTGGGCATCGTCCACCCGCTTCGCAAATCGGGCTTTGCGCTGAACGCCGTGAATCTGCGCACGCGGCTGCCGAAAAGTGTCGGCCACGAACTCGACGACGTGAAGCAGCAGCTCTCCGGACAAATCGATGGCCCCGGCGGTCGACGCATCAACGATCCGAATGGCTTCGTGAATAGCTTTCGGGACAAAAATCTGGGTGGGAAAGTCAATGGTGTCGATGGCGTCGTTCCATTCGACGTGCTCGGTTACTACGAGAGCAACCCGACCGTGGTCGATCCCAACACGAAAAAACCGGTCAACGATCTTCCGATCTACTCATTTTTGGCGCAGCGTTTTGCCTATTCCGACAGGTACTTCAGCTCACACCCTGGGCCAACGCTTCCAAATCGCATGTTTTCGCTCACGGGCGACGTGCAATACGATCGCCTGGGGACGCCCATCCTGGACAACAACCACGGTGACAACTTTCTGCTGTCGCGCGCGCCGACCATCTACGACATCCTCTCGCGCAACGGGGTAAGCTGGCGTGTTTACGAATCCAACCCATCGGTCACCATGCTCCGCATGTTCGCGCGGTACGCTACCGACGACGTGAACATTCGGCCGTTTATCGAACTGGCTCGCGATGCAGCTGCAGGAACCCTTCCGGCCCTCACGGTCGTAGAGCCCGCGATGCATCATCATCCCGAGGATGACGATCACCCTGACGCCGACATGTACCGCGGGCAGATATTCATCCGAAAGGTCTACCAGGCGCTGCGCTCGAACCAAGCGGCATGGCAGAAGACGCTTTTGCTCATTACCTACGATGAACACGGCGGATTCTATGACCATGTCGTCCCGCCAATCGCCGACGTTCTGAGCCCGCCACGCCCTGATCTGGTTGAAGGGGGTGTCGCATTCGCCGTCGCGGGAAGGCTTCAACCCACGGTCGCTACTGGAGGGGCGAGTGGAGCGCTTGGCGTGCTTCTTGGTGCGCACGACGGATTTCCTGCAGCGACACCGACCGATCGAACCATTGATATCCCCTACGGCGTGCGGGTACCGACGTTTGTGATTTCACCCTGGGTGACTCCGGGTCCCGCTCCCGCGATTACGCTCGATCATTGCTCGATTCTTAAAACGATTCTTGCGCGCTTCTGCGGCGACAAGAAGCCGTTTCTAAGCGATCGAGTCCGCGCTTCTCAATCCTTCGAAGCGTTCCTCTCGGCACCGACTCCGAGGATGGACGTTGGGATGCCACCGACTTTGCGTGCGCTTCCCATCGGCGCCCGAAGCAGGGTATCGGGGTCGAGCGCGATCACCACGGCACCCGTGTTCCGCAAGCGACTTCGCGAAGAGCAGGTCGACTTCCACGAAGTCTCGGGGCGACTGGCCCGCATGCTCGGTCGCTAGCTGACCATGCGGGCCACTACCTGGACCCGCAGACCGATGCCTACGTGCACGATATCTTCGGCCAACACGCCACCGTGGTGGACCGCATCGAGCAGTTGCCGGAGCGGCTGACACGGCTGTTTTTCAGCTTGACGCGGTGAAGCGGTTCCGTGATTCGCTGGCCTGGATATTCTGAACAAAACAAGGCTGCAGCCCCCGAATGGATTGCGTGAGAAGCTATCAAAAATATAGCAAACTAAGAGTCAATGCCAGAAAATGGCAGTTTGCATTCGCTCTGGTACGCCACAGCAGACATGATTGAGCCTTCTGAAAAATCGAAGCCTCCTAAAAACCTGCGGCGATTCCGGCCTGACCCAGCACATCTGCCTCGTCGCGCTGCAGCAGCGCCTTGAGCAGCGGTGGCTCGAAGTGGCGCTGCACCGTGATGGCATAAAAGCTCTCGAACAAGTGCGGAACCACCGCGTATTCTTGTAGCGCCCCGCTCAGCAGCTCGTCGCGCACCACCACCGCTGGCAGCAGCGCGACCGCGTCCGTATCCCGCGCCAACAGACGCATCATGGCCATGTCGTCGACTTCGGCCAGCACCCGGCAGCGCAGCCCGGCTTGCTCGCACAGCAGATCGAAGCCGGCGCGGATCTCGTTGTCGCGACCGGGCAGCAGCAGCGGCACCTCGGCCAGCTCCTGCGGATAGCGAAAGGCCTGGCCGCTCGGGCGTGGCCGGCCAACCAGGCTGACGGGCTGGCGCGCGATGCGTCGGCAACGCCACGGATGATTGACGTCGGCCTGCACCGGGCTGTTGCTGAGCACCACATCCACCGTGTGCACCGACAGGCGCGCCAGCAATTCGGTCAGCGAGCCCGAGTGCAGCACCAGTTCCACATCAGCGCGTTGCAGCAGCGGCCTAACGAAATTCTCCTGAAAGTTGCGCGACAACGTGGCTACGGCACCGATGCGCAGCACCTGGCGCTCCAGCCGCTGGCCATCGCGCAACGTGGCCACCAGCTCGTTGCCGGCGGCAAAGATGGTGTCGGCGTAGGCCAGCGCCACCCTGCCCGCCTCGGTCAGCTCCAGCGTGCGGCCTTGACGCGTGAAGAGCGACCGACCGAGCTGGTCTTCCAGCTGTTTGATCTGCGCCGAGAGTGCCGATTGCGACACGTTCAGCTGGCCAGCCGCGCGTGTGAGGTGCCCCTCCCGGGCCACAGCCCAGAAGTAATGGAGATGGTGAAAGTTCAGGCGCGCCATCAATTAAATCATATTAAAAAGTGAACGAACTGTAGACATCAATGAATTTTACATAAGCAAAGAGTCTCGGTAAAGTCCCGTTCAGTTCCATTGATTGAGGTTCCCCCCGATGCAAACCCTGCTCTCCAATCTGCCCGCTGGGCGCGCGGTCCTGCTGGCCGCGGTGCCCCTGCTCTACCTGCTGGCCGCCACCGTGTCCGGGGTTGCGGCCGGTACCGTCGAATCACGCTGGCGTCTGGCCCGACGGTGCGCAGCGGCAGCGGTGGGCGCTTCGGCGCTGTCACTTGCCTGGCTGCTGGCCAGCGGCGCGGGCGTGGCACGCGGGCCAGCGCTTTTGTCGCTGGGCGAGATCGGCGCGCTGCACCTCAGCCTGCGCAGCGACGCGCTGGGGGGGTTGATGCTGCTGCTGGTCAGTTTCATCGGCTGGGTCATCGTTGGCTACTCACAACCCTATTTGGAGGGTGAACGCGGCCAGCCGCGCTACATCCGTGGCCTGATGCTGACGCTGGCCGCCGTGTCACTGCTGGTGCTGAGTAACAACCTGGTGCTGCTGGCGCTGACCTGGATAGCGACCAGCCTGGCGCTGCATGGCTTGCTGACTTTCTTCAATAGCCGGCCGCAGGCATTGATCGCCGCGCACAAGAAGTTCATCGCCAGCCGGGTGGCCGACGTGTGTCTGATCGCCGCCATCGTGCTGATCGGCCAGCAGCTTGGTACGCTGGAGATCGATCAGGCCATTGCCGCGGCGAAGGCGCTGCCCGCGATGACCGGCCCACTGCAGACCGCCGCGCTCTTGCTGGCGGCCAGCGCGCTGCTCAAGTGCGCACAACTACCGGTGCACGGCTGGCTGATACAGGTGATGGAAGCGCCAACCCCAGTGTCAGCACTGTTGCACGCCGGTGTCGTCAACCTCGGTGGTTTTTTACTCATCCGCCTGGGCAGCCTGGTCGGTGATGTGCCGGCGGCGCAAGCACTGCTGGTTGTGGTGGGCAGCGTCACCGCAGTGGTGGCAGCGCTGGTGATGATGACGCGCATCAGCATCAAGGTCTCTCTGGCCTGGTCCACCTGCGCGCAGATGGGTTTCATGATGATGCAATGTGGTCTGGGCCTTTACGACCTGGCGCTGCTGCACCTGGTGGCGCACTCGCTGTACAAGGCCTACGCTTTCCTGGGCGCTGGTAGTGCAGTCGAACAGAACCGGCTGCAGCAAATGACACCACCGGCGGCGCCGCTGTCGGCGGGCACTTGGTTGATGGGTGCACTGGTCGGTATGGTGCTGGTGGCCGCTGCGGCATTGGCCTGGGGCTTTAGTCCGGCCAAAGACCCCGCACTGTGGGCGCTCGGCGGCATCTTGTCTCTGGCGCTGGCACCGCTGGTTGCCCGGCCGTTGCACGGCGGTGCAGATGGTGGTGGCTGGTGGCGACTGGCCGGGCTTGTCGTCGCCTTTGGCGTTGCACTGGCCTACTTCGGCCTGCACGCAGTGTTCAGCCGCTGGCTCGGGGCCGACAACATCGGGGCCACGCCGAGCATGGCTTTTGTCGCCTGGGTGCTGGGCTGTTTCGGGCTGCTGTTTGTGGTGCAAGGCGCTGTGCGCGCCCGCCCACATGGTGCAGTGGCGCGCGGACTCTACCCTTGGCTGTTTGCCGGCCTGTACCTTGATGAACTCTTCACCCGCCTGACCTTTCGCGTCTGGCCCGCGCGGGCACCCGCCACACCCGGCACGTTGACAAAGCCAACCGCTCTGGCCAACGTCCACACTCCTGGAGACCTGTCATGAACACCCTTGCCGAACCCACCGCGCCCGCCGTAGCCACCATACAAGCCGCCATCGACGCCGCCTGCGCGCGCATTGCGCCTACCTGGCCGCTCGACCGCTTCATCGCCGTCAACCCGTATTGGGGCCAGCTTGAGCGGCCCATCGCCACCGCCGCGGCGCAGCTGGCAGGGCTGTCGGGCAGCCCCATGCTGATGCCGCGCAGGTGGATGCAGAGCCAGTGGCAGGCCGGACGCATTGGCCGCCAGCACCTGCAGGCCGCCATCAAGGCCGCCGGAGTGCGGGTCAGTGTCGAGGAACTGGTCGATGGCCTGGACAGCGAAGCTGCGATGCCGGCGCGGCTGCCGCTGGCCACCGATCTCGTCGATGCTCAGCGCGATCTGGGTCATGCGATGGCCTGGCGCGACTACATCACCCACCACATCAGCCAGACCTGCGGTGCCTATTTCGACCAGGGCCAGGCGGACTGGGGGCCCGACCACAACGGCGGCCTCTACCCAAGCTGGCTACGCCAGTCGGCGCACGACTTTGGCCCGGCGATGCGGATGGGCTACAGCGCCTTCACGCGGCGCCTGGCCGCACTGCCGTCCGAACCGACGGCGCTGATTGCCGCCGCATTGCGCGGCTTGCGCGTGCCGGCCGAAGCGCACGAGGCCTACTTCACGGCTCTGCTGATGAGCATCAACGGCTGGGCCTCGTGGTGCGCCTACCAGCGCTGGCAGGCGCGACTGGAACAGCGCGACGACGCTCAGATAGTGCACCTGCTGGCGGTGCGCCTGGCCTGGGAGTGGCTGCTGCACGAAGGCCACCCGGCACTCGGTGTGGCCGACCAGCTATCGCAGGCCTGGGGCACCAGCGATGGCGTGATCCGGCAGGCTGAGTCGGCGTTACAGCACGACTGGCTGTGGCAGGCGGCACTCGAACGTAGCTACCAGGCGCCGCTGTGTCAGAGCCTGATGACCGCCCCGGCGCCAACCCCCACCGCCGCGCCGCCCGCTGTGCAGGCCGTGTTTTGCATCGACGTGCGCTCCGAGGTCTACCGCCGCGCCCTCGAGGCCGCCAGCCCGGCCGTGCAGACGCTGGGATTTGCGGGATTCTTTGCGATGTTTGTCGAATACCGGCCGCTGGGCAGCGCGTTGGTGCGCCCGCAGCTGCCGGGCCTGCTGGCACCCGGGCTGTGCGTCACCGACGAGTGTGACGCGCCCGGCCTCGCACAGGTGCTGGCCGACCGGCGCAAGAAAAATCTGCTCTGGCGCCAACAGTGGCAGGCATTCCGCAGCGGCGCAGGCTCGACCTTCTCATTTGTCGAGTCCTGTGGACTGCTGTACGCGGGCAAGTTGCTCAAGCGCAGCTTCGGCGTCGAGGCCGAACCCTCAACCATCGAGCAAACCGGTCTGCCGCCGCACGCGCTCGGCCAGTTGCGTCCACGTCTGCCCAGCAGCGGCGGTCCGGGCCTCGAAGCCCGTATCAATTCGGCGGCCACCGCGCTCGGAGCGATGGGGCTGACCACAGACTACGCACGGCTGATCCTGATGGTCGGCCACGGCAGCACCAGCGCCAACAACCCGCACGCTGCGGGCTTGGACTGCGGCGCTTGCGGTGGACAGACCGGTGAGGTCAACGCGCGCATGCTGGCCCACTTGCTCAACGACCCCGCCGTGCGCACCGGCCTGCACGCCCGCGGCCTGCTGGTGCCAGACAGCACCTGCTTTCTCGCCGGGCTGCACAACACCACCACCGACGAGATGCAGTTGTTCGACACCGACCTGCTGCCCGAAAGTCATGCAGCGGATCTGGCCACGTTCAAAGACTGGCTCAAAGTTGCCGGCCACCGCGCGCGCGCCGAACGTGCGGCTTCGCTCGGTCTGTCGACGCTAGCCGCCGAGACCGATGCGCTGAGCGATGCCGTCAAAGCCCGGACCACCGACTGGGCCCAGGTGCGGCCCGAATGGGGGCTGGCCAACTGCGCCGCTTTCATCGTGGCCCCCCGCAGCCGCAGCCAGCATTTGAACCTGGCTGGCCGCAGCTTCCTGCACGACTACCAATGGCAGCGTGACTCCGGCTTTGGTGTGCTGGAACTCATCATGACCGCGCCGATGGTAGTGACAAACTGGATCAACCTGCAGTACCACGCCAGCACCGTCGACAACCCGCGCTATGGCAGCGGCAACAAGGTGCTGCACAACGTAGTCGGCGGCAACGTCGGCGTGTTCGAAGGCAACGGCGGCGACCTGCGTATCGGGTTGCCCCTGCAATCGCTGCACGATGGTGAAAACTTTCGCCACACCCCGCTGCGGCTCAGCGTGTTCATCCAGGCACCGCAAGACGCGATCGACGCCATCATCGCCAAGCACACCACCGTGCGCCACCTGCTCGACCACGAGTGGCTCACTGTGTTCCGCCTGGCCGATGACGAAGGCGTGTGGCGCTACGTGCCGGGCGGGCAGTGGGAAACGATACCGCGGCACAGCAGTCTGTTGTGAATGAACACGCAGGGTTGGTGATCGGACCATTGAGATCCCCTACGGCATGCGGGTACCGACGTTTGTGGTTTTCGCCCTGGGTGACTCCGGGCCGCGCTTCACAATCCTTCGACGCCTTCCTCTGAGCACCGGTGTTTCGCAAGCGACTTCGCGAAGAGCAGGTCGACTTCCACGAAGTCTCGGGGCGACTCGCCCGCATGCTCGGTCGTTAGCTGACCATGCGGCCCACTACCTGGACCTGGGCGCGCAAACGGCCAACAAAAAGCGGCTGCTGGTGCTAGCCGTCGGCAGGTCCTGCAAAAGCTGGCGCAGCTGTTTTTCAGCTTGGCTCTATCAAGGGCTTTATTAATACATTTCCGGCGACCATTTTTTGAACCGAATCAGGCTGTAGCCCGCGAATGGATTGCGTAAGACGCTATTAAAATAGGAGCAATAAGAGGATGCACGCCAACCTGTTTTGATCCATTCATGTACCCAGCGCCACGACGCTAGTGTCTGGATTCGTGAGTCATTTCCTGGTGACTGCTACAGAGAACGTGGAACTGCGAACGTCAGCACTTGGCAGAAACCAGTCGGAAACTGGGTGCCGAGAATTCGCCCAAAGTACCCCTTGCTGAACGTGAGTGTTTGACTGTCAGTACGCGCAATGCTGCTTGAACTGCCTACTTCTGGCATCAGCGTAAAACGCAGGGATTACCGGGGCAATGTGGGGAGGAAAGTTGCACTGCATTGAACCAGTGTTGCTATCATTCTCCAATGCGTAGGCATAACGTGGTGACATCCCATTGCCACATCAAAACAAGCTCCTGAACGGGATATTGCACAAGAGATGACATGAACTATACGCAAAAGCTCACTATATCCATGATTATCCCCACCGCCATGGTGGCAGGTGCGGGTAGCGCAGTTGTGTTTGGTGCTATTTGGCTGCAAGGACAAGCGAAGGTAGCCTCCAATTCAACCATCGCCAGTTACCTCCATGTGGGTGGAACGCTTACCGCGATGCTGACAGCGATCTGCGTCGCGGTGTGTATAGGCTTTACCATTTGGATTCGACGCACGGCAAGTGCGGTGTTGGGTGGTGAGCCCTCCGAAGCGAGTCAGGCGCTCGCAGCTCTTGCCAATGGAAACCTTGATCTGAAGGTGTCTCGGGCTCCGGAAGGCAGCCTCATTTATTCGCTGGCTAGGCTGGTGACCATGTTGCAATCCACCATGGGAGAGATCAAAAATTCTGTGCAGAGCATTTCAGATGCGTCCAATGAAATTGCGACTGGCAACCAGGACTTGAGTACCCGAACCGAGCACACTGCCAGCAATCTGCAGCGCACTGCCTCCAGCATGGAAGATCTCAACAACACAATGCGGCAATCCACAGAAGCGGCAAGTCAGGCAAATCAGCTTGCTGCATCAGCAGCCCAAGTAGCGACACGTGGTGGAGTCGTGGTGGGGCAGGTCGTCGCCACAATGGAAGAAATCAATCAAAGTTCCAAAAAAATCAGCGACATCATCGGGGTTATTGATGGTATTGCGTTTCAGACCAATATTCTTGCACTCAATGCGGCAGTGGAGGCGGCTCGCGCTGGCGAACAAGGCCGGGGGTTTGCCGTAGTTGCCAGTGAAGTACGCAGCCTTGCAAGCCGCAGCGCCGAAGCTGCCAAGGAAATCAAAGCCCTGATCGGCACGTCTGTAGAGCGAGTGGACTCTGGCTCTCGCCTGGTTCAGGCCGCTGGAACCACGATGGATGAAATTGTGAGTTCGGTCAGGCGTGTGGGCGACATAGTGAGCGAAATCACTGCGGCATCTGTGCAGCAATCCCGAGAGATCGGCGAAGTCAACGCTGCGGTCAGTCAAATTGAACAAATGACCCAGCAAAACGCTGCCCTGGTGGAAGAGTCTGCAGCGACCGCGGAAAGCCTCAGGGAACAGTCGTCGCGACTGGCCAGCGCGGTGTCAATATTTCAGACTGAAAACACGCGGCTATTGATGTGATCGTTCAACATAGACTTGCGAGTTGAGCCGCTGCCCCAATTGGGCTCACACACGAGGCAACCACACACTTTTGGAACTGGTCAACAGCACTATTTTGGGCATGCAGGCAGCAGTCGTTGCTTTGGTAGCGTAGGCTCTGCGTGCGAGACACGGCACAACTCACGCCAGAAGCGTTGTGTGAATTCAAGGTACTGCGCGTAAAACGCGTTGCCCGCAGCGGCATAAAACGAAAAATCCTGCAGCACCGGCAGTAGCAACTCCAACTGAGATCTTTCATCTTCGGGGAGGCCGTCAACAACAAGTTCCGGTAACGCCGCCACCTGCACATGGCGTTTGAGCAACATATAGGTGGTTTGAATTCCGGTGCCACCGGTTTCTGCGGCAATCCCTCTCGTTGTTAACACTTCTTCCGCAACCGAGCCACGGGTTACTGCGACCCTGAATCTGGGTGGTCCATTCAAGGTTTTTCCGTCCCATTGGATGGACTTTTTGTCCCGCCGCACCCAAAATCCCATGCGTGTTTGCGCCATGGCAAAGCGCGGGTCCGGGAGCCCATCGCGCATAGGGAACTGTGCAACCCTCATGCGTTCCTCAGTAGGCGCGGCCAAAGCCAGAAGGTCAACGCGATTTTCGGATATTTCTGCGTTCATGCGCTTTTGCGGTAGCCGCGCTGTTTGCACCATGGGCGTGCAGCCACTGCGCTTGATAGCCTCGTGCACCCAAGCTGGGGCCAAGCCGGGCTGGTCGGAAAAAGTGTCGCCGTTTCCATTCAGCAAAGAAGATACGGCAAAGTTGTAAAACGCTACGCGTACTTTTTCGGGGCACGCCTCCTTAGCCAGCGCCGGAGGGGTGGCGAGGGGTAGAAGTAGCACAGAGAGCACAGGGGTTAGAAAGTGCATACATGTTGGCTCGTTTTTGTTGCATGGTATGCCGTATTTCGTTTGTCCGAATGACTGTTGTCGCAGCGCCGCAGTCTTTGGTGGATGACCACGCATGGTTGGTGACAGCCTCGCAGTACACAGCGCACTGGTATTGATATCTATACACCGCAGATAGCTTTCAAAATTCTTCACCCACTGGAAACTGACCTTCCACAGGGCCCCCCGAGTCGTTGACCGCCCGATTTTCAGCGGTCGAATGGAAACGCGCCGGATTGGGACGCTTGTTTACACTGTTTACTCCATTGCACGCGATCGTCATCCAGGGTCCCTAGAATACGAGCGTGTAGATTGGCAAGAACCGAAAGAACTACCCATGCGATTCAATACAAAACTGCTGTTGTCAGCCATCATTCCCTCGGTGCTGTTTATTGTCGGGTTGATGGTCAGCATTGGCGGCCTGGTCTACACTAAAAACCAGTTTGACCACTACATCAAGACCGAACAACGCATGGGTACGGCCTTGACCGAGATGTACGCACAGGGCCTGCAGATGGGGCAAGCCCTGCGCAACATCGTATTGGACCCGGCCAACCCCAAGGCGGTAGACAACCTCAAGGCGGGGCGGGTTGCGTACGACGCCGCTTTTGCAGAAGCGTCCCGTGTTGCCACAGGAACAGCCTTTGAAGCGGGCATCAAATTGCTGCCCGCCTTGCGTAGCGCACATGCCCAGGCACAAGAGAAGGTCGTGGTCATGGTTCAGGAAAAATCAGAAGACACCATCAAGTTTCTCAATACCACCGAAACACCGGCATGGCGGGTGCTGCGGGCAGAGTTGATCAAACAGATTGAAGAGACCGGCAAGGTATCCGCACAGGCACAGGTTGACGTCAATCAGAAAGCAAACCGCGCTATTGTGTTCGCAGTGGTGCTGGCTGGCCTGGCGGCTCTGGTTTCCATTGGCTTTGCCCTCTTTATGAACAACACGGTAGCCACGGAGCTTGGCGGTGATCCCGCCGTTGCCCGCGAATCCATCTCCAGAATTGCCGAGGGTGACCTCTCGGTCAGCCTGCCCCCGACTTCACAGGAGGGCAGCCTGATGGATGGACTGTTACGCATGCAGGAATCCCTGCGCCGGCTGGTGGGCGATGTGCGAAGCTCTACGGACAGCATCACGACTGCCAGCGATGAAATCGCCAGCGGCAGCCAGGATCTGAGCAACCGGACTGAACGCACCGCAGCCAACCTGGAGGAGGCCGCCGCTTCACTGGAGCAGTTGACGGGCACCGTGGCACAGTCTGCTGACTCGTCCCGCCAGGCCAGCCAACTGGCTTCGTCAGCTGCTGTGGTCGCCACCCAAGGGGGCACAGTGGTCGCGCAGGTGGTGTCCACCATGAACGACATCAATGACAGTTCCAGAAAGATATCGGACATCATCAGCGTGATTGATGGCATCGCCTTTCAGACCAATATCCTGGCGCTCAACGCGGCAGTCGAGGCGGCTCGTGCGGGAGAACAGGGGCGTGGCTTTGCGGTGGTGGCCTCAGAGGTGCGCAGTCTGGCCGGACGTTCTGCCGAAGCAGCCAAAGAAATCAAAAACCTCATTGGAACGAGCGTGGAGCGGGTCGAGGCAGGGTCCCGGCTCGTGGCCGATGCGGGCCGCACCATGAATGAAATTGTGAGTTCGGTTCAGAAAGTAGCCGACATCATTAGCGAGGTCACCGCGGGCATTGCCGAGCAGAGTGGCGACATCGGTAGCGTCAACACATCCGTTGAGCAACTCGATGAAATGACCCAGCAAAATGCAGCACTGGTTGAAGAGTCTGCCGCAGCCGCCATGAGCCTGCGGGAGCAGGCGCAGCATCTGAATCAACTGGTGGGAACCTTCAGGCTCTGACGCGCGTGGGTCTGTCAGTCGCGTGGGCAACTATTTTTGAGTGAAAACTGCCTGTAGCCCCCGTGCAATATGCGCAAGCAGCTATTAAATTAATAGCAAATCGCTAACTGCAACCCGCGCCCAGGCGCAGCGCACAGTTCTGCGCGTGGGCGAGTGACTCCAATTGCAGGGTGACGTGGCGAATCTCGAAGTGCTCGTGCAATTCGTCTTCGGCTGCATGCAAAACGGCACCCGTGTCTGCAACCCCTACGCTCAGCACCAGATGCGCCGTGAGCGCGGTTTCCGATGTTCCCATAGCCCATACATGCAGATCGTGCACATCGGCAACACCCGGCAGGCCGAGCAGAACGGTGCGTACGGAGGCCAGATCCACACCCTCCGGCACGCCATCAAACAGCAGGTGGAGCGATTGCTTGAACAGGCTCCAGGTGCCCACCACAATGATGACCGCAATGGCCAGGCTCATCACCGGGTCAACCCAGGTCCAGCCCTGCCACAGGTAGAGCGCGCCACCCATCACCACCCCCAGCGACACCAGCGCGTCTCCCGCCATGTGCAAAAAGGCACCACGGATGTTGAGATCCCCTTTTCGCCCCCGCATGAACAGCAGCGCGGTGGCCGTATTGATCACAATACCCACGGCAGCCACGGCGATGATGGTCCAGCCC
This sequence comes from Burkholderiales bacterium, assembly GCA_038237415.1. Classification (GTDB taxonomy): domain Bacteria; phylum Pseudomonadota; class Gammaproteobacteria; order Burkholderiales; family Burkholderiaceae_C; genus Allorhodoferax. The sequence continues at coordinate 14,532 of JBBRYR010000048.1, forward strand.
TCGGTCGCCTCCGGTGAGCGCAGGCGCCCCGCCGCTTCCCAACCGAGTGATCCCATGGCCACCAGCAGCAACAAGGCATTGAAGAAGGCCGCCAGGATGGACGCGCGCTTCCAGCCATACGTGTAGCGCACGTCGGGACGCAGTTTGCCCGCCAGCGCGCCGCCCCAGGCCAGTACCAGCCCGGCCACATCGCTCAGGTTGTGGCCCGCATCGGCCAGCAGCGCCAGCGAGTTGACCTTCCAGCCGTAAAACCCCTCGATAACAACGAAAGCAATGTTCAGTGCGATGCCAATGGCAAACGCCTGGTTGAATTCTGCTGGAGCGTGTTCATGCCCATGGTCGTTGGCATGACCATGATTGTGCCCAGCACTCATGGTGCGGCACCAAACAGCATGCCGACCCCAGCGGTGATCAGCATCGCCAATGCGCCCCAGAATGTCACGCGCAGCATGCCGCGGCCAATGCCTGCGCCGCCGGTGTAGGCCGCCAAAGCACCGAGCAGCGCCAGCAACACCAGCGATGCCACGCTAACCGCAGGCGCCAATTGGCCGAGAGCGGCAAACACGGCCACCAGCAGAGGTAGGGCCGCACCCACAATGAACGACAAAGCTGAAGAAAACGCCGCCTGCAAGGGCTTGGCAGTCATGGTCTCGGAGATACCCAGCTCGTCCCGGGCATGCGCACCCAGCGCATCCTTGGCCATCAGCTGCTCGGCGACCTGCCGGGCCAGTTTCTCGTCCAGACCGCGCCCCACATAGATGGCGGTCAATTCGGCATGTTCGTGCACGCTGTCGGTTGCCAGCTCAATGCGCTCGCGCGCCAGATCGGCCTGTTCGGTATCAGACTGCGAACTGACCGACACATATTCACCAGCCGCCATGGACATGGCTCCGGCCACGAGGCCCGCTGCACCCGCAACAAGAACAGCGCTATGGCTTGCGCTGGACGCGGCCACGCCAACGATCAGACTGGCGGTGGACACGATGCCGTCGTTGGCACCCAGCACGGCCGCGCGCAGCCAGCCAATATGTTGCGTGCGATGAGATTCTGTGTGACGTCTAGACATGATTAAAAACCGCTCCTTCATAAACAGGTGCAAAGCCACCACCGGGGGTGCGAAAGTTGGTCGTCTGGCCCTGGTACAAGCGGGCGGCTACCCACTGCACCTGTCCGTCAAAAACGTAGACGCGCAGGTCAAACTTCAGCACCTGCGCGGGCTGCTGATCCGATGAGTCAGAGATGGTGCGCTCGCCCGGCGCAACCAGCGCCTGCGCCACGTAGTCACCCGCCAAAATCTCCTGCCACACCCGCTGTGTGAGCTTGTCACCGCGGTAGGCGGCACGGCTGCCATAGCCCGCAAAGGGTTTGAAAAACAGGCGTTTGCGATCACGCCACAGTCGTTCGGCGTTGACGGGGTCCACGATTTCGGTGCGCGGAATACTGGCCAGCAAGATGTCCTGTGTGGCTTGTCGCACACGCAGTGCCTGCAGCTGATGGGCGTCGCTGAGCAGTGCGAGATTGCGCTTGTCCGCATACAGGGCGTGGGCCTGCGGGTGCGGTGTGAGCACCATGGCGTTTTGCAGATAGGCCTCACGCAGCGTGGCGCTGGTGGGCGTTGCGAGTGAAAAATCCGTCAACCGGTTGTAAACCAAGTCGATGGCCAGATCACCATGCCACAGTACCCCATCACGCAGGGTGAATTCCGATGGGTCGGCAATCACGGCCTGTATCCCGTGGCGGTGGAACAGCTGCTGAAACAGCAAAAACTCAGGGTACAAATACTGCTGCTGGGGCGCCTCGTCCACGATGGCAATGCTGCGCAATGGCCTGTTGCGGCCTGAGGAATCCCATTCCTTGCGAAACATGGCCACCACGCTTTCTTCCAGCGCGTGGGCAGTAGCCGGCAGTGGGACCATGCTTTCAATCTCGGGACAGCAGGCGCGCTGCGCCCGTGCCAACACCGCGTTGAGCAGCGCGCCACCCGCATTGGTATTGACCTCAATCAGCCCGAATCCACCTTCGGTGACGTGGAAGTCGTAGCCAAAGAAGACGCCCTTGGCGCCGCCCGGGTCGTGCCGGGCAATGGCGGGAGACTGCGCCAGAACCTTCTCGCGGTAGGCGGGCATGGCAACCACTGCTTCCATGGCACGCACCACCTGCGCCATGCGCAGCATGTGGGTCTGCGATACAAACACGGGACGTGCGGCAAACAGATACGGGCACCGCTCGCGAACCAGGTCAAACAGCCCTGGCTGGCCAATCTCCGACTCCAGTGCTTTTCGCAATGCCTCTGTGTCCAGGCTGATGCAGAAGCACTCATTGTTGAGCGTCTCAATCAGTTGGGCCGTCATAGGGGCTGAGGTCGTCTTCGCAACAGGCGGCAATGGCAAGGTTTCGTGCATCAGGGGATTTTGCCAGTACATCACCATCAGCACCGTGAAGCCCCACTTCACAATGTTCGCTAGAGCACAGACGCAGGGTCCCCCTTGGGCACAACATCTCCTGACATCCATCCAAGAGAGACTCCACCATGACCGAGAAGACCGCCAGCGTCCATTGGGAAGGCCCGGGCAAAAAAGGCCAGGGACAGATCAGCACCGAAACTGGGGCGCTCAAGCGCTACCCCTATGGCTTCGCGAGTCGCTTCGAGGACGACCGCCTCGGCACGAACCCCGAGGAAATACTGGGGGCCGCACACGCCGCCTGCTTCACGATGGCTTTCTCCTTCGCGTGCGACAAAGCAGGTTTTTCCACCGCTACGGTCGACACACAGGCCAGTGTGCGTCTGACCCCGCAAGGCGAAGGATTTGTCATCGACCGGATTGCGCTCACTTTGAAGGCCACCGTACCGGGAATCGATGAAGCCCAGTTTCAGCGCATTGCGCTGGCGGCCAAATACGACTGCCCGCTGTCCAGAGCGCTGGCAAGCGTCTCCGAGATTACCTTGCGGGCCACGTTAATAGATAGACCCACTCTGGTGGATGACTTTTTTAACCCGGCCAACGACAAATAGCCGTGTTTTCTCGAAAAGCAGGGAACAGCACCGATCAACAATGTCCGTTCGCCCATGTCAAAGACCGCGCGAGCCTGGAAAGGCCTCGGATCGATGACACACCAACCCACAAGGCTCCCATGTGGCAGAACTCTTCAATTCAGTGGAACGGCGCCCACCAGGGTACGTTTTTCCAGAGTCCACTGGTGCAGTGAGCCGTCATACAACTTGGCGGATTTGTTGCCCAAAATTTCAGAGGCCAAAAACCAGGGGCCGGACGACAAATGTCCGCTGTTGCAGTACGAGATGGAAGGAGCTGCCGGATCGATGCCCTGCGCCGTCATCAACGCCTTGTAGGTATTGGACGACAGGAACTTGACCGCGCCACCCGAGGCGTTGACCATCAAGTCCGTGCCGTAAAGCTTGGCTCCATCGAGGTGACCAAAAGCAGATACATAGTCGCGTTTTCCCAAGCCGTGAAACTGCTTGGAGTCACGAGAGTCAATCAGGGTTGCGCTCTTGTCGGCCATGGCTTTGGCAACATCCTCAGATGTCGCGAAGTACTGTGCGCTGCGATCAGCCTTGGCAATCCAGCTGCCGGCTTTGGCTGGGGCCGCAGCGGAGCTGTGTTCACGCCCTTCCAGGAGCCAGGTCGCCATGCCGCCGTCCAGCACGGCCATTTCGTCTTCACCGTACACCTTGAACTGCCAGTAAACACGCAAGGCGTCGTCCACATCAGTCACATCCACGCCCACGGGCACAAACACGATGGGCTTGTCCGCGTCAACGCCAGCGGCCTGAATGGCTTTTTCGAAGACGGTTTTTTCCGGGATCATGTACTTGACCTTGATGTCACCATAGGTGCGGTCTGTGCGCATAGTCTTCATGTCAATCAGGCGAGCACCGGGAATATGACCACCCACCTCCACCAGCACTTTTTTACCGGTCTTTGCGTCCGTTTCCAGTTCTGGCTTTTCGGTGAAAGACTTCACATTGGAGCGCACTTCAACCACCTGCACCTTGTCCAGGTTGTCAGCCAGCCATTTGGTGTTGACCAGCGGTCCGGGCAGTACGCCTGCGTGGGCGACCACGAGTCCAAAGGCTGTTATGGCAGCGGCAGATACTTTGATCAATAGTTGTTTCATCGCGTTCTCCTGGATATTGGCTGCTTAGTCAGCCGAGTTGTTGAATTTGTTGAATCCGTTTGGCAAGCGAGATGCGGGTTTGGGTTACCACATCCAGCTTCCGGTCTTCGCACAGTGCGTCCCACCCCAAGCGGGCGCTGCGCCGGGTCATTACCGTGTCACGGCGGCGCACCATCTGCGCCAGCTGTGGACGGTACAAGTGCACCATGGCGGTCAGCCAGCGCGCTACCGGGGCCATGCGGCCCTGGGTCTGCACCGCAAAACGCACCAAAAACTGCTCCACCTCAGCGGCCGTGCGCCAGGTTTCACCCGTTACCCAGCGGTTGGTGGTGAACAGGCGAACCGGTTGACCTTGCGCATCAATCGAGAGCCCCGCCAGATGCGTGTAGTCACCGGACTGGCCACCATGGGCGAACAGGTGAAAGTGTCCATGTTCGTTGCCAGGTGTATGTCGCGATCCGTGGGCATGGTAATAAAACCGGGTTCCATGTGCAGTGTCCACCACATCGCTGCGCGGGTAGTGTTGCAACTCCACACACTGTCGGGCACCCGCCATGGCGGCCATTGCCAGACTGCTGCCCGATCGCGCGTAACGCAGTGGTATACCCAACGCGTCATGCGCCGCATTTAGCAGTGGTTCAGAAACCGCAGCCATGGCGTTAGTGCTAGCCGCCCTTCAAGCGCTTACTTCTTGGGTGCGCACGGGTTGCCGGGCGCACAAGGATTGTCGGAGCCCTTCTTTTTCTTTTTCTTGGCGGGGCCACAGGGGTTGCCTGGGGCACAGGGGTTCTCTGCCTTCTTTCCGTCTTTTGCAGCACTGGCGGCTGCAGCAGGCGCGTCTGCTGCCAGCACTGCGGGAGCCGGTGCCACCAGCGCGGTGGCGAGCATCAGTGCGGAAAGGGTCTCTGCCAATTTCGAGCGGGAAACTGTGGATTTTTTCATCGGTAAAACTCCGGGTGTTGTTGAATGATCAATGGGATGTTGGGGAGCCCGCACCTGCAAGGGCCTGCTCAGCCGTAACGGGGCCAGCAGAACGTTTCTCGAACCAAGATCCGAAATAGAACACGGCCACCAGAGCGGCCGAAAGAATCGCGAGCATGGTGACTTCGGAAACACCGAAAGCGTCTGTAAAGGTGTCACCCGCCTGCACTTCCCACATACCCATGAGCGCTTCAATGGCCGGCCCGTATAACCCGGCAAAAACTACCGTTCCCAGCAGCAAACCAACCAGGAACACCAGTGCGTCGAGCCTGCCCGAAAACAGCCCTACTACGGATGTTCCGGGGCAATACCCGCCCACTGCGAAACCCGCACCCACCAAAGCGCCGCCCACGGCTGAGGCCATGAGCAAGGCGCTGGGCACAAACACGGCATCGGCCTGCATGAGCCCCGCCGCCTTGAGACCATAAAGACCGAAAGCCGCCACCACAATGGCGGTGAACATGACCTTGAAAACCGACCAGTCGCGCAACTCGAATTGCGCGGTCAGCTTGGCGGGGCTGCCAAAGCCTGCGTTTTCCAGCACAAAGCCAAACAGCACTCCGCACACAAGCCCGGAAATCACACCTGCATCATTGAATGGAAACATCTCAGAGCCCCTTCACCAAACGGCTGGCAATCAGGCCAGTCGCGAAAAATAAACCCAAAAAAACAAAAGCTGCGATCCCCAGCGTGGCCGCCCCTGACAGGCCCAAGCCGCTGGTGCAACCAGCCGCTACACGGGCACCAAAGCCAGAAACCAGCCCGCCACCCAAGGCTGCCAGCAAACGACGCGGCGTACCCACACTGCGCGCACCATCCAGCTGAACCCGAAAACGGCCACCCATGAAGGCTGCTACCAGCGCGCCAATCGCCACACCGATAACTTGCCAGGTGATCCATGAGGACAGGGGATTACCGCTCTCCACCAGGGGACCAAGGTAGCTGTTTGCCTGCGTTGCGGCGGGGGCCACCGTCCAGCCCAGCCATGCGGTCATGCGGGTGGTGGCGCCGGTGGCGCCAAGACCGTGACCCGTCAGCACAAAAGTCAACAGCAGGACCAGGCCTAAGGCAACGCCAGCGGCCAATGGCGGCCAGAAAGGCTTGACTTTACGCCCGGCAGATTGGACAGAAATCGACATACGCAAAAGCCTCAAATAGAATTTATACCCATACCAGTATAGGTAATTTTATTTTAGCGTGGTACGAGGACAAACCCTGATTCATTGATCAGGATCATGCTGATCGGCGCTTCACGGGGTCACACTGCAAGCTCTGATTAAAAGAGGTATCACCATGAAACTGCTGACCGATCTGTTCTCTACCGACTATGGCCTCATGAGCATCAGCGGGATAATTTTTATGCTGGGTATGGGGGTATTTTTCCTGCGTTATTTCAAACGCAAAATGGCGGAAGATGCTGCCGCCGCAGCCAAGGCTGCGAGTTAGGGGCTCGCTTTCAGGCGGCAAGCAAACAATCCAGATTGAGGATTCGGTAGACGCGACCGCATTTATCCAGTGGCTCCAGAGCCTTTTCCCGGACCAGTGCGCTGACCTCGCGACTGACCGTTTCCATTTTGAGATCGAGCATGGCTCCCATATCTTCACGCGCGAAAAGCGTGACCGTCTGGGCATCCACTATGCTGCGCATCTTTAGCACCAAGTTGCAGACCCGTTTGTGCGCAGAACCAAAATTCAGATCTGCCAACCAGTCGTCCGCCTCCTTGAGGGTGCGAGACCACTTACCCATCAGGCTATGGTGCAAACGCGGTGACTGCACACCCAGCTTGTGGATGACCGACAAGGGAATCCGGCAGACCGAAACCTCGGTTAATGCCACTGCGTCGGTTTCGTGGCGGGAGGTCGCTAGTGCCTCCAGACCAATCACGTCACCCGGCCGAAGCACCCGGACAATGCGCTGGCGACCATCCGAGGTAGAGCGTACCAATTTGATCATTCCAGCGCGTAGCGTGAATATGCCCAAAGCTGCCGCCCCTTCCTGGAACAGGCTTTCGCCGGCATGGAACTCCATGTCGTCAATCGGCGCATGGATGAGCCCGAAGTCTTCTTCGTTGAGGTCAGCGAACAGCACCATGTCACGGATGCCGCAGTTGCGGCAGTCGGAGGTGCCCTTCCAGGCGGATTCAGTTTTTATGGGGATCATGTTGCCTTGCACCGTACGCAGTTTTGCGCTCCACCTCCTTGCCGAAATGAGAGCATGACGGGATAATATCGTTATCCGCTTATAAATGAAAGTAGAAACGATGACACACTCCGTTCCAGCCACGCGCAATGATGTCCGACCACTGCGAGTGACAACTTTGCTTCTGGCATGCCTGCTCACGGCCTCAGCGTTCACCCCCGCTCATGCGCAGGACTCGGCAGGG
>JBBRYR010000049.1:0-21666 GCA_038237415.1 Burkholderiales bacterium
CCCAATGGGAAGAAAGCCGTCCGGTGCATCCTGCAAGAGGGCGCAGCAAATCGCCTCGGCCGTGCGCGCGTTGCTGAAGTAGTTAAAGTGGCTGACCTGGCCGCTGCGTTCGAGCACGAAGATGGCAGAGGCGTGACCACCCGCCGGGGACCTGGGTGATCCGCCATACATCGAGCGTGTCTGCACCACCAGATCGTTGTCGGTCCAGAAAAAGGCATCGGCCAGGAGGGTCTTGACCCAATTCACGATGGAGTCGCCCTGAATATCACCCGCCACCACCCGTAGCTGGCCGGGCAGGGGGGATACGCCGGGACCCTGGGGTGCATGCAGCCACTGCACCAGAGGACTCTGTGGCGTCATGGCCTCCAGGCCTGGTAGCAGGCTCGGGTCGGTGCGCTGGCTGGCAACCTCGGCGATGAAATCAACAATGGAGGGGGCTACCGGAATTTCGGCGAGCTCCAGCGACCATTTGAGAACCGAGACGTAGGCGTCCAGCCGGCGCGAGGCCAGCAATGTGCCGCGTGCCGGGCAGGCCACACGGACGATCCGCTCAATGCGGATGTCTCGCCCCTTCAATTCGGCGCCCAACTCACGCAACGCCTTGAGCTGGCTTTTATAAGCAACAGGTCTGAAGGGTGCGAGCGACTCCTCATCCAGCTCGGGGTGGGCGCAGATACGGGCCAAAACCTCGGCTACCAGACCGCCACGCGAGTGGGTCAGCAAGTGCAACCTCGCGCCATTCGGCAGAAGCTTGGCCAGCATCAACGCATTGTCGACCGGACTGGCTGTGAGGGTGGGATGGTCGAAGCCATACACACGGTTCTCGTAATACGCAAAAAGGTCGCGAACTTTTTGTGGATGGCGTTGCCACAACTTGCCAAAAGTGCCCTGCGTCTCGGAGAACGTTCCATGAACCAGTACCAGCAGTGGTGCGTCTGTACCGTCTGCAGGGGGAATGCGGTCGAGCGGCGTGGCGCTTCCCTTGAGTGGTGTGCCAAAGGCGCGTGCATGGAGCAGATAGACCCCGGCGTCCACCTGGCGGTCCACCCGCTCGGCGATCGCACTGGCGGTGAGGCGGGCGGCGGGATTATTCAGCAGGCCTGTGACCACTTCCACGGCTGACAGCAACACCGACCCCAGCCGCCCCCGCGTGGCTCCGCGAACCGCACCCGCTTGCTCCAAGCCCTGCCAGACCAGTTCGGTTGGCACGTTGACCTCATCGGGGCGATCCTCGTCGCCCATTCCACGCCGGCGTATTGCGGACTGCGCCAGCATCAAGTCGCGCGCCGTTTCGGGGTGCAGCATCAGCGATGGGCCGTTGGTGATGTGAAGTACCACCGCGTCCAGCCCCGGTCGTGCAGTCATTCGCACCGAATTGCTGCTACCCCGTTGCGCGCCCACCTGCACGCGCTGCGTCACCGTGCCACGGCGACTGAACCCGGATGGTTGCGCAGTCGTTGCTCCACCGCGTGTCGGTCCTGCCGCAGGAAGCGCCTGACCACGGACAACGAAAGTGATCGCCTGGTTAATGCTGGCGGATTTGGGGGCGGATTTCATGGCGGCGTGGCAGGCTTGCGCTTCGGTTTGCTTGCTGCGCTGGCGGACTTCGTGTTTGAACTCCGCTGCGCCCTGGAGAGTGCCGCTGGCCCGCCACGGGTTGCAGGCTGCCGGGCGATGAAGTCATTGCTGACCCAGCCCTCCAGGTCGGTGGCACCGACCACGGCAACCCGGCTCCACCGGTCCTGCGGTTCGAGCAAAATCAGCTCCGTGCCACGCTTCAGGGCTGGCGCGACCTTGTCAAATGCAGCGCCCGGTCCACTGCGGATATTCAGGCTGACAGCGGTCACCAACATGCGCGGCATAACGTCATCTCCGCGCCCCAGGGCCCGGCTGCGTACCGACGCAAGGGGAAATGCCGGTCCGGGGTCCACCTTGCGACCGCGCGCCACATCTTCGTGGCCCAGCACGTCTTCAAGCCCGTAATGCGCCACCAGCAACTCGCAGAGCTCCAGTGCCCGTGCAATCTGTGCCTCCGTGTAGGTGTGCCAGGGTCGCATGCCACCGCCGTGGCGGTGCTCCGCCAGTTGCACTTCGGCGGGTGGATAAGTCTTGCCAAACCAGGCTGCAAATTGATCGCCTTCCCGGTGCAGCAATCCGGCGTTGTCCATCTCGATTCCGATGGCGTAGTGGTTCATGCCGTCCAGCCCGTTCCACTGGCTGACTCCCGCATGCCAGGTGATGACGTTGAACGGTGCCATCTGAAAGATCCGGCCATCGCGCCCCAGAACAATATGGGACGACGCATTGCCCTGCGGCTTCTTCGTGCAAAGTGACTCCACCGAACTCTCCAGGTTTCGCCCAGCGGTGTAGTGCATGATTAAAAAGTGCGGTTGCAGGGCTCCGCCGGTGTTCGGCGTCTGGCGAAAGGTGACCCCCGTTCCGACCAAACGGTGATTCTTGATGCTCAGCATGGTGATCTCCCGGTAGCGGTAAACGGGCGACAGACCCGAAGGGGCTCAGACCGTGAATGGTGTCTGTTTCAAGAACGGTACAGCCGTTCCCAGCGTAAAGAGGTTGGGTGATTGCGTGGCCGGCATACCGGCACGGATGCGCGCGTGAAAGCTGGCGTAGTTGCCGCTGAAGGCGGCGTTGCTCCAGACCCGCAGCAACTGTTCGGTGAACGCGCCATTGTGGTTGCCATCCATGGAAGACTGGTTGTCCTGACAACCCGAAATCAGGATCACGGCGGGCTTGAATTCTTTGACCAGGGTGGACAGTCTGCTGCTGACCACGACGTTGGCCAGCGCCGTGTCCGGGTCCACCATAGCTTTGCCAGCGGCCTTGGCCACATCGCGCTGCAGCTTGTCGTAAAAGGCTTTGTGCTCGCTGTAGACGCGCATGCCCACCGCGGCCGGCATGAGCTTGGGTCGTTGGTCAGGCGTGGTGGGTTGGGCCAGGGCTGCGCGCACAACCGTGCCGCTGTGGCAGCTGTCCGAAAGCACAAGAATGCGCACCCCGACCTTGAATTTACTCAACTCGAAATAGAGCTCGTCGTCGATCAACTGGCCGTCGAACAGGCACCAGGTTTCGTCCTGCTTGTCTTCTTCTTCGCCACTGACATCGGGCAACTGGCCACCATGGCCTGAATAACTCATCAGAAAAAGATCGCCCGCCACCAGCGTTTTTGCCGCTCGCCGAATGGCCGAAAGTACATTGGCACGCGTACCTTTTTTGGTCAGCAGTACCGTGCTTTTCATGCCCTTTGCCTTAGCAATGGCGGCCATGTCTTTGGCATCGAACTCGCATGCGGCCAGTGGACCGGTCCAGCCGGAGTAGGCTGCGCCGCTGACCTCATTGAGGCCGATGTGCAAAGAATGAGCCTGAGGCATTTTTTGCGTGGTGACGGATGCCTTGCTGGTCATGGTGTCCCCCCTTGCATGTGCGTTTTCTTGCTTGCAATTTTTTACAAATTCTCGATCTATCCCTGACGGGATGCAAACGGCAATATGTAAGTGAATGTAAATTTACCCCAGCAGTGCGGTCATGATCTCAGCGACCTTGCGCTGGTTCAGGTGCCCGGCCTCCACCCAGACAAAACGCCCGGCCTGCGCTTGGGCCACATCGGCTTGCGCGACTGTCTGCGCCGTGGTGGCGTCGTGCAGCAGAACGACGCGCCGCACGTGGGGCACAGTCCCGAGTACACCCAATTCGTGACGGCAGCCCTGGTTCTTTGCCTGAAAACCGCGCAAGTCCATCAGGACCACATCGGCCTGACCCACCAAGGCCATCAATGCCGCTTGCCAGGTGCTGTCAAAGCAATAGCACTCGTTGACGCGGTACCGACCGTCCGGGTCAGGGGAGAGGTCGAATTCGCGGAGCCGTTGGCCCACTTGCGCCTCCGTGGCGATGAAGCGGCTGGCCAGGCGTCCATTGAGAAAGGTAAACAGGTCGTCCGGGTCCAGCGTGCGGCTCAGCAGGTCGGTACCCGCAATCAGCACCGTGTTGCCGCTAAGCCGCCAGCGTTCGATGACCCGGTCAAACAGGGTCTGTACCCTTGCGTCCTGCTGGAACACCCGAAGCACCAGCAGGGTGGGCGGCGCGTCGCCTGGTGCGAGCCAGCTCCGCAACATCCAGCTTGCGACGGGCAGCCACAGCCAGGGGAGTAGCTGCGTGAGTCCAACCAGTCCCACACTCTGCAAAGCTGGTAGCGCACTGGCCGCCAGCACGACGAACCAGTAGGCCGCCAACAGGTACCACAGGTCGGAGAAGCGCTTGGCCCGGTAGGCACTCGCCAGCGATCGGGCTATCGCGTAAGCCGGCCACGCCAGCAGCAGCCAGGGCGCCAGCGCCACCAGCAGGATGGCTGGCGTGGCGCCCACCCAGCCTACCAAAATGATCAGCCAATGGGGAGGGTTCGTCGCGCCCACCGTCAATAGTTGAAGTGCCACCACGGAAGAGCCTGACAACACCAGGAATATGGGCAGCAGATAGGGCGCAACGGCGCGGATACGTCCGCTTGCACCAATCACCAGCGTGACGGTGACCGGAATAACGACCAGGCCACCAAGCCATTGCAGGGATGTGGCCAGCGGCTGGGGAGAGATGGAACGCCAGGTCACCAGGGCCAGCATCAGCAGAAGGTACAAGGCAATGGCGCCCAGGGTACGCAACCACGACCAGCGCCGCAGCAAGCCCCAGGTCAGCGCCATGGGCCAGGCGTAAACCAGGCCGAGGGTGAGTGCGCGCCCCAGCGTGAGCAGCGCCTCACCGTAAACAAAAAGCAGTGCCAGAACCGACTGCGTAATGCCAATGAGCAGGCTGAGCCCGCTGAGCGCCAGCAAGTAGCGCCAGGATGCGCGGCGGTTGGCTGAAATATCCAGAATGGCATCAACCCGCCGCACTACCGTTGTTGCAATGGTCTGACCCGTTGCCGTTCGGGCAGCTTCGGGCGCCGGGCCACCGCGCATGAGCGCGAGCATCTGGCGCCGGTACAGGCCCGCCACCAGCCAGGAAACGCCTGCCGTGAGAAGGACGCCCACGATCAGCGCAAAAAGTATCGGACCTGATTCAATCTTCATGGCGTGCTACCTGTCCGGCGGCCTGAAGTGCCCGCTCAATATGTTCGCGTGAGTGGGCGTATCGCCCAGTGGCCCGAAGCCGATAGTCGCTGAACCCGGGCTCCAGCGCTTCAACCGTGAATACGAAACAGCCGCCTTCCCGCAACGCCGAGCTCGCAGCCCTCGCCACGTTAGGCAAGCGCCGAAGTAGCACAGGGTGTTCGCGCAGGCCACCACATCGAAAGAGCGCGGCCAGAGGGCCATAAGAACAATTCCGAGATTGCACCACGGCTGCCCGGAACCCGGGTCCAACCGGAGGGCGGCCTGATAAGCGGCGATGGCTTGCCTCGGAAGCGCCAGCGCTTCGTCGGCGCGCCCCTGTTGGTGGCGCAGCACCCCAAGAAAGTGAATGGCGTCAGCGTGGCGGGGCCGGTCTTTCAGCACGCATTGGAGGGCGTGCTCCGCGCGGTCAGGATCATCATGCCGGAGCGCGTCGACAGTCTGCAGCAGCAAAGCCTCAACCGGTAGACCTGGCTCACCCCCAACGTCGGGAACCATGTTGCGTGGGACTCAGTTCACCACGTTGGTTCTGGTGTTCCAGTCAAAGGTAACCGCCGCGCCCAGGCTACCCTTGGCGGTAGCGGGTTGATAAGCGAAAGCGATCGAACCGTAGGACAAGGCCACTTCTTCAGCGATATCGCTGCCCTCGCCGCAACTGGCATGCACGGATGTGACGACGACTTCGTTCATCGTGATCTTGAGGAAGTCCTTCTGGCCCTCGCCGGCCTTGCGCGCCGTCAGGACGGCGGTTTTGATGGTTTTGCCAGAGGCCGCGTTTTTTGCCAGCAGCGGTGAGGCCTTGTCGTAGTGGTGCACCACGCGAAACTGCTCGGGGACTGGTTTGAGTTTGGCGGATCCAGCTCCTGTCGCTGCAGGGCCCGCTGCGGGCTGGGCGATCCCCCAATTCCAGGACCGCACCTCGATTTCGCCTTTGTGGTCCGACGAGGTCGACTCGCCTTCAATGCCGTCAAATTTGATGTGGGTGTCGATCGCCATGGTTCCCCTCCGGAAAGTAGATTCAGACGACAGGGACGACTCGGGCGTCCCCCTCGCTGATCAGTATGGCACAGAGGATTCAGCAATGCAAAAGGAGTCTTTTGAGTATTGTTGCTATGAAATGGATAGCTTATTACGCAATGAATACGGGGGCTATAGCCTGATTTATATGTATTTTTTAAGCCCCGTTCGTCTTGCGATCCTTCAGCCAACCCTGCGCGTAAGCGCCTGCAGCAATACCTGCCAGCGCCACCATGAGCGACCAGTTGCCAGTGCCCAAACCGGCAATGGCCGGGCCGGGGCACACCCCGCACAGGCCCCAGCCGATACCAAAAATGGCCGCGCCGACCACGGTATCGCGGTCCATCACGGAGGGTCGCACTGCAAAATGGTCTCCCAGCACAGGACGACCCAGCAGCCGGGGTGCCAATTGATACACCAGCACGGTAACGCTGACGGCCCCGCCCATCACCAGCATCAGGCCAAAGTCCTGAAAGCGCAGGAAGCTCAGTACCACTTCAGGCGACACCATGCTGGAGACAGCCAGCCCAAATCCAAACAGGATACCGCTGACAACCACCGCAAGAAATTTGTGAAAAGACATTAGCGACCTCCCACCAACAGCACCACATTGGCGGTAACAAAACCGGTGGCCATGAAGGTCAGCACCGCCATCAGTGAGGGCCATTGCAGCGAGCTCAGGCCACAGATGCCATGACCTGACGTGCACCCATTTGACTGCCGTGCACCAAAGCCCACCAGCAATCCGCCAACGCCCAGCTGCCACACGGGTACGCCCGTACGCAATCCGCCAGTCGGCCCCATCCAGATCCACCAGATGGCGGCGCCCAGCACCAACCCGAGTGCGAAAACCAGTCGCCAGACTCTCGTCTCAACAAACCGGCCTTGCTGAAAGAAAGGCCGGCGGGACGAATACGACCAGGTGCTGGTAAAGACCGTGCTCATGCCGCCCACCCAGCCTGTCAGAATAAATAACAGACCCACCCCGGCTCCAATCAACAGTCCCCCAGTCAGGTAATGCTCCCAACCCAGTGGAAAAAGCGACAACATCATGCGGTCTCCTGTGCTTTTTGTAAAAGCCGCAAGCATAGCGCCCGACGCGCGACATCAACTATCGTCCACGGGTACCAGTAAGATGACCGGGAACTCACTGTTGAGAGCTGACTATGAATTCCAAACCCGAGCAACTGGTTGTCATCACCCGCCACCCCCCTGGGGTGGTCACCCTCACGCTCAACCGCCCCGATGCGTTCAATGCCCTGTCTGCAGCCATGCTCACCGCATTGCAGAGCGCGCTGGATGCTGTTGCCGCGGACGAATCAGTGCGTGTGGTGGTTCTGGCGGCTTCAGGCAAGGCGTTTTGTGCGGGCCATGACCTCAAGGAAATGCGTGCTACCCCCTCGTTGGCCTACTACCAGGGTTTGTTTGACCAGTGTGGCCGCGTCATGTTGGCGATCCAGCGTCTGCCAGTGCCCGTGATTGCGCGGGTGCAGGGAATCGCGACTGCGGCAGGTTGCCAGTTGGTGGCGATGTGTGATCTGGCGGTAGCCGTCAGCACTGCAAAATTTGCAGTGAGCGGGGTCAACCTGGGTCTTTTCTGCTCCACACCCAGCGTGGCACTGTCGCGCAATCTCGGCCGCAAGGCCGCGTTCGAAATGCTGGTGACGGGTGAGTTTATTGACGCACAGCAGGCGCTGGCGAAGGGTTTGGTCAACCGCGTGGCTGAACCCGCCGCGCTGGACGTGGAAATCACCCGTCTGGTGGACAGCATTCTGGCCAAGCCACGCGTGGCGGTAGCAATCGGTAAAGCATTGTTCTACCGGCAACTGGAGGAAGGTATTGAAGCAGCCTACCAGGACGCCACACAGACCATGGCCTGCAACATGATGGACGAATCAGCCCTGGAAGGCGTGCAGGCCTTCATTCAAAAGCGAAAACCCGACTGGCGTTGACAAGATCAGTTGGATGATGGCCAGTCGCTGAACGGGAAGGGCACCTCTTCAGTACCAAAGCTCACAAAGCCGGCAATCTGCCGCAGATAGCTGCCAACAGCCCTGCCCATATGGGTCAAGCGTGCGTTGGGCGCATCACTGACTAGTGCCAGAACCCATTGCACGACGGCGATCAGTCCCAGAAGTGTGGCGGCCAGCTGAAAGGCCATCGCCATCAGGATCATTATCAGGGCGCGCATCCAGATGCTGCGTTTGTCTTGTAGAGGTGTTTCGGGCGTATCGGCCATGGGGTGCTCCTGATTGAGGGTTCAGGCCCTATGCTAGCGTCTTTGATTTTTGAGATTGTCGAATCCATGGCTGAAAAAGCATTTACCACTGCGGACTACAAACTCTTTCCCTCTCCGCGCAACCTGCACGCCGAGGTTTTTGTGCACCAGGTCTTCGTGCCGTATCCCTACACGCTCATAGATTTGCCCAGCTTCTACTTCAAGGGACGGGCAAGTCTTTTTGCGGCCTGCCGGATGGCGGACATGAAGATGGGGCAACTGGTGACGTTTGATCAGGAAATTGATCTGGCCAAATTCAATAACCGGTTTGTGCCGGATTGAATTGGTTTTACCGCCTCGCGGTCAGATAGCTACAGACCGCTGCCGTTGATGACTCGCAACAGGATCATGATGACGGCAATCACCAACAGCACGTGGACAAAGCCGCCCATGGTGTTGGAGGTAACCAGACCCAGGAGCCACAAAATGATAAGAACGACGGCAATGGTGTACAGCATGATGTTTCCTCTGAGTTAGTTAGTTTGACTGGAGAGAACCTGAGACCAGTTTGACCGGGTCTCCGGTGCGCCACGCGGGCTGTGACAATTGGTGAATCACACGGGTTGATCCATCATTCATGCGCAGGGTGATGTCGTAGCCCGTGGTGGCGCGGGCCCGTTTTTCAATCTCGTTGCCCGCCATGACGCCGCCTATGGGGCCGATCACGGTAGCGATATCCTTGGTTGTGACTTGCTCTACGGACTCAACCCGTCCACAGCCCGGGCATCTCGCCGCCTTGCGTTGCGTGGTTGAAGCACCCGGTTTTGTGGGAGTAGCGTTGACCGCTATGGTCCGCGACTCCGCTGGGCTGGGTCGGTCAGAAACCGCGAAATCGCTGTCTTGAGCCGAGCGGCCCATGGAGTTGGGTATCCAGCCTGTGAAGGCTGCGATACCCGTCGCGCAGAACAGCGTGATCGCTGCGCCTGCGACCCACATGAGCGATTGGGGAAACTTGCTGATGTGGGTATTCATGTCAATAAGATTATTTTTTAATCTGGTTGCCGATGATGCCGCCAACCGCAGCACCGCCAACGGTTCCTACGGTGCTACCGCCCGTGAGGACGGATCCGCCGATCGCGCCGACGCCGGCGCCGATTGCCGTGTTCTGATCCCGCGCCGACATTCCGGCGCAGGCGCCGAGCGTGAGCAGGGCGGTCACAGCCAGTGAGCTGACGGCCAATTTTTTGAGAGTTTGCATATTAAGTCCTTGGGAAAAATGGGACTGCGTGCTTATTTCATACGCATGTCGTTCTTGACAGAAGTGACACCCGTGACCGTTTGCGTCAACGCTACGGCTCTGTTGATATCGCCTTGCGAGTTCACGAAGCCGCTGAGCTGAACGCGGCCCTTGAACGTCTCGACGTTAATTTCTGCTGACTTCAGTGTGGGCTCATTGAAGATTGCGGCCTTCACCTTGGCGGTGATGGCGGTGTCGTCCATGTATTGACCGGTGCTCTCCTGTTTGGCAGTGGATGCGCATCCCACCATGGCGGTCATGGCAAGGGCTGCAAGCAGTACGGAAATGTGTTTGATTTGGCTCATGTTTACTTCTCCTGGTTGATGTAAAACTGAAGATTAATCGGTTGCGCACCGGCCTTCTGTGCGCGGGCGCACACAGGTTTGATATTTCTCAAAAAAACAAATGTTTTTGTGTGCGGTGGCATACAGACCCGCGCAGGGCCTGCAACTATTCTTGCCGCAGGGCGTCGAAACAAAACGACGGCGCTCCATTCCACCGTCCCTATGTAATTACAGGAGCCAGTTATGAAAAATTTCACACTCACCACTCTATCCACCGCCTTCCTTATTCTTGTTGGGACCAGTGCTATGGCTGCAACCCCGACCAAGGCAGAGTACAACGCATCGAAAGCAGAGATTTCCGCAAAGTACAAGGCTGACAAGGACGCCTGCAAGTCACAGAGCGCCAATGCCAAGGATATTTGCGTAGAAGAAGCCAAAGGCCAGGAAAAAATCGCCAAGGCCGAACTCGAAGAAAACTACAGCCCCTCTGTCAAGCACCGCTACGCTGCTCGCATGGCAAAAGCGGACGCCGCCTATGCAGTCGCCAAGGAAAAATGTGATGACGCAGACGGCAATACCAAGGATGTGTGCCGCAAGGAAGCTAAAAGTGCGCACGTAGCAGCCAAGGCGGATGCCAAGGTCGTTGAAAAAACTTCGGAAGCCAACACCACAGCGCGCGAAAAGACCACCGAGGTCCGCAAGGACGCTGCCACCGACAAGCGTGACGCAGCCTACGCCGTCGCCAAGGAAAAATGTGATGCGATGTCGGGTGATGCCAAGACCAACTGCCTCAATGAAGCCAAAGCCACATTCGGCAAGCCTTGAATCGCCGATTCCCCAATAAACAAAGAAAAATATGACTGACATAAACGATATGAGCAATGCCGTGGCCCGCACGCTGGACCATGCGGCTGCAAGCGCGCACAGCGCGGTTGATAGAACAACCGAAGCAGCGCGACCTGCGGTTGACCACATGGTTGATGGTGTCCATCAAGCGGTGGACAAGCTTGTGGGCGCGGCCAATATGGCCACCAGGACGCTGGATGCCAAAGGAGAGCAATTGGCCCTGGCGCAGTCCCGGTTGACCAAAACGTGCCGCACCTATGTGCAGGAAAAACCCCTCACCTCGCTGGGTATCGCTGTTGCGTCGGGCTTCCTGCTGAGCTGGGCGCTGCGCCAGCGCTAATGTTTCAGGCGCAATCGGCATGACGTCCTCTGATGCGCCACAGCCCGACCCTGAGCCACTCGCCCAAGTAGCAGGTGCCCCGGTCGGGTTGATGGACATGGCCGACGCCCTGTTGGGCGACCTGCGGGGCATCGTACAGGACCACCTGCAGCTGATTGCGCTGGAGGCACAGCGCGCGGGAGAAAGCCTCGCCCACATCTTGGCTTACAGCCTGGTAATTGGGGTTCTTCTTTTGAGCACCTGGCTGGCCGTATCGGGTGCATTGGTGTTTTGGCTGGTTGGCTACGGGCTGGCGCCAGGCATTGCACTTTTGCTCTTTGCACTGTTCAATGTGATGGCGATAGCTTCTCTGGTCTTGGCCATACGCCGAAGAAGCCGATTCCTGCGTTTTCCCGCAACGCAGCGCAGCCTTCAGGCAGGCCGCGGGGCGGATGCTCCCAAGGACAACGCGTGATGACCCATGCCAGGAAATTGCTGCGAGCCCCAAAGGCTAGCTCACTCGATCAACAAATTGAGGTGACGCAGCGGCGGTTGGCATTGCGCTACCGCGAATCAACCGCCCATACCGCAGCGCTGAAGGCCGGAGTTCGAAAAAAATTGGGTTCGCCTATTGCCCTGCTTTTGGCGACGGGGGCAGGCTTTGCTTTGGGGCAGATCAGAAGCAAGCGCGAGAAAAAGCCAGTATCAGGAAGCGCCACCCATCGATTGTTCACCCCGACTGTTTTGCTACAGATGGTGTCCCTGGCGGGGTCCGTGATGGCCCTGTGGACACGGTATCAGAACGACAAAAAGGAAGGCTGACCACTGCGCTAATCGCTACCCCGGCTGCTCTGGGTGTCTGGCAGCAGGCGGTTGAATTCCTTCTTCACTACGCCGTAACATTCGCAGGTTCTTTTCTCCAGCCCGGCGCGGTCCAGCACCGAGATATGGCCCCGGCGATAGCGGATATAGCCCGCCAGTTGCAGCTTGCCTGCAGCCTCGGTAATTCCTTCACGGCGCACGCCCAGCATGCTGGCAACCAGTTCCTGCGTCATGACCAATTCCCCCGAGGGGATGCGATCCAGCGTTACCAGCAACCACCGTGACAGTTGCTGCTCGACGGAGTGGTAGCGGTTGCAGACGGCTGTCTGGGCCATTTGGGTCATCAGCGCCTGGGTGTACCGCAGCAGCAGGCGGTTCAGGACGCCCAAACGATCAAATTCCTGTTTCAGCACGCTTCGATTGAGGCGGTAAGCATGGCCTGCCGTTTGCACCACGGCGGAACTCGGTGTGGTGTCGCCGCCCGTCAGCAGGGAGACGCCCACCATGCCTTCGTGGCCGACGCCGGCGATCTCGGACGCTGCACCGGATTCGGTGACGTATTGAAGGGACACAATGGCCGTGGTGGGGAAGTAAGCGTGCCGCAGGGCTCCGCCGGGCTCGTACAGTACTTCGCCCAGTGGCATGGCCACCCGTTCGAGGTGCGGGGCCAGACGCTCAAAATCCTCCGCTGGCAAGGCGGCAAGAAGATGATTCTGGTTTGGATGGGGGGGCAAAGACATCGGTGGCGTCACGGGGCGGGGCCGTTATTTCTGTGCGATCAATTCGACACCGATTCCGCGGTAGCCCACGAAGCGGCTCGACTGGTTGAACATGGGCTCGCCGCTGACCCGAAACTCTTGCCTGGAGCCATCGGCATTGACACGACTGAAAACGTAGTCAAGAAAGGGCTCCCGCGCCGCAATGCGCGCCTGCAATGCCTTGCGTTCGGTTTCGTTCCAGCCCGGTTTCTGGGTGTCATGGGACTGCTCTTCAGGGGTGTCCACGCGAATGCCCAGCATTTCCAGAACAGGCCCGGAGACTTTGGTGAAGTGTCCTGCCTCGTCCTGCTCCCAGTACCAGTCGGAAGCCAGTTCGGTCAGACTGCGGTAGCGCGCTTCACTTTCCCTCAGCTCCGCGGTGCGCTCCTGAACGGTCTGCTCCAGCTCCTTGTTGAACTTCTCCAGCTTGCGGTACAGAAGCCGTACCTCCAGCATATTGCGGATACGCGTTTTGGCCTCGATCAGGTCAAACGGCTTGCTGATGAAGTCTTTCGCGCCAGCCTGCAGTGCACGCAGCTTGTGGCCGGGTTCGGCGGTGATGACCAGCACAGGAACGTAAGCGTCCGTGTTCTGGGCGTTGAGGCCTTCCATGACCTCAAAACCGTCCATGCCAGGCATTTGCAGGTCGAGCAGGATCAGGTCGTAGTGATTTTTGGCATGCAATCCACAGACTTCGCGTGGATTCATCGTGGACGTCACATGATCAAAGCCCACTTCCTGCAGCATCTGCTCCAGCAGGGTGATGTTTACCGCCTGGTCATCAACAATAAGTATGCTGGCGGCGAGGATTTCGTTTTCAGAGATTGTCATTTTGATACCTGTTTGCATGGGGGGAGTGGCGCGGTGCGGCGCTCCCGTAGTGGTTGTTGGCGATGGGGTATCTTTGACGACGATAACACCCATTCTTCAAGTTCCCTGGTGTATTTGCTCTGGCAGTGGCGGCGAAGGGCTTCACAGCAGACGCCCAAAAAGTCGGGCTGCTCCTTCTTTCAGCCGGAACAGAAAGGCTCTTTTTTTCCAATTCTCGAGGTCTATTTTTTCGGAAGCGTTCGCGTCTTTTTCGAAGACCGCCTGCATTTGCTGCGCGAACCCGAGCCCCAAAATAACTGCGTTGATTTCTTCGTTGTCGAGCGCGCTGCGCCAGTCCAGATTGCTGGATCCCACGCAGGACCAGACGCCGTCCACAATGGCTGTTTTGACGTGCAGCAAGGCACCGGTTCGCTCGAATACCTTGACGCCACCCTCGAGTAACTGGGAATAGTACGAGCGCCCCGCGTGAAACGTAAAGGCTGAATCCGACTGACTTGGAAGGATCAGGCGCACATCGACTCCTCTGCCTGCGGCCTCCAGCAAGGCCTTGACGAGTTGCGGGTCTGGAACAAAGTAGGCGTTGGCGATGTACACCTGTTTTTCCGCGTTCGTGATCGCCGATATCAGGGTCACGTAGATCAGGCTGTAGGGGTCGTCGGGTGTGCTGCCTATAGCCCGCACGATCTCCTTGCCCTGCGGGGAAATCGCGGGAAAGTAGTCTTTTTTCGCAAGCGTCTTGCCGTTCTGTTTGGTCCAGGTTTCAATAAAAAGTTTTTGAAATTCAGCAACTACCGGACCGTCAATCTGGATGTGGGTGTCGCGCCATCCGCGCGTGGTGTCCAGCGATCCCTTGCTGCGTTTAAACGAAGAGCCACTCGAATAGACACTGCTGATATTGATGCCACCGAGAAACGCCGTCCGGCCATCCACCAGGAGCAGTTTGCGGTGATCCCGATGGTTGATGTCCCATGCTATTTTTGCCGCCAACGGGTTCATCGGATTGAATTCGAGAACCTGGATGCCGGCTTGGGTCAGCTGGTCGAAATAACGCTTGGGTGTGTCAAACGCACCGACGCTGTCGTAGATCAGGTTGACCTGGACACCTTGCGCCTGGCGCTCCATCAGCAGGTCGGCAAACTGCTTCCCGACTTCATCGTCTTCGATGATGTAGGACTCCACATTGATGTGGTCCCTGGCGCTGCGAATGGCTGCGAACATCGCCCGGTACGTGGCCGGTCCATCCTGCAGCAGGGTGACCTTGTTGCCCACAATGAGCGGGCTGCCGACGATGGTCTGCTCCAGCGCCACTTGCTTGTCCAGAATATCGAGGTCCCCCGCCTGGCGTTTGAGCTGCGCGATGATCTCCGCGCTCCGGCTTTTCGAAAGAGGTCCCCGCGCGTTTTCAATGCGTGCGGCCTGCACGGTATAGCGCTCTGTCAGAAACTGGGTGTCCGGCAGCGCAGCACAGCCCGTCCCCACGATGAGGCAACTAACTGCTACAGCAAGGGTGGCGATGGTGGAAGTCATCTCTGCAAAGCCCACCGCCAAGCGTCTGCCTACAGCTTTACTGGCAGCGGGAGACTTGGCTCGGTTTATTGCGTTCCGCCGGCCGCTTTGGTCCCGGTCATCTCTACATCAACGCGGCGATCGGGCTGAAGGCAGGCGATAACTTTCACGCTTTGTGCACCGCGGCATTCCCCTGGTTTGGTAGCGGGTTCGGTTTCGCCTTTGCCCTGCGCATCAATGCGGCCAGCCTGGACGTTTTTGCTCACCAGATAGTCTTTTACAGACTGGGCACGGCGCTCGGAGAGCTTTTGGTTGTACGCATTGCTACCCAAGCGGTCTGTGTGGCCGGTAACCAGCACCGTGTCATAAGTTGCGCCTTTGAGTTGCTGCACCAGATCGTCCAGCATGGTTTGACCTTCTGGTTTGAGGACAGACTTGTCGAATGCGAACAGCGCATCGCCCGAGAAGCTGGTCTTCTGCGTCATGGGTACCACCGCGACTGGTGCAGGCACCACAACCGGTGCCGCAGCCACCACTTCGGCGGGTCTTGGCGCTGGCACGACGGTGGCGACCTGTTTGATGACTGGGTCGCAAGGCTCTACGGCGCGTGCGGGCGTCCAGTCACCGGTATGCCAGCATTGACCGCTTGCATTGGTCACAAATCCGCCTCGCTGGTCAAGCAGGTAGCCCTGGTTTTTGGTGTCTTGTATTTGCGCCGTGGCCGTCAAGGGCAAAAGTGCGGCGGCGGCCATGGCAGCGATCAGTAGTCCCGAAATCTTGTTCATGTTGTGGGTCCTCAAGTGGAATGGATGCGGAGAAAATTCTCGTTGGAGCAAGAATAAGGATTCGTTCACGTACAGTCTGTTCGCTGGCGCACGCAGGTCAACCAATGCCAGGTTTTGGGGGGATGACTGATTGCTATAACTTTGATAGCTGCTTGCGCAATGAATACGGGGTATAAGGCCATTTTTGGCTTAAATTATGGAGATGCGTATGCAATATCGACGCCTGGGAAAAAGTAATCTGCAAGTCTCGGCGCTGTGTCTGGGTACCATGATGTTTGGTGACCAGACCGGGCGCGAGGAGGCCTCAGCCATCGTGGCCGACGCGCACGCGCGGGGCGTGAACTTCATCGACACGGCCGATGTCTATACCAAGGGGGCTTCCGAGGCCCTGGTGGGTGAGTTGATCCGGGCGCAGCGGCACGATTGGGTGCTTGCCACCAAGCTGGGCAACCCCATGTCGGATCGGATAAACGAGGGGCACCACTCCCGCGCCTGGATGTTGCGGGAAGTGGAGGCATCCCTGCGCCGGCTGCAGACCGACCATGTGGACATCTTGTACCTGCACCGCGACTACAACGGCATGAATCTGGAGGAGCCGCTGCAGGCGTTGGCGGCCATGCTGCAGAGCGGCAAGATCCGATATTGGGGTGTCAGCAACTTTCGGGGCTGGCGCATTGCCGAGATGGTGCGTCTGGCGGGGCAGCTGGGCATGCCCGGCCCCGTCGTGTGCCAACCCTATTACAACCTGCTCAATCGCATGCCCGAGGTGGAGGTGTTACCCGCCTGCGCCCACTACGGAGTGGGCGTTGTGCCTTACAGCCCGGTGGCGCGCGGCGTACTCACCGGCAAATATCCACCCGGTCAGCCCGCCGCAGATGGCACGCGCGCGGGCCGCGCCGACAAGCGCATGGCGGAGACCGAGTTTCGAGAAGAGTCACTTGTAATCGCCCAGAGGCTCAAGGTACATGCAGAGGACCAGGGAATCACCCTCGCGCAGTTCGCCACGGCTTGGGTGATGGCCAATCCGGTGGTCAGTTCGGTGATAGCCGGGCCACGCACGCTCCAGCAATGGCAGGATTACGCGCCAGCGCTGGAATACGCCGTGACCGCGGAAGACGAGGCCCTGGTGGACTCGTTCGTCAAACCCGGACACCCTTCCACGCCGGGGTATACAGACCCCGCTTATCCCTTGAACGGACGGTAAAGGGTCATGAAGGGAAAATCCTCAGGCCTGTCGTCGTTGGGCAGGCTGGTGTATTCCACTGACACGGGGCGCATGTGCCCCGACTGTCGCCAACCGGTGGCGCAGTGCATCTGCAAAGCGAAATCTCTGGTGCCTACGGGCGATGGCATTGTGCGGGTGTCCCGCGAAACCAAGGGCCGGGGCGGCAAGGCCGTAACCCTGGTTAAAGGGGTGGCACTGGAGCCGACCGCCCTTGCAGAACTGGGCAAAAAGCTCAAGGCCGCCTGTGGTAGCGGCGGCACGGTGAAAGACGGCGTGATTGAGGTGCAGGGTGATCACTGCGACCGCATCATGGAGGTGCTGAAGGCGCAGGGTTTCACCGTCAAACGCGCGGGCGGGTAATGGGGTGGCAGAGTGAGAGACACTATGCGCATGATTGAAAATCAAGACAAACCTGGCGTAGCCCTGTACTGGGACTTCGAGAACCTGCACGCCGCCCTGTGCGAGGCGCGGTCAGAAGGCTTCTACAGCACGCCCGACAACCGATTCAAGGTGCAGGAGCCCTTGGTCAACATTCAGGTCGTCGTTGATCTGGCTGCTTCCCTGGGGCCTCTTGCGATTAACCGGGCGTACTGCAACTGGCAGTATTTCGGCCGTTACCGCGACGCACTGCTCCATAACGCCATGGAGCTCATTCAGCTGTTTCCACCGGGCGGGTCCGCCAAAAATGGCGCCGATATCCGCTTGTGTCTGGACGCCCTGGAAGACCTGAGCCACCACCGGCACATCGGCACGGTGGTGATTGTGGGTGGCGACAGTGATTTCATGCCCGCAGCACAGAAAATCAAGGCCGCAGGGTGCCGGATCGTGGGGGTCGGTGCGCGCAAGACGACCAATGCGCACTGGGCGAGCAGTTGCCACGGCTTTCACTACTACGACGATTTGGTTGCAACATGATTTTTACACTCGATGCCAACGCAGTGACCCACGGCATTCAACTGGCCGTGGCGCCCGTGTTTCTGCTCACAGCGGTGTCGGGAATGATCGGCGCCATTGCCGGGCGACTGGCGCGGATCATTGATCGGGCGCGTCTGGTGGAAGACCGTGCCCGCGAATCCATTGACCGCGAGTTTCTGGCCCGCGCCTACACCGAACTGGCCGAACTGCGGCTGCGCGGGCGCCTGGCCAATGGTGGCATTGCGCTGCTGACCTTGTGTTCTTTTTTGATTGGGCTCACCATCATCGTGCTGTTCGTGGGCGAGACCACCGGGTTTCAGGTCAGCCGGTGGGCGGTTGGCGGATTTTTGACTGGGGTAGGGTGCTTTTTGCTGGCGTTGTTGTGCTTTTTGATTGAGACCGTCATTGCCACGCGGCTGCTGAACTTCCGCATGCCGAGCCAGTTCTGATCCAGTCGAGTTCCCTTAGCGTATAGCGCCTGCGGTGAGTTCATACGAGCGTTTGCGCGCCGCGTGATCGAACATTTGCGAGGTGATCATCAATTCATCAGCGCCCGTGCGCGCAATAAAGTCGTGCAAGCCTTTGCGAATGGCGGCAGGTGCGCCAATCGCAGTGCATGACAGCACGCTGTCGAGCAAGGCGCGTTCGGCAGGCCCCACCTGTTCTGCGTAACCTGGCTTGGGCGGCGGCAGTTTGGCCGGGCGTCCGCTGCGCAGGTTGACGAACGCCTGCTGCATGGACGTGGCAAGAATGTGGGCCTGTTCATCAGAATCTGCTGCAAAGACGTTGAACCCCAGCATCACATAGGGCTTGGCCAGATGTGCCGACGGTTTGAAGGTGGTGCGGTACAGCTCGACTGCCTGCATCATCTGCGCCGGTGCAAAGTGCGAGGCAAAGGCGTAGGGCAGGCCGAGCATGGCGGCCAATTGGGCACCAAACAGGCTGGAGCCCAGTATCCAGACGGGCACTTTCAGCCCGGTTCCCGGCACGGCCCGTACGCTTTGGCGCGGCTGGTCGGACATGAAATCCATCAGTTCCACCACATCGCGTGGAAACTCGTCGGCCTCGGACGACAGGTTGCGGCGCAATGCGCGTGCGGTGATCTGGTCCGAACCCGGTGCGCGGCCCAAGCCCAGATCGATGCGGCCGGGGTAGAGCGACTCCAGCGTGCCAAACTGCTCTGCAATCACCAGCGGTGAATGGTTGGGCAGCATGATGCCGCCTGCACCCACGCGGATGGTTTGGGTGCCGCCCGCCACATGGCCGATCAGAATGGCGGTGGCCGCACTGGCAATGCCGGGCATGCCATGGTGTTCGGCCAGCCAGTAGCGGTTGAATCCCAGTGTCTCGGCATGTTGCGCCAGATCCAGTGTGTTGCGAAATGACTGCGCGGCATCGCTGCCTTCGGTGATGGGAGAGAGGTCCAATACGGATAAAGGAGTCATGTTCATTCAACCGGTTATTTTCAGTGCGTGAAACACGCGGATGGCGGCATACGCGTCATTGGCAGCATAGACGAGCTGCGCTTCGGTCAGACGGGGGTTTGCCCAGTTGGAGGTGGCGGCCTTCTTGGATTTGATGAAGCGCCGGTCAAACAGCACCGCGACCGCGCCTTTGACGCCCATGTCCTTGCGGTAGCCGCGCTCCCGAAAAATGGTGTTGAGCTCCAGCACATCAGCAGGTTCGACACCCAGTTTACTGATGATGCGTTTGCGGTCATCGCCCAGGCCAAACCCTGCTTTGGTCACGCCTTTGAGAGCCAGCAGGCCTGCCACCATGGCGCTGCACTGCACATCATGCAGCTGAAACACCCAGGCCCTGTCGACGGTTGCCAATTGCACGATATGCGGACCCTCGGACACCTGATCCTTGAAAAAAGTGGGCTTGGACTCGGTGTCAAACCCCAAAACCTTCACTGCGCCCAGTTCGGCGCAGGCTTTATGGGCCTGCTCAGGGGTGGATACCAGCACGATGCGGTCAAGGCCCAAGCGGTCAAACGGGTCAAGCAGGGCGATTTGCTCCTTGCTGGGGGTCTCTTGGGTGGTGTGCATAGGAATCGAGTGTGCAGGAAAAACCGCGTCCATCAGCAAGCGCCGATAATCACGCCATGAAAAAAACATTCAAACTCACCATCGAAGGTAAAAATCGCGACCGCGTTCTGGAGGCGGTGAAGCACGAGATCCGCAAGTATGTCAAGCGTGAGCGCCGCCGTGATCTGCCAGAAGGCGTGGATTTCTGGGACTTTGACTGCAAGTTCGGCAAGACCGAAGAAACCGCGGTGGTGGTGCACTTTGCAACACTCACCAGCCTGATGGACGCGGTGGTCGCTGAAGCGGGCGAGCAGTTTTACGTCGAAATCCTGGCCAAGCACGGCGTACGCCAACCGAGGTCCGAAGCCAATTCGGACCGGGTTACCTCGGGCGAGGTCGCTGGTAATTTTCTGGACGACGATTCCTGATCAGCCAACTTTGCCAAACGGGCTTTACTAAAGGCCATTAAAGGCCATTAAAGGCCTTGCGCCGCCGCCCGCAACTTGTCTTTCTTGCTGGGGCGCTTGCCTTTGATGCCGCCGTTATCCGCTGCCACCTGTGGCTGGATAGGCGTGGCGGTCTCTAGCGGCTCAAAACCCGGTATGTGTTCGAGCGGCAAGCTCACGCCCTGGCGCTTTTCAATCAGACGAAAATGGGCCTCCGTATCCGCACTCACGAAGCTCACGGCCAAGCCGGTTTCGCCTGCACGGCCTGTGCGGCCGATGCGGTGCACATAGTCCACCGCGGACCTGGGAAGATCGTAGTTCACCACCACCGGTAGCTTGGCAATATCAATGCCGCGTGATGCCAGGTCAGTGGTCACCACCACCTCCCATTGCTCATCCTTGAATTCGGCCAGAACCTGCTTGCGCGCGCCCTGGCTCAGTTCGCCGTGGAAGGCCGTGGCAAACACCCCTGCTTTGTACAGTTTTTCGGCAATCATTTCCGCCGAGTATTTGGTCGCTACAAACACCAGTACGCGCTTCCACCCCTGGTCTTTGATCAGGTGGCGCAGCAATTGGGTGCGCCGCTTGGGGTCGACCTGAATGGCGCGCTGTTCTATAACGGGTTCGTTGACTTCGGTAGCCGCGATTTCGACCCGCACCGGGTCACGCAGCAGACTGGTTGCGAGTGCCTGCACTTCCGGCGGGAAGGTGGCCGAGAAAAACAGGTTTTGCCGCTTGGGCGGAAGCAGTGTCAGGATGCGGGTCAATTCTTCGGTAAAGCCCATATCCAGCAGGCGGTCGGCCTCGTCCAGTACCAGCAGGCGTGCGGTGGACAGCTGGACCGCCCCTTGACTGACCAGATCGAGCAGACGACCGGGGGTGGCGATGAGCACGTCAGCCCCGCCCCGTAGCGCCAGCATTTGTGGGTTGATGGACACGCCCCCAAATACGGTATTGACTTTGAGGCGCTGTGGCAGAGCCTTTGCCAGACTGTTCACCACTTCGCCAACCTGTGCTGCCAATTCGCGGGTAGGCACCAGGATGAGGGCGCGAACGCCCCGGGGCGCCTGCTGCCGGTCTTCCGAAGCAGATTCCTGCAGTCGTTGAAGCAGAGGGAGTGCAAACGCCGCCGTTTTCCCCGAGCCCGTTTGCGCAGAGCCCAGCACATCCGCTCCGCGCAAAATGGCTGGAATGGCTTCGATCTGAACCGGCGTGGGCGTCGAGAACCCGAGCTCACTGGCTGCGTGGGC
>JBBRYR010000050.1:0-21658 GCA_038237415.1 Burkholderiales bacterium
ACAGAGGAATAGCCAGCAACAGGCCGGCGCGGATGCGCACAGCGATATCGTTGATATAGGGCTGCTCGGCGCGCGGATCGAGGAACCAGAGCTGCTTGAACCCTTGCGCGATAGACGAGAACGACTTTTTCGACAACATGACGTAAGGCCTCGGTTAGGTCTGCATGCGGGGCGGCCGGGCCGCAGAGGCGGCTGGCCGACGAACAACGGAATTTTAGTTCCGTATATGCTTATATTAAATCGCGCGGAGCCGATGTGACGGCAACGGTAGGTTGGTACCCATCCCGCTTCTCATACCGGGCGCTATCAAATCAGTAGCTTTTAACGCATATTTTTTGCGGGCTGCGCGGGGTTTACCTGCTAAATTCCCGCGCTGTGCAGTTGTACCAACCCCTTGGGTGTCTTGAGCGTTGCGATGATGTCGGCGGGCCCGTTTTCAATGGCGATGCCGGTCAGGCCAATGGCGTCATACGCTGCCTGCAGTTTGCCTGCCGTGGGGTGCGTGATGGAAACGCTTTGCAGGGTGACACCGGAGCGCGGCAGGCTGTTGCGCGGGTGCAGTCGAAGGGGCTCGGCATCACCCGGTTTGCCCCACTGGATCAGCGTGGGTAGCGCACCATCGAACAGGCGCTGGCCGTCTTCACGCACCGTGATTTGCCACTGCAGCAGGCCTTTGCGCGAGTGGCGACTGGCCGGCATGATGGGACCACGGTCAATATCGAGCGCTTTCAGTGCGATGCGGGCCGCCTGAATGTCGTCGGTGTTGGCTACAAAGTGGACCAGGCGAGGCTCGATGGCCACGGCCGCTTTGAGTGCAGCATTGTCCATGTCAAACCAGCGTTTGGCCTTGGGGTTGGCGGGCCCTTTTGCATTGGCGTCAATGGCAATGATTTCAAAATAGGCCAGTGGATTGGCGGGCGTTGCGATTTTTAGCAGGCGATTGTGCGTGCCGTACTGTGCATGCTCTCCGCCAGCGGAGGGTGTTACGCCCAGCGTAGCTTCGCACCATTGCACGCCTTGCTCCAGGGTATGGGCTACGACAACGAGGTGATCAATTTGTGTTTTCATCGCTGGAACATACCATTTTGAATCTCCCAATTGGCGCATCCGCAGTGGGCACCTGAAAAAGCGATTCGACCGAACCCACAAAGTCATTGAGATTGCGCAAATAGCCCGATTGTGGATGGTGCACATTGAGATCCCTATTTCGGGTTCGGTGGTAACGCAATCGCCAAAGAAGGGGCACCATGAACGCAGACGACAGCACAGACAGGTTTAGCCCTGACAACCTGCTTTACGACGGCGCCACCGAGGTCGTCAAGGCCGAAGAGAAGCACATCGAAGCGTGGCGCGGCAGAAAGCCGCAGGTTGGTTTGGCGCTTTCGGGCGGTGGCATCCGCTCTGCGAGTTATTGTCTTGGCGTGCTGCAGGCCCTGGCTTACAAGCGCGCCTTGCCACATGTTGACTACCTGTCGACCGTTTCTGGGGGGGGCTACATCGGTGCGTCGCTGACGTATCTTTTGCATCAGTCGGCCAGCGACAAAAATGCGGGCGAGCCCGATGCGTTGCCGACATTCGACGTATCAAAGGAAAATTTTCCGTATGTTTCCTACCCGATGGTCGGCGTGGGTGGGACGCTGTCGAATCAGGCCGCCCCGCAAGGCGGGGAACCAGCCAAGGCGCGGATTGGGGAAAAGGAAAGATTGAAGGGCCGGCTGCTGCGGCGCTTGCGCCAGAGCAGCAACTATCTGGTGCCCGGGGACGGCATCACATTTCTGTCGCTCGCCGGCGTTGTGTTGCGCAATCTGGCGACGAGCGTGGTGGTGCATGCGGCCCTGTTGGTCGTGTTGTTTCAGCTTTGCTTCAGTTTTGGGATATTTGATTTAAACCGGGATCTTGGCAAGGTAGCCGCTCCGCCTGGTGTGTCGCCGAACCCACTGTCAACGGAGGCACCATTTGTCTTTCCGCAGTCCAACGCGTTGCTGGTCGCAGCAGCGTTGGCCCTGGGTATCTACGCAGTTTTTTCGGTTGTCTACGTTCTCCTGACGCGCCTGTTTGACAGTATGGAGAAGCAACAGGCACTGGGGCCCTATTCGATGCGCCGGTATTACGAAGTGTCCACGCACTGGCTGTTTGTATTTGCCATTGCCATGCTGGTGGTCGGTGGTTTGCCGTGGGTTCACGAACTCCTGGTGCGTTACGACCTCATGAGCCCCGGCAAATGGCTTGCATTGTTTGGCAAGAGTGACAAGACCAACCCCGCTGCCACCGGTGTCATTGCGACGATTGTCGGCGTGGTTGGCAATATTTGGGGTTTCCTGCAGGCACGCAATAGCAAGAAGCCTCTGATCCCGACGGGGCTGGTGGTGGGCATCGCTTCCGCCTTGCTGTTCTTCGGCCTGCTTCTGCTGGTGTATATCCTGACCCGATCGCTCAATTTGAGTTTGACTGGTAGTGTCGATTCGACGATCTTCGTTGTTGCCCTTCTCGTGATCTTCTGGATTGGTTGGTGGCCCGAGGCCAATTACGTGTCACTGCACCGCTTCTACCGTGACCGGTTGCTGGAGTTGTTCATGCCCGATCTGGAGGTGCTGCAAAAGAGCGTCATGGCCGGTACCGCCTATGTGCCGCTTCACCGTTTGTTCATGAGTCGGCTCAGGGCAAGGGTGTATACGCGAATCGGCAAGTCAGTTCCGGGAAATGCGACCCTGCTGGGTAATCTGTGCGGGGCGAACCCTCTGTGTGCGTCGCCTCAGGAGCCCGTGAACAAACTGATGCGCGGGCCGTACCACATCATCAACGCGAACATTGCACTGGGTGCATCACAGCACCCCCGTTACCGCGCCCGGGGTGGTGACAATTTCATTCTGAGTCCACTTTTCTGCGGCAGCCGGGCCACGAACTGGGTACCAACCGATGCCTCGTCTGCCAGCGGCTTCACGCTGGCCACCGCCATGGCCATATCCGGTGCGGCGCTCAATCCGAATGCGGGTCCAGGCGGGGAGGGCATCACCCGGCAGCCGGTGCTTTCGGTCCTGATGGGCATGCTGAATTTGCGACTCGGCTACTGGGCCAGCAATCCGAAGTGGACACCGCCAGTGGATGCGCCGAAAAAACGCACGCACTGGGTAAAGCCGAATCTGCTTTATCCGGGTCTGTTTGAGTCGTTTGGTCGCTTCAATCTGAATGAGTACGCGCGTTTTTCCTTGCTGACCGATGGTGGACATTTCGAGAACCTGGGCATTTATGAGTTGGTGCGGCGTCGTCTGAAACTGATCGTCGTGTGTGATGCGACGGCCGATCCGGACTTCAAATTCACCGACTTGGCCAACGCCATCCACAAGGTCCGCGCCGATTTCGGCGCAATCATTGACATTGACACGGAAAAAATGGCCACGCTGATGCCGCAACCCGTTGGTGACGCGAATAAGGATCGCATCGGACAGGCGGCTGCACCACAGGCCTACCTCATCGCGCCCATCCGGTATTCACTCCCCGTAGGTCAGCCAGACACGGAGCGTGAAATCGGTACGCTGATTCTCCTGAAGGCGACTGCCTTCAAGGGGCTCAGGCTGGATTTACACAGCTACCGGCGAGAGCATCCCGAGTTCCCCAACCAGTCAACGGGCGACCAGTTCTTCGATGAAAAGCAGTTGGATGTCTATCGCGAGCTGGGCTACGAAACCGCGTACCGCATGCTGAGGGATCTTCGTGCCAGCGCGCCTGCGCATACGGATGCGTATGAGACCAGGAAAGGGTACGAAGTGCCATCAGACTACTCCATAGCGCATTTGCTGTTTGGGCGTTGACGGCTATCCATCGCATGCCTGGCATCAATGCCACGCCCCTTCAGACCATCAAGGGCTGGTGGCGGCAGGCGGGTCGACAGGAACGCGGCGTGCGCCATCAAAACGGCGGGACCAATAGCTGATGCCCATGTCTTCGACCCGAACTTCTGCACCCGGCTTGGGGGCATGAATGAACTTGCCCTCACCAACGTAGATACCCACGTGGCTGAAAGCACGGCGCATGGTATTGAAAAACACCAGATCACCCGGTTGCAGGTCCGAGCGTTCAATTTTTTGTGACGCCGCAGCTTGCTGTTCCGCGCGACGGGGCAAGATCAGCCCGGCCGTTTGCTGGTACATGGCTTTCACAAAGCCACTGCAGTCGAACCCGGTCTCCACCGAATTGCCACCCCGTTTGTAGGGAACGCCCAGGAAGCCCATGGCATTGACGACCAATTCAGATGCTTTGGATTCGACACGTCCACCGACTTCGCCAATCCGTGCCATCAATCCACGGTCCGACAAAAAAGTGTTCATTTCATCACCGCCCGCAGCGGGTGCTGCATGGGCTGCATGGGAAAAAACAAATGACAGTACGATGAAAAATACGCGCATCGGTCCAGCTTAACCGGTGAAATTTGTGGTGTCAAGCCAATGTAATTTGTAAGTAATGGTAGCTAACACCATGATTCCATTTGAATATTTTTAATTTGTGGCTGTTTGCGTTGATCCCGATGCGGTGCTGCCCAATCGCAGGGCGATTGGTTATGCTTGCATTTCCTTCTCTTGAAAGCTGTACATGTTGTTAGATGTTGATGAATCCCAACTGGTGTTGGTGGATTACCAGGTTCGATTGATGCCGGCCATGTTCGATGCGGCAATGGTGCAGGCCAATGCGGTTCGCTTGGCGCGACTGGCGGCATTGCTTCAGGTGCCAACCTTCGCGACGGAGCAAAATCCTTCCAAGCTGGGCGAGAGCGTTCCGGAGTTGCATGCCGCGCTGCAGCAAGCCCACGCGCGCGTGCTGTCGAAGATGCAGTTCAGCGCCGTGGAAGAAGGTCTGGGTGAATGGTTGAGGCCCGAGCCCAAGCCCCTGCAAGGCAATGCGCGCAGCCTGCCCAAGCATTTGCAGAAGGCGTCAGCCGGTGCTGAGCGTGGCACGGTGGTTCTGGCAGGGTGCGAGGCGCATGTCTGCCTGCTGCAGACGGCGCTGGATCTGCTGGAAGACGATTTCGAGGTGTGGGTCGTGACGGATGCCTGCAGTTCGCGCACCGAGCGCAATCGTGATGCCGCATTCGACCGGCTTGCCGGTGCCGGGGCAGAACTGGTGACAACCGAGATGGTGGCTTTTGAGTGGATTCGCAGTGCAGAACACCCGGAGTTCAAGGACGTTCAAGCGCTGATCAAGTAGCGCAGTGGGTTTGACGGAGCCTCGGTCCCCATAACGCGGGCTCCGTGAAAGACCGGGTTGAAGTCAGCCGCCAGCAAGCTGCCTGTTCATAATTATGAATTCAGTTTCAATGGCCCGAACGGAGACAAACCATGACCCCCGCAACGCATTACGCAGACTTTTACCGGCGCTCCATAGAAGATCGCGATGGTTTTTGGGCCGAACAAGCCCAATTGGTAGACTGGCACACCCCGCCCACCCAGGTGTGTGACTACAGCAATCCGCCATTCGCGCGCTGGTTTGGCGGTGGCACCACCAACCTCTGCCACAACGCGGTGGACCGCCACCTGAAAGACCGCGCCGACCAGGCCGCGCTGATTGCGGTGTCGACTGAAACCAATACCGAACGGGTGTACACCTTCGCCCAGCTGCACGCAGAAGTGCAGTGCATGGCTGCCGCTTTACTGGAATTGGGCGTGCAAAAGGGTGACCGGGTCTTGATCTATATGCCCATGATTGCCGAGGCGGCTTTTGCCATGCTGGCGTGCGTGCGCATTGGCGCGATTCACTCCGTCGTGTTTGGTGGATTTGCAGCAGGGTCCCTGGCCTCCCGCATCGAAGACGCCTCGCCCAAGGTCATCGTCAGTGCGGACGCGGGCTCGCGCGGTGGCAAGGTGGTGGAGTACAAGCCCTTGCTGGATGAAGCCATCGCCACCTCCAGTCACAAACCCGACGCCGTGCTCATGGTGGACCGCAAGCTGGCCACCATGAATCTGGTGGCGGGTCGCGACCACCTCTGGGGCGCGCTGCGGCAAAAACACCTTAATACCACGGTGCCTTGCGTATGGGTGGACTCCACCCACCCCAGCTACACCCTCTACACCAGCGGCACCACCGGCAAGCCCAAAGGCGTGCAGCGTGACACGGGCGGTTATGCGGTGGCGCTGGCGGCCAGCATGCAGCATATTTATTGCGGCAACCCGGGTGAAACCTTCTTCTCGACCAGCGACATTGGCTGGGTCGTCGGCCATAGCTACATCATTTACGGGCCCCTGATTGGTGGCATGGCCACCATCATGTATGAGGGTTTGCCTACGCGGCCCGACGGTGGCATCTGGTGGAGTCTGGTCGAGAAATACAAGGTCACGGTCATGTTCAGTGCACCGACGGCGGTGCGCGTGCTCAAAAAGCAGGACCCTGCGCTGCTGTCCAAATACGATCTGTCGAGCCTGCGCGCATTGTTTCTGGCGGGTGAGCCGCTGGACGAGCCCACCGCGAAATGGATCAGCGAGAGCCTGCAAAAGCCCATCATTGACAACTACTGGCAAACGGAAACCGGCTGGCCCATTTTGAGCATTGCCAACGGCGTGGAAAAAGCACCCAGCAAGTTTGGCAGCCCTGGCGTGGCCATGTACGGTTACAACGTCAAGCTGCTGGACGAAAACACGGGCGAAGAACTGCTCGGAGCCGACCAGAAGGGTGTGGTCGCCATTGAAGGGCCGCTGCCACCGGGCTGTATGCAAACCATCTGGCAGGACGATGCGCGGTTTGTCAAAACCTACTGGAATAGCGTCCCCGGCAAGTTGGTCTACAGCACCTTCGACTGGGGTGTGCGTGACAAGGATGGTTACTTCTTCATTCTTGGGCGGACGGACGACGTGATCAACGTGGCCGGCCATCGCTTGGGAACCCGGGAAATTGAAGAGAGTATTTCCAGTCACCCCAATATTTCGGAGGTGGCCGTGGTGGGTGTTGCCGATGCCCTCAAGGGCCAGGTGGCCATGGCGTTTGCGGTCCTGAAAGACGCCAGCGTCCTGGTGGATGAAGCGGCCCGTGCCAAGCTGGAAGCGGAAGTGATGAAGGTCGTGGATCAGACGATTGGTGCCGTGGGCCGCCCGGCCCGGGTGCGTTTTGTCTCGGTGTTGCCCAAGACGCGCAGCGGGAAACTATTGCGCCGCGCTATCCAGGCCGTGTGCGAGGGGCGTGACGCAGGTGACCTGACGACCATGGAAGACCCTGCAGCACTGCAACAAATTCGGGATCAGGTGACGGGCTGATCTGGAAAACGCTCCTAATTTTGTAGCTGACCACGCAATATCGACGGGGGCTAGCCGTCGATATCATTCATGGTGTCGGCGTCCACGATGATGTCCCGCTCAAAAAGATCCACTGCAGTCCTGGCGACCTGCAGCGTATCGAAGTACGCATAAGCTCCCACGCCTACGGCGCCCAGGATGGGCAAGAAGCGGGACGCACTTTTGCCGAGCGCGGCTTTGGTGACTTTCATGCCCACTTGCTGAACCAGCTTTTGCAGAAAAGTGATGGAAGCCTGCCGTACGGTGACCCGTTCGCCGACCCGCACGATCACGTCGCGAAAGAGCTGTGCAGAGACATGCCTGAAAAGGCAGTAGACCATCTGCTCGTGTCCCAGTGTCTTTTTCTTTCCGTACACGCTGGCAATGTCAGAGACCATTTGGGCCTGCAACTTCCAGACACCCACCAACTCCGGCAAAACGGTGAACCAGCCCAAAAAACCCGGCGGCAACGACAGGGACCCGGACAGCAGGCTGGCATTGCGGGCGGCCGTTCGCGCAATGGCGTGGGCGCGTGCGGCAGGGTGTTCCAGCCGGTGCTCCCGACTGGGCGGCACGTGCAGCACCAGGTCCAGAATGGCATCGGTGACGGGGTTCTTGGGTAGCGTGCTTTTTTTTGCCATGGTTTCATGCCTCTCGCTGCATGGTAGTCCGATAGTCCTCAAGCCGGAAGATGGCACGGTCGGAACCCAGGGGCGGGCTCAGGCGCTTGACGAGCAGCCGATACGTGTCCAGATCAAAGGCGAGGACTTGGCGGGTCTGCAGCACGTCATCCAGGTCCGCTTCATCGTGCACGGTGGCGATATGGCACCAGTGGTCAAACACATGGAAATCAGTGCGCCCCGTGGCCGGATTGTTCTCCCGAATACCCACCTTTCCAGCGTGCGGCCATGCCTGCAGGCGCTGTTGTGCCAGTGCCATTTGCAATCGGATGCGGTGCAACGCGCGGGTTTCGCGTCCGGCACACAGGCCTTTGCATTTGCCGATCTGGTGGGCAAAGCAGGCACCTTTTGTCGATTCGAGCCCCAGCGCCTGGGGGCACAGACCGTGGGCATCAGCCAACAGGCGCAGCGCGTCGGTTGCTTGTCGCTTGGAGCGGTATACACCGTACAGTTGGTCCATGGCATCCGACGCCACATCGTCCATCTGCACCAGCCTGAGTTGTGGATGGGTCGTCGGGTCAGATGCGAGTTGCCAGGCGCAGAGTTGGCGTTCCCGTCGCAACTGGCGGTTGTATACCGGCTGCAACTCCTTGACCAGACGTGATTCCAGCAGCAGAGCGCCCAGTTCACCCGCTGTCTCACGCCACTCCACACGGCGAATTTCCTGCAGGATGCGCATCTCGCGCGCCACTTTGCTTGCGGACTGGAAATGCGACATCACCCGGGTACGCAGATTCACGCTTTTGCCCACATACAGCGGCAAGGGGCCTTCGCCAAAAAAAAGGTAAACGCCCGGTGTGTCCGGAATGTCGGCAATCGGCGTTTCCAGCAGGGGCGGCACGCTGGCGCTGCCCTGCAGAAGGCCACTCGCTTCGCGCTGTACAAGCTCCGCTCCCAATTCCCTGGCGGCAATGTGCAGCCAAGCCAGCACCATGTCCACGTCGCCCATGGCACGATGGCGGGCCTGGGTCTGCAGGCCGTGGCGCTGCATGATGGCGTCCAGTCCGTGGCTGCGGTGCTGTGGGTACAACTTGCGGGAAAGCCGAACGGTGCACAAGGTTTTGACCTTGAGCGCCACGTCCAGCCGCTGCAACTCATTCTGTACAAATCCGTGGTCAAAGCGCACGTTGTGGGCCACAAAGACGGCACCGTCCAGCATGGCCAGCAGTCTGGTTGCCACCGTCTCAAACGACGGCGCATCTTCCACCATCGCGTTGGTTATGCCCGTCAGGTTCTGGATAAATGGCGGAATGGATACCCCCGGGTTGACCAGTGTGCTCCAGCGTTCCACTTCAACGCCGTTCTCCATGCGAACCGCTGCGATTTCGGTAATGCGGTCGTGTACCGCGTTGCCCCCGGTCGTCTCCAGGTCCAGCATGACGTAGCAGGGCAGCATGCCGTGCAGACCTAGACGATGTCGACGATGTGGATGCCGTATTGCCCTGTACGGCGATCAGCAAAGTAACGCTCCAGCGTTTCCTTGACGGTTCTGAAGGCGATTTCGTCCCAGGGAATCTCGTCCTCGGAGAACAAACGGGCCTCAATGGTTTCAGTGCCCGGGTTGAACTGGTCGCTTAGCAGCCGCGCACGGTAAAACAGGTGAACCTGACCCACGCGGGCAATGTTGAGCAGGGTGAAAAGGCTCTGCATTTCAATTTGCGCGCCGGCCTCTTCGTCGGTTTCACGCTGTGCACCTTCGGCTGTGGTTTCGTTGAGTTCGAGAAAACCAGCCGGTAGCGTCCACTTGCCCCAGCGCGGCTCGATATTGCGTTTGTACAGCAATACCTTGTCGCCCCAATGCGGTACGGTGCCCACGACGTTGAGGGGGTTCTCGTAATGGATGGTGGTGCAGGCCGGGCAAACGGCACGCTCTTTGGTGTCGCCGTCATCGGGTACCCGGTAGATGACGGCCGCGCCGCACTGCCGGCAATGTTTGATGGGGCTGCGCAGCACGGTGAGGTTCAGGTTCGGTTGCGAGTCTATTGAACGCTGACGTCAACGCGACGGGCCTCGGCATTGCTGCCGCTGCCGCTCATCAACTCCGGCTTTTTCAGTTCGATTTTGTCTTCGCCAACACCCAAAGCCTTGAGTGCATCCCGCACGGCAAAGGCGCGCTGCTTGGCCAGTTCTTCGTTTTTGGCCATATCACCTGTCTCGTCATGGAAACCGCTGATGACGGCTTTCTTGCCTTCGCCCACGGCTTTGGTGATTGCACGAAGTGCCTCGTTGGCACCCGTGGCAAGGTCCGCCTTGGCTGACGCAAAGTAGAACTTGACGACACCGTTCTCAATCTTGATGCTGGCGCCATTTGCGTCAGGCTCGGTGGCTGACTGGGCGGCCACTGTTTGGGTTGCATCTGCGCTCTTTTTGTGCATTGCTACGCCAATGACCAGGCCAATCACAAGCGCGACAATGCCAAACACCACACCAAATACGATTCCCTGGTTGTCGTCGTCTGAAGAAAACATGTTTTTTTACTCCGAATAATGAGATGTGAATTGTAGGAGATGGCCGAAAGGTAAGGTCACTCCACGCGGATCTGAAGGGTCTGCAACCCGCTGATTCCGCCCACCATCGTGTCTCCGCGCACGACGGCGCCAACGCCCTCGGGGGTGCCGGTAAATATCAGGTCGCCGGGCTGCAGGGTCCATGCAGCAGAAAGCTGTTCAATGGTTTCCGCAATGTTCCAGATGAGTTTGTCGATGGAGCTGCGCTGGCGATCCTGTTCATTGACTTGCAGGTAAATCCCGGCACTTCCAATGTGGGGCGCCTGGGCTGCTGGCGTAATCGCGCCTATGGGCGCGGAATGGTCGAAGCCCTTGCCAATGCTCCAGGGGCGGCCCTGTTTTTTCATGTCGTTTTGCAGATCGCGCCGGGTCATGTCCAGGCCCACCGCATAGCCATAAATGTGCTTGCTTGCATCGGCTGCTGAAATGTTGGCGCCACCAATACCAATCGCCACAACCAGCTCGATTTCATGGTGCAGGTTGTTGGTCAGAGTCGGGTAGGGCATCACAGCAGTGGTGCCGGGCTCGGCTACCAGTACTGCGTCGGCGGGCTTCATGAAAAAGAAGGGCGCTTCGCGGCCGGTTCCACCCATTTCCTTGGCGTGCTCCACGTAATTGCGGCCAACGCAGTAAATACGGTGTACCGGAAAGCGCGCAGTTTCACCCACGATAGGTACGCTGATGGGTGCGGAGGGAGCGAAGACAAAAGACATGGCGTTAACTCCGGGACTTTGGATCGGACTATTCTGACTTGGCAACCAGGTCAAAGTGCTCCACCACCGGTGGCACTGCAAAAAACGGACCTACGATGGCGCGCCATTGGGTGTAGGCATCGGACTGGCGAAACTCCACCGTGTGGTCCTCCAGCGTGTCCCAGAAGATTTGCAGCAGGTAGCGCTCGGGGCTCTCCAGTCCGCGGTTCACCTTGTAGCCGTTAAAGCCCTTGGTGAGCCCAATAACGGAGTTCAAGCCGCGCTCGATGGCCTCTTCAAAGGCGGCGTTCTGGCCGGGGTGAATGCGGATGTCGGCAAGTTCGAGAATCATGAAGGGCTCCGGGTGCAGTTTGTTGGATCGTTAATCCCCCAATGGTAACGGCCCTGGTTTATCCTTTACCGGATGAAGCTTTACAACTACTTTCGCTCATCGGCGTCTTTTCGGGTGCGTATTGCGCTGGAATTGAAGGGTTTGCCCTACGAGTACGTGGCCGTGCATTTGGCCCGTGGTGATCAACGGCTGGAAGCCTATCGGGCCATTTCCCCCGATGTGCTGGTGCCGTTGCTGGAGGTCGATGGGCAGCGCTTGTCGCAGTCCATGGCCATCATCGAGTATCTGGATGAAGTCCATCCAGAACCGGGCTTGCTTCCTGCCGACCCTCTGGGGCGCGCGCGGGTACGGGCCTTGGCCCAGTCGGTTGCCTGTGAGATTCACCCCCTGAACAACCTTCGGGTCCTCAAGTACCTGGTCGCAAAACTGCACCAGGATGAGGATGCCAAAACGACGTGGTACCGCCACTGGGTGCGTGAGGGGCTGGAGTCCCTGGAGCGCCAACTGGTGGTACTGGAGACCCACCGCGCACAGAGCGGCGGGGAGCCGTCGGTCTATTGCTACGGGGATACCCCCACCCTGGCGGACTGCGTTCTGGTGCCACAGATATTCAATGCCAAGCGCTTTGCCGTGCCGCTGGAAGGCTTGCCGCGAACGATGGCCGCTTTTGGCGCGTGTATGCAACTGGACGGTTTTCAGCGCGCACAGCCGGAAAATTGCCCTGATTTCGAGGCCTGAGCATGACAGTGAGCCCATGGAACCCTGACTGGCTGGTGCCCCAGTGGCCAGCACCTGCCCGAGTGCGGGCCGTGTGCACCACCCGCGCCGGTGGTGTGTCTGTCGCTCCGTATGACACCCTGAACTTGGGCAACCATGTGGGAGACGATTCCCTGCACGTGCGGCACAACCGCAAATTGCTGCAAGAGGCATTGGGAGCCAGGCCTGTTTTTCTGGAACAGGTGCATGGCACCCAGGTTCTGGAAATCACGCCCCGGACCATGGACAACCACCAAGCCGACGGTGCGCTGACGCGAGAAAGTGGTCTGGCCTGCACGGTCATGGTGGCCGATTGCCTGCCGATTCTCTTGTGTGATGTGAAAGGCCGCACCGTGGCTGCGGTGCATGCCGGATGGCGGGGCCTGGCGGGTGTGAATGGATTTGGAGTTCTGGAGGAGGTTTATCATCAATTTATGCCGGTAGCCCCCGCAGACAGTGCGCAACCAGCTATTGAATTGATAGCATGGATCGGGCCTTGCATAGGTCCGGACGCATTTGAAGTCGGACCCGACGTCCTGGATGCATTTGTTGCAACGCATGCGCAGGCCGTTGCGTGTTTCAAGCCTCTGCCCGGTGGCAAATGGCTGGCCGATTTGCCTGCGTTGGCGCGCCAGCGTTTGCGGGCCTTGGGCGTGTCACAGATCTATGGCAATGACGGCAGCCCGGGCTGGTGCACGGTGGGCAATCCGCTACGGTTCTTTTCGCACCGGCGGGACCGGGTCAGTGGGCGCATGGCTGCCAGCATCTGGCTGGAGTGATGCGCGTTCTGCCGCTTCGCGTGCCTTGATTGTGCGCTTGCGCCCGGGGGCGCCCATGAAATACAGCACCAGCGATACCGGCAGCACCCCATATAAAACAAAAGTGATGACGGCGCCCAGCAGAGATCCGTTGGAGTTCGTGGCCTCGGCTACGCTCATCATGAGGGCCACATACAGCCAACCAATGGGAATGATGTACATAGGGTTTTGTTTTTGCTTTTTGTCAGGAAATCGTAGGTCAGATACTGACATACTATGGTTTTAGACATGCTTGCCTAAACAAAATAAATGAGGAGACCGTGTGACGCAAAACGCTTCCGAGTTATGGACCCAGGCGTCCCAACAGCTTCAGCAGTCGCTGTCCGACGGTTGGACGAAGGCCATGCAGTCTCTTCAGAGCCTGGATCTGGGTGCTGCTGGCGCCGGTTTTCCAGCACCCACCGGCCAGCCGCCCGAGATCCGCTTTGCCCCTGAACGTCTGCAGGATTTGCAGAAGAAATACCTGGAAGATGCCTTGGGCCTGTTCAGTCAGGGGCTGGCCGTTCCGACCTCCACGGGGGACAAGCGCTTTGCGGATGCGGCGTGGGGCAGCAATCCGCTGGCGGCGTATTCCGCTGCGGTGTATCTGCTCAACACCCGCACCATGATGGGTCTGGCTGACGCCGTCGAGGCCGATGAAAAGACCCGTACCCGCATCCGCTTTGCGGTGGAACAGGTGATGGCGGCGGCAGCGCCCAGCAATTTCATGGCGTTCAATGCCGAAGCCCAGAAAAAAGCCATTGAAACCAAGGGTGAAAGCATCGCCAAAGGCATGCATAACCTGCTCAACGACATGCGCCAGGGCCATGTCTCCATGACGGACGAGAGCCTGTTTGAAGTCGGCAAGAACGTGGCCACCACCGAAGGTGCGGTGGTGTTCGAGAATGCGTTCTTCCAGCTGATCGAGTACAAGCCGCTCACGGCCAAGGTGTACGAGAAGCCGTTTTTACTGGTTCCGCCCTGTATCAACAAGTTCTACATTCTGGACTTGCAGCCCGAGAACTCGCTGATCCGCTACGCCGTGGCTCAGGGGCACCGCACATTCGTGGTCAGCTGGCGCAACCCGGACGCTTCCATGGCGAATGCCACATGGGACGACTTTATTGAAAACGCGGTTATCAAGGCCATAGCCGTCACGCGTGAAGTCACTGGTGCGCCCACCATCAATGCACTGGGTTTCTGCGTCGGCGGCACCATGCTGGGCACCGCATTGGCGGTATTGGCGGCCCGCGGCGAAAAGCCTGTGGCCAGCGCCACTTTCCTGACCAGCTTGCTGGACTTCACGGACACGGGCATTCTGGATGTGTTCATCGACGAATCCTTTGTCCAGTACCGCGAAAAGGAAATGGGCAAGGGCGGTCTCATGAAGGGGCAGGACCTGGCATCCACCTTCAGCTTTCTGCGTCCCAATGACCTGGTATGGAACTACGTGGTGGGCAACTACCTCAAGGGCGAAACACCGCCGCCGTTTGACCTGCTGTACTGGAATTCCG
The DNA here is from genome assembly GCA_038237415.1 of Burkholderiales bacterium. Classification (GTDB taxonomy): domain Bacteria; phylum Pseudomonadota; class Gammaproteobacteria; order Burkholderiales; family Burkholderiaceae_C; genus Allorhodoferax. The sequence goes on from JBBRYR010000050.1 coordinate 14,552, forward strand.
ACAGTACCAACTTGCCTGGCCCGTACTACGCCTGGTACCTGCGCAACACCTACCTCGAAAACAACCTGGTCAAGCCCGGCAAGGTCACCGTCTGCGGCGAGAAGGTCGACCTGAACACCGTCGACATGCCGGTCTACATCTACGGTTCGCGTGAAGACCACATCGTGCCCATTGGCGGCGCCTATGCGTCCACCCAGGTGTTGCCGGGCAAGAAGCGTTTTGTAATGGGCGCCTCCGGCCACATTGCCGGTGTGATCAACCCGCCCGAGAAGAAGAAACGCAGCCACTGGATTCGTCCCGATGGCAAGCTGCCCAAGACCCAGGCCGCATGGCTGGAAGGTGCTGTGGAACATCCCGGAAGCTGGTGGACCGACTGGTCGCAATGGCTGCAGAGCCATGCGGGCAAACAAATTGCTGCACCGAAAACCTATGGCAAGGGCAAATACAAAGCAATGGAGCCGGCCCCCGGCAGCTACGTAAAAGCCAAGGCCTGATTTCTTGCTAACTGACACATTGAAGGAGACAAAAATGGAAGACATCGTTATCGTTTCAGCCGCACGCACCGCGGTCGGCAAGTTTGGTGGCGCGCTGGCCAAGACACCCGCACCCGAGCTGGGTGCTGCGGTCATCAAGAGCCTGCTGGCCCGCACCGGGCTGACCGCAGACCAGGTCGGCGAAGTCATTTTGGGTCAGGTGCTGGCGGCGGGTTCCGGGCAAAATCCGGCCCGCCAGTCGGTGATGAAAAGCGGTCTGGCCAAGGAAACCCCCGCGCTGACGATCAATGCTGTGTGCGGTTCGGGTTTGAAGGCCGTCATGCTGGCGGCCCAGTCTGTGGCGTGGGGCGATAGCGATATCGTGATTGCGGGCGGTCAGGAGAACATGAGCGCCAGTCCGCACGTCCTCATGGGCTCGCGTGATGGTCAGCGCATGGGCGACTGGAAGATGATCGACTCCATGATTGTGGATGGCCTGTGGGACGTCTACAACCAGTACCACATGGGCATCACCGCCGAGAACGTGGCCAAGCAATATGGCATCAGCCGCGACATGCAGGATGCGCTTGCGCTGGCCAGCCAGCAAAAAGCGGCCGCTGCACAGGATGCAGGCCGTTTTGTGGATGAAATTGTGCCGTTCAGCATTGCCCAGAAGAAAGGCGATCCGCTGGTGTTTTCTGCAGATGAGTTCATTAACCGCAAGTCCACCGCTGAAGTGCTGGCAGGTTTGCGTCCGGCATTTGACAAGGCCGGCGGCGTGACCGCTGGCAATGCGTCCGGCATCAACGACGGCGCTGCTGCCGTGATGGTGATGACCGCCAAGAAGGCTGCCGCCTTAGGCCTCACGCCCATGGGGCGCATCGCCAGCTTTGCCACCAGTGGTCTGGACCCCGCCCTCATGGGTATGGGCCCTGTACCCGCGTCACAAAAGGCGCTGGCCCGTGCCGGCTGGAAGGCGCAAGACCTGGACCTGCTGGAAATCAATGAAGCCTTTGCTGCGCAAGCCTGCGCCGTCAACAATGAAATGGGCTGGGACACCTCCAAGGTCAACGTCAATGGCGGCGCTATCGCTATTGGCCACCCGATTGGCGCGTCCGGTTGCCGCATTCTGGTGACGCTGCTGCACGAAATGCAGCGCCGCAACGCCAAGAAGGGCATTGCCAGCCTGTGCATTGGTGGCGGTATGGGCGTGGCGCTGACTATTGAGCGCTGATACCCCGAAATTATTGAGTGATTTGAGCTGCTATCCCGCATCAGTATTGCGTAGGCAGCTCCTTTTTTTGTAGCAAGTAAAACCAAAGAGGAGATGGAAAATGAGTCAAAAAGTAGCCTATGTAACGGGTGGTATGGGTGGTATCGGTACCGCCATTTGCCAGCGATTGCACAAAGAGGGTTTCAAGGTCATTGCCGGTTGCGGCCCCACGCGCGACCACGTCAAGTGGATTGCAGAGCAAGCTGCGCTGGGTTACACCTTCTATGCGTCAGCAGGCAACGTGGGCGATTGGGATTCCACCGTCGAAGCCTTCACAAAAACCAAGGCCGAGCACGGCAGCATTGACGTGCTGGTGAACAACGCCGGTATCACCCGTGACCGCATGTTCCTGAAGATGTCCCGCGAAGACTGGGACATGGTGATCGAGACCAACCTCAACAGCATGTTCAATGTCACCAAGCAAGTGGTGGCGGACATGGTGGAAAAGGGCTGGGGCCGCATCATCAACATCTCATCGGTCAATGGCGAAAAAGGCCAGGCTGGGCAAACCAACTACTCGGCTGCCAAGGCCGGCATGCACGGTTTCTCCATGGCTCTGGCACAAGAACTGGCCACCAAGGGCGTGACGGTCAACACCGTGAGCCCAGGCTACATTGGTACCGACATGGTTAAAGCCATTCGCGAAGATGTGCTGGCCAAGATTGTTGCAACGGTGCCCGTCAAGCGCCTTGGCGAGCCCAGCGAAATTGCGTCCATCATTGCGTGGCTGGCGTCCGACGAAGGTGGCTACGCTACCGGTGCAGACTTTTCGGTCAACGGCGGTTTGCACATGGGCTAGGCGTCATTCCAGGCAGTGCCAGTCAGTGAAGCTGAACTGTTTGGGTTGGTAAAAAAGGACGTGTCAACCACGTCCTTTTTTCATGGCGTTTCAAATGGCCGGCAAGCGCTGCCGGTTGTGTCGGCTCACATGATATTCTTTCCGTCATGACCGACATATTGACCGTAACCATGAATCCGTGCATTGATGTCTCCGCGGTCACCGAGCACATTCGCCCCACCAGCAAATTGCGTTGCCAGCAGGTCCAGCGGCATCCAGGAGGGGGTGGAATCAACGTAGCCCGTGTGTTGCACCGTCTTGGTGCCGATTGTGCTGCGCTGTACCCGTTAGGCGGGTCTACGGGACAACTGTTGGAGCAGCTCATGGAAGAGGAGGGCGTTACCAGTTTGAAAGTGCCCATTGCCGGCCACATTCGCGAAAGCTTTACTGTCGCCGAAACCAGTAGTTCGCAGGAGTACCGTTTTGTACTGCCAGGTCCCACATTGCTGGATGCCGAGTGGCAAGCCTGTCTGGACCGCATTGGTGCCATGCAGCCGAGCCCGCGAATTGTGGTGGGTAGCGGCAGCCTGCCTCCGGGTGTTCCTGATGACTTTTATGGTCGACTGGCGCAACAGGTCAAGGCGAGCGGAGGCAAGTTCATTGTGGATACGTCTGGACCAGCGTTAGCCGCGTGTCTGGAGCAGGGCGTGTTCATGGTCAAGCCCAGCCTGCGCGAGATACGGGAGATGACAGGGCAATCGCTGCTCACCATGGCAGAGCTGAAGCAAGCGGCCCTCCAATGGGTACATGACGGAAAGGCCGAACTGGTCGTGGTATCCATGGGAGAGAAGGGGGCGCTGATGGTGACTGCGGATTCAACGCTTTATGCGCCCGCGCTGTCAGTTGACGTGGTCAGTGCGGTGGGCGCGGGCGACAGCTTCGTAGCGGGGATGGCCTGGGCACTTGCCTCCAACACGGATGTCGAAGAGGCATTCCGCTACGGTGTGGCATGCGGAACTGCGGCATTGATGAGTACCGGTACCGGTCTGTGCGTGCCCGTTGATGTTTATCGGATATTCCCCCAGGTCAAATGCACAAAAAGCCTGCCCTTTGAACCGGTTTAGTCATGCTTGTGTGATAAAAGTCTCACATCTGTATTCCGTTTGTGTTTAGTCGCCTTTGCCGGGCTAGCCCGGCTGGGTGCTGTGTGAACACTATTACTCCAAACAAGATGAGTGGCCAAGGGGGCCGAATGAACCAGTTCGGTGGCAATTAGTTTATGAAAAAAGATGAGTCCGATTACGTTGATGTCAATCAGCTTCAAATAGGCATGTTCGTGGAGCTGGGCGTGGGCTGGATGGCGCATCCGTTCCCTGTTGGCAGCTTCAAGATCTCTTCGGAAAAACAGATTGAAACCATTCGCAGCCTGGGTTTGACCCGTGTGCGCTATGTTCCGGAAAAAAGTGACCCGGTTCACTTCGTGGCGGCCCCGTCCGTCGGCCAACCGGCAGTCCCCGTGGTGTCCGAGCGCGCGGCGCAAGCGCTGCGAGACGAAGCGACGCGCATGCGACGCGCCCAATTGCTGGGTGCCCAGCAACGCAGCCTGGCTGCGTGCGAGCGGCGTTTCGGGGAAGCAGCTCGCCAGTATCGCCAGACACTGGATCAATTGCATGCCCAGCCGAGAGCCGCAGCCGACCAATGCCAGGCAATGATTGCCAGCTTCGTTGGGGAGATGACTGCAGATGGTGAATCCGCCATCCGGCTACTCACGGAAGCGGCTGGAGAAAAGTCTTCCATGCACTCGGTGAATGTCACCATCGTTTCTCTCTTGCTGGGCAAGGCGATGGGCATGCACGCAAACGATCTGATTGATATGGGTGTAGCGGCCTTTCTGCACGACATGGGCAAGACGCAGCTTCCGGACCGGGTTCGATGGTTTGAAGAAAATTTTTCGACGGCAGAATACAAGCTGTACCAGGAGCACGTCGCTCTCGGTGTACAGATTGGTGTGAGCATGGGGCTCTCCAGGGGTGCCATGCTGACGATGTCGCAGCACCATGAACTGGCAGACGGTAGCGGTTTTCCTGCGCGAATCAAGGGCGCCAGCATGACAGCGGGTGCCCGTATTCTTGCGCTTGTCAATCGTTATGACAACCTGTGCAACCCCAGTCGACCCGCTTTGGCAATGACACCCCATGAGGCGCTTTCGCTCATGTTTGCACAACTCAAGACGCGCTTCGATTCCGTGACTTTGAGCGCCTTCATTCGCATGATGGGTGTGTATCCGCCTGGATCGGTGGTCCAACTGATCGATGATCGTTTTGCGATTGTGGTGTCGGTGAACTCTTCGCGTCCACTCAAACCAAAAGTTATTGTTCATGAGCCGGGTGTGTCCAAACACGAAGCACTGATTCTGGATCTGGAGCACGCTTCGAACGTGGGGATTCGTCGCAGCGTCAAGCCGGCAAACCTGCCCAGCGCAGCCCTGGATTACCTCGCACCTCGCCAACGCATCAGTTACTTTTTCGAACGTTCCGGCGATTCGCAAATGCAGGAGCTCTTTGCATGATGGAGGCTGAGTGGTCGAGTCTGCTGGACGGCATGCTGGAGGCGGTGTGGGTGGTGGACCCCAAGAGCCTGCGCATTGTTGCCGTCAACCAGGTGGCGGCCACGTTGGTGGGTATGGATCGCCGTGATCTATTGGACAAACCCGCGATTGAGTTGACGGCGACTCCTGAAGACCTGTTTTTTTGGGAAGACGTGGCGGCGGGTCTGGCCGACAGCATTCACACAGACACCTTGTTGCGTTGCGCCGATGGCGTTGCGGTGCCCGTGGAGCGCAAGGTCAGTCGGGTATGGCTCAGCCCGGAATCGCCCATGTTCCTGGTCGGTCTGCGTGATCTGCGCGCGCAGGTTCAGGCTGCGGATGAACTGGAGGATCGCCTCGCCGAATTGCGGGCGACGCTGGAATCCACGGGGGACGGAATTTTGGTCACCGACCTGACGGGTGCGGTTCGCAACTTCAATCGCCGATTTGCGGAGTTGTGGAGGATCCCGGACCCCGCGCTGAAGTCTGCAGACCCCCAATCCCTGTACCAGCATCTGGCCAGTTGCATGCTGGATCCTGTGGCCTACCAAGCCCGACTGGATCACATCATGGGCGATGTCGCACTGGAGGCCACCGATGTTTTGCTGCTGCGTGCGGGCCGCGTGCTGGAACGCGTGACCCAGCCCCAGTACAGCCGGGGCCGAGCGTTGGGGCGGGTGTACTCGTTTCGCGACATCACCCAACGTGTTGATGCGGAGTCGCGATTGCGGTTGGCCGCCAAGGTGTTTGACTCCAGCCTGGATGCCATTTTTATCACCGATGCCCATTTTGACATTGTTCAGGTCAACGCACGGTGCGAAACACTGACTGGCTGCACCTGCGCGCAACTGCTGGGTACGTCTTCCCGCAAGCTGTTTCATGCGCCACAGCAGGTTGATTTCTTCAACGAAGTGGAGCTGAGCCTTGAGTTGAATGGTTCGTGGTCTGGCGAAGTCTGGCGCACGACGGGTGACCGGCCGTGTGCGGTCGAGTTGAGTTGGGTCTCGCTGCGCGATAGCCAGGGCGTGTTGCAGCACACGGTTGGGTTTTGCAGGGATCTGACCGAGCGCCTGGAGGCGCAGAAGCGCATTGAAGTATTGGCGTACACGGACTCACTGACGGGCTTGCCCAACCGTCTGTCCTTGGGGCAGCGCATCGATTTCACACTGCGTCTGGCACAGCGCAATGGTGGTACCTTTTCTGTTTTGTTCATCGATCTGGACCGTTTCAAAAACATCAATGATTCGATGGGCCATGCGTTTGGTGACCAGGTGCTGATTGAAGTGGCCCAGCGCATCCAGAGCTGCCTGCGTGAAATCGATACCTTGTGCCGCCTTGGGGGGGATGAGTTTGTCGGCTTCCTGCCGGATTCGGATGCCTATGGCGCTGAAATCGTAGCGCGGCGCGTTCTGGAGTCGCTGGCCCAGCCGTTTCTCGTTGATGACATGAATTTTTCGCTGGGTTGCAGTATCGGCATTGCGATGTACCCCGAGGATGGCAAGACGCTCGACGAGTTGATCCAGTGCGCCGACACCGCCATGTACCGCGTCAAGGATCGCGGTCGTGGCAACTTCCGCTTCTATCAGCCCCAGATGAACGTGGACTTGCTCTCGCGCATGAAGATGGACCACGCCATGCGCCAAGCCATGGAGCAGGGCCTTTTTCGCCTGCACTACCAGCCGCAGATATCGTTGTGCGACGGCCGCCTGCTGGGGGCCGAGGCGCTGGTGCGCTGGCACGACGCGGAGCTTGGCAATGTGCCTCCGTCCCTTTTTATTCCACTGGCAGAAGAGTCGGGCTTCATCATCGCTATCGGCAATTGGGTCATGGGCGAGGCGGTGCGCCAGGCAACGTTGTGGCAGAAGGCCGGGCGCCCAGTTGTGGTTTCCATCAATGTGTCGGCCTTGCAGTTTCAGCAACCGGACTTTGTGGAGCGTGTGAATAACACCATCCGCAGTGCGGGCCTGGATGCGTCGCTGGTGGAGCTGGAACTGAC
>JBBRYR010000051.1:0-21373 GCA_038237415.1 Burkholderiales bacterium
CCTTGCTGCGCCAGGCGCTGTTGCATGTGCTGGGCAATGCGCTCAAGTTCACCGCGCCGCGCACGCAAGCGGTGATTGCGGTGACCGCGCAACCGGGCGAATCAGACGGACTGGTTGCGCTGCAGGTGCGCGACAACGGCGTGGGCTACAACCCCGCCATGCAAGACAAGCTATTCCAGGCGTTTGGGCGCTTACACAGCCCGCGCGAGTTTGGCGGCATCGGCATGGGGCTGGCGCTGACGCGCAAGATCATGCAGCGCCTGGGCGGCTCAGTGGATTCTGAAGGCGTGGTGGATGGTGGATGCTGCGTGAAATTGCTATTGAAAACATAGCTGGTTGCGCAGTTTCCACGGGGGCTACAGGCCTATTTCGTCAATGGAAGCTCCGCGCCGAACTTGCTGCGCTTCACGCTGAAAAAGGCCTTCACATTGCGCACATTGGCGTTGCTGGTGAACAGCCGTTGCGCCAGCGCCAGGTAGTCCGGCATGTGGGCGGCATGCACCACCAGCACAAAGTCGGGCCCAGGGGACACGCGGTAGCACTGCTGCACGGCCGCGTCCGCCGCCACCCGCACTTCAAATTGCTCCAGCGCCTGGGCATCTTGCCGGTCCAGCGTGATTTCAACGATGGCCGTCAGTCCAAAACCGATCGTGGCGGCCAGTCTTTCCGGGTTGAGGATGGCGATTTGGCGCTCAATCAGGCCGGCTTCGCGCAGCCGTTTGACCCGGCGCAGACAGGTGGGCGGCGACGTGTGCACCCGCTCGGCCAGGGCCTGGTTGCTCAGGCTGGCATCGTGTTGCAATTGGGCCAACAACTGAACATCCACGTCATCGATGACTATTTGTTCCATTTATATAAATTTTATGAAATAAATATTGATAAATTATTCAACATGAAATTATTAGTCAATTTGTAAATTAATTAGACAATTAATTTCTCTCCAGTGTGCCTAATATCGCGCCACTATCGAATATTTACGGAGTGTGGCTATGTGTGGAATCGTTGGCGCGGTATCAACCCGCAATATTGTCCCTGTGCTGGTTCAGGGCCTGGAGCGTCTGGAGTACCGCGGTTATGACTCATGCGGTGTGGCGGTGTACGCGCAAGGTGCCGATGCAGAGCACTCCGGTTTGCGCCGCGCGCGCAGTACCGCGCGGGTGGCAGAGTTGGCCGCGCAGGTGGCCGGCGTTGATGGGCAAGCCAAGCTGGAAGGCCTGATTGGCATCGCCCACACCCGCTGGGCCACGCACGGCGTGCCCTCGGTCAGCAACGCCCATCCGCATTTCAGCCACGGACCGGGTCTGGATGCACACCAGCGCCCTGGCCGCATCGCGCTGGTGCACAACGGCATCATTGAAAACCACGACGAACTGCGCGCCAGCCTCAAGGCCAAGGGCTACGTGTTTGTCAGCCAGACCGATACCGAAGTCATTGCGCACCTGGTGGACAGCCTGTACGACGGCGACCTGTTCGAAGCCGTGCAGCTGGCCACGGTTCAGCTGCATGGTGCCTACGCCATCGCGGTGTTCTGCAAGGACGAGCCGCACCGCCTGATTGGCGCGCGGGCCGGTTCACCCCTGATTCTGGGTGTGGGTAAAGATGGCCAAGAGCACTTTCTGGCCAGTGACGCCATGGCTTTGGCCGGGGTGACCGACCAGATCGTGTACCTGGACGAAGGCGATGTGGTGGACATTCAGCTCGGCAAATACTGGCTGCTGGACAAGGCCCGCAAACCAGTCGCGCCCGCGCAACGTCCGGTCAAAACCGTGCTGGCGCACAGCGGCGCCGCCGAGTTGGGCCCGTATCGCCATTACATGCAAAAAGAGATCTTTGAGCAGCCACGCGCCATTGCCGACACGCTCGAAGGCGTGGACGGCATCGTGCCCGAGCTGTTTGACCAGCAAATGAACCATGCGCCCGGCGCCAACGCCCACAAGGTGTTTGCCGAAATCGACAACGTGCTCATACTGGCCTGCGGCACCAGCTACTACAGTGGTTGCACCGCCAAGTACTGGCTGGAGAGCATCGCCAAGGTTCCCACACAGGTGGAAGTGGCCAGCGAATACCGCTACCGCGACTCCGTGCCCAATCCCAAAACGCTGGTGGTCACCATCACCCAGTCGGGTGAAACGGCCGACACCCTGGCCGCCCTGCGCCACGCCCAAAGCCTGGGCATGAAGCACACGCTGACCATCTGCAATGTGGCCACCAGCGCCATGGTGCGCGAGTGCAGCCTGGCCTATGTGACCCGTGCGGGCGTCGAGATTGGTGTGGCGTCGACCAAAGCCTTTACCACCCAGCTGGCCGGGCTGTTTTTGCTCACGCTGGCACTGGCGCAGGCCAAGGGACATTTGACCGAAGCCGCCGAACAGGAACACCTCAAGGCCATGCGCCACCTGCCCTCGGCATTGCAGGCCGTGTTGGCGCTGGAGCCGCAAATCATCAGCTGGTCGGAAGACTTTGCGAAGAAGGAAAATGCGCTGTTTCTGGGCCGTGGCATGCATTACCCCATTGCCATGGAAGGCGCCTTGAAGCTCAAGGAAATAACCTACATCCATGCCGAGGCCTACCCCGCTGGCGAGCTCAAGCACGGCCCGCTGGCGCTGGTCACCAGCGAGATGCCCGTGGTGACGGTGGCGCCCAACGACGCGCTGTTGGAAAAGCTCAAGAGCAACCTGCATGAAGTGCGCGCCCGTGGCGGCGTGCTGTATGTGCTGGCCGACGCCGACACGCGCATTGAAAACGGCGACGGCATGCATGTGATTCGCATGCCAGAACACTACGGTGCACTGTCGCCACTGCTGCATGTGGTGCCGCTGCAGCTGCTGGCGTATCACACCGCCTGCGCACGCGGAACCGATGTGGACAAGCCGCGGAATCTGGCCAAAAGTGTGACAGTGGAGTAATGTCTCTTTATTGTCTGGTGTTCCGCGCAATTTAAGTCGTAAAAACGCGATAGATCGGGGGCTTCCATGCTAGCGGTCTACCCGCAGGGCCAACACCACGAAGGTGTTGGTTTTGATGACCCCTTCCAATTCTCCTATTTCATCCAGGATGGCGTTGAGCTTGCTCGTGGTCGGGGCGCTGATCAGGGCGAACAGATCAAAGCCGCCGCTCACTGAAGCCAGACGGCTGAGTTCGGGCAATTGGCTCAGGCGGCGGATGACTTCACGCTGCGCTTTGGGGCTGATGCTGATACCCACGTAGGCCTGCACCCCGCGGTCCAAAGCCTCCGCCCCCAAGCGAACTGCATAACCAAGGATGACACCGTCCGCCTCCAGCCGCGCCAAGCGCGCCACCACGGTCGTGCGTGCCACACCCAACTTACGCGCTAGCAGCGCGGTGCTGCTGCGGGCATTGGTTTGCAGCAAGGCAATCAACTGACGGTCCAGCGCATCGCGCGGGCCTGGCAAGGGGGCGGACACGGGACTATCGGCAGAGGCTGGGGTTGAAATTGACGTTTTAGATGTAGATTTCGTCATAGTGAATGTTTTTTCCAGTCATTATGACGATTTCACAATAGCTTTCGTCACCCAATATTCAGACAATGTCCGCACTGCTTTGATAGGACTTGTATGAACCCCACTCACGCTGCACTCAGCCCCACCTTACCCGCAGCACCCGCCGCTAGGCCCATCACCCTGTTTGGCCCCGATTTTCCGTTTGCGTTTGATGATTGGATTGCCCACCCCAGCGGCTTGGGTCAGCTACCGACCAGCGCCCTCGGGCAGGAGGTGGCCATTGTTGGCGCGGGCATGGCGGGCATGGTGGCCGCCTATGAGCTGATGCGGCTGGGGCTCAAGCCAGTGCTGTATGAAGCCTCCAAGATGGGTGGACGTCTGCGCTCGCAGCGCTTTGAGGGCGGGCAGGGCGTGGTTGCAGAGTTGGGCGGCATGCGCTTTCCACAGTCGTCCACCGCCTTCTATCACTATGTGCACCGCATGGGCCTGCAAACCCAGCCCTTTCCCAATCCGCTCACTGCCGCCGCGGGCAGCACCGTGATCGATCTCGAAGGCGAAACCTTCTACGCCCGCAGTTTGGCCGATTTACCGCCGCTTTTTCAAGAAGTGGCCCAAGCGTGGGCGCAAGCTTTAGAACAAGACGCGCAGTTTTCCGCCATGCAAACTGCCATTCGGGCACGCGACCCCCAAGCGCTCAAAGCGATTTGGAACACGTTGGTGACGCAATGGGATGACCGGACCTTTTACGACTTTGTGGCCAGCTCTCAAGCGTTTTCAGCGCTCTCCTTCAAACATCGCGAAGTGTTTGGCCAGGTCGGCTTTGGCACGGGCGGCTGGGACTCGGACTTTCCCAATTCCATGCTGGAAATTTTGCGTGTGGTGATGACCGAGTGTGACGACCATCAACATCTGATCGTTGGTGGTGCTGACCAGGTTCCGCTGGCGTTGTGGACACAAGCCCCGGCCCAGTTGGCCCATTGGCCTGCAGGCACCAGCGTGTGCAGTTTGCACGGCGGTGCCACCCGGGCCGGTGTTTCCGCCATTGCGCGTGCAGCCGACGGTCGCATCGCTGTCACTGACAGCTGGGGACAAACTCAACACTACGGTGCCGTTCTGGTCACTTGCCAAAGCTGGCTACTGAGTACACAGATCACGTGCGAAGAAAGCCTGTTCTCCCACAAGATGTGGATGGCCCTGGACCGCACCCGTTACATGCAATCGAGCAAAACCTTTGTCATGGTGGATCGCCCTTTTTGGAAAGACACCGACCCGGAAACGGGCCGTGACGTCATGAGCATGACGCTGACCGACCGCCTGACCAGGGGCACCTATCTGTTTGACAACGGGCCGGGCAAGCCGGGGGTGATCTGCTTGTCCTACGCCTGGATGGGCGACGCGCTCAAAATGCTGCCCCAGCCGGTCGAAAAGCGCGTGCAATTGGCGCTGGGGGCCTTGCAAAAAATTTATCCCAAGGTAGACATTGCCAGCCACATCGTGGGCAACCCTATCTGCGTGTCATGGGAGGCGGACCCGTATTTTCTGGGCGCATTTAAAGGCGCATTACCCGGGCATTACCGCTACAACCAGCGCATGTACGCGCACTTCATGCAAGACACGATGCCCGCTGAGCAGCGAGGCATTTTCATAGCGGGCGACGATGTGTCATTCACCCCCGCCTGGGTCGAGGGCGCAGTGCAGACTGCGCTCAACGCCGTCTGGGGCATCCTGCATCATTTCGGCGGCGCCTGCCATGCAGATAATCCAGGGCCTGGGGATATGTTTGCTACCTTGGGGCCGATTGAGTTGCCAGAATAATCGTACCCACAAACCAACCCATCACCATGCCACGTCTGTCCCTCACTATCGCCTTGTACCAGTGTGCGCCGCAGCCGCTGGATGTGGCCGGCAATTTGCAGCGCCTGCATGACGCAGCCCAACGCGCCCGAGCCCAAGGCGCGCAACTGTTGGTCTGTCCGGAAATGTTTCTCACCGGCTACGCCATTGGCGCTGCAGCGGTGCAGTCACTGGCTCGCTCGGCCGACCCAGCCCAGGAGCGGAGCTACGCCGCTGCAGTAGCGCAGATTGCGCAGCAGACCGCTATGGACATCGTCTATGGCTACCCTGAACGCAGCGATGAAGGGGCGGTGTACAACGCCGCGCAATGGGTGAGTGCCCAAGGTCAGGTGAGGTTGAATTACCGCAAAAGCCATCTGTACGGCGAGCTGGACGCGCAGCAATTCAACCCCGCACCTGCTAGCGCCGCGCTGGCCGAGCTGCGGGGCTGGCACATTGGATTGATGATTTGCTATGACGTGGAGTTTCCTGAAGCGCCGCGTCTTGCTGCGCTGGCTGGCGCGGATTTGTTGCTGGTGCCAACGGCCAATATGGAGCCAAATGATTTTGTGCCGCAGCGTTTAGTGCCCGTGCGGGCCTTTGAAAATCAAATCGCATTGGCCTATGCCAATTTCGCTGGGACCGAAGGTCCTTTGGTCTACAACGGGCAAAGCTTGATCTGTGGTGCGGACGGTGTCGTGCTATCCCAGGCCGGGCGAAGCCCGGATTTCATTGTGGCCACATTGGAACCCGAAGCGCTGGACCGCGCGCGTCAGCAACAAACTCATTTGCAAGACCTGCGGGCATGGCAGATTTCAAAAAGTGGCCCAACAAACGGCAACGGTTAGCAGCGTGCTGCTTCCCTGAACTTTGGACCTATTCTTTGCTACTCAGCTTCATGGCAAGCGAGAGAAGCACCCTCCCACAACGCGACTCCAACGGCCCCGGCGCGTGTTTTCGAATCTGGAAAAGCGCACACAGCTACGGCTCCTACTTGGGAGAAATCAGCTCAGCGCCAGAGAATCTCATCAACCGCGACTTCCACGCTGTAGCCCCAAATGAGAAGTGGCTCACGGACATCACGGAGTTCCAAATCCCAGCTGGCAAGGTGTATCTATCGCCCATGATCGACTGCTTCGATGGGCTGGTTATCAGCTGGACAATCGGCACGCGTACAGACCCTGATCTGGTGAACACTATCGCTTGCCTGGGTGGCACACTCGGATACGCGATGTGAAGCTGATTCGCTCGATGTCGCGCAAAGGATGCTCTCCTGATAACGCAGCCTGCGACGGCTTCTTTGGACGGCTGAAAACGGAGCTGTTCAATTCTCGAGACTGGCAGGCTACAACCATTGACCAGTTCATGCAGGTCATTGACACTTACATTCGCTGGTATAGCGAAATGAGGATGAGAATCTCTCTTGGCTCACTCAGTCCCCTTGAATACCGAGAGAGCCTCGGACTTACGGCATAAGCCAGTCCAAGTTTTACGCCGCATCCCCTCATTTAGTTTGTCTGCCCGCTTTCCCTCGACTACGTCGCCCAAACTGCCCGATTTCTGCCTCCCCGTTTGGCTTCGTAAAGCGATTGGTCGGCCCTTTGGTAAGCCATGTCTGCGCTCATCCCCTGACTTAGCAATACCAAACCGGCCGAACAGGTGTAGCTGAATTCCGGATGCTCTGGCAAGGGTCTCCCCTGTGCCAATAATTTCAGGATGCGTTGCACGATAGCCTCGGCCTGGGATCTGTCAGTCTCTGGCAGCAGCAGTAAGAACTCTTCACCCCCGACTCGGCCAAAACCGTCAACGCGGCGCAGCGTGCTGCACACGACGCTGGCGAAATGCTTTAACACTTCATCCCCGCTTCTATGTCCGTAGGTATCGTTGACTTTCTTGAAAAAGTCTAGGTCCATCAATACCAGCACGCCGAGTTTGCGACCCAGATTGACAAGTTTGACCTGCTCTTCAAGAAGTTGCAGGATATGCACCCTGTTACTGATGCCGGTCAGTGAATCGGTGAGCGCAGCGAGCAATGCTGCGTCACGCTCTACCCGCAAGCCCCGCTCCCCCGAGCGCAAGCCGGATATGTCGCTGGACATCACCAGCATCCAACCTTGCTCGTCCTGGGTCTGCGTCATCAAGAACCAACGTCCATCGCAGAGATCGACCTCAAAACTTCTATATGCCTGCTTGCCGCGCCGAGATCGGACCGAGGCCAACCAGGCTTCAAAATCATCCGTTTCGATTTTCGAGCCTACTTTTTCGGCATAGTTGCGCCGCAGAATATCGTCCCACGAAATTACCTCGTAAGACCCGATGCCGTAGGCTTTGCGAAAAGCCTTATTGGCATAGCGCAATACCTCATTCGGGTCATACAAACCGATAAGCACCGGCGAGTCCTCTTGCAGTCGCAGGACGTGCATCGAAAAATCCTCGAGGGAGTGGGAGTTTTGCATCGTCACGAATCAGCGTCTGGCGTCACGAATCGGTGTGTTTAAGGGCTTGAGATGGCAGAGCGGTGTTGCGCGGATAGCCGATTGAAATGTGATCTTACGCTCATTGAGATAGATCAATTCAACTCGTGCCACAGCGCCCCCACATGGATTTGCCGATGAAAATGCTATCAGCTAAAAAAACGCCCCTGCAGTTTATTTTGATCGGAAGTCACCAAGCTTTTGGTGAAAATCAAGTGCGGGGAGAAGTTTGAAGCCTTGGGTTACCCAGCAGACAAAAAACTGGCTGCAATGCTAGCCGCGCTAGGCCGATACATTTACACGGGAACAAGTGCCGCTACATGTGGAAATGAAACACAACCGGACTTCTGAAAAACCGCGTCAGCAAGAAATATATTTAAGCGGGGGAAAGTCGGTTGATCTGTCTGTGACGTAAGTGCGTTTACGACTGCAATTGCGCGGAATATTTGCATAAACAGTGAACCGGCCATGACGGTTGCGAAAGAGCCCTTTGAGGAATACACTGAATTTGATGGCAGGTCCTAAAGGAGAGAGCATGCTTCGAAGATGGAAAATCGTTGTCCTGTTCATTTCGCTCGGCGGCTTTGCTCATGCTGAAACACAGCCAATGCCCGACGCTACACGTGGCGAGTTGCTCTACCGAACACATTGCATTGCTTGCCACAGCGACGAAGTGCATTGGCGTGACAAGAAACTCGTCACCGACCGGAAAAGCTTGCAGTCAGAAATACGCCGCTGGATGGAAGTTTCGGGTCTTCGCTGGAGCAATGAAGACATTGCGGAGGTTGGGCGATACCTCAATGCCGCCTACTACCGATCTAACGCCTTGGACTATTGATGGAGTTCAGCAACACGCCAAGCATGGCCTTGCAAAATCCATCGAATTTCCATTTCGGCTATTTGCCACTTTTCTAAGAATCTACAAGTGTCAGCAAAGAAGCCCCACGCAGTGCAACGGCCTGACTGACACCGCAGCTTTGCAGTCTTAGACATTGCGGCGACGAGCACCCGCAAACGGGTAGAGCAGTTGGATGGATCCGACCAAAATCGGATCGTCACCCTCGCTCCTAACCGTTTATTCAGCCAGCCACGGCTGCACAAAGGCGAACCACCCGCCCACCAGGTAAAGCAATACGCTGATACCGTAGACCACTGACGAGGTCTTTCGAGTTCGAATGCATGCGTCCCGCAACGCGGGGTCGGTCGGACAAGGCGCGGTCCGGTTTCGCCATTGCATGACACCACCCGCTAGGGTCATGAGACCTGCAAAGATAAATATGGCTTCCTTGTGCTCACTCAGCCAAACAACTTGCGGAAAGACCGAGACGAGGGACGACAGCGCCGCCCCCGCACCGAGTGCCACCAGTAGTGCCGGGATGGCGCAGCAAACCAGGGTGCTGGAACTTGCAAATAAGCTGAGCACAGATGTCCAAAACCCGCTGCGCGATTCAATCAGGCCGTCGTCACTCATTTGCGGCTCTTCATCTGCGCTGCAATGTCAGCCACTGACATCTGCACTATTTCCAGCTTGACGACGTCGTATCCAGAATCCGTGATTTCTGCGGCGATGGCTTTTTCATCAAGAGCCATGCCGTCCTTGGCTTCCACGGCAACTGTTTTTTGCTTGAGGTCTACAAAGACCGCCTTGGTGGCGTCCATCTTCGAGATGCGTTTTTCAATACCCTGAGCGCAGAACGCACAGACCATGCCGTTGACAGTGGCCTTGATACTGGTGGTTGCGAAAGCGGGCAGAGCTGCGATGGCCAGCGCGAGAGTGATAGCAATTTTTTTCATGAGAAGCTCCTAAAAGATATACATAAAATTCACGCGACCTTGGGCTGAGTTGTTGACTCCCAGCTCAACAAAGTAGCGGTTGTGAATGAGGCGCAGCATTGGCGTTACCTCGGTTTTGTCGGACAAGTCATTCATGCGGCGTGCTTCCACAACAAACCACGGTTGCAGCTCGTCGTAGTCGACCTCGTAGAACGAGAAGCCCAGGCGCGTAGCAATGTAGTCGTGGTTAATGCCTTCTGCCCGGTATAGCCGACCCAAAACAGAGGCGTACACCCGCCTTGTTTCGTAGTCGACCTGAATTCCAGGCGTGGCGATTGTTTTGGCGCCGGAGAAGTCATTTCCTGTAATGGACCCAAGGCCTCCGATAAACCATACGTTAGCCTGGGCATCCGGCAGGTTCCAGCGTTTGAGCAGGCGTGTGTAATCGGCTTCAACCAGATTGCGTGTGCGCTTCTCGTCGTCAGAACGCATGTAGACCGCGGAGCCGCCTACCGCATCTCGTGGCGTCAATGCGTAGTTGAACAGGCCCTCCTGCCAGTTGGGGCTGAAGTCACCCATGCTCATCCAGCTATCCTTGAAGCCCATTGGTGCGGCTACAACAGTCAGTGATGTCAGACCAAATACCGCGGCCGCAAAGGCGCGTTTTAGCCGGGCCCTCATTTGGCTGGCTCCAGAGCGGTGATTTTCAAATGGTCGTCGAGTTCCTGCACTGTAAAGCGCACCTTGTCACCAGGTTTGACTGCATTCAGTGACACACCATCCACCACCCTGAAGGGCATGGTCATGGCAGCCATGCCAATGGTCTCTATAGGTTGATGTTTGATGGTGATGCGTGTCTTCTCAGGCTCGACTTTGACAACAATCCCTCGCACCCATTCTGGGGCCGCCCAAACCGAACCTGCGCTGACAAGGGCCAGCGCCCATATCCAATGTTTCATATTTTCTCCAAACAGATGAACCCGAAGGCTCACACGAACCGCCTGCGATATGCAGACGGACTACTACTGTCAGGAGTGGGAAATGGGGGGCTTGATGTCGCTTGCCAGCACTGCATTGGCGAAGTCCGACATTGGCAGCATTTGCGGGGATTGCAGCAGCTGCGGAATATGCAAGGCAATCTGTGATTCCGGTGTCGCAATGGCCATGCACAAGTAGCACGCGTGGCAGACGCCGTTCATCTTGGCGGCCGTTCCTTGGGGGGCATCACTTTTATCCAACAGCATTGCCATCATGGGACAGTCTGCAGGCATCGCTGAGGTCGCCGCAGTAACTGACACACCAGCAGCATGAGAGACCTCAGCGGCTGCCATCTGGAGCGCCATGCTATCTCCTGCCCAGATGCGCAGGGGCAACAAGGCAATTAGAAGAACAAGGACAAGGCGGCGCATTGGTAAATGATAGCGATTCTGGTCAAAAGTTACGTTTTAGGGGCATTTTACGGGCTGTCATATCCACTGCGGAGCTTCCGCTGTGGGTCCACAGCAGTCGGTGGGGTGGTTCCCACGTCGCCAGCGTGGCGTCATCCCGTCACTGCAGGCGCTGCAGAAGATCCAAGGTCGGATAGCCGTCCGCTGGCAAGCCCAGGCTGCGCTGGTATTGGCGAACGCCGCGCTGCGTGGCCGGACCCATCATGCCGTCGGGCGTACCGCTGTCGAAGCCGCGGGCGTTCAGCGCCGCCTGCAGCGCCAGTAACTGGCTGCGCGTCAGTGCCTGCAAATCGCGCGGCCAAGTTGTTTGCACCGCGGGGCCGTTGGCCAGCCGTTGCGACAGCAGGCCGACGGCGAGCGCATAGCTGGTCGAATTGTTGTAGCGCAGGATCGTTCGGAAGTTGGGGCCGACCAGGAAGGCTGGCCCACGCGCGCCGGCAGGAAGCAGGATAGAACTGTCGGCCAGCGCTGGCAACGGCGCGCGGTCCATCGACTGCACCCCCTCGTTTGTCCATGCCGAAGCCGGTTGTCGAATGTCGGTGTCGGCGCGTGCATAGTCAAAACCCGGCGGCAAGAGTACCTCAAGCCCCCAGGGCTGGCCAGCCTGCCATCCCGACTTTGAAAGAAAGTTTGCGGTCGACGCCATCACATCGGCGACGCTGCCCCAGATGTCGCGTCGGCCATCGCCATCGGCGTCGACCGCATAGGCCAGAAAGTTGGATGGCAGGAACTGCGTCTGGCCCATCGCACCGGCCCACGAACCGATCATCTGTTCGCGGTCGATGTCGCGGTTCTGCAGGATTTTCAACGCAGCGAGCAATTGGCCACGCGCCCATTCCTCGCGTCGGCCTTCGAAACCAAGCGTCGCCAGGGCGTCGATGGTCGGGATGTCGCCGACATTGCTGCCGTAATTGCTCTCCATGCCCCAGATCGCGACGAGGACTTCTGCGGGGACGCCGTAGCGCGCAGCAATGGCATCGACGTCAGGACGCAGTTGCAGCAGCTTGTCCTGCCCACGGGCGATTCGTTGCGTCGACAGCGCGTTGTCGAGATAGTCCCATACGTTGCGTGTGAACTCGGGCTGCGATCGATCCAACTCGATGACACGCGGGACGAAGCGGACATTGTCGAATGCAACGTGGAGCGTGGCCTCGTCGATGCCGGCTGCGAGCGCATTTCTGCTGAACGCGTCGACCCATCGGGCAAACTTCTGGCTGTGTTCTGCGTCGTCGGATCCGGCTTGCGCCGTGTGGGTTCCGGCAGTTGATGGAGCCGATACCTTGGGCGAGATGGATGGTGCGGAGGCGCAACCCGCAACCGCGAAGATTGCCAGCGATGCGGGAACAAGCCAGCAGCGAGCCGACGCTTGAAAACGGGATGGTTTTTGCATTTCTGCCATTCTCGCCGTTCTTTGAGACCAGAGTGATTGGAAGCTTCCCTCGACCCGGTGCATCCTCCAGTCGCAGCTGATACGCTTGCCTTCATAAATCGTTAACAAACGCGCTCCATAATCCCTTCAACTTTATAGGGAAATATATGAATCTGCGGTCTGCACCCCAATACGACTTTCTTAGCCGGGCATTTCACTGGGTCACGGCCATTGTGGTGACCATCGCCTTCATCCTCGGACCGGGTGGTTTTGGCCGGCTCATGCGCGACGGGGTAGACCCCGCCACGCAAAGCGATATCGTTTGGCACGAATCCCTGGGGTTACTGGTCTTTGCGTTGACCGTGTTGCGCCTCATTTGGGTATCGGTACGGCCAGCCGCGCCGGCGTTCCAGATGGCCGGGTGGATGCAAGCAATGGGCAAACTGATGCACATCGCACTGTGGGGGCTGATGCTTGCGCTGCCTATGACTGCGCTTCTGGCCTTGGGCAGCGAGGGACATCCGCTGACGCTGCTGGGTGGTGTCCGCTTTGATCAGATGCCCCTAATTGCTAAATCCGGCATCGCAAAAATGGCGGACTGGGGCGACGTGCATACATTCCTGGGCGACGCCATCATGTGGTTCGCGGGTCTGCATGCCGCTGCCGCCATCTTCCATCACCTGGTGCTCAAAGATGGCGTGCTCTCATCCATGCTTCCTTGGAAAAATACTCGCTAATGCACTCGCTCTCATTCTTCCGACGTACCTGAAACGCCGGATACGATAGGCTGCTGGCGCAGGTGCCCCCACTCTCAAACTCAAAAAATGCCCGCAACCGAACTTATCGTTACCTCCGCTGGAAGCTTGGCAGGCAAAGAAATGCTGATTCCTACCGGGAAAGAGGGGGCGCACTTTGCACATATCCAGGACTGGCTCACGGCCCAACTCAAGGCCAAGAAGGCGGTGAAAGATGTGAGCACGCAGGTGCTGGTCAAGGGCATCAAGCAATGGGCCGCTTACGAGGAAAAAGCGGGCTCCAAAACCATTCGCACTGTTTTTAAAATTACCTAGCTTGCGCCGCAACCCGCGCAAGCGCCCTCGCTATGCGCAAGTCCAGAATTAGACTAATATCTGTCCAATTCAAGACTTTTTAGGGTTGCCACCATGGCCACGATAACTGCAGCAAGCACACCCAAGGGTTTGACGTATCACCCGGGTAAGGGGGCCATCCGATCATTCACGGCCGATGTTGCCCGTGCCTCGCCCCTCACGCTGGTGGAACTGGAAAGGCAGGGGGTATCTCCCCGGTTGTTCAATGACCTGCGGGCCGAAATGGGCCTGTCGTCCGCCCGCATGGTTGAGATCTTCAAGTTTCCGCGCTCCACGCTGGCCAGCAAAATCAAGTCCAAAGCGCCGCTCAAGGGTCGCGAGGGGCAGGCCACGATCAAAATGGTCAAGTTGCTGGCGCAAGCGCAGCGCATGGTGGACAACAGCACCAGCGATCAGGCTGAGGGGTTCGATGCCGCACACTGGTTGGGCCAGTGGCTGGAGGTGCCCCAGCCTGCACTGGGCGGCCTGCGCCCCGCGGATCTGCTGGATACCGAAACCGGTACCCAAATGGTTCACCAGGTGCTGGGTGCCATGGAAAGCGGGGCCTACCTGTGAGGCTGTGGCGTATCGCTACTGAAACACGGATACTCACAGCCCAGGACCTTAGCGGCAAAGGCGCGGCCATCAGCCCGGGTCGGTGGAACGGCCCTGGCCAACCGGTGGTGTATGCAGCACCCAGGGCAGCCTTGGCCATGCTGGAGACCGCTGCCCACATCAATTCGCTGGGCTTGCCCATGAACCGCTTCCTGGTTGCCATTGACGTGCCTGAAGCCCTGTGGGCGAAGCGTCAGGACATTTCCGTGGCCCAACTTCCGGTCGGGTGGTCGGCCATACCTGCCGGTTTGACCAGTGTCGAGGTGGGAGCACAGTGGCTGTCGCGCCAGAGCAGCCTGCTGCTGTGCGTGCCCTCGGTCATCGTGCCAGAGGAGTCCATTGCCCTCATCAATCCAGCGCACCCCATGGCGAGCCAACTCACCGCTAGGAAGGTGCGGCCCGTGACCTATGGGGCAGTCTTCCGGTAGTTGCGATAAAAAATAATGGGTGTACTCAGTGCTTTTGCGTCGCCGTCGCTGAATCGTTCAACTTCTGGTCAACGTGTGCTTCGGCTTGCAGCCAGTCATCCAGTTCATGTCCGTCTTGAAAATTGCGTGCCTCGTAGAACGAATACGCGGCTTGTCGAACCATTTCAATCCGCCAATCGACGGACTGATTGTCGTCTCGGCTCGCTGCTTTGCCGCCCTTTGATGCCGAAGACGAGCGTTTCTTGCTTGGCGCAACGTCTGGCTCGGATTGAATTGCGGCGTGGTGATGTTTCATGTCTTGCCCTTTGAACATTAGCCAATGTGATCTCTGGCGACCAAGCTCCTGCGGTAGCCAGCCCTGAAATAGACCCGCCAGCCTTTTCAGGGGCTGGCGGTTGTGGTGGGAACCCCGGGCCAGGTCGTCACGCTGACACGTCTGGGGACGTTCCCCTCCGTCCCGATGTTGAACATCAAGACTCAGTCCAGATCATTGAACCCCCCAGCTCTGCGCCTCTCAGGACCTGCTGTCGCGATCCACAAAAGACACGTTTTCAATATAGTCACCGCTGAGGATTTCTTATTGAGATTTCTCAAATATGCATACTTTATTTGCGCGCGCCATTCTCTGAACTCCAGTTCTGACGAGAACCGGATAGGGAATCAAACGGATAATTGCATGATCAGTGATCGCCCATCAAGGAACAACGCGTGACAGAGTTGAATGCAGTACCCGAAGCCGGTGAAGAGATTCCAGCAAAGAAGAGCACGGCAGGTGTTTCCAAAGCCCAAAACGAGATCAATGAAAAATTGATGCTTGCCATCTTTGCCGGAGATCTGGCGCGAATGCAGGAGTTGATTGCCAATGGGGCTTCTTTAACCTGCAGGAATCATGCATCCCAGACGCCCTTGATGGTTGCTTGCAGGATGGGTCATGCCGAAATTGCTGTCTGGATCATTGCCCAGTGGTGCTCCATGGGGGGCGGCGCGATGGAATGGCTTAACGCCAAAGACACCCTGGACCGGACTGCGCTGATGGTGGCGTGTGAGAAAGGTGATCTCGCCATCGTGTCCGCCTTGATGGACGCCGGTGTCGACGTGGTTGCGCAGGACATGGTTGGACGCAGTGCCCAGGATTACCTCAAAGACAGTGCGAATTTTGAAGCTATTTTTGCGGTCGTCGGGCACAAGAATTTGACCGAACAGCAACTGAAGCCTGCACTTGCCACACCAAAGTCCAGGGCGTCAAGGAGGTCAGTAGCCCATGCGAATTAACCTGAAAGTGCCATTTGCCCAAAAAGATGCGGCCAAGGAACTGGGCGCGCGTTGGGATGCGACCCGAAAGATTTGGTATGTCGTCGATCCGGAGTGTGTGGACGTATTTTCCGACTGGATGCCGGAGGTGCAGTCGGCCACTGCAGAAAAGATCACCACCAGTGCAAAGCCGAGCGCCGGGCATGGCGTGCTGACAGGCCCGAAGGACATTCAGTTGCTCTGCGGGTGCCAGGTTCTCCCGTGGGAGCATTGCGAACACTCCCTGATCAAGTGATCAGGCAGGTTACTGGGTTCAGGCTACGGGTTCCAGCACGTGCACCACGACTGAGACAAGCCAGTCTTTGACCTGTGCCGAGAAGGCCTGCATGTGGGGTGCGACGCCATGTGCCTGCAAGGCTGCGAGGCTTGCCCATTTTTCGACCACCACAAAGGTGTCTGAACCCACGCTGCCGGTGGATGGTGGCATGCCCTGGGCGTCGACCGTCGCGGTGTATTCGAGGCAACCCGCTTCAGCATGCACAGCGCCCGTTAGGGTGTTGAAGGCGTCCAGAATTTTGCTGCGTTGGCCGGGTTGCGCGGTAATCACGGCGATGACGTGGATCATGGTTTTCCTTGGAAGATGTCAATCAAAGGTCAGTAAATCACTGGACAATACTATTACGCGGGCGGCTGTGCCCGAAAACAAACCAACAACCTATGAGCGAGATAGAACCCCCCGAGCCGGTCGACGGTAAGGCCCAAGGCGACTCGGATCAGCACGATTTGGCATCGCTGGTTGCCACGTCTGACGTCAGCTTGCGGCCTTTGCCTGTTGCCGAGGGGCTGGAGGAATGGGACCAATTAATGGCCAGGGCTGCGCGACTGTTGCGGGAAAGTGTGATCGACAGTGCGTGGGTGGGGCGTTTAACCGATTTGACGCTCAGCGTTCGCACACTGGCCCGGCGCAACGCTGATATGGCGCTTTACGTGTTGATTCAAGCCAATGGGCGGGGCCTCGATCATTACAGTGCCCAGCACGCAATGATCTGCCAGGTTATTGCAGAACTGGCGGCTGAATGGATGGAATGGCCGGAAGAGGAAAGACAGTCGCTTGCTCTGGCGGCACTCAGTATGAATGTGAGCATGACTGCGCTGCAGGATTCGCTTGCCAAGCAGAGCACCGCCTTGTCAGAGGGGCAACGCGAATTGGTGGGCGCCCATGCCGACGCAAGCGCCGACTTGCTGACCAAAGCGGGTGTCGTTGAACCTGTGTGGCTTTATGTGGTGCAACATCACCACAAGATTCATGAATCAGATTCGGGCGATGCCGCGGGCGCGGGGCCTCGTCTGGCCGAGTTGCTAAGGCGTGTGGATGTTTACACGGCAAAACTGAGCAGCCGGGGATCACGCGCGTCCATTACGCCCGCAATGGCCGCCCGTGACGCGTGCCTTGGCGCAGGTGGGCACCCGGACAGCACTGGCGCCACATTGCTGAGAGTCGTCGGACTGTATCCACCAGGCACTTTTGTTGAGCTGGCAAATGGTGAGACCGCTGTGGTAATCGAGCGTGGAAAAAAGGCCCATACGCCCATTGTGGCCAGCGTCCGTCGTGAAGATGGCGGGGTGCTGATGCAACCGTTGCGCAGAGATACTTTGCGATCCGGAATGACGGTGAAGCGGGGAATCGAGCCCAGTCGCGTACGAGTGATGTTTGATCACCGTCGCACACTTGCATGTGCCTTGTGAATTGCAACGGCAGCGCGTAGCCTAAGCGTGCGTCTGTGCAGAACCGCGTCGGCATTCAGCCATTCATACCCAGGCGCTTTCGCAATCGCTTCAACGATAACGTGGGGTTGAGGTTCATTGACCTTGATGACCATGTCAGTTTGTTCAAAAGCTTCAGCCGGATTGCGTGCCGATGTGGCGCAGACGTCACAGGCATGACACTCTTTTTGTGCGGCTTTAATGGGGCTGCCACCTATAATTTCTTCGCCGTTACGCTGCCAAGAATCAAGAAGATCAGCGGTGAGACAACTCGTGCGAAGCATCGCAGAGACGGCTTTCACACGTTGGATTGGAAATGCTTGCATGCTGAAACAAGAAAACTTCCGTTTGTCCTTGCGCCAGGTTCTGACGATTCCCTACGTCGTGCTGGTTCTGGTGCTGGCGCTGACAATTGTGGGGCTTTCTTACCTGACGGGCAGCCGCGCAGTGGATTCAGTCGCTTCCCACTTGCTCCTTGAAACGGTAGGCCGTATCGGCCAGGCCGTCGATCGCCATGTGGTGGGTTCAGGCGCTGTTCTGGAGGCTGCGTTCCCGGACGGAATGCCGGTGGCACCGTCCATTGATGCCGAGCTTGACAGTCTCCGTACCCGCTTCTGGATTGCGACTTCATTGCACCTGGACCCGAATAACTACGTCTACTTTGGTAATCGTCTGGGTCAGGGAATTGGGCTGTACCGGTATTCCCGTACCGAAGGCGAACTGCGTATCAAACTCAAACCCGATGAGTTGCGCACCTTCTACCGGTTCACTGGAATCGACGGTAACCTGAACTTCAGTTCTCGTGAGGCAAAGTTGTTTGATCCACGAAAGCGCCCATGGTACGAGGCCGGAGCAAACCAGAGTGCGCACACCTGGACCTCGGTTTATATTGACTTTGGGTCGGGGGACCTCGTTGCTACGCGCGCGCGACGGGTTTTGGGCGCACAGGGTGAATTTGAAGGGGTAGTGGCAACGGACGTCTCTTTGCGTGCCCTGAACAACTTTGTTTCCAAAATACCGGTTTCTCAGCATGGGCTGGCGTTCATCGTGGAGCCCGATGGGGATTTGATCGCCTCATCGGCCAGCCCCAATATCAAAATGCTGCCGGGTGGCACCAAGAGCCGAATCAGCGCGAAGGAAAGTGGCAACCCCCTCATTGCAGCTACTTATGAAGAGGTTCACAAGCGCCTGGCCCAAACCGATACCAGGGCCAGCGCACAGACCTTCAGTTTTGAGGGCCCGGACGGTCAGGTCATTCACGCTGCCTACGACCGGCTGAGAGACGATGCCGGACTGGAGTGGATTACGGTGGTGGCTTCGCCCCGCAGTGATTTCATGTCGGGAGTGACCGAAAACGTATTGCGCTCGGCGATATTGAGCGTGCTGGCCATTGTGGTGGCCATTGCACTGGGGACGCGCATTCTGAACTGGGTCGCTGGCGATCTCAAACGTCTGTCAGATGCCGCATTGCGCGTTGGTGAGGGGCAACTCAACTGGCCAGTCGGCATCAAGCGGGCCGATGAAATCGGGCAACTTGCGCAAAGCTTTGAGACGATGCAGCGGCGCCTTCAGACAGACGGGCTGACCAGTTTGGCCAATCGGGATGCCTTCATGCTGCGCCTGCGGCACAAGATCGGCGAAGCCGAAAACCAGCGAGGGGACGACCGTTTTGCTGTGCTGTTCATTGATTTGAACCGTTTCAAGTACATCAACGACCATTTCGGGCATGAAATGGGTGATCGGGTTCTGATTGAAGTGGCCCAGCGACTGCAGCGCGCCGTCCGCTCCCGGGATTTTGTCGCCCGCTTGTCTGGAGACGAGTTCGTTGTTCTGCTGGACCGGGTGGACAGCGAAGAAGGACTGGAGCGTGTGCGCAAGGAAGTTGAGGCCAGTTTGAAAGAGCCACTCACGGCATTGGGTATTGCAGCACCCAACGCCATTGACTTTGGTGGATCGGTGGGGGAAGCCCTGTTTCCTGAAGACGGGACAGACGCGGAGTCGCTGCTCAAAAAAGCGGATCGCAGGATGTACGGTCAGAAGTTCTCGGACCGGGAGGAAAGCATTGGGCATCCCCGCAGGCGTGCATCGGACCGGCGAGCCAGCTAGCTAGCCGGCCAGGCGTTGGGGCGGCTTCAAAAGGGGGCAGGACGGGCTGACCTGCAAAATATTTTCGCTTTTTTGCAATTAATTTTGAAATAGGCCTAAATAACCCCCTAAATCTGCCGTTAAGAAATGTACGTCTACAGATAAAAGTCACCGGAGGGGCCTTCAGGCTTACCAAAATGCAGTTGCCGTCCATTGATCGAAACCCTAATTTGCGCATTTCTGGCGCGGATTTGGCTTCGTCTGGAGCCAACAAAGTCATTGCGGTGGCGCCGGTGAACCCTCCCGTCAGCGCGAGTCCGCCGCTTGAGCCGGCTCCCAGCGTCATCAATCTCGTCAACACGGCGCGCAAACCCAACCAGGGCGAGGCGCTGTACACCAGCGTGGCCGACCCCGCCAAACGCGGCGCAGAAGCCGATACCTCGCAAAAAGACTGGACCATTCACCGGCCCGTAACCGAAAAGGTGGAAGAACCACCACGCAAGCCGGTGTACCAGATGCTGATTGACCACCTCAAGACCATGTGGACGGCGGGTGCCAGCGCCATCCAGCTGGAACAGGTGAAGGACCAGTTGACGCCCATCACGCCTCCCACGTCGTCCCAAATGCCAGGCACCCTGGCCAAAGAGGTCTTGACCTACACCGCCAACAAGGTCAAGAAGCCCGAAAACATCTGATTGCTCTGCGCCGACTGCAGTGGCGACTTTGGGCGACTTCTGTGCCGGGCGGGCCATCGTCTACCATCATGTTCATGCATACGACTGCCCTTGTTCTTTTTTCCGGTGGCCAGGATTCCACCACCTGCCTGGCCTATGCGCTTGAACGCTACGAGCGCGTTGAAACCATTGCCTTTGACTACCGCCAGCGCCACAACGTGGAGCTGGAAGCCCGCCTGGTGGTGTTGCAGGAGCTGCGCAGCCAGTTTCCGCAATGGGCCTCCCGGCTAGGGGAAGACCATTTGCTGGACCTGGGGGTGCTGGGCGCGGTCAGCGAAACCTCATTAACCCGGCAAACGGCTTTTCAGATGGAAAGCACCGGCCTGCCCAACACCTTTGTGCCGGGGCGCAATCTGCTGTTTCTGACCCTGGCGGCGGCAGTAGCCTACCGGCGGGGGCTGCAGGTGCTGGTCACGGGGGTGTGCGAGACCGATTTTTCGGGCTACCCGGATTGCCGCGACGACACCATGAAAGCCATGCAGCTGGCCCTGTCGCTGGGCATGGATAAGCGCTTCCTGATCGAAACCCCGCTGATGTGGATCGACAAGGCCGACACTTGGGCCATGGCACAGACACTGGGCGGCCAGCCGCTGGTCGACCTGATCGTGGAACACACCCACACCTGCTATCTGGGCGACCGGGAAAACCGCCATGCCTGGGGCTATGGTTGCGGCACTTGCCCGGCGTGCGAATTGCGCTCGCGCGGGTACGAGAAGTTTCAGTCCTCCACCCGGTAACGCGCGGGTGCACCTTTGGGCTGTGGCAGCAGGGTCCAGCGCCGGTTGTGAAAAGCTGCCACTCCGGGCCGGTGTGCTATGGAAATCAGAGCGCCTTGCGCAGACTCCACAAGGGCTAGCAGCCGTTTGTACACTGAAGCCTCAGTGGCTTCGTACAACGCGCTGGTGGCTTCATCGGCAAACACCCAGCGCGGTTTTTTCAACAACACCCGGGCAATGGCCAGTCGCTGCTGCTCGCCACCCGAGAGCTTCTGGCTCCAGGCGTCTGCCGTGTCCAACTGGTCGGCCAGATCGGGCAACAGGGCATCGTTCA
>JBBRYR010000052.1:0-20951 GCA_038237415.1 Burkholderiales bacterium
AGGCGTTGCAATTGCCGGGTTTAGGGTGCATAGTGAAACCAATTGGGACGAGTTTCTGAACATTTTTTGGTTTGTGTGCTGACTGTGTTTTCACGGAAGGCTTTTTCAACCCCGAGAGCAACTGGAGGCTATTTATGAATTTGACGATCAGCGGTCACCATCTTGAAGTTACCCCCGCCTTACGCAGTTATGTGACGACCAAGCTAGATCGAATCATGCGACATTTTGACCAGGTGGTTGATGTCAAAGTACTCCTCACCGTAGAAAATCAAAAGGAAAAGGAACGACGGCAACGAGCGGAGTGCAATATCCACGTCAAGGGCAGCGACCTGTTTGCCGAGAGCGCCCATGAGGATCTGTACGCGGCAGTAGACGAGTTGGTGGACAAGCTGGATCGACAGGTGGTACGCCACAAGGACCGCCTGCAAAATCACCACCACGATGCGCCCAAGCGCCTGATGTAACCCCGACCTTGAATCGTATTTTGGAAAACCGCCCTCAAAACGGGCGGTTTTTTTATGTGCATAATCTGCCCCAGACCATGAACAGACTAGCAAGTATCCTGTCCCCTTCGCAAGTGCTTGCGCAAGTCGACGTCACCAGTAAAAAACGGGCATTCGAAGAAGCGGGCCTTCTTTTCGAAAATTTGCACGGGCTCAGCCGTGCGCTGGTCACGGATAGCCTGTTCTCCCGTGAACGCCTGGGGTCTACCGGACTGGGCCACGGTGTTGCGATACCACACGGTCGTATCAAGGGCTTGCGCGCACCCATGGCCGCAGTGTTCCAGTTGGCGCAGCCTATCGGTTTTGACGCCCCGGACGATCTGCCCGTCAGCCTGATGATTTTTCTTTTAGTCCCCGAAGCCGCCACACAAAAGCACCTTGAAATTCTGTCTGAAATAGCAGAATTGTTGAGCGATGCCTCGTTGCGTGAGAAATTGACGGGCACTACCGATGCATTGCAATTGCATGGTTTGATTGCTGGCTGGCAGTCATCTGCCCAAGCCACCTGAACCTCCAGACCCTTTTGCGGCTTTGTTGTGAAACCTACCGTTGTCAGCGCCGACGTCCTGTTTGAGGAGTTTCGCGGCCGTCTGCGTTGGGAATGGGTCGCAGGCTTGGGTGCTTCAGAGCGCCGCTTCGACGAAGTCGCAGTGCGTGCGGCCCGCTCGGGCGCTGATTTGGTTGGCTACCTCAACTACATTCATCCTTACCGCGTGCAGATTCTCGGTGAACGCGAGATCGCCTATCTGATCAATGCCACACCGGAAGACTGCGCTCGGCGTATCTCCCGCATCGTGACCCTGGAGCCCCCTGTGCTGATCCTGGCCGACGGCCAAATGGCCCCCCAGGCTTTGCTGTCGATGTGTGAGCGCGCGCAGATTCCCATGTTCTCCACGGGTGAATCGTCCGCATTTGTGATTGATGTGTTGCGGGCTTATCTGTCCAAACACTTTGCCGACCGGTCATCCATGCACGGCGTGTTCATGGATATTCTGGGGCTGGGTGTGCTGATTACGGGTGAATCCGGGCTTGGCAAAAGCGAACTGGGTCTTGAGTTGATTTCACGGGGCAATGGCCTGGTGGCGGACGATGCCGTCGATTTGTTTCGCATCAACCAGACCACGATTGAAGGGCGCTGCCCTGAGCTGCTGCAAAATTTGCTCGAAGTTCGGGGAATCGGCTTGCTCGATATCCGCGCCATTTTTGGGGAAACAGCTGTGCGCCGCAAGATGCGGCTCAAACTGATTGTTCACCTCGTTCGGCGGGAAACCATGGAGCGTGAATATGAGCGCATTCCGTATGAGCCGCTAACGCAGGATGTGCTGGGCGTCCCTGTGCGCAAGGTCGTCATTCAAGTCGTTGCAGGTCGCAATATCGCGGTCTTGGTGGAGGCGGCTGTTCGCAACACCATTTTGCAGCTACGTGGAATCGACACCTACCAGGAATTCGTGGAGCGGCACCGCCAAGCTATGGAGCAAGGCAACCACTAGCGCTTGCACTGCTGCGGACGATCAGCTGCGTTCCCGCTGTGCTGTCACGCGATTCGGGCAATTCTCTTTGGTGCAGGTGGCGTACAGACTCAAAGCGTGGTCCGTGATGGAAAAGCCCTTGGCTTTGGCCACTGCATGCTGGCGTTTTTCAATTTCGGCGTCGTAGAACTCTTCCACCTTGCCGCAGTCCAGGCACACCAGATGGTCGTGGTGTTGCCCTTCATTCAGTTCGTAAACCGCCTTGCCGCTTTCAAAGTGGCTGCGACACAGAATGTCGGCCTGTTCAAACTGGGTCAGCACCCGGTAAACGGTCGCCAGGCCCACATCCGAACGCTCCTGCAACAGCACCCGAAAGACATCTTCAGCGGTCATGTGGCGCTGTGTGCTGCGCTGAAAAACTTCGAGTATTTTCAGGCGCGGTACCGTTGCTTTGAGGCCGGTACTTTTCAGTTCATCGATATTGGTCATAGGCGTTTTTCCAGCGGGGTCACGCAGGGGGTCGGCAAGGGGGTAGCCGCTACAATGACGCGATCATATATCCCGTAAGCATTCATGTCCGATCACATTTGCCGAAGCATCCGTTTTCCCGTGGCGGCGCTCGCCTTGATGGGGCTGGCTGCATGCAGTGGCCTCAGTGGCACAGGCAGCAAGGTCGCGGGAGTGGTGTCGCCCTACCGGATCGATATGGTGCAGGGCAACGTGGTCACCCGCGAACAGCTTGCGGTATTGAAGCCCGGGATGACGCGTGCTCAGGTTCGTGATGTGCTGGGCACCTCCCTGCTAGCCAGCGTGTTTCATGCGGATCGCTGGGATTATGTGTTCACCCTGAAGCGCCAGGGCGCAGAGCCGCAGTCGCGCAAAGTCACCGTGTTTTTCAAGGGGGATGTGCTGGAGCGCATAGAGGCCGATGAGTTGCCCAGCGAGGCAGAGTTTGTGGCAACCCTGAAATCAAAACCGGTGTCGGGTCCGCAGCCGGCGCTGGAAGCGACTGAAGAAAGCCTGAAGAATTTTCCTGTTGCACCCAAGCCTGCCCAGGCGCCCTTGCCGGCAGCGACCGCCCCTGCCACCTACCCGCCGCTTGAGCCTGCAGGGCAATAAGACGATACCTCCGAAATTTTCAATATGACCCACAAAATCGCCATTGCCGGGGCCTCCGGTCGCATGGGCCAAATGCTGATTGATGCCGTGCGTGCTGCCGACGACTGCACCCTTTCTTGCGCGCTCGATATGGCTGACAGCCCGGCGATTGGTCGCGATGCGGGATCCTTTTCCGGGCAGACAACTGGCGTGCTGATTACGTCTGATTTGCGCCAGGGCTTGCAGCCGGGGTCTGTGCTGATCGACTTCACACGGCCTGAAGGCACGATGGAGCATCTGAAGGCCTGCCGTGAGTTGGGGGTGGCTGCCGTGGTGGGGACGACCGGTTTCACCGATGCGCAAAAGGCCGAAATTGCCGTGATCGCAAAAGACATGGCTATCGTCATGGCGCCCAACATGAGTGTGGGTGTGAATGTGACGCTCAAGCTGCTGGAGATGGCTGCCAAGGCGCTGTCCACGGGTTACGACATTGAGATCATTGAAGCGCACCACCGCCACAAGGTGGATGCACCGTCAGGCACCGCCCTCAAGATGGGTGAAGTGATCGCGGGAGCCTTGGGGCGTGACCTGAAGGACTGCGCTGTCTATGCGCGCGAAGGCGTGACGGGCGAACGCGACCCTTCCAGCATCGGCTTTGCGACGATTCGCGGTGGCGACATCGTCGGTGACCACACCGTGCTGTTTGCCGGTATTGGCGAGCGAATCGAAATCAGCCACAAGTCATCCAGTCGCGTCACCTATGCCCAGGGCAGCTTGCGGGCCGCGCGTTTCCTCGCGGGACACAAAGCTGGTCTGTTCGACATGTTCGATGTGCTGGGGCTTGCATGAACGCGTTGGATCTGCTGTTGCGGGGGGACGCCGTCAGCAGCGGCGTGGCACTGGTTTTGCTGGTGATGTCGGTGAGCAGCTGGGTGGTGATCTTGTGGAAGGCCATGTTGCTGCGGCGTGCGCACGGAGATGTAGCGCGCAGTACGGCGGCGTTCTGGCAGGCAGGTTCGATGGAAGATGGCCTTCGCGTCTTGCGCGCTTTTGACCGTGAAGCCATGGTTGGCCCGCTGGTTGCGGCCACGCAGATCAATGCCGCGGGCACGCTGGCCGGCG
Organism: Burkholderiales bacterium; assembly: GCA_038237415.1. Lineage (GTDB taxonomy): Bacteria > Pseudomonadota > Gammaproteobacteria > Burkholderiales > Burkholderiaceae_C > Allorhodoferax. Next base: position 4,193 of record JBBRYR010000052.1, read on the forward strand.
CTGGGGACAAGTCGCAGCAGCTTACGCGGGTGTTGCGCGATGCCTTGCATGCCGTGCTGCACAAGTTGCAGTCAGGGCAGGTGTTGTTGGCAACGGTGGGGGCCATCGCGCCGTTCGTCGGCTTGCTGGGCACTGTGTGGGGCATTTACCATGCCTTGATGGGTATCTCGGGAGCGGGGCAGGTCAGCATCGACAAGATTGCCGGTCCGGTGGGCGAGGCGCTCATCATGACGGCTGCGGGCCTGGCAGTGGCCATTCCTGCCGTGCTGGGTTACAACATTCTGGGTCGCTACATCGGACGCATTGAGGCGGATCTGGAAGGTTTTGCGCGTGATTTGCGCGAGCTGTTGCTCACGCAGTCCCCTGACAAACGCTAGGACGTACCCATGTCTTTTGGCCGACTTGAACGCACCCCGGGCCCCCAGCCCATGAGCGAAATCAACATGACGCCGCTGGTCGACGTCATGCTGGTGCTGGTCGTCATTTTCATCATTACGGCGCCCCTGCTCGTCAGTGCCGTGAAGGTGGATCTGCCCAAGGCACAGAGTGCGACGGCACTGGAAGCGCCCAAGTTCGTAGTCCTTGCCTTGGACAAAGCGGGTCAGGCCTTTGTCGACGACCGCCCCGTGGGCAATGATGAGCTGGCTGCGGTGTTGCTGAAAGCGGCACAACTCAACCCCGACACCGAAGTCCGGCTCCGTGCAGATGCCACCGTGCCCTACGGTCGGGTGGTTGAGGTGATGGGGCTGGCGCACCAATCCGGGCTCAGCCGGATTGGCTTCGTCGCCGAAGCGCCACCCGCCGCCAAGTAAGCAGCGCTGCGCCTAAAATCCCTGTCAAGCACTTCATCAGGCGGCTCCTCCGCCCAGCTCTTACTTATGCAAGACAAATACCAGCACCTGGACATCGAAAAAGCGGCGCAAGACCATTGGGCGCAACCCCTGTGGAATGGGCAGAACGCCTACCGCGTGGTCGAAGACGCGTCCAAAAAGAAGTTTTACGCCTGCTCCATGCTGCCCTACCCCAGCGGCAAGCTGCACATGGGCCATGTACGCAACTACACCATCAACGACATGCTCGCGCGCTACCTGCGCATGAACAGCTACAACGTCCTGATGCCCATGGGCTGGGACGCGTTTGGGCTGCCGGCCGAGAACGCGGCGCTCAAGAACGGCGTGCCGCCGGCCCAATGGACCTACGAGAATATTGCGTACATGCGCACGCAAATGCAGGCGATGGGTTTGGCTATTGACTGGAGCCGCGAGGTCACCACATGCGACCCCAGCTACTACCAATGGAACCAGTGGCTGTTTCTGAAGATGCTGAAAAAAGGCATTGCTTACCGCAAGACCCAGGTCGTGAATTGGGACCCTGTGGACCAGACCGTGCTGGCCAACGAGCAGGTGATTGACGGCAAGGGCTGGCGCACCGGCGCACCGGTTGAAAAACGCGAGATTCCGGGCTACTACCTCAAGATCACCGACTACGCCGAAGAGTTGCTGGACCAGGTGCAGACCGGCCTTCCCGGCTGGCCGGAGCGCGTCAAGCTCATGCAGGAAAACTGGATTGGAAAATCAGCCGGGGTCCGTTTTGCGTTCACCCACGACATCAAAGGCGAAGACGGCAAGCTGATCGGCGATGGCCGCATGTACGTGTTCACCACACGGGCTGACACCATCATGGGCGTCACCTTTTGTGCGGTAGCCCCTGAGCACCCGCTGGCGCAGCACGCAGCACGTTCCAACCTGCGCCTGGCGGCTTTCAACGAAGAGTGCAAGGCCGGTGGCACCACCGAGGCGGAACTGGCAGTCAAGGAAAAGCTGGGCATGCCCACGGGCCTGCAAGTGGTTCACCCGCTGACCGGGCACCGAATTGATGTCTGGGTCGGCAATTACGTGCTCATGAGCTATGGCGATGGCGCGGTCATGGGTGTGCCGGCACACGATGAGCGCGACTTCGCGTTCGCGAAAAAGTACGACTTCCCCATCTATGACGTGGTGCACGTCGACGGCCTCACCTACGACCACCGCCAGTGGCAGGACTGGTACGGCGACAAGCAACGCGGCATCACCGTCAATTCGGACGTATTCAGCGGCTTGTCGTGTGCCGACGCGGCCGACGCCGTGGCGCAGGCACTGCACAAGCTCGGTCTGGGCGAGAAAAAAACCACCTGGCGCCTGCGCGACTGGGGCGTGAGCCGCCAGCGCTACTGGGGCACGCCCATTCCCATCATTCACTGCCCCGAGCATGGGGCCGTCCCGGTGCCGGAAAAAGACCTGCCGGTGGTCTTGCCCATGGACTGCATTCCCGACGGCTCGGGCAACCCACTGCACAAGCATGAAGGATTTCATGCGGGCGTGACCTGCCCCGTTTGCGGTGTGCCGGCGCGCCGGGAGACCGACACCATGGACACCTTTGTGGACTCGTCCTGGTATTTCATGCGCTATTGCGATCCGCACAAGACCGATGCGATGGTGGGCGAGGGTGCGGCGTACTGGATGCCGATGGACCAGTACATCGGGGGCATTGAACACGCCATCCTGCACCTGCTGTATGCGCGCTTCTGGACCAAGGTCATGCGGGACCTGGGGCTGGTCAAGGTGGACGAGCCGTTCACCAAACTGCTGACGCAGGGCATGGTGCTCAACCACATTTACTCCCGCAAAAGCGAGAAGGGTGGCAAAGAGTACTTCTGGCCACACGATGTGGAGCATGTCGTTGACGCCGGCGGCAAGGTCACCGGAGCCCGGCTGGTCAACCCCGTGGGTGATTTGCCCGTGGGTACGCCGATTGACTACGAGGGCGTGGGCACCATGTCCAAGTCCAAAAACAACGGAGTCGATCCGCAGGACCTGATTGGCAAATACGGTGCCGACACCGCACGCCTCTACACCATGTTCACGGCGCCACCCGAAGCCACGCTGGAGTGGAACGACGCAGGCGTCGAAGGCAGCTACCGCTTCCTGCGCCGCGTGTGGAGCTTTGGCGTCAAGCTGTCTGCTATGAATGTTGTAGCTGCTAACGCAGGTGCTACGGGGGCTGGAAGCCTGAAAGGCGTTGAGTTTGGCAAAGAGGCCAAATTGCTGCGACGCGAGATGCACACCGTGCTCAAGCAGGTGGACTACGACTACCAGCGCATGCAGTACAACACTGTGGTGTCGGGCGCCATGAAGATGATCAACGCCCTGGACGACTTCAAGGCCATGGACTCGGCAGGTGCCCAGCTTGCGCTGATCGAAGGCTTCTCCATTCTCTTGCGCTGCCTCTATCCGGCCACGCCGCACATCGCCCATGCCCTGTGGAGCGAACTGGGCTATTCCGTCACGCTGGGTGACCTGCTGGATACTGCCTGGCCGGTAGTGGACGCATCTGCCCTGGTGCAGGACGAGGTGGAGCTGATGCTGCAAATCAACGGCAAGCTGCGTGGCTCGGTGGTCGTGCCATCGAATGCATCCAAAGAGGTGATCGAAGCCGCGGCGCTCGCGTGTGAAACCTTTGTCAGCTTTGCTGCCGGTGCACCGGTAAAAAAGGTGATTGTGGTACCTGGCCGTCTGGTCAATGTGGTGATCTAGGCCCATGTCGCTATTGGGGATACGCCTATGAACCGCCGCAGTGTTGTGTTGGCCGGATGTGCCGGTGTGTTGCTGGCGGGTTGCGGCTTCAAGCTGCGCGCCAGCCAGAACTTTGTCTTCCAGACCATCGCCGTCACGCCCGAGACCGGTGGTGCGGTCGCATCCGAGCTGAGTCGCTATTTGGGCGGCGCCGTGGTGCCGCTGGTGCCAAGGGGCGGTTCCACGCCGCCACAGGTCGTGGTGGACATTCTGCAGGAGCTGCGTGAAAAGACCGTGGTGGGCGTCAATGCATCCGGCCAGGTGCGAGAATTCCAGTTACGCATCCGGCTCAAATTCCGCGCCCGCACGCCCCAGGGCAAGGAGCTGATCGCCGAGACCGAAATTGCGCAGCAGCGTGACATCAGTTTCAATGAATCCGCGGTGCTGGCCAAAGAAGCCGAAGAAGGCCTGCTGTACCGCGACATGCAGTCCGACATCGTGCAGCAGTTACTGCGCCGGCTAGCCGCAATCAAGACGCTGGATTGAGGCCGCACGGGACGGGCTCATGCCAGCGCGCTTTCAACTTTATTGCGAGGCGACTGTGCGGCTACGGGTCTGACCAGCTGGTAAAGATCTTTGGGGTCGGAGAGTTGCGGGATCAGAGGAATCGCTGCACCCAAGCCGAGCGACTGGGCCAGGTCATGCACATAGCGCAGGGCCGAAAAATCTTCCATCGCAAATCCGACCGAGTCAAACATCGTGATCTGCGCGTCGTTATCACGGCCGGGCTGCTGGCCATTCAGCACCTGCCAGAGTTCGGTCACGGCAAAGTCATGACCCATTTGCTGCAGGTCCCCTTCGATGCGGGTTTGCGGCTCGTACTCGACAAACACCTTGGCGGCGTGCAACACGTCGGCATGGATCTCGGTTTTGCCCGGGCAGTCGCCACCCACGGCATTCAGGTGCATTCCGGGCGTCAACATATCGGCGGTGACGATGGTCGCGTTGGTCTTGTCAGCGGTGACCGTGGTGACGATGTCAGCGCCGCGCACGGCCTCTGCCGTGCTGGCACAGGCGATCAGCCGCAGCCCGGCGGCATCGGGGTTCGATTGCAGATTGCGCATCAGCTTGGCGGTTGCGCGGGCGTCGGTATCAAACAGGCGAATGGTTTCAATGCCCACCAGGTGATGAAAGGCCAGCGACTGGAACTCGCTTTGCGCGCCGTTACCGATCAAGGCCATCACGCGGCTGTCGGGCCGCGCCAGAGCGCGGGCGGCGACGGCGGACGTAGCGGCGGTGCGCATGGCAGTGGTCAGGGTCAACTCGCTGATCAGCAGCGGCACCCCGGTGGCCACATCGGCCAGCACGCCAAAGGCCATCACGGTGGACAGACCCTGGGCCGTGTTCTTGGGGTGGCCGTTGACGTATTTGAAGGTGTAGGTGTTTGCGTCGGCGATCGGCATCAATTCGATGACGCCCTCGGCCGAATGGCTGGCCAGACGTGCGGACTTGTCAAAGCTTTTCCAGCGCAGGAAATCCTGCTGGATATAGGCGGCCAGGCCCTGCAGCGTGGCGGGCATGCCCTGCCGACTGACGATGCTGGCCACGTCCTGGGGGCTCAGGAACATGGTGCGTGCGGCGCCGGGGGTGGTGGAGGGGTGTGTCATGGGAGGTCTCTTCGTTAGCTGAAATCTAGGATTCGAGTGTGGCCGCGTCCAGAGGTAATGACAATCGTCAATAGTGCGTAAAAAATGGTAGTTAATTGCCGTTATGACATGGTAAATTGCCTAAATGGATGAAACGGACCAAAAACTGATTTCCTTGCTGCGCCAGGACGCGCGCCTGTCGGTGGCCGCGCTGGCGCTCAAATTGCGGGTGTCACGCGGCACGGTTAGCAACCGTATCCGTCGTCTGGAAGACGATGGCGTCATCGTGGGCTACACCGTGCGTTTGCGCCCGGATGTGCAGCACAACGCCATCACCGCCTGGATGAGCATTGCGGTGGAAGGCAACCAGACCCGCACCGTCATCGCCAGCCTGCTGGGTGAGCCGGGTGTGGCCACCCTGCACGACACCAATGGCCGCTGGGATCTGTTGGCCGAACTGCGTGCGGAGACCCTGCAGGAACTGGCCAAAGTGCTGGAGCGCATCCGGCTGCTCAAAGGCATCAGCAATACCGAGACCAGCATCCATTTGGAGACATTCCGTCTGTCCTAAACTATCCCCATGCAAATCGCAGCCAACCAACTCGCCAACCACCTGCAGCGGGGATTGAAGAGCCTGTACACCCTGCACGGTGACGAGCCCCTGCTGGTGCAGGAGGCGCTGGACGCGATCCGCGCCGTGGCCCGTGCCCAGGGCTATACCGAGCGCACGTCCCACACCGTAGCGGGTGCCCACTTTGACTGGAGCGAGGTGCTTGCCGCAGGGGGCAGTTTGAGCCTGTTTGCCGACAAGCAGATCGTCGAAATCCGCATCCCCTCGGGCAAACCCGGCAAGGACGGCAGCACCGCTCTGCAGCAACTCGCCGAGATCTCGCAGGGCAATGACGCGACCCTCACTATCGTCATGCTGCCGCGCCTAGACAAGATGACGAAATCGAGCGCCTGGTTTACTGCGCTGGAGAGCTTTGGTGTCACGCTGCAGGTTGAGCCCGTCGAGCGCGCCGCATTGCCGCAGTGGATTGCCCAGCGCCTCTCCAGCCAGGGCCAGCGCGTGGCGGCCGGTGAGGAAGGCCAGCGCACGCTGCAGTTTTTTGCCGACCGGGTCGAGGGCAATCTGCTGGCAGCCCATCAGGAAATTCAGAAGCTGGGGCTGCTGTTCCCGACGGATGGTGCGGCCGGTGGCGTTTTGTCATTCGAGCAGGTGGAAAATGCCGTGCTCAATGTGGCCCGCTATGACGTTTTCAAGCTGTCAGAAGCTGTGCTGGCCGGACAGGCCGTGCGGGTGCAGCGCATGCTCGACGGCCTGCAGGCCGAAGGCGAGGCCGAGGTGCTGGTGCACTACACCCTGAGTGAAGACATTCGCGCACTGAAGCGGGTGAAGGACGCCATGGCCCAAGGTCGCCCCCTGCCCATGGCCCTGCGGGAAAACCGCATCTGGGGCGTGAAAGAGCGTCTGTTTGAACGGGTCTTGCCCAAACTCAGTGAAGTCCAGCTGGCCGGGTTGCTGCAGTCTGCCCATGTGGTGGATGGCATTGTCAAAGGTTTGAAGCAGCCCGACTGGCCCACATCAGGCTGGCAAGCCTTGCACCGCCTGGCGCTGCAGTTGTGCGCGCTGTGCGGGGCAGGTGTCAAGGCTTCGCCTGCACTCGGCAAACGCGAGCCCGCCCGCGGCATCTAGCCCACCCCGCCCCAATCTGCGAAAATTGCGCCATGAATGCCACCAACATCACCGAATACACCAACGCCCTGGGTTCACAGGCAAAAGTGGCATCAGCCCTCATGGCTGCTGCGCAGACAGCTATCAAAAACAGAGCACTTCGCACGCTGGCCAGCCTGTTGCGCGAGAACGTGCAAGCCCTGCAGGTCGACAACGCCAAAGACATTGAACGCGCCGTGGCCGCTTGCCTGGCCGCCCCCCTGGTGGACCGCCTCAAGCTCACCCCCCAAGTGATCGAGACCTGCGCCCAAGGCTGTGAGCAGTTGGCCGCCATGCCCGACGTCATTGGCGAAATCATCGGCATGAAGCAGCAACCCAGCGGCATTCGTGTCGGGCAGATGCGGGTGCCGATTGGCGTGTTCGGCATGATTTTCGAGAGCCGCCCCAATGTGACGATTGAGGCCGCCAGCCTGAGTATCAAGAGTGGCAATGCCTGCATTCTGCGGGGTGGCTCCGAGGCGATTGACTCCAACAAGGCGCTGGCCAAACTGGTGCAGCAAGCGCTGACCGAGAGCGGCTTGCCCGCGGACGCGGTGCAGCTGGTGCAAACCACCGACCGCGCGGTGGTGGGCCAGCTCATCACCATGCCGCAGTATGTGGACGTGATCATTCCACGCGGCGGCAAGGGCCTGATCGAGCGCATCAGCCGCGACGCCAAAGTGCCGGTCATCAAGCACCTGGACGGCAACTGCCATGTGTACGTGGACGACCCGTGCGACATCACGATGGCCGTGCGTGTGGCGGACAACGCCAAGACCAGCAAATACAGCCCGTGCAACGCGGCTGAAGGCCTGCTGGTGGCGCGTGGGGTGGCCAAGGACTTTCTGCCCCAAATCGGCGCCATTTACGCGGCCAAAGGGGTGGAGATGCGCTGCGACGCCGAGGCGCTCGCCATTTTGGGAGCACCCGGTGTGCCCGCGCAGGAGAGCGACTGGTACGAAGAGTACCTGGCGCCCATCATCAGCATCAAGGTGGTGGACGGGCTGGATGAGGCGATTGCCCACATCAACCGCTACAGCAGCCACCACACCGATGCCATCCTCACCCGCGACCACATGCACGCCCAGCGCTTCCTGCGCGAGGTGGATTCGGCCAGCGTAATGGTCAACACCAGCACCCGCTTTGCCGATGGTTTTGAGTACGGTTTGGGCGCCGAAATCGGCATCAGCACCGACAAATTCCACGCCCGCGGCCCGGTGGGCATTGAGGGCCTGACCTCGTTGAAATACGTAGTGCTCGGCGACGGGGAAGTACGGGCATAACGGAATTCATTTCACTGACCCTTGATGAAGGCAATCACCATGAAACCTTTCAGCATATTTTTGGGCGCGCTGGTCGCCACACTGGCGTTGCCGCTGATCGCGCTGGCCAACCCGCAACTGGCCAGCGACAAGGGCTGCTACAACTGCCATGGTGCCAACCTGCGCGGCGAGGCCCCCGGTTTCAAGCGATTGTCCGAGCGGCTGTCCAAGCTCAAGGGCGATGCACAGGCAGAACAAAAGTTCGTCGAAAAATTTGAGAGTGGCGAGTTCCTGGTGCATATTGATGCCCATGAGCGGCTGAGCCCCGAATCAGCCAAAGCGCTGGTCCACTGGCTGGCCGAAGGCGGGAACTAAGCGCCTGTCCGGCGGCTCCCACTCCACTCTATATTGATCACATTACCTCTCCAATAAGGCCGTATGGTTCCACATCTTGTTACTGCCCTGACCGGCCCCATCAATGAACTCGAACAGCGCATTCTGGATTCGATGCCTGCCATCGAGCGCTGGTTTCGCCTGGAGTGGATGGAGCACACCCCACCGTTCTACAGCTCCGTGGATATTCGCAACGCGGGCTTCAAGCTGGCACCCGTCGACACCAATCTGTACCCCGACGGATGGCAAAACCTGACCCCTGCCATGCTGCCGCTGGCGGTGCAGGCAGCCATGGCCGCCATCGAAAAAATCTGCCCGGAGGCCCGTAACCTGCTGGTGGTGCCGCAGAACAAGCCGAGCAACACCTTCTATCTGAGCAACCTGGCGCAATTGCGGCGCATCTTCCATATGGCGGGGCTCAACGTGCGCATTGGCTCCATCAGCCCGGACGTCAAAAAATCCACCGTCATTGAGCTGCCCAACGGTGAGAGCATCACGCTGGAGCCGGTGATTCGCACCAAGGGCCGGCTCGGCGTAAAGGACTTCGACCCCTGCACCATTCTGCTCAACAACGACCTGAGCACGGGCGTGCCCGGCATTCTGGAAGACCTGCACGAGCAGTACCTGTTACCCCCGCTGCATGCGGGCTGGACCTCCCGGCGCAACAGCATTCATTTCAAGTGTTACGAAGAAGTCTCCAAGCGCTTTGGCAAACTGATTGGCGTGGACCACTGGCTGATCAACCCGATGTTCGAGAAATGCGGCACGGTGGACTTCGCCAGCGAGTCGGATATGCAGAAACTCACCAGTGCAGTGAGCTCGCTGCTGGCCAAAATCAAGAAGAAGTACAAGGAATACGGCATCAAGGAGAAGCCCTTTGTCGTGGTCAAGGCCGACAACAGCAGCAACGGCATGGGCATCATGACGGTACGCGACGTGAAGGAACTTGACGCGCTGCGTCCCAAACCGGTCGGCAAAGCGGCCGGCGCGACAAAAATGGCCGCCCAGGTGCACGACATCATTCTCCAGGAAGGTGTGCTGACCAACGAACGCATGCACGATGCGGTCGCCGAGCCCGTGGTCTACCTGATGGACCGTTACGTGGTAGGCGGTTTCTACCGGGTGCACGCCGAGCGCAAAGTGGACGAAAACCTCAATGCCCCTGGCTCCAGCTACGTTCCCTTGGCGTTTGCTGAGAGTACGCACTTGCCTCAGCCCGGCATCCGGCCCGGTGCCAGTGCTCCGAACCGGTTTTACATGTATGGCGTGATTGCCCGGCTCGCCATGCTGGCGGCCAGTTACGAACTGGAAGCGACCGATCCTGAGGCGGAGCAGTACGATTAGGGCAAGCCTACTAATGCTGCAGTTGCTGCATTGCAACATGCGGTCGAATTCCTGAAGATTGGTCCCGATTGCGCTTGCAAGATGGGCCGGCAGGCGCAAAATAGCGATCCCAAATGGAATGGAACCCGCCTCGAACCGGGGTAGGGTGAACTTGTGGCAGCATCCAAATCGTCTCTCACGGCGCTCACCGTTGGCGCCATCGGCGTTGTTTACGGAGACATCGGCACCAGTGTCCTTTATGCAGTCAAGGAGGTGTTTGGTTCCGGCCACGTTCCCTTTACACCGGAAAATGTATATGGCGTTCTGTCCATATTCTTCTGGACGTTGACGGTCATTGTTTCCCTGAAGTACGTGGTGCTGGTGCTGCGCGCCGACAACCATGGCGAAGGTGGACTGGTGGCCATGCTGGCGCTGGCATCCCAGTCGGTCAAAGACAAGCCCCAGTTGCGCCGGGTGCTGCTGCTGGTCGGTATTTTTGGAACCTGCCTCTTTTATGGCGATGGCGTCATCACGCCGGCCATCTCCGTGCTTTCGGCGGTCGAGGGTATGGAAGTCATATCGCCCGCCCTGCACCGGTTTGTGATCCCGATCACGCTGGTAATCTTGCTGGGCTTGTTCATGGTGCAAAAACGCGGTACCACCGGCATAGGCAAGTTCTTCGGGCCCATCACGCTGGTGTGGTTCGCCTCCATTGCCCTGCTGGGTGTGGTGCACATCGCCGACAACCCGAGTATTTTGAAAGCCATCAGCCCTTACTACGCGCTGGTTTTCATGTGGAACCAGCCAGGTATCACCTTCATTATTCTGGGCGCTGTGGTGCTTTGCGTAACCGGGGGCGAAGCGCTTTACGCTGACCTGGGGCACTTTGGCAAGAAGCCGATTCGTCTGGCGTGGTTTGCCATCGTGATGCCCGCGCTCACGCTCAACTATTTTGGTCAGGGGGCACTGCTGCTGGACAACCCTGCTGCCGTCAAAAACCCCTTCTTCCTGATGGCACCTGACTGGGCTTTGGTGCCGCTGGTGTGCCTGGCCACCATGGCCACCGTGATTGCCTCGCAGGCCCTGATTTCCGGGGCCTTCTCCGTCACCAAGCAGGTCATTCAACTGGGCTATCTGCCCCGCCTGCAGGTGATGCATACCAGCGTGAAAGACACCGGTCAAATCTATTTGCCCTTCGTCAACTGGGGGCTGTTTGTTTGCATCGTCATGGCCGTGGTGATGTTCAAGTCATCCAGCAATCTGGCGGGGGCCTACGGTATTGCGGTGTGCACCGACATGCTGATCACGACGGTGCTGACCTTCTACGTGATTCGCTATGGCTGGAAGTACAACCTGGCTCTGTGCATTGCCGCGACCGGGTTCTTCTTCATCGTGGACTTCGCCTTCTGGGCCTCCAACCTGCTCAAGCTCTTTGATGGCGGATGGTTTCCCCTCTTGATCGGGGGCGGCATCTTCACCCTGATGATTACCTGGAAAGACGGGCGTCGATTGCTCAATGAAAAGCTGCGGTCCGACGCCATTGATTTGCCCAGTTTTCTGGAAGCCGTGTTCGTCAGCCCACCCGGACGCGTCGAGGGCACTGCCGTGTTTCTGACCGCTGAAGTCGGCACCGTACCCAACGCCTTGCTGCACAACCTCAAACACAACAAGGTGCTGCACGCCAACAACCTGTTCGTCACCGTGCGCAACCACGAAGTGCCATGGATTGGTCTGGACAAGCGGTTGGAGATCGACTCGCTGGGCCACGACTGCTGGCAGGTGGTGATTCACTACGGCTTCAAGAATGATCCGGATTTGCCCAAGGCACTGCAGCAAATCAAGCAGCGCGGTTGCGACCTCAACCCCATGACCACCAGCTACTTCCTGTCGCGCGACACCGTGGTTCCCACCATTGGAGCCGGCATGGCGCAGTGGCGCGAGAAGCTGTTTGCGCAGATGCACCACAACGCCAGCGGAGCTGCCGACTTCCTGAACCTGCCTAACAACTCGGTGGTGGAGCTGGGCTCCAAAATCGAAATATAGGTCGCTCACGCCGGGGTTTGCCTGCGGTGTCACAATGGCCCGCATGCATTTTTTCAAAGACCTCAGCCTCTCCGCTGTTACCGCCGGCTTCGTCGCGGTACTGGTGGGGTTTACCAGCTCGGTCGCCATCGTTTTTCAGGCCGCGCAGGCCTTTCACGCCACCCCGGAAATGATCGCCTCGTGGATGTGGGCGCTGGGAATCGGCATGGGACTTTGCACCCTGATCCCTTCGCTGTGGCTCAAAAAACCCGTGATGGTGGCCTGGAGCACGCCCGGCGCCGCCGTTCTGGCCAGCGCCGGTGCAGTGGGTGGTTTTTCCATGAATGAGGCCATCGGTGCTTTCATGGTGTGCGCCGCACTGATCACCCTGTCAGGCTGGACCGGCTGGTTCGAGCGCGTGATGAACCGCATTCCCCTGGCGCTGGCCTCGGCGCTGCTGGCCGGCGTGCTGGCCCGGTTTGGACTGTCGGGTTTTGCGGCCGCGCAAACCGCGTTGCCCCTGGTGCTGACGATGCTGCTGGCGTACTTGGTGGGTAAGCGCTGGTTGCCACGCTATGCGGTGCCGCTGACGCTGCTGGTTGCTATTGTTTTTGTAGCTGCTGGCGCAGGTTTCACGGGGGCTAGCATTGATTTTGGCTTGGCAATGCCGGTGTTCGTGCGTCCCCACTTCACTTGGGCGGCCCTGGTGAGCCTGGCGCTGCCGCTGTTCATCGTGACCATGGCTTCGCAAAATCTGCCTGGAGTGGCGGCAATTCAGTCCACCGGGTTTGGTGACCAGCGCGCCAGCGGCGGTGATGCCGGCATTCCGGTGTCCAAGGTCATTACGCTGACCGGTTTGGCGACTCTGGCACTGGCACCGTTTGGCGCGTTTGCCCTGAACCTCAGCGCCATTACTGCTGCCATCTGCATGGGCCCGGAAGCCCATGCCAACCCGGCGCGGCGCTACACTGCGGCCGTGTCGTGCGGCATCCTGTATCTGGTGATCGGGCTGTTTGGTGCCGCAGTTACCGGGGTGCTGCTGGCCTTTCCCAAAGAGCTCGTGGCCGCCATCGCAGGGCTGGCTTTGCTGGGCACCATAGGCGGTGCACTCACCGCGGCTCTACTGCACGAGCCGCATCGTGAGGCAGCTCTCATCACGTTTCTGGTCACCCTCAGCGGCGTGGTCGTAGCGGGTGTGGGCTCGGCGTTCTGGGGTGTGGTGGCTGGCGCGGTGGCGCTGCTGGTGCAGCACCTTGGACGCAGCTCACTGATTCGGAATTCCGTCTGACGAAGACCCCGTTTATCCATTGGCTTTCTGCGCAATAGCGCTGGCATTTTTTAACATTTACTTTGGCTGGATCCCATGGACATTCTTTTTATTGCTGACCCCCTCGCATCGTTCAAGATTTACAAGGACACCACCTTTGCCATGATGCGCGAAGCGCACAAGCGCGGCCACCGCATCAGCGCCTGCGAGCAGCAGGACCTCATGTGGCAGCGCGGCGGGACGGTGATGGCCCATGTGCGCGACATCACTTTGACTGGCGATGCGCAGGACTGGTTCGAAGAACGCGGCACGCGCGCCGTGGCACTGAAAGAATTCGATGCCATCCTGATGCGCAAGGATCCCCCCTTCGACAGCGAGTATTTCTACGCCACACACCTGCTGGAACAGGCCGAGCGCGAAGGCGCCCGCGTCTTCAACAAGCCCAGCGCCTTGCGTGACCACCCTGAAAAACTTGCGATCATGGAGTTTCCGCAGTTCATCGGCCCGACACTGGTCACCCGGGACCCCGAGGACATCAAACGTTTCCATGCCGAACACAAAGACATCATCCTCAAGCCGCTGGATGGCATGGGCGGCATGGGTATCTTTCGCGTCGGCCCGGATGGGCTGAACCTGGGCTCGATCACCGAAACACTCAACCGGCACGGGGCGCAAAGCCTGATGGTGCAAAAGTTTCTGCCGGAGATCGTGGATGGCGACAAGCGCGTGTTGGTGATCGGCGGCAAGCCGGTACCGTTTTGCCTGGCGCGTATTCCTCAGGGTAGCGAAGTGCGGGGCAATCTGGCTGCCGGTGGCAAGGGGGTTGCTCAGCCGTTGAACGATTCAGATCGGGCAACGGCCGAGGCCCTGGGCCCGGTGCTGGCTGCGCGCGGTCTGCTGCTGGTGGGGTTGGACATCATTGGGACCAGCCTGACCGAAATCAACGTGACCAGCCCGACCTGCTTTCAGGAAATTACTGAACAGACCGGCTTTGATGTGGCTGCGATGTTTATGGATGCGCTAGAGACTGCTCAGGCACGCGCACGGTAGCGCGCCGGTCCGGTATCGGTATGCCGTCGACAAACACCTTGAACTCGCCGGGTTGAAACGCAATCCAGGTTTCATTGGTGGTCAGCGGCTCGGTGACGACGATGGCCAGTCGGTCTTCAGGCCCATTGAGTTCGGCCAGATTGACGCGTACATCGTCATCCTTGAGCTGCACTTTGCAAAACGGATGCTGGCGCAACAGGTAGTGCAGCTTGGTGCTGCAGTGGGCCCACATGGCTTGACCGTTGCTCAGCAAAAAATTGAAGGTGCCGTGCCGGGCGATTTGCGGAACCAGCTCGTGCAAGGTGAGGGTGAGCTCTTCCACGCTGGGCACAGTGGCGTGGGATTTGGCTAACTCCTGCAGCAACCAGCAGAAGGCCAACTCGCTGTCGGTGTTGCCCACGGGGTGAAAACTGCCATGCAAGCGCGGGTTGAAGTTTTTCAGATCACCGTTGTGTGCAAACACCCAATAGCGGCCCCAGAGTTCGCGCACAAAGGGGTGGCTGTTCTCCAGTGTGATGGCGCCCACGGTGGCCTTGCGCACATGGGCCACCACGTTGTGGCTCTTGATGGGGTGGCTGCACAGCATTTTGGCCACGGGTGAGGTGGCGGCGCTTTCGCTATCCAGGTAGCAACGAACGCCCTTGCCGGGTAAGCCGCCATCGGCACCAAAGAAGGCAATGCCCCAGCCGTCAGAGTGGTGGTCGGTGCACCCACCGCGTTGTGAAAACCCGGTGAAGCTCAGCGTGAGGCTGGCCGGCAGGTGGCTGTTCATTCCAAGAAGTTGGCACATGGGATAACAGTTTACCTTGTTGTTTGCAAGGTTATGTGGGCAACTGGGCCATTGTTTATTCGCGTGGCTCGCTCCAGAGCCTGCCGCCGGTGGACCAGTTTTCGCGTTTGACGTCAACGATCAGGATGTCGACCGAGTCGGGCGAGCCGCCCAGCACTTCCACACTGACGCGGGTGATTTCTTCAACCAGCTTTTTCTTCTGCTCCAGGGTGCGGCCTTCGAGCATTTCAACGTGGTAAGTCGGCATGGCAATCCTTTTTGGGGTGGTTGGTTGTGAATGGGGAGGTCTAAATTATCGGCGCTGCACAGCGTGCGCAAACGCAGGCCATGTTGCGGGCCTCAAGCGGAATGCGCTCCAGCAACGCACTGTCAAACGCGGCGGTGGTGCACCAGCAGGGCGGCTGCTTGATGCCGGTTTCCCGCTCGATTTCATTGGCGCATTGGTTGCTTTGCTGGCACAGGGGGCACAGGCGCGGGTCGATGGTGGCGAATTCAGGCATGGCAGGCTTTCCTTGAGGTGCCGCAGTTTAGACTGCGGGGGTTTTCATTTGGTAACAGTTTCCCCTTGCGCTCGTTTCCTACCTCTTTTGCTATTCCCCGCAACGTCCGCTTCCTGCTGGCGGTGGTGCTTCTTATCCATTTTTGTATGGGTGCGTTCGTCGGTCTGTCGGTGGACGAGGCGCACTATGCCTTGTACGCGGCGCATCCGGCGCTGAGTTATTTTGACCATCCACCACTGGTGGGTTGGACGCAGTGGCCGCTGGTGGCCTTGAATGCACCTACGGCGGTTTTGCGTCTGATTCCCGAGTTGTTGTGGCTGGGCACTGCGCTGTTGGTGTACCAGTTGGCCGAGCGACTTCAACGGGATGAGCCACCCACCCAGGCCGGCTTCTGGGCCGTGCTGACCCTGGCATTGGCGCCCTTGCTGCATGTGCTGGGTATTGGTTTGCTGCCCGACACCCTGCTCATGTTTTTCACGGTGGCGCTGATGTGGCTCACGCTGGAGTTGATGGATGCGTCGGCCTTGCAGCGCCCGTGGCTCTGGGGGGCATTGGGCGTGGCACTGGGACTGGCGGGCCTGAGCAAATACACGGCCATCCTGGCGGCTGTGGCCGTGGCGCTGTGCTTGATCATGGCGCACGGCTGGCGTGTTGTGCGCACCCCTTGGCTCTGGTTGGCGGTACTGATCGCCTTGGTGCTGGTGATGCCGGTGGCCGTGTGGAACTACCAGAACCACTGGATCTCCTTCACCTACCAGGCCGAGCACGGCGCAGGCGGCGGCTGGCAAGTGCAGCACCTGCTGCGTTTCTTGTTGACCCAACTGCTGGTGTATGGCCCCTTGCTGTTGTGGGGCTGGGTCGGCGGGCTGCAAAAATCGTTGCGGCTGTTTTTTGTTGTGCCCTTTGTCGTGATGGCGGCCCTGTCGGGCGGCGGCACCAGCTTGCCGCACTGGACGGCGCCCGCCTGGGTGGCGCTGGCACCGTTTGCCGGCATTGCGCTGGCGCGCACTTGGCGCCAGGGGCGCCGCACAGTGGTGCTTGCTTTGGCCATCGCGCAGGGCGTGGTTTGCGTCGTTCTGCTGGGGCTGATGCTGACTGCGGGCGTGCCCTTCATCACCAGCGCCAGCGGCCAGGGCAACACGAAAGCACCGTCCAATCCGTTTGCCGATTTGTATGGCTGGGACGCCGCCGGTGCGCGTGCCCGTGCCCTCGCGACGCAGCAAGGTCTGCAGAGTGTGAGC
>JBBRYR010000053.1:0-20725 GCA_038237415.1 Burkholderiales bacterium
AAATGAATATCCGAGATAAAAATTGCACGAAAGCGGTGGGTTCGGTGCTCGTCTTCCTGATCGTTCTCTTCACTCGCTGGCATGCCACTCCAGAGTGGGGCGAAGGCGTCAAGAGCGGCTCGCATCACGCGCCCAGAAAGTGCTTGCGGTAGCGAGGTGGCAAATCCGCAATGCGCATCAGCATGGGCAGATCAGCAGAATTGAAATCTGGGTCCCAGGCTGGTGCGCCCAGCACTTTGGCGCCCAAACGCAAATACCCCTTGATCAGAGCGGGTGGCTCCACGTTCAAAGAAGAATCCAGGCGCTCAATGGGCAGCGGCAATCGGGGACGCACATGGTATTCAATGGGCGCCAGATGGGTTTCCTTGACCTGCCGCCAGATACTGGCGGCCAAATCACCGCTGACCACGCCGTTGTGCATCATGGGAATGCTGGCACAACCAATCATGGTGTCGAGCTGGTTGCGGACCATGAATTCCGCCAGAGCGCCCCACAGCGCCATGATGACCCCACCGTGGCGGTGGTCCGGATGCACACAACTGCGGCCCAGTTCCACCATGCGGTCACGCATGGTGCGCAAGCGGGTGAGATCAAACTCGGTATCGCTGTAGGTGCTCCCTACCCGCTTGGCCTGCACCGGGGTCAGCACCCTGTAGGTACCAATGACCTGCTGTGTAGATTCGTCCCGCACCAGCAAGTGTTCACAATAGTTGTCGAACAAATCAATGTCGTGCCCGGCTATGGGTGTGTTGAGGCGTGCACCCATTTCACCCGCGAATACCTCATGGCGCAGGCGTTGAGCTGCGCGCACTTCATCCAGGTGGCTGGCCCAGGACACCACAATGCCATGGCGTTCTGGCTGCAGCTTTGCCACGCCAGAGACCAGATTCCCGGCCCGCTGAGCGTCCGTCGCCGGGGCAATCGTTGTTTGCTCTTTCATGACAGACTCCCTATCGGGCCGTGTGACAGCGCATCCAGCCAGGGTCGGGTTCCCGCCTTGAAGCGCAAGCCCCCCGGGCTGTTGGCCAATGCAAGAGCTGTGCAGCGCAGTACGCGCAGACATTGCTGCTCAAAATCGTGAATAGGGTTGCTGAAAGAAGGGTTGAATCCCTTGCTCAGTGCCTGTGTAGCGTCTGAATTGTTGACCATCGTGTTCTCCATCGTGCAAGACATGCAGCGATTCTGGGATGGTCAGATGACGCGATCACGTCATTCCGGTGGCATTTGTGTGACAGTCAAATTGTGCAAAAAAGCATCAAATTAGCGAACAGCACTTGATTAACTAAGGGTTTACCCTTATCTTTAGCATTGAGCTATTTTTGAAAGGACTCACCATGTCCAAAATTACCCCGTCCGCCGACTGGCCATCAGCTTCATCGGCGCCCGAATTTAACCCCAGTTTCCAACCGGATCTCGCGCGGAGTGTGGCCGAGGCTACGGGTATCGCCATGGATGTTTTCGGCCTGCCTTTTGACGTCGCAAGGGCACAGTACGCAAGAGCCGTCCAGGCGGGACTCATCGAGCGCTCCATGCTGGCATCCCGGGATTTCTCCCGGGTCCTCAGTTCGATGGAAAAGCTGACACTTGGGCCGTGGGCTCGCCATGTCTGACCCAAAACAAGACGATCAGTGAGGACATCCAGAAAAGCTTTGGTCGGCATTGCCTTGGGAATTGCCGCAGTGGCCTGTTTCGCGACGTTGGACACCACCACCAAATGGGTGACCGGTAGCGTTCCGCTGTTGATGGCCTTGTGGTTCCGTTATCTGTTCCAGGCGTTGGCTACCACCCTCACGGTGCTGCCGCGCCGGGGACGGGCGTTGCTGCGAACCGAACACCCACGCTTCCATTTAGCCCGCGGCGTGCTTCTTTTGGCCAGCAGCCTCTTCGCGTTTCTCAGTCTCAAGTACATGCCTGTGGGTGAGTTCACCGCGATCGTCATGATTACGCCGCTGGTCGTCACGCTGCTTTCAGCCCGCATGTTGGGCGAACGCGTTTCCGCTCTGCGCATGCTGTTGGTGGCGGGGGCCTTTGCCGGCACGCTGGTCATCGTCCGGCCAGGCGGCCAGGATTTCAACTGGACTCTGCTTCTGCCCTTGGCGTTGGTCGCAGTGAACGCCGCATTTCAGCTGCTGACTAGTCGCATGACCCGCACCGAAGACCCCATGACGCTGCAGTTCTACACCGGCTGGGTCGGTACGCTCATTGCAGCGCTTCCCCTGCCGTGGGTCTGGGCTGAAATCGGCAGCCCGCAGCTATGGCTCGGCTTGGCGGTAATGGGGGCCACTGCGACGCTGGGGCACTTTTTGCTGATTCTGGCCTTTCAACGCGCCCCAGCCGCGACCCTGATGCCCTACATGTACACCCAGATCGGCTTTGCCATGCTGGGCGGCTGGCTGATGTTCTCCCATGTGCCAGACCAATGGTCCGTGCTGGGTATCGCATTGATTGCCTTGTGTGGTGCCGCAGGCGCTTTTCTCAGCGTGCGGGAGAGCCGTCGCATCTCCCTTCGGACCTTACAACCCGCGGCTCAGTAGATTTGGGGCACCAGAATATCGTCGGGCACAGGCTGACGCACATAGTCCTCGTGGCGTACGCGTTGCGGTAGCACGATGGCCGGGTGCGCAACTTCGTTGTAGTCCATCTGACCCAGCAGGTGGCCAATGCAGTTCAAACGCGCTTTCTTCTTGTCATCAGCCGGAACGACCCACCACGGTGCTTCGGGAATATGGGTGCGTTCCAGCATGATTTCCTTTGCTTTGGTGTAGTCCTCCCATCGGCGGCGGGACTCCAGATCCATAGGGCTCAGTTTCCACTGTTTGAGCGGGTCATGGATGCGGCCCAGGAAGCGCAGGTTTTGCTCGTCGTCTGAAATCGAAAACCAGTATTTGATGAGCTGGATACCCGAACGCACCAGCATCTTTTCGAACTCGGGAACGGTGCGAAAGAACTCTTCATACTGGTCATCATTGCAAAAACCCATCACCCGTTCCACGCCTGCGCGGTTGTACCAGGAGCGGTCGAACAGCACCATCTCGCCTGCAGCAGGCAAATGCGATATGTAACGCTGAAAGTACCATTGCGTGCGCTCGCGGTCATTGGGCGCTGGCAACGCCGCTACGCGGCACACCCGGGGGTTTAACCGCTGGGTAATGCGCTTGATCACACCGCCCTTGCCCGCTGCATCGCGGCCCTCAAAGACAATCACGACCTTCTTGCCGGTGGCCACAACCCAGTCCTGCAGCTTCACGAGCTCTCCCTGCAGGCGGAACAGTTCGCGGAAGTATTGCCGCCGTGCTTCCTTGTCTTGCGCGGTGAAATCCGGCGAGGCATCACCCGTCAGTTCGGCCACGGTGCGGTCCTCGAATTCCATTTCCAGTTCTTCGTCGTAACCGTCGATCAAGTCACGGTGGATGCGGCGCATCAATTCATCATCACTGGCGCTCACGGCTTTCTCCTGCAGTTGTTGTCTGATTCGGGAGTTTTCAGCTTACCCGGCTCCCATGACTTTTTTGTGACGCAACCACGGCAATTGCGTGACAAAAATCAACGCAGCTCACGCGTTGCAATTGCTGTACTCTTCCCCGGTTATGAATCAGGATTCGCTGACCTCACCGTTGCGCGCGCGCCCTCCGACGTTGAAGCCCAAAATGTCGTTGCCCACTGCCGCGCATTGCGTTTTGCTTGAAAGTTTTTGCCAGTTCACCACCAACCTGCACCTTCTGCATGCTTCAGATGACTCCGAAGTCGTGCACCAGGCCCGCATCGGTTGGCGACGGTTTCGCACAGTCTTGCGACTGTTCAAAAAAGTATCGGTGGTTCAGAGTGCCCCGCCATGGGCACCGTTGAAACCCATGCTCGTTTTAATGGGCAGGTTGCGTGACCTGGACGTAGCCCGGGGGGAAACGCTCCCCCAGTTTGCGCATGACTATGCAGGTGCAGACCCAGGAAAAAAAGGAAAGTGGCGCGCGATGGAAGAGGCCTTGATACGCACCGCTACCGACCAGCGCCGGGCGGTGCGTCGCGCTATGGGCGATACGGCAGTGCAGGAAACCCTGCTGTCTATCACGCAATGGCTGGGAAACATCGCAGCATGGAAGAAGTCCAGCGAATCAAAAAGATACCGGGACAAGTCGTTGCGGCAATGGGCCAAACGCCGGGTTGTCCGAGCGCATGAGCAACTGCAGACTGCCCGCCGGGATTGCGGCACGGTTGAGCGCCAGCATCGCACCCGGATCCTTGCCAAGCGAATGCGCTACAGCATCGAGGCAATGCGCCCGCTACTACCCAAGCGCCGCGCCGAGCGCTGGTACCAGCAGGCCATAGACCTGCAAACGGACATGGGTACCACACGCGATGTCATGCAGGCAGCCACGATTGCGTCCACGCTGGGCGCAGATCCCGAACTGGTGGCTTTTCTGCGTAACGCTGCCGAACCGGGCACGGTGCGCTGAAATCAGGTGCGGGCGCGCCAGGAGTGGTAGCGTGAGCGTTGTAGGGCAAAAAACTCAACGACGCCCCATGCAACACTGCTGAGGACGACCACATGCCTTACCGCATTAGTTCTGCGCTTGTGGCGAGGTTGGCGCATGGGGAATACCACGGGAGTGGGAGAGGCCAAGGCTGACCCAGCCATCGTCGAACAGGGAATCGAGCTTTCTTTGCAAGCCCAGGAATTTCCAGATCATGGTGCGCTCCAGTCAAGTCGTTGAATGAGCCCCTAGGCTATCGCGGGAATGTGACGGTAGTGAGACAGTTGCACAAACCCTTTTCGCGCAGTATGGATTCATACAACTCTAGATTTTGGGCGCTATGCTTGACCGGGAACTCCCCTGCGACCCATACAAAAAACAAAGCATCTGTGCAGAAAAAACACCTACCGGAAATGGAAGCGCTGGAGCGGCTGATGGATCTGGGGGCGCAGCACCTCGATGTCAGAACCATGCGCCAGGTTTCATTGGCAGCCGGGGCATCGCTGCCCGTGTATGCCATCGGTCTGGGCAACCCGAGCCCTGACGTCCCCGCGATCGGTTTTTTTGGTGGCGTCCATGGCCTGGAGCGCATCGGCGCGGAAGTGGTCATTGCATTCTTGCAAAGCCTGGTGATGCGCTTGCAGTGGGACACCACGCTGCACCGCCAACTGGAGAGTGTGCGACTGGTGTTCATGCCAATCGTCAACCCGGGCGGCATGCTGATGGGCACACGTGCCAATCCCGGTGGGGTTGACCTGATGCGCAACGCACCGGTCGATGCCATCGACAAGGCCCCGTTTCTCATCGGTGGCCAGCGCATCAGCGCGGGTCTGCCGTGGTACCGGGGCAAGCCGGGCGAACCAATGGAGGCTGAAAACCAGGCGGTCTGTGAGGTGGTTGCATCGGAACTGTTGACGCGCAAGTTCAGCATGGCCCTGGACTGCCACTCGGGATTTGGCGCGAGTGACCGCATCTGGTTTCCCTTCGCGCACACCCGAAAACCCATTGCCCATCTGGCAGAAATGCAGGCACTCAAGGATGTTTTCCTGCAAACCTACAGCCACCATCCCTACGTTTTTGAACCGCAAAGCCTGCAATACCTGGCCCACGGGGATTTGTGGGACCACCTGTATCTGGAGGCCTGTGAAGACCCCGAACGCGTTTTCCTGCCGCTGACACTGGAGATGGGATCGTGGCTGTGGATCAAGAAAAATCCCCGTCAGATGTTTTCACTCAAGGGCATCTTCAACCCGCTGATTGAGCACCGACAGCACCGCGTTCTGCGACGCCACCTGTCGCTCCTCGATTTTCTGGCGAGAGCCACCTGCAGCCATGAACGCTGGACGCCGACACCCGCGATGCGCGCCAAACTGCATGCGGATGCGCTGCGCGACTGGTACGAATAGTTCAGCACAAAAACCAGTGCTAGCCCCCGTGGAATATGCGCAGGCAGCTATTGAATTGATAGCTGCACCTGAACTTCATTCCAGCCACTTCTGCATGAACTGCGCCTTCCCCATGGCGGGATCCAGCTCGTAGTTGGCAAATCCTGTGCGCTGATAGAGTCGTAGCGCGCCGGCGTTACCCTGCAACACTTCCAGCGTGAGTTTGCAGGCGCCCCGTTCGCGGGCAATGGCCTCCGCCAATGCCAGCATGTGCTCGCCCACCCGCTGCCCACGGTGACTGGCCAGCACTGTGACATCGTGCACATTGACCAGCGGTCGGCACGCAAAAGTAGAAAAGCCTTCGATGCAATTCACCAGACCCACAGGCTGATCCCCCTCAAAGGCCAGCACACTGAATGCCTGCGGGCGCTGCGCCAACGCAGCAACCAGATGGGTTTTGGCATAGTCGCTCAGCGCATGGCCTCCGCCCATGGGATCCTGCGCGTAAGCATCGAGCAGCTGCACCAAAGCCGCAGCGTGGACCGGATTGGCATAGTCTGCGCGGACAATGTGCAGCGCCGACGCAACGGCAGGGGTAGGAACAGGTGCCACGTGGAAACCCGCTCAGGCCGCCAGCGTGTCGGCAATGCGTTGGGCACAGGCCTTGGCCTGCGCAGCATCACGCGCCTCCACCATCACGCGCACCAGCGGCTCGGTACCGCTGGCACGGATCAGCACCCGACCCGTTTCGCCCAACTCGACTTCCACCGCCAAAGTCTCGCTGGCCAGCCCCGGGCTGGCCTTCCAGTCCTGACCGGGTTTCAGACGCACATTGATCAGCGTCTGGGGAAACAGTGTCACCTTGGCCAACAGCTGCGCCATAGTCTGGCCACTGCGCTGCAAAGCCTGCAAGACCTGCAAGGCGGAGATCAAACCGTCACCGGTGGTGTGCTTGTCCAGTGCCAGCAAGTGGCCGGAGCCTTCGCCACCCAGAATCCATTTGTGCTTTTCCAGTTCTTCGAGCACATAGCGATCGCCCACCTTGGCGCGAACAAACTGCACACCACGGGCCTTCAGAGCCACCTCAACGGCGAGATTGGTCATCAGGGTACCCACGACACCCGGCACATGTTCATCGCGTCCCAGGCGGTCATCTGCCATCAGGTAAAGCAACTCATCACCGTTGTACAGGCGGCCGTCCGCGTCCACCAGTTGCAGGCGGTCGGCATCGCCGTCAAGCGCCACGCCGAAGTCGGCCTGGTTCGCCTTCACGGCTGCCACCAAAGCCTGCGGATGCGTGGCACCCACTTCGTGGTTGATGTTCAACCCATCGGGTGCGCACCCAATGGCAATCACTTCGGCACCGAGCTCGTGAAAGACTTTGGGCGCGATGTGGTAGGCCGCGCCATGGGCCGCATCCACCACAATCTTCATGCCTTTGAGCGTGAGGTCGTTGGCAAACGTACTTTTGCAAAACTCGATGTAGCGTCCTGCCGCGTCTTCCAGACGCCGCGTTTTCCCCAGCGAAGGCGAGTCAACCCAGACGGGATCTTCCTCCAGAACCGCTTCAACATCGATCTCCCACGCATCCGGCAGTTTGGTGCCCTGTGCACTGAAAAACTTGATGCCGTTGTCGGCAAACGGGTTGTGGCTCGCGCTGATCACGACGCCCAGTGAAGCCCGTTGCGCGCGGGTGAGGTATGCCACACCCGGGGTGGGCAGCGGCCCCAGCAGCACTACGTCCACACCAGCGGAATTGAAGCCACTTTCCAGTGCGCTCTCCAGCATGTAGCCCGATATGCGGGTGTCCTTGCCAATCAACACGGTCGGACGGGATTCGGTCCTTTTCAGCACACGGCCTACCGCGTGCGCCAAACGCAGCACGAAGTCGGGGGTGATCGGCGCCTGTCCGACCGTTCCGCGAATGCCATCCGTACCAAAATATTTTCTTGTCATGTACCCACCTGATTGATTGTTTTTTATCGACCGAATTCGTTGATTATTGACGCCTGCGCCCGCATGGCTCCCAGCACCTTGAGCGCCTGCACGGTCTCTTTGACATCATGCACCCGCACAACGCTGGCCCCCTGCTGAACCGCAAGCAAAGCGGCAGCCACGCTGGGCACCATTCGCTCGTGAATATCCAGTGTCGCGACAGACCCCAGGTACTGCTGCGTGACGGCGGCCAAAGACGATTTGCGCGACCAACCGGCCAGCACCGGGTAGCCCAAAGGCAACAGCGCAGTCTGCCGGGCCAGCAACGCAAAGTTTTGCTCCACCGTTTTGCCAAACCCGATGCCAGGATCAATACAGATACGGGCTCTGTCGACCCCCAGCCCCTGCAGATCCTGCGCGAGCAGCTCTAAAAATGATAGCACCTGGAAGACCACGTCCCCTTGCATGGGCTTGACCTGCATGGTCTTGGGCTCCCGGTGCATGTGCATGAGGCAAACACCGCATGTGGCATGAGCAGCCACGACGTCCCGCCCGGACAAAACGTCGTTCGGTGCCTGCCAACGCAGCGCCCAGATGTCGTTGATGATGTCCGCCCCCAGATCCAGCACCGCACGCATGACTTGCGGCTTGTAGGTATCCACCGACACAGGAACACCCAGCTTGACGGCATGCCGGACCACCGGCAGCACGCGCGCCAGTTCTTCTTCCAGCGACACGGCAGGGGCACCCGGGCGCGTTGATTCGCCACCAATGTCCAGAATATCGGCACCGTCGGCCAGCAGCTGCTCACAGTGGGCCTGCGCCGCGTGACTGGACGCATGCAAGCCACCATCCGAAAAAGAATCAGGTGTCACGTTCACAATGCCCATCACTTTGGGCGTGTGAAGGTCAATCAAAAAGCGGCTGGTTTGCCAGAGCATGGGCTACTTCCAAAAAACAAAACGGGGCACAAGGCCCCGTCAGGTCATCAACCAGCCAATCAGGCCACAGTGGGCGCTGGGTCTACTGCTACCGCTGGAGCGCCACCACCATCATTGCCACCGCCCGAACTCGGGGTACGGGGTGTCCAGTCCTTGGGCGGACGTGGCTCCTTGCCCGCCATGATGTCGTCCAGCTGGTCACTGTCGATGGTTTCCCACTCGAGCAAGGCCTTGGCCATGGCATGCATTTTGTCCTTGTTCTCTTCAATGAGCTTGCGCGCCAGAGAGTACTGCTGGTCAATAATGCGGCGCACCTCGGCATCCACCTTTTGCATGGTGGACTCGCTCATGGTCGTTGTCTTGGTGACCGAACGACCCAGGAACACTTCGCCTTCGTTCTCCGCGTACACCATAGGGCCCAGCGCATCGGTCATGCCATAACGGGTCACCATGTCACGGGCAATATGTGTGGCACGCTCAAAGTCGTTGCTGGCACCTGTGGTCATCTGGTTCATGAACACCTCTTCAGCGATACGCCCCCCGAACAGCATGCTGATCTGGTTGAGCATGTATTCACTGTCATAGGAATAACGGTCTTGCGCCGGCAGACTCATGGTTACACCCAACGCGCGGCCACGGGGAATGATGGTCACCTTGTGGACCGGGTCGCACTTGGGCAGCATCTTGCCAATCAGCGCATGTCCCGACTCGTGGTAAGCCGTGTTCCTGCGCTCGCCCTCGGGCATGACCATGCTCTTGCGCTCAGGGCCCATCAGGATCTTGTCCTTGGCCTTCTCGAAATCCTGCATCTCCACCACACGAGCACTGCGGCGCGCAGCCATCAGGGCTGCCTCGTTGCACAGATTGGCCAAGTCAGCGCCCGACATGCCGGGCGTGCCGCGTGCGATCACGCTGGGGCTCACATCCTGGCCCAGCGGCACCTTGCGCATGTGCACATTCAGAATCTGCTCGCGGCCACGGATATCGGGCAGCGTGACATAGACCTGGCGGTCAAACCGGCCTGGACGCAACAATGCTGCATCCAGAATGTCAGGACGATTGGTGGCTGCTACCACGATCACGCCCACATTGGTCTCAAAACCGTCCATTTCAACCAGCATCTGGTTGAGGGTCTGCTCACGTTCGTCGTTACCACCGCCCAAGCCGGCACCCCGCTGGCGACCGACTGCGTCGATTTCATCAATAAAGATGATGCAAGGGGCGTTCTTCTTGGCGTTGTCAAACATGTCGCGCACACGGGACGCACCGACACCAACAAACATTTCTACAAAATCCGACCCGGAGATCGAGAAAAAAGGAACCTTGGCTTCGCCTGCAATGGACTTGGCCAGCAGGGTCTTGCCGGTACCGGGAGGGCCGACCAGCAGCAATCCACGGGGAATATGGCCTCCGAGTTTCTGGAACTTGCTCGGATCTTTCAGGAAATCTACGACCTCCTTCACTTCTTCCTTCGCTTCGTCGCAACCTGCAACGTCGGCAAAAGTGACCACATTGGTATTTTCATCCAATAAGCGCGCCTTGCTTTTACCGAAGCTGAATGCGCCACCCTTGCCACCGCCCTGCATCTGCCGCATGAAGTAGATCCAAACGCCAACCAGCAGCAACATGGGACCCCAACTGACGAGCAACGTCATCAGGAGTGAGCCTTCTTCGCGGGGCTTGACGTCAAACTTGACGCCATTGCTGATCAAGTCTCCGACCAAACCACGGTCAAGGTAGGTTGCGGTGGTGCGAACCTTCCGGTCATCCGTAGTGACGGCCAGGATCTCGGTGCCGCCCTGGCCCTCCTGAATGATGGCGCTCTTGATATGTTTGTTGCGCACCTCCTCCAGGAAGTCGGAATACCCGACCACGTTGGCGCCGGCTGTGCCGCGCGAGTCAAACTGTTTGAAAACAGTGAAGAGCACAAGGCCAACCACCAACCACACTGCAATTTTCGAAAACCACTGATTATTCAATCGAAGCTCCAATAGGGGCACAAGTAGAAACACCGTGCATATCTGGTACCCATTTTAGGCGTTTCAAGACGATTGACACGGTATTTTCACAATTTCGGCCACAAGAACAGCATGGACTTGGCAACGATTTCACGCTTTGAGGCCCGAATTTTTCAGGCCGACACCGACCAGAAAGGTCTCCGAAGACCGGCCGCGTGAGGCCTTGGGCTTGACCGGCTTCACCACCTGAAAAGCGTCTTTGAACCGCTGAACCACGTCGTTGTAGCTGCCTCCATGAAAGACTTTGGCCACCAGCGCCCCTTGGGGCTTCATGTGGTTTTGCGCAAATTCGATTGCCAATTCGACCAGATGCTCAATACGGGCCGCATCGGCCGACGAGATGCCCGACAAGTTGGGCGCCATGTCCGACACCACCACATCGGCCTGATGCCCCTGCATGGCCTTTTCCAGTTGCTCCAGCACCTCTGCTTCACGAAAGTCGCCCTGAATGAAAGTCACGCCTTCAATAGGCTCCATGGGCAGCAGGTCCAGCGCAATAATGGTGCCATTGAGATCCCCCACGGCCGCACCCGATGGCGACATTTTCCGCCGCGCATACTGGCTCCATGCGCCGGGCGTGCTGCCCAGGTCGACCACCAGGTAACCTGGCTTGATCAGCCCAAAAGTTTCGTCGATTTCCTTGAGTTTGTAGGCGGCGCGCGCGCGATAGCCCTCCCGGTGCGCCAATTTGACGTAGGGATCATTAATGTGGTCGTGCAGCCAGGCTTTATTGACCTTTTTGCCCTTGTTGGGAGTTTTCATTCTGACTTTCTGAGGAACCGGCTCTAGTGCGAGCCATCCAATCAACCGATAATAGCGGTATGCCTCTAATTCAATTGACACCCGCCCAACGTAAAGAACACCGCTCCGAAGCCCATCACCTTGATCCGGTGGTGTTGGTCGGAAGTGACGGACTGACCGAAAACGTAAAAAAAGAAATCAATGCGGCGTTGAACGCCCATGGACTTATCAAGGTCCGCGTGTTCTCGGACGACCGCGCCGCACGCGAAGCCATGTTCCATACATTGGCCGACGAACTCAGCGCCGCTCCCATTCAGCACATTGGCAAATTGCTCGTGCTATGGCGGCCCAAGGTTGAAAAAGAACGTGTTGTCGACGAGGACCGCAAGGCCGGACCACGCGAAGTCAAAGTGCTGAAATACAGCAAACGTGCGGGGCAGCGTCCCGAAGTCAAAACCTTGCGTGTCCTGGGCAACCAGCGCCTCACAGCTGGCGGCAACGTGCGGCGCGCCAAGCCGAAGAATCTGGTCAGCGTCAAGAAACGCAGCCAGACTTGATGGGGCTCAGTGTTTGGCCAATTTGCCAAACACCACCGCGGCACACATCCATTGCGCCAAATACATCGCGCTGCCCACCTTGTGCCACAACGCAAGGTTGTCGCGCGACACGATTCTGGGCGCCACACCGAACTCCGCCAAGAGTGCCAACAGCACCCCGGCCACTACAAAAAGTGTAGCTGCCTGCGCAGTGTCCACGGGGGTTAGGGCGCGTTTTGACCTGAAAA
Organism: Burkholderiales bacterium; assembly: GCA_038237415.1. GTDB lineage: Bacteria > Pseudomonadota > Gammaproteobacteria > Burkholderiales > Burkholderiaceae_C > Allorhodoferax. The sequence continues at coordinate 12,274 of JBBRYR010000053.1, forward strand.
TCACCAACAGCAGCAGTCCACAGACGGTCGACAAGGCTGTTTGCACTGAAAACAGTCGCGCAGCCATGGCACCTGCCATAGCCGGGCTTGGCAAATGCACAAACAGCATGGGAACCACAAAGAAACCCAGCGTCGTGAGGCTACCCCACCATACTGCAGCTACCCAAACTGGCAAAGCACGCATCAGATGTACTGCACCGCCACAATTTCGTAGGCTTTCACGCCACCCGGGGCACGCACCTCGGCCGTGTCACCCTCTTCCTTGCCAATGAGCGCCCGGGCAATCGGGGAACCAATGTTGACGCGGCCGAACTTCAAATCTGCCTCATCCTCTCCCACGATCTGGTATTTGACCCGCTCACCGGTCGCTTCTTCTTCCAGCTCCACGGTCGCGCCAAACACCACTTTTCCGCCAGCATTAAGCTCTGACGGATCGATGATTTGCGCTGCAGACAGCTTGCCTTCCACCTCCTGAATACGGCCCTCAATAAAGCCCTGGCGGTCTTTGGCCGCTTCGTACTCGGCGTTTTCACTCAAGTCGCCTTGCGCGCGGGCTTCCGAAATCGCGTTGATCACCCAGGGGCGCTCTACCGTCTTGAGCTTGTGCAACTCGGCCTTGAGGGTTTCAGCGCCACGTTTGGTAATTGGAATGGTTGCCATATAAAACTGTGGGAACAGGTATCAAAAAACAGTCATCAGAAGTAACAAGGACAGTACGGCGCTTGCGCGCAGCACTGTCCCGGAAAGGCTGGATTATGCCAACACTTGAGGCACTGGCCAAACCCGCAGTTTATGCGTGAAGCTGTGCATGCATTTCCTGCACCGAAATCACGTCCAGGTGGTCCAGATACTTCATGCCTTCGACCGCAGCTTCCGCACCGGCGATGGTGGTGTAGGTCGTAACCCGCGCAAGCAATGCGGAGGTGCGAATCTGACGCGAATCGGCGATGGCATTGCGGCGCTCTTCCACAGTGTTTATCACCATGGAAATTTCCTGGTTCTTGATGATGTCCACAATGTGGGGGCGGCCTTCGGTGACCTTGTTAACGACCGTGCAGGCCAACCCTGCGGCCACCATGGAGGCCGTGGTGCCCTTGGTCGCCACGAGGGTGAAGCCCATCCCAACCAGCTTGCGGGCGACTTCCACCGCGCGGGGTTTGTCGCTTTGCTTGACAGAAATAAACACCTTGCCGGAGCGCGGCAACTTGGCACCCGCACCCAGTTGCGACTTCACAAACGCTTCACCAAAGGTCTTGCCCACGCCCATGACTTCGCCAGTTGACTTCATCTCCGGGCCAAGGATGGTGTCGACACCAGGGAACTTCACAAAGGGAAAGACCGCCTCTTTCACGCTGAAATACGGTGGTGTCACCTCTTTGCCAATGCCCTGGCTGGCCAGGCTCTGGCCTGCCATGCAGCGCGCGGCCACCTTGGCGAGTTGAATGCCGGTGGCCTTGCTCACGAAAGGCACGGTGCGTGAGGCGCGCGGATTGACTTCCAGCACATAAATCACGTCCTTGCCATCCACATTCTGGATCGCAAACTGCACGTTCATCAGGCCCACGACGTTGAGCGCGTTAGCCATGGCGGAGGTCTGGCGTTTGATCTCGGTCACCGTCTCGGCGCTCAGGCTATACGGTGGCAGGGAACAGGCGGAATCGCCACTGTGAACGCCCGCTTGCTCGATGTGCTCCATCACGCCACCAATGAAGGTCGCACCCGTGTTGTCGCGGATACAGTCCACATCGCATTCGATGGCGTCATTCAGAAAGCGGTCCAGCAACACCGGGGAGTCGTGGCTGACCTTGACCGCTTCGCGCATATAGCGCTCCAGATCGCGCTGTTCATGCACGATTTCCATGGCGCGGCCGCCCAGCACGTAGCTGGGGCGCACCACCAGGGGGTAACCCAGCGCAGCGGCTTTTTCCAGCGCTTCGGGCTCGGTACGGGCGGTGGCGTTGGGCGGCTGGCGCAGCTTCAATTCATGCAGCAGCTTTTGGAATCGCTCGCGGTCTTCGGCTGCGTCAATCATGTCCGGGCTGGTGCCGATGATGGGCACGCCGTTGGCTTCCAGATCCAGCGCCAGTTTCAAAGGTGTTTGGCCGCCGTATTGCACGATCACGCCAACCGGTTTTTCCTTGTCCACGATTTCCAGCACGTCTTCGAGCGTCAGCGGCTCAAAGTACAAGCGGTCCGACGTGTCGTAGTCGGTAGACACCGTTTCAGGGTTGCAGTTGACCATGATGGTCTCGTACCCGTCCTCGCGCATGGCCAGGGCCGCGTGTACGCAGCAGTAGTCAAACTCGATGCCCTGACCAATGCGGTTGGGACCACCGCCCAGCACCATGATCTTTTTGTTGTTGGTTGGCTCCGCTTCACACTCTGAACCTTCCGATTCGTAGGTGGAATACAGATACGCCGTATTGGTACCGAACTCGGCAGCGCAAGTGTCTACGCGCTTGTAGACCGGGCGCACACCCAGCGCGCGGCGCTTGTTGCGCACGGCGGTATCGGTCGTCTTGAACTGGCGCGCCAAACGGCGATCCGAGAAACCCTTTTGCTTCAGGCTGCGCAAGGTAGCCGCGTCAATGCGGTCCAGCGCAGTGCCACTGTCGGGCACCGGCAGGCGTTCAATCTCCAACTCAATTTTGACGATCTGCTCGATTTGCACCAGAAACCAGGGGTCGATCTTGGTCAGGGCGAACACCTCTTCCACGCTCATACCCTGGGCAAAAGCATCACCCACGTACCAGATGCGCTCAGGGCCAGGCTCGCCCAGCTCTTTTTCCAGCACTTCGCGGTCCTGGGTTTTTTCGTTCATGCCGTCGACGCCCACTTCCAGGCCGCGCAGGGCTTTCTGGAAGGATTCCTGGAAGGTGCGGCCCATGGCCATGACTTCGCCCACCGACTTCATCTGCGTCGTCAAGCGGCTGTCGGCAGCCGGAAACTTTTCGAACGCAAAACGGGGGATTTTGGTGACCACATAGTCGATGCTGGGCTCGAACGATGCAGGCGTTGCCCCACCTGTGATGTCATTGCGCAACTCGTCCAGTGTGAAGCCGACCGCCAGCTTGGCCGCGATCTTGGCAATCGGAAAACCGGTGGCTTTGGAAGCCAGCGCAGAGGAACGCGACACACGCGGATTCATCTCGATGACCACCATGCGGCCATCTTCCGGGTTGATGGAGAACTGCACGTTCGATCCGCCGGTGTCCACGCCAATTTCCCGCAAAACAGCCAGGGAAGCGTTACGCAGAATCTGGTACTCCTTGTCAGTCAGCGTCTGCGCGGGCGCCACGGTGATGGAGTCGCCGGTGTGCACGCCCATGGGGTCCAGGTTCTCGATGGAGCAAACGATGATGCAGTTGTCTGCCTTGTCGCGTACCACTTCCATCTCGTACTCTTTCCAGCCCAAGAGCGACTCTTCAATCAGCAGCTCGTTGGTGGGCGAGGCTTCCAGGCCGCGCTTGCAAATGGTCTCAAACTCTTCGGAGTTGTAGGCAATGCCGCCACCCGTGCCGCCCAGCGTAAAGCTGGGACGAATGACGGTGGGGAAACCCAGGGTTTTTTGCACCACCCAGGCTTCTTCCATGCTGTGCGCAATGCCGGACCGAGCAGAACCCAGACCGATTTTGGTCATGGCATCCTTGAACTTCAGGCGGTCTTCCGCCTTGTCGATGGCTTCGGGCGAGGCACCAATCAGTTCGACCTTGTATTTTTCCAGCACCCCGTTGTGCCACAGGTCCAGCGCGCAATTGAGCGCGGTCTGGCCACCCATGGTGGGCAAAATCGCATCGGGCTTTTCCTTGGCGATGATCTTCTCAACCGTCTGCCAGGTGATGGGCTCTATGTAGGTGACGTCCGCGGTAGCGGGGTCGGTCATGATCGTGGCGGGGTTGCTGTTGATCAGAATGACCTTGTAACCCTCTTCACGCAGGGCCTTGCAGGCTTGCACGCCGGAGTAGTCGAACTCGCAGGCCTGCCCGATGATGATGGGGCCCGCGCCGATGATAAGGATGCTTTTAATGTCGGTACGTTTTGGCATTTTTACTGCTCTCTACTGGTCAAGGGCTGCGCGGCACACGCTGCCTGAATTACTGAAAAATAAATACTGAATCGCAGGGCTCAGTGCAAGCTCGCTGTGGCCAGCTTCGCGCCAAACCACATGAACAAACCACCCACGGCACCCGACAGACTCGACGACAAACGCTTGCGTTGACTAAAGCCCTGCGCCAGACGCGCACCGGCAAAAATCAATGCGGAAAGGTACACGGCACTGAACACCATGATGATGGCGCTCAAAATCAAAAACGGCACGGCGGGTGTGGGGTACTGCGGATCAATGAACTGCACAAAAAACGACAGCAAAAACAAAATCGCCTTGGGGTTCAACAGGCTGATCAGCAGGGCTCGCTTGAAGGGTTGCTGCAGGTTGGCGGTTGCTTGCGCAACGGCGGCGTCCACTGACACGTCAACGACACTTTGGCTGCGCCACTTGTTGATGGCCGCGCGAATCAGGTTGACACCCACCCAGGTCAAATAGGCTGCTCCCGCGTACTTCACCACCAGGAACAAGGTCGGGTAGGTGCGCAACAGTCCCGCCGCACCCAAGGCCGTGAGCAACAGCAAAATGGTGTCACCCACAAACACACCGCAAGCCCCCTGGTAGCCGGCCTTGACCCCGCGCACAGTAGCCACCGACAGCACGTACAGCGAATTGGGCCCGGGCAGCAAAATGATGCCCAATGCGCCAATCACATACGTCCACAGGTCCGTGACTCCGTAAAAGCTCATGCGCGCTTACCAACTTCTTTTGTCATCTCCTGGATGAAGCGGTCAAACAGGTAGCCGATGTCGTGCGGTCCGGGGGATGCCTCGGGATGCCCCTGGAAGCAGAACGCGGGCTTATCGGTGCGCTCCAGACCCTGCAACGTGTTGTCAAACAGGCTGATATGGGTGGCACGCAGGTTGGCGGGCAATGACTTTTCATCCACAGCAAAACCATGGTTCTGGCTGGTGATGCTGACGCGACCGCTGTCAAGGTCTTTGACGGGATGGTTGGCGCCGTGGTGGCCAAACTTCATTTTGAACGTGCTGGCGCCAGAGGCCAGCGCCATGATCTGGTGGCCCAGGCAAATACCAAAGGTGGGGATGCCGGTTTCAATCAGGGTGCGGGTTGCTTCAATCGCGTAGTCGCAAGGCTGCGGATCGCCCGGGCCGTTGCTCAGAAAGATGCCATCGGGTTGGTGCTTGAGCACTTCCGCAGCCGGAGTCTGGGCTGGCACCACAGTGACCTTGCAGCCGCGCTCTGCCAGCATGCGCAGGATGTTTTTCTTGACGCCAAAATCATAGGCAACGACGTGAAAGAGGGGTGCGGTCTGCTGGCCGTAGCCCGAACCAAGTATCCACTCGGACTCTGTCCAGCCATAGCTGGCTGTGCATGAAACCACCTTGGCCAAGTCCAGACCGGACATGGAAGGCACCGCCCTGGCGGCTGCAATGGCTTTTTCCACCACAGCAGCCGTCACTGCTTCTCCCAACGCCAGCGCCAGAATGCAGCCATTTTGCGCACCCTGGGTCCGCAATTGACGTGTCAGCTGGCGAGTATCGATATTGGCAATGGCCACGGTACCCGCAGCTACCAGATACTCACTCAAGGATGCCGTGCTGCGGAAATTGGAGGCCACCATGGGAAGATCACGGATGATCAAACCGGCGGCATGGACCTTATCGGACTCGATGTCCTCGGGGTTGGTGCCGTAGTTACCGATGTGGGGGTACGTGAGCGTCACGATCTGCTGGCAATAGCTGGGATCGGTCAGGATCTCCTGGTAGCCGGTCATGGACGTGTTGAATACGACCTCGCCAACCGTAGAGCCTGGCGCTCCAATGGAATTGCCAATATAGACCGTGCCGTCTGCGAGTGCCAATATGGCTGGGGGGGTGGTTCCCTTAAGAGACAAGAGCACTGGGTTCTCCGGGTGGGTTACGGTTACGCCCAAACGCTCTCAAGAATGGCTCTTGGCGGATGCTTTGAAGAGGGAAGTATTCAGAGTTGCGCTTGGGACAGCTGTTTTCTGGAAAGCCCCTGATTATAGCGAAGGGTTAGCAGGGTTTTCCCGATATGGAGAGTGCGCTGGATCGCGCCGGTGCTGGAAGACGTGCAGGCGTTCATCACCGCCACGCCACCAGTCCGCTAACCCTATGAGGCCTTTATGAATTCATCCGTTCCCCATGCCGATCTCATCGCCGCTTTCCCGAGAGCACAAGCCGACGCAGCACGCAAATTCGGATTGATCAATGCAGTGGCAAAAAAGGGACCTGTTGCCATTCAGGCGGCTGTTGAAACCGCTGCAAAGGCTGCAAAACGCAGGGATTCATTTGAAAAAAAGCTGGCTGCGTTGGGTGTGGTCCTGAAGGATTGATGAAGAAATAGGCCTGTAGCCCTCGTCAAACATGCGCAAGCAGCTACTAATTTTGTAGCACAGCACCGCGCCTCTTCTCCGACGGCCAGACGACTACTGTGCTGCGCCTTGCGCCAGCGCCTGCTGCATGGCGGGCACGTAGTCGGTGCTGATCCACTGCGCGATCACCTCGGGCGTCATGCTGTCGGGGTGGCCCGCCTCTTCGCTGGCGCGCGCCACTTCTTCGGCCCCGGTGAGCGTGCCCACAAACATTTGGAACACCGCTTGCAAGCCCCCTTGCGCCATGGCGGCGTCGCCAAGTGTCTTGAGCGCCTCCCAGGCTTGGATTTCGGAGGTGGCGCTGTTGGCGAGATAAGGCGTGGAGGACATGGTGGGCTACGTGTGACGGGGATGGGTGGAAGTCTACCGCTGCACCGTCATGCAGAGCTGACCATGAACGGTCTATTCACCCAGCCCCGCACTTCAATGAGCAGCCCCATCGCCGAGCAACTGGGCTGCGCGCTGGAGGATGGCAAGGCGATCAACGTGCCCAACGTGTTTGCCTGCGGCGACGCCGCGCGCGCGGCGGGCAATGTGACGATGGCGGTGGCGGATGGGGCGATGGCGGGGTTTGGGGCGCGTCGGGGGTCGATGGGGTGAACTGCCCAGCACGTCACTAAGAATACCGGGCAGCGGTAGGCAGTTCATTGACACCATGTATTAAATGGAGTGCCATCCCTCTAGAAATCTGCGCCAGTTGCTTCTATTTTGATATCGAATCCAAACACAAAGATATTCAAAGCGCACGCTAAAAAGGAGACTAAGGCCCCGTGGAGAGCATGGGAAGGTTCAACCTTCAAGAGTCAAATCGGTCGGGCTATGGTGTAGTTTCGATCGACCACCCAGCCTCCCGAGGGGACTCTTGTCATCTAGACAGCACGTCATCGAATATTAAGTCCGCGCTCTGGTTAGAGCCGATTTTCATCAGCAGATTGTTCAAGTTCTCTTGCGTAACCAAGAGGACTGCCGCTTTTTTTAGTTCCTCTTCCTCCACGAGAATTCTCTCTCTATTGGATTGGCAAACGAGTAAACACACAACAGGTGCAGGCGCGCCAATATTGTAAGCGCACGGCGAACACACCTTGACGATGCAGGCACTATGTAGTCAGTGGCGTCCAGCGGTGCGGCAGCAGCTCGTCGATCTGGCTGTTCTTCTGAGTTGGCAGGCGAGCCAGCACATCCTTCAGATAGGCATAGGGATCATGCCCATTGAGCTTGGCGCTTTGGATCAGACTCATCACCGCCGCCGCTCTCTGCCCGGCCCGCAGGGACCCCGCAAATAACCAATTGTTTCTGCCAATGGCAATCGGTCGAATCTGGTTCTCGATCCAGTTGTTGTCTATCGGTAGCTGTCCATCACCCAGAAACCGCGTCAGCGCATCCCAGCGTTTCAAGCTGTAGTCCAGTGCTTTTGCGGTAGCCGAGCCGTCCGTGATCTTCTGGCGCTGCTGCAGCATCCACTGATGAAACATATCAGCCAGTGGTTTGGATTGGGTTTGCCGGATGTGCCGTCGCTCATCGTGGTCCAGCTGTTTGACTTCGCGCTCCACGTCATACAGTTGGCTGATGTATTGCAGAGCCTGTTCAGCAATCTGGCTTTTGTTGCTCACATGCAGATCAAAGAATTTACGCCGCGCATGCGCCAGGCAGCCAGCCTCCGTGATGCCATTGGCAAACCCGGCCTTGTAGCCGCCGAAGTCGTCGCAAACCAATGATCCCTTCCACTCGCCAAGGAAGGTTCGACAATTCTCACCCGCTCGGGTCTCGCAGAAATCGTAGACCACTGCTTTCAAATCCTCAAAGGCACCCGGCGCATAGGCCCACAGGTAAGCCCGGTGGGTCTTCTTGTTGCCCGGTTTGAGCATCGCCACCGGCGTCTCATCGGCATGCAGCACTGTGTGCTGAAGCATGGCACTCTTCAAGGCATCTACCAGCGCCTGCAATTGCACACCGCAAACACCCACCCATTGGGCCAGCGTGGAGCGGGG
>JBBRYR010000054.1:0-20356 GCA_038237415.1 Burkholderiales bacterium
CCTTCAGCAAGCCCGCGCTGCGTTTGACAATGCGGGCCAGTTCTTCGGGCGTGTAAAACTCCAGCCGCGCCACGATGCCGAAGCGGTCGCGCAGCGGGTTGGTCAGCATGCCGGCACGGGTGGTCGCACCCACCAAGGTGAAGGGCTGCAGGTCGAGCTTGATGGAACGGGCCGCAGGGCCTTCGCCAATCATGATGTCGATCTTGTAGTCTTCCAGCGCGGGGTACAAAATTTCTTCGACCACAGGCGAGAGTCGGTGGATTTCGTCGATGAAAAGGACGTCGTTTTTTTCGAGATTGGTCAGCAGCGCTGCCAGGTCCTTGGGCTTCTCCAGCACCGGGCCGCTGGTCTGGCGCAAGTTGACACCCAGCTCGGCCGCCACGATATGACTCAGCGTAGTCTTGCCCAGACCGGGCGGGCCAAACAGCAATACGTGGTCAAGCGCTTCGCCACGCATCTTGGCGGCGCTGATAAAAATCTCCAGCTGCTCCCGGATCTTGGTCTGGCCCACATATTCGTCGAGCAGCTTGGGGCGCAGAGCGCGCTCAATGGCCTCCTCTTGGGGCGAGGTGGGTGCGGCCGACACCATGCGCTTGGCAGGGGGGGCGGCGAAGTCGTCGGTCTGGATGCTCACGGGTGGGGTCTATCAATACAAAACACGGTGGGGTCACTATAGCGTGCGTAACCGTGGTCGCTCTCCCGGCTCAAGTTGGAAGGCAAACCTGCCGATAGGATGCCTAGACGCTCCCGTTTTTTTGGGGCCACCCATCGTGTACGCCTGAAAGGCACCGCCAGCCATGCCATTCCTTTCTTCCTCGTTGTCCTCCCGTGCCCGTTGGGCACTGAGGCCCCTGCTATGTGCCTTGGGCGCTGCGCTGTGCGTGGGTGCGTTGGCAGCGGACATTGAGGCCACCTCCGCCAGCGACCCCAAGGCCGTGGGCGCAAAGGTGCGTGACGCCCTGGGCACCAGCATTCTCCCGAACAAGAAACTTACCCTGATCGTCAACAACAAGGACAAGGCGCAAATGGCTGCCGCCGCTGAATCAGCACCGGCAGTAGCCGCAATCCCCATGCCCATCCCCGTTGCCAAACCAGCCGCCAGCCGACCGTACATCCAGGCTCGCGCTGCCGCAACCAACGCGCATGGGGCCGACGTGCACTGGGACTACGAAGGCGAAAACGGCCCGCAGACCTGGGGGCGGCTCAAGCCCGAGTTCAACCTCTGCGCCATTGGCAAGCGCCAGTCGCCCATCCACATCGAGGACGACTCCACCTTGCAAGGTCCGGCCGAGGTCCTGCGGTTTGACTACACGCCCAGCAACGCAACGGTGGTCAATAACGGGCACACGATTCAAGTCGACGTTCAGGGTGAAAACTCCATCACCGTGCGGGGCTCCAACTACCGGCTGCTGCAGTTTCACTTCCATACCCCATCAGAAGAACAGGTGAACTTCAAGCGCTCGGCCATGGTGGCGCACCTGGTCCATAGAAATGCCGAAGGACAACTGGCCGTCGTGGCGGTGTTGCTGGAACCCGGAGTTGCCAACGCCGCGATTGACAAGGTCTGGACCTACATGCCGCTGGACAGCGGCGACAGGGTGCGCATGCCGCCTGGTTTGCTCAACGTTAATGAGCTGCTGCCCACGGACCAGCGCTACTACCAGTTCATGGGCTCCCTGACCACGCCACCGTGCTCCGAAGGCGTCTTGTGGATGGTGCTGAAACAGCCCATGACCATTGGCGCCAGTCAGTACAAACTCTTCACCCAGCTGTACCCGAACAACGCCCGTCCGGTGCAGCCTGTCAACGGGCGTGTCGTGCGCAACGCGCAATAGGCCTGCAGCGTTGCAGTGCAGAATTTCCGCACGGACGTTGGCGAACCGGCCAATTGACATGGATCAATGACTTTTTTGAGGATCGGCCTAGAGTGGTAGCAGTCACATCCGACTTGCAGCACTATTCAAGGAGTATCCCCATGAAATTCAACCGCAGAAATCTCTTTGCACTCGCATTCAGCGTCGCCGCGGCGATGTCGGCAGGGCACGCCTTCGCCGCCGCAACGGTCGTGAAAGTCTCGCTGTGGGACAAGGGCGCCACGTCCATGAACATGCTGGGCAAGGGCCCGATGATGGGCATGGCCATGGGAAAAGGCCCCGCCAACATGGCGCATGGCCCCATGGGAATCGCGCTATCCGAAGCGACCGTACCAGCCGGTGAGGTAACCTTCGCCGTGACCAACGACTCCAAAACCATGGTGCACGAAATGGTGCTCGCCCCCGTCAAAAACGAGAAAAAGGCATTGCCCTACAACAAGAAAGAAATGAAGGTCGATGAAGACGCTGCCGGACATCTGGGCGAAGTGGCTGAACTGGAGCCCGGCCAAAATGGCGCGCTGACCCTTACGCTGAAGCCCGGTCGCTATATGCTTTACTGCAACATTCCCGGTCACTATGTGCTGGGAATGTGGACTCTGTTAACCGTCCAGTAATCGGAGGCGGGACCTGCACGGTGACGCCTGCCGCCACCGTCAGGCCCTTGACAAGGCCTTCAGCGCCATCTTGATGCCATCACTTACGCCCACATCCTTGGGCAGGGCCTTGAGCGACACGGCAGCCTCCTTGTCGCTATAGCCCAAAGCCAGCAAGGCCTGCAGGATGTCGGCTTGGGCATCGTTGGCGATGCTTGCCGGGACCCCGATGTCTGACCCGAGCTTGCCCTTGAGCTCCAGCAACAAGCGCTCGGCGGTTTTTTTGCCAATTCCAGGCACTTTGATCAAACGCCCTGCCTCTTGCAGGGTCACGGCCTGCGACAACTCGTCCACGCTCATGCCCGATAGCACCGATAAGGCCGTGCGTGGCCCCACGCCCGAGATCTTGATGAGTTCGCGAAAGGCAGCGCGCTCGACGGTCGATGCAAATCCATACAGAATTTGTGCATCTTCACGCACCACGAAGTGGGTCAACAAAGAAACCTTTTCTCCTGTAGCCGGGAGGTTGTAAAACGTGCTCATGGGCACATGTACTTCATAGCCCACGCCACCACAATCCACCAACACCTGGGGGGGATTTTTGTCACTCAAAGTGCCCGTCAATTTGCCGATCATCGTGTGCCCATGGGTTTGTTGCCTATCATTGCGGTTCGTATAGAACCCTTACCGGAATTATCAGCTTGATTCTCAGACACATTTTTTCGCCGCTCAACAACACCCGTCTGTCGCACCTGTGCGGCCCCATGGACGAGCATCTGCGCACCATCGAGGCGGCGCTGGACGTGCGCATTGCCCACCGGCACGAGCAGTTCAAGGTGGAGGGCGCCAAGGCCAAGGTGCAGCGCGGCATGGACATGATTCAGGCGCTGTATGAAATGGCGGCGCGGCCTATTCAACCGGCCACGGTGCAGCTCATGCTGTCGGGCGATGGCTCTGCGGAGATGGGGGGTGACGGCCCCAGCCTGGCGACGCGCCGGGCGGACCTCAAGCCCCGCAGCAAGAACCAGGCGCTGTACCTGGACAATATTGCCGAACACGACATCACCTTTGGCATTGGTCCCGCGGGCACGGGCAAGACCTATCTGGCCGTGGCCGCCGCGGTGGACGCCTTGCAGCGCAGCGCAGTCCAGCGCATTGTGCTGACCCGCCCGGCCGTGGAAGCGGGTGAGCGCCTGGGCTTTTTGCCGGGCGACCTGAACCAGAAGGTGGACCCCTATCTGCGCCCCCTGTACGACGCGCTGTATGACCTGATGGGCTACGATCAGGTGCACAAGGCCTTTGAGCGCCAGGCGCTGGAGATCGCGCCACTGGGCTTCATGCGTGGACGCACATTGAACAACGCCTTTGTGATTCTGGACGAGGCCCAAAACACCACGCCCGAGCAGATGAAGATGTTTTTGACGCGCATCGGCTTTGGCACCAAGGCGGTGATTACCGGCGACGTCAGCCAGATTGACCTGCCCAAGACCCAGCTCAGTGGCCTGGTGGACGCTGAGCGGGTGCTCAAGCGGACGCCCGGTATTGCCATCACCCGGCTGACCAGCATCGACATCGTGCGCCACCCACTGGTGGCCCGCATTGTGGATGCCTATGACGCAGCCCGCCTCAGTGACCTGCCGCCTATTGCCATCCCGGAGCCGGATGAAGCGTTGCCCCGCATTGGCTTGCCAAAAACCCGCACGCCCGGGGCTCGTGCCACCAAATCCACGTCTAGCTGAATCGGTAACACCTTCGTATGCTGCACCAACTCACCCTGTCCCTTCAATTCGGAAAACTGGCCGATGCGGCCCTCCACCGCGCCGCCCTGCCCCGCCACAAAGTCACACGCTGGATTCGCAACACGCTGGAAGCGGATGCCGAAATCACGGTGCGCATTGTCGATGGCGAAGAAGGCCGGGCCCTGAACCGCGATTACCGCAAAAAAGACTACGCGACCAATGTGCTGACGTTTGATTACACCCAGGAGCCCGTAGTCACCGCCGATCTGGTGCTGTGCGCGCCCGTGGTAGCCCAAGAGGCCAAGGAGCAAGGCAAAACGCTCGAAGCCCACTACGCACATCTGCTGGTGCATGGCACGCTGCACGCGCAGGGCTGGGACCATGACCTGACCGAGGACGCCGAGGTGATGGAAATGCGCGAGGGTGACATTCTGGCGCGGCTCGGCTTTGCGAATCCCTATTAAGGATCAAATAGCCCGCTAGCCCCCGTCAATCATGCGCAGGCAGCTACTATTTTTATAGCAACTACAACGCCGGTGGAATGCGCATGGGTATGGTCACCGGCCCGTCGTTCACCAGATGCACCTGCATGTCGGCGGCAAACACGCCCGTTTGCACGTCTGGGTGTGCCCGCCGGGCTTGCGCCACAAAGTAGTCATACAGCCTGCGCCCCTCGTCGGGTGCGGCGGCCTCTTTGAAGCTGGGGCGGTTGCCGCCTGAGATGTCGGCCGCCAGCGTGAACTGGCTCACGATCAGTAGCCCGCCCTGCAAGCCCTTGCCATTCATGTCCTGAACACTGTGATTCATCTTGCCCTGAAGGTCGCTGAAGATGCGGAGCTTCAGTACTTTGGCCAGGAGCTTGTCACTCTGCGCCTCGGAATCACCCTGCTCCGCACACAGAAGCACCAGCAGTCCTGCGCCAATTTCACCGGCAGCTCGCCCCGCAATCAGGACCCGGGCGCTCGCCACACGCTGCAATACGGCCTTCATTCGGCGGTCGCAATGGCGGTGAGTGGACGCGCCACGGTCCGGGTCGCAACTAGCCTTTGAACAAGGGGAAGACAGAAGTACATAGGGCATTCGGAAAGAATCAACGCTCAGATTATCTGCGTCACCATCGTGCCATCGCTTAATATTCCTGCCTGATTACAAAAATGGGGCGCTCATGAAAAGTCTTGCAGGTTTGCGGTGTGTGATTCCTCTTGTCGGGCTTGGGCTGGCGAGCGCTCAAGCGCAAGAAACGGCGCCGACTTTGGATGCTGCCCCTGCCGTAGTCGCTTCAGCCGAGCAGGCTGGCTTCGTCAAATCTGTGCGCGGTGACGTGCAATTGCAGGGCAGCGGCGGCACTCTGCGGCCAGCCAGCGCGGGGGAGATGGTGGCCGCAAACGAGCGCATCGTGACAGGCCCCAATTCTGCTGCCGGTTTGGTTCTGCGGGATGGTACGACCCTGGTGGTCGGTCCTGCATCGCGCCTGGACCTCAAGTCCTTCAGCTTCGACGCAACCACGCATGCGGGCGGAATGTTTTTTTCCCTGCTGAGGGGTTCGCTACGCATGGTCACAGGGTTGCTGGGCAAGACCCGTCCTGAATCGGTACGCATCACCACAGCCACCGCTACGATCGGAATTCGCGGAACCGACTTCATTGTGGAGGCGGACGAACAACCATGACAATGCAAAAAATATCTGCCGTATTGGCTGTCGTGCTGGCCGCGCTGGTGTCAGCCTGCTCCTCCACGGGAACGCGGGTTGTGTTGCTGCCTCAGGAAGACGGCAAATCGTCCGCTGTCGTGGTACGCACCATCGGGGACGGCGATGTTCTGAGTAACGAGCAAACGCTATCGGCCCCTTACCAACGCGCAACGACCCGGGTTGGAGCGTCCGAAGCTCCCACCATTGACCAGGCGGACCCGGCAAAAATCAAGGCCGACAATGCATCCCTGTTTTCGATGGTACCTCCAAAGCCCGTTCGCTACACCCTGTACTTCGAAGGTGGCGGCACGGCGCTGACGGTCGAGTCGCAACAGACCATGGTGGAGGCGTTGGCAGCCGCTGTGGCGCGAAGCGGTGGTGACATGGTGATCACCGGCCACACCGACACAACAGGGTCCCTTGAGCAGAATGATGATTTGTCGCGTCGCCGCGCGCTGCTCGTACGCCAGATGTTCATTGACCGCCAATTTCCGGCGCAAAGAATAGAGGCAGTCGGCCGTGGCAAGCGCGAGCTTGCGGTACCGACGGCTGACGAGGTGAACGAACCGCTGAACCGGCGCGTCACCATCGAAGTCCGCTAACCCTGTCAGCCCAGAGTTACGCGGGCAAACTTGCGCTTGCCGACCTGAAGCACGTAGGTGCCAGCGGCCAGCTTGAGACCTTTGTCACTCACCACGGCCGAGTCCACGCGGACTCCACCTCCATCAATGAGGCGGTTGCCTTCGCCACTGGATGCCGCGAGCCCTGCAGACTTGAGCAAAGCGCCAATGCCCACGGCGGCACCGCCGTCGCCCAGGGGCAATGACATTTCCGTGATTTCATCAGGAACGCCGCCTTTGCTGCGATTGATGAAATCCTGCTCGGCTGCATCCGCCGCGGCAGGCGAATGGAAGCGTGCGGTGATTTCCTTGGCAAGGGCCACTTTGGCGTCTTTCGGATTGCGACCGGCTTCCACATCGGCTTTGAGCGCGGCAATGTCCGCCTCGCTCGTGAAGCTGAGAAGCGTGTACCACTTCCACATCAGCACATCAGAGATGCTCAGCACCTTGGCGAACATGGTGTTGGGCTCCTCGCTGATGCCGATGTAGTTGTTCTTGCTCTTGGACATCTTCTCCACGCCGTCCAGACCTTCGAGCAGTGGCATGGTCAAAATGCATTGCGGCTCCTGGCCGTATTCTGTTTGCAACTGACGGCCAACCAGCAGGTTGAATTTCTGGTCGGTTCCGCCCAGTTCCAGATCGCTGTGCAGCGCCACGCTGTCGTAACCCTGCATCAGCGGGTAAAGGAACTCGTGCACGCTGATGGATTGACCGGCCTTGAATCGATCATGAAAATCATTGCGCTCCATCATCCGGGCCACCGTGTAGCGCGAGGCGAGTTGAATCATGCCGCGGGCTCCCAGCGGGTCGCTCCACTCACTGTTGTAGCGAATTTCCGTTTTGGATGGATCCAGCACCAGGCTGGCTTGCTTGTAATAGGTTTGGGCGTTGGCCTCGATCTGCTCCCGCGTCAGTGGCGGGCGCGTGCTGTTGCGCCCGCTGGGGTCTCCAATCATGGTGGTGAAATCCCCAATCAGGAAAATCACGGTATGACCCAAGTCCTGCAACTGGCGCATCTTGTTGAGTACCACGGTATGGCCGATGTGAATGTCGGGCGCTGTGGGGTCCAAGCCCAGTTTGATCCTCAGGGGTTTGCCCGTAGCTTCTGAACGCACCAACTTTTTGACCCACTCGTCTTGCGGAATGAGTTCGTCGCAACCACGCAGGGACACAGCCAGCGCTTCCCGAACACGATCTGTTACAACATACTGGGGGCTTGAGGCTTGATTCATAAGGGTTTTTCTTGATGCCGGGGCGCAGGGGGCCGTTATAATGGCTTATCTCTTCTGCGACGTTTGAAAGCCAGCGGCTGGATTTTAGTCGTGACATGGTCGCAGTTCGGGGTTCCGCGCCAAATGGCGCCGCCCCAACCCAACGGAGCCTCTATTTTGAAAAACGGACTGACCCAAGCCGCTGAGGAGTTCTTTGCCTCCGCCGCGCAGCTCGTCAAAACCCACCCCAGGCATCTGACAGCGGCCATCGCGGCCCTCATGCTCGGTGGTGCCGGTGCGACTTTTGCCGTAGCGTCTCTGGCACCCGATGCATCGGACTTGCCCGCGCGCACCGTGACGGAAAACGTTCAAGCCCTGCCGATTGCCGACCAGATCGACGCTCTTCAGACCCATGCACAGCAGTTGTATCGCTCGGATGTGACCCGTTCCACCGACACCGCAGAGGCTCTTCTCAAGCGCCTGGGGGTGTATGACGCCCAGGCAGCCGCGTTTTTGCGTGCCGACAGCACGGTGCAACAGACCCTGCTGGGCCGCGCAGGGCGCAATGTGACGATTGAAGCAAGCGACGGCAACATGCTGCTCAAGCTCAGCGCGCGCTGGAGCCCGGAAGACGACGGCATGTTCAAGCGACTGACAATTGAAAAGACGCCTGCGGGATTCCAATCTCGCCTGGAAACACTGCCGCTGGCTGCCACCTCGCGTCTTGCCAGCGCGACCATTAACTCGTCCCTCTTTGCCGCTACGGATGAATCCGGCATTCCGGATACCGTAGCGATACAGTTGGCCGAGATTTTTTCGAGCGACATCGATTTCCGGCGGGCGCTGCGCAAAGGTGACCGGTTTTCGGTGGTTTATGAAACGCTGGTCGGCGATGGAGAGCCCCTGCGGGCCGGTCGCGTGTTGAGTGCCGAGTTTGTGAATGGTGGCAAGACCCACCAGGCCATGTGGTTCCAGGAGCCCGCTGCCAACACCGCTTCAACAGCGACCCATTCGCTTACCAAAGGCAGTTACTACACCCTTGACGGGCAAAGCCTTCGTCGCGCTTACCTGAGCTCGCCTGTCGAGTTTTCCCGGATCAGCAGCGGGTTTTCCATGCGCTTTCACCCCATCCTGAATCAATGGAAAGCCCACCTCGGAACCGACTTCGCGGCGACTACGGGCACACCCGCGCGTACCGTGGGTGACGGCGTTGTGGAATTTGCCGGTGTGCAAAATGGCTACGGCAATGTGGTCTTCATCAAACACCGCAACAACCACGAGACCGTGTACGCGCACTTGAGCAAGATTCTGGTCCAGCGCGGCCAGAATGTGGGTCAGGGCCAGACCATTGGCCTGGTCGGCTCCACGGGCTGGGCCACAGGGCCACACCTGCATTTCGAATTCCGGGTGGGTGGCGTGCAGCAAGACCCCATGACCATCGCTCGCCAGAGTGAGTCCATTCCGGTGACAGCCGCCGCCAAACAGGCGTTTGCCCAGGCCGCATCCCAAGTCCGCGCGCAGTTGGCTGTCGCGGCGCAGATGCTGCCAGGCAGCGCGCAATAAATACCGATTGAAAGTTCGACTTTGTCCGGGTTGTACGTCGGCCTCATGTCCGGTACGTCACTGGATGGCGTAGATGCCGTTCTGGCGGACTTTTCGGGTGACAGGGCTGTTGTGCTCGGACACTGCAGTGCGCCTTTACCCGACGCGCTCAAGGCCGAATTGCTGGCGCTGAACGCGCCGACCGACAACGAACTGCACCGGGCGGCTCTGGCAGCCAATGCGCTGGTGCGGGTTTATGCTGAACAAGTGCATGCGCTCTTGAAACAATGTGGTGTGACGGGTTCAGCTGTGCGTGCCATCGGAGCACATGGGCAGACCGTACGTCACCGTCCACAGGAATTTGATGGCACGGGCTACACCCTGCAACTCAACCAACCCGCTTTGCTGGCCGAGTTATGCGGGATTGAAGTGGTGGCCGATTTCAGAAGCCGCGATGTGGCCGCTGGAGGCCAGGGTGCCCCGCTGGTTCCTCCGTTTCACCAGGCCTTCTTTGGTCAGCCCGACCGCGTGACAGCCGTGCTCAACATTGGCGGGATTTCCAATATCACCCTGCTGGACCCCACAGCAGCATCCTTATGTGGCTTCGACTGCGGCCCTGGCAATGCGCTGATGGACGCGTGGTGTCTCCGCCATACCGGTCATGCTTTTGATGATGCAGGGCGCTGGGCCGCCCAGGGTCAGGTTCACCAGCCTCTGCTGTCCCGCTTGCTCGAAGAGCCGTATTTTGCCAAGAAGCCCCCAAAAAGCACGGGGCGTGACCTGTTCAATGAGCCATGGTTGTCCGCCCGACTGGCGGGCCTGGAGCAGTTGCCACCCCAGGATGTACAGGCCACATTAGCCGAGCTCACGGCACACGCCTGCGCCATCAGTCTGCTGAACCTGAGTGCTGCATGCGAAACGCTCATCGTCTGCGGTGGTGGCGCATTGAATCTGAATCTGATGGGGCGTTTGCAGTCGGCATTGCCAAAGTGCCAGGTTGTCTCATCATCCGAGCGAGGCCTGCCACCCCTGCAGGTAGAGGCGACTGCGTTTGCCTGGCTGGCCCAGCAGGCCATATTGCGAAAAACCGCCAGCCTGAAAAGCGTTACGGGCGCCCGAGGCGCCCGTATTCTTGGTGCAATTTACCCTGCGTAAGACCGCAGGGTGAACTTGCAATTACGCCGAGAAAGACGATCCGCAACCACATGTGGTCGTTGCGTTGGGGTTCTTGATCACGAATTGCGCCCCTTGCAGGTCTTCCTTGTAATCGATTTCTGCGCCAACCAGATATTGGTAGCTCATGGCGTCGATGAGCAACGAGACACCGTTCTTGGTCATCGTGGTGTCGTCTTCGTTGGTAATCTCGTCGAAGGTAAATCCGTATTGGAAGCCGGAACAGCCACCGCCCTGCACGAATACGCGTAACTTCAACTCCGGGTTGCCTTCTTCCGCAATCAAATCAGCCACTTTAGCCGCAGCGCTGTCGGTAAACAGGATGGGGGCGGGCATTTCAGTCTGGATGTTCTCTGCTACAGCGCTCATGGGTTACTCCCGTAAATTCAAAAATTAACTAAATAGTACAGCAATTCTCTCGGGAATTTTGCTACTGGTTAATTGCCGCTAGTTTCAGTGTGGGTTTTTCCTCGCCACTCAATATCGGGCGCAACTGGCCCGTGATAAGCGCACCTTGGTGCATTTCGATGGCTGCATAGTGCACATCCCCTTCAATGCGCGCCTTGGGTTGCAGCTCCAGCATCATGCGGGCGTGGACCGGGCCTTTGACCGTGCCATTGATGATGATGTGATCCGCAACGATTTCCCCTGCAATGCAGGCGGTTTCCGAAATCACCAGAATACTTGCGGTTTGCTCTGCAGCATGGATGTTTCCATTCACCTGCCCATCCACCCGCAGACCATCCGTGAAGGTCATACTCCCAACGATCTGACTCCCCTCGGCAATCAGGCTCTTGATCGGGGGTTGCTTTTTTTTGTTGAACATCATGAACCTTGCTGAGTACTACAACTTGATGGATTGCGTTGCCTTGACAACATTGCCATCCAATACTTTGGCAGAAACGCCCTTCACGACAACCTGTGCAGGCAAGTCAAGCTCCCCTTCCACGCGGCCGTATTGATTGATCGTGATGGCCTGAGGCCCACCCGGAATTGAGGTCGCCCAAGGCTTGCCATTGACCGTCCCCGAAAATGAAATGTCCAGGCGCCCACTGAACACAGGCGCATTTTTTGTGGCCTGAATCACCAACACCTGCCATTTTATCTTGGCACCGTTTTGGACATCCGCCTGCAATCCGCGGATAGATACACCGCCAACGCCCGATGCCGGTAGCAATTTTTCAAAGAAGCCCAGGTCGTCCTTCAAGCTACGGTTATCCAATTCGAGTTGCTTTACCTGCATCAGCAATCGCTCGTGCGACGCTTTCTCGGCCGTTACAAGGGTTCCCGCCGTATTCGAAATGGATTGCGCCTTATCCCGCTCATCCTTCGCACCAGTCAACTCAACGCGCAGGTCCGTCAACTCAGCCCGCAAACGCACCAACTCCTCTTTGGAACCCTTCTCCAGACCAGCAATATCCTTGCCAAATTCAAACGCCCAAAGCCCGATCGCAGCACAAAAACCCAGTACGACGGCCAAAGCTGCCCACCGGAATGGCCACGGCAGCGCACTGCGCACCGCCATACGGGGAGCACTAATGGTTAGACGGCGGCGGAGCAGGCGAAATCTCATGAAGGGGCGCAGTCTATCAGCCAAACGAAAGAAAGCCGCCAGAACTTGCGCTCTGGCGGCTTCGGAATTTGCAACAGACTGTTGCAGTAGCGAATTAGCGCTTGGAGAACTGCTTACGGCGACGGGCACCGTGGAAGCCAACCTTCTTACGCTCAACTTCGCGCGCGTCACGGGTCACGAAGCCGGCTTTGCTCAGCTCAGGCTTGAGCGTTGCGTCGTAGTCGATGAGGGCGCGGGTAATACCGTGGCGCACTGCACCCGCCTGGCCAGACTCGCCACCACCGGCCACATTGACCATGATGTCAAAGGTTTCGGCATGGTTAGTCAGCATCAGGGGCTGCTTGCAGATCATGATGGAAGTGCCACGTCCAAAAAACTTGGAGATGTCTTTACCATTCACGACGATTTGGCCGGAGCCTTTTTTCAGGAATACGCGGGCAACGCTGGATTTGCGGCGGCCGGTACCATTGTTCCAATCACCGATCATTTGGCGGCTCCTTGTGCTGCAAGTTTCACTGCGGCATTGGAGATGCCGGCGATTTCCAGGACTTTAGGTTGCTGCGCGGTGTGGGGATGCTCTGCACCACCGTACACCTTGAGCTTCTTGATCATGGCGTAACCCAAGGGTCCCTTGGGCAACATTCCCTTGACGGCTTTTTCCAAAGCGCGGCCGGGGAACTTGTTTTGCATGTCGCGGAAATTGGTGGACGAGATGCCGCCGGGGTAACCCGAGTGGCGGTAGTACACCTTGTCAATCGACTTGGCGCCGGTGACGCGCAGCTGGGCTGCATTGATGATGACGATGAAGTCACCGGTATCTACGTGAGGCGTGTAAATGGCCTTGTGTTTGCCGCGCAAACGGAGAGCAACTTCGCTGGCTACTCGTCCGAGGACCTTATCGGTCGCGTCAATCACAAACCACTCGTGCACGACCTCAGCGGGTTTTGCGCTGAAAGTTGACATAAGTTTTCTCTTTTAAAAGCAGGTTTGTCGGGTTCTTTTCCACGGTCGGCGTTCCTCTTAAGGGAACCTCTTAGGTGGGGTTTGCCATAGCGGCCCTCACCGTTGGCATCTTCGCCGCGGAACCACAAGAGCGCTGCGAAGCCTTCTATTATACGAAATTCAGGGTTTTCTGACCAGTCTCGTGTTATTCGCACAGAATCTGCGGCAAACCGAGGAGTTCGCCCGGTCAAGGCTGACCAAATCTATTGCGGCCTTCCCACCGCTGGCGGTCTTCCACACACACAGGCAACTTCACAAACTCAGGTTTCTGGCACTCGTTGTAGATGCACATAGACCGGGTGAGTATGTTGCTATCCGCACACAGCTCACGGTGCTCAGTTCGGGGTTTGGGACGCGCGGGTTCCACCGCCGCGCGGGAAGTTTCAGGCTTCAGTGCAGGTTTGGGTCTATCGGGGTTCCGGGCCTTTGCATCGACCGAGGGAACCGGTGGCAGGGATACGGATACTGGTGCTGATTCCTGTGCCAGAGTTTTAACCGGAGTCGCGGAAGGCGGCGGAGCAGAACCCGCGTCACCTCCTTCTACCCGTGTCGTCGCATTTTTGTAGCCCAACCCCAGCGCAATGATGAGCACAAACACCGACCCGGCCCACCACCACGGGGAAATCCTCTTCGGCAATGCCACATCCGTTTCGACGTGTTCCGCGCTGTCGGGACGCGTCTTCTCTGACGCTACGAGGTGCGGCACCGTGGGCAAATTGTCTTGCGCGGATTCGTCAAAATCACCCAATGTCGTTCTATCGCCCAGCGTCAACCGCCAATCAAACTGGGCTATGTTTTCAGGAGCACGCAATCGCATTTGCTTCGCAAACGCCTCCACGCTTTGGGGCCGTGCGGCCGGCTGGAGGGCCAGCGCGTGATCGATTGCCTGAATAAACCGGGGCGAATAAGGCAGGTTGAAATGCGTTTCCACCGTTTTTGCGACGCGCGCAAACGACGGCATCCGGTCGCGGACCACCCGAATAGTCGCGGGCAGTGGTGGCTCGTTGCAAAGGCAGCCATGCACTACCGCGGCAACCGCATACAAATCGGTCCAGGCCCCCTCCCGCAGATCCTGCGCATCGGCGTACTGCTCGATAGGCGCGTAATTGACTTTCAAAATCGCCGTGTGCTTCTGGCTGTCATCGATGATGGCCCGCCTTGCAGACCCCAAATCCAGCAACACCGGGGGGCCCATATCCTGCAGAAAAATGTTGTCCGGCGACACATCGCGGTGCAGGGTGCCGTTACCGTGCAGCACTTTCAACGCCTCCAGCACCGACCACAGCACCGCACGCAGCCACTCTTCAGGCGGCGGGCCGCCCATGGTGCTGCGCGCTTGCTTGAGGGTCATTCCCTGGTACAGGGGCATCGCCATATAGGCGGTGTTGTTGGCCTCCCAAAAACGATAGACCTTCACCAGAGAAGGGTGGTCAAACCGGGCCAATAGCCGGGCCTCGGCAATAAACGAGTTGAGCCCGGCCAGAAATGGCTGGGCATCCGCAGTCGATCGGGCCGTAACCTGCATGCCCTGCACGCGTCCCACCAGAGCCGAAGGCATGTACTCCTTGATGGCGACGGCCCGGTGCAGGGAATGGTCATACCCCCGGTACACCATGCCAAAGCCCCCCACCCCCAACAGACCCTGCAGCTCAAACTCGCCCAGCATGGTTCCGGGCGGCAGTGCGTCCATGTGGCCCAAGGGCAATTCTGCGGGCACGACGGTCCGGGTTTCGGGATCACTCATGCGATTATTATTCTCCTGGCTGCCGGGAACGACGCCTTTTTGGCCAGGATCTTCCAACATTTGCATTGGGCAGCCAATGTGGCCAAACCCTGTGCCAGTATCATAGGGGATGTTCAGTTATCGTCACGCCTTCCACGCCGGCAACCATGCCGACGTGCTCAAACACACCGTTTTGCTGGCCGTCCTGCGGCATTTGACGCAAAAAGATGCCGCATTAACCGTTTTTGATACGCATGCGGGAGCTGGGCTCTATCGCCTGGACGGCGACTATGCGCAGACCAGTGCGGAAGCGGCAGAAGGCTTTCTTAAGTTGGTCGCCAGCGTGCTGCCCAAGCCGGTTGCCCCGGCCTTGCAGGACTACCTCGACATGGTGGCCAGCTTCAACAACAAGGGTAGCCACAAGGTCTACCCGGGTTCACCGTTCATCATTCATCGCGTGTTGCAGGCGCGTGATCGCGACAAGCTCAAGCTGTTTGAGATTCACCCCACCGATATCAAAACTTTGACGGCCAACATTGCCCAGCTCGAAGCCGGGCGGCAAGTGGCGATCCTGCGCGAAGACGGCTTTGAAGGCATCAAGAAGTTCCTGCCGCCCCCGTCAAGGCGGGCACTCGTGTTCTGCGACCCCAGTTACGAAATCAAACAAGACTATGGCCGCGTAGCGGAAATGGTGGCAGATTCCCTCTTGCGCTTTGCCACGGGCACCTACGCAGTCTGGTACCCCATTATTCCCCGCCCGGAAGCCCATGATTTGCCCAAAAAGCTGAAAACGCTGGCCAACAAGGCGGGCAAGAGCTGGCTGAACGCCACGCTCACCGTCAAGAACAGCAAATTGCTGCAGGACAGTGAGGGTGAAGTCGTGCGTCCTGGTCTGCCTGCCAGTGGCATGTTCATCATCAATCCACCCCACACGCTGAAGGCGGCTTTGCTGTTGGCACTGCCGCAAATGGCGGCCGTACTCAAACAGGATCAACACGCGACGTTTACGCTCGATTCAGGCGGCTAAGACAAGGAGTTGGCGATGGGGTTTTTCCGTAGTGTGTGGGCCATCGTTGAACAGGAATTCACGCTATTCAGGCGCTTCCCCAAGCTGAGAATCTCCACCGCGGGGGTCATCGTGATCCCCGCACTGTATGCCCTGATCTATCTGTCCAGCGTGCGGGACCCGGGCGCACACACCGGTGAGCTGAAGGCCGCCATCGTCAACCTGGATCAAGGTCTGGATTACCGGGGACAGGCGGTGAACATGGGGCAGGACATTGTCGCCACCCTCAAGCAGAAACGAACCTTTGGTTTTATAGACTACCGCGTTGAGGAAGACGCCAAGCGGGCTGTTCGTCGGGGCGATCTCGGATTTGCGCTGATCATTCCCAGGGACTTCAGTGCCAACGCCGTACCGGGGAATGAGGCGGCCGGTGGACGCCTGGTCATGTATGTATCCGAGGGTAACAACTACAACGGTGCCAATCTGGCCAAGCGGTTTGCTTCCGAGTTGGGGCATCAGGTCAATATCAACCTGAACGAAAAACGCTGGTCTCTGGTTCTAAGCACGGCCACGGGTTCTATTGACAAGATCGGCCAGCTACGAAAAGGGGTGGCGTCACTGAAAGACGGTGCCCATCGGCTGGAGGGTGGTTTGGCAAAGGCGGAATCCGGCTCCAAAAGCCTGGCCAGCGGTGCCGACGGCGTGGGAAATGGCGTGAGCCAACTCGCCGATGGCGTCAAACAGCTGGGTGCAGGTCTGCGCACCATGGACCAGCAGCGTCCTGCGGCGCAAGACTTGGCGGCGTTGAAATCAGGCGCGACCGAACTGGTCACGGGGCATGCGGCATTGGGCCAAGGTTTGCAAGAGTTACAGACCGGCGCGCAAAAACTGGCAGATGGCGGCGGCAAGCTGCGCGATGAAACCAAGGGCATACCCATCGTAGGCGGACGCATAGCCGAAGGTGCAGGCCAATTGGCTGCCGGTGCAACCCAATTGGCCGGAGGCCTTCAAGGCGCAAGAACCGGCCAATCGCAACTCGCAGAGGGCACGCAAAAGCTCAACACGGGAGTGGGCAAACTGACCGATGGAATGACCGCACTGGGTGGCGGCATCCATACCGCGGCAGTTAGCCTTCCGCCCGACGCCAAACTCGACGAACTGACAACGGGCGGCCGCTCCGTGGCCGGTGGAGCCCGGGAGTTACACAACGGGCTGGTCCAACTCAAGGCGGGCTCTCGGGAATTGGCTGCAGGCATTGACCTGCTCAGCCAGTCGCTGCCCGGCGACATCAACGCGCCCGACGGCAGCGCGCGCGGCCTGGCCGATTCGGTTGAGCCCGCCCTGGAAATTGTGGCTCCGGTGCCCAACAATGGCGCCGGATTCGCACCCAACTTTCTGGCGACATCCCTCTGGATGGGGGCCGTCATGTCCGCTTTTCTCTTCCACCTGCGGCGCCTGCCTGCGAATGCCGCAGAGGCATCCCGACCCGCGCGACTCATGGGCAAGCTGGGCATCCTGTCAGGCATTGTGGTGGCGCAATCCGCCGTGGTATTGCTGATGACACTGTTCATGCTGGACCTGCACATCGACCGGCTTGCACCTTTCATGCTGACCCTGGTGCTCGCGTCACTCACCTTTCTGCTCATTATTGTGGCACTCACGCGTGCCTTTGGGGATGCGGGCAAAGCCGCCGCCCTGATATTGCTGATTCTGCAACTGTCTTCTGCCGGCGGCGTTTTGCCGGTGGAACTGAGTGGCGGGATCTACCAAACCCTGAGCCCCTGGTTGCCATTCACCTGGGTGATCAAGGCATTCAGGGCGAGCATGTTCGGTGCGTTTGATGGAATCTGGTTCAGTTCCTGGCTGGCCATCGGCCTCGCGGGCACGCTGGCCTGGTTGTCAGCCTGCTATGTGGGAGCCTGGAAATTTGTGGGCCCGGACGAGCATCGCCCGGCGATGGACATTTAAGCCCGCGCTTACGGAGCGATCAGCCCCAGCCTGTCGCACAGGGCCAGCGTCGCTGTGCTCTGGTTCATGGTGTAGAAGTGAATGGCCGGTGCACCACCGGCGCGCAACTGGTCGCACAGGTCGGTCACCACATCAAGGCCAAACGCCTTGATCGACGCCGTGTCGTCGCCAAAGCTTTGCAGGCGCAAGCGTATCCAGCGGGGAATTTCGGCCCCACTGGCATCCGAAAAACGCATTAACTGGGTCGAACTGGTGATGGGCATGATGCCGGGCACCACGGGCACTTTCAGACCCATGGCATCGACATCCTCCACAAAACGGAAATACGCATCCGCGTTGTAGAAGTATTGGGTGATGGCGGAGTTGGCACCGGCACGCACCTTGATCGCAAAAGCTTGCAGATCGCTGTCGGGTGATTTGGCCTGGGGGTGGATTTCCGGGTAGGCCGCCACCTCAATATGAAAATCGTCGCCCGTTTCCGCCCGAATAAAGGCAACCAGGTCGCTTGCATAGTGAAACTCGCCACCGGCACCGTAGCCACTGGGCAAATCACCACGCAGGGCAACAATCCGCTTCACGCCCATCGCTTTGAGCGTCGCCAGTTGGCCGCGCACCGTAGCGTGGGTTGCCCCAATGCAGGAGAAGTGCGATGCCGCACTGACGCCCTCGGCCAGAATATCGCGCACCGTGTTGAAAGTGCCTTCCTGCGTGGAGCCTCCCGCACCAAAGGTGACCGAACAGAATTCGGGCTTCAGTGCATACAACTGCTCACGCACCCCGCGCAGCTTCTCGGCCCCTTCCGGGGTTTTGGGCGGGAAAAATTCCAGGCTAACGGGAATGCGGGTCGTCTGGAGCATGGCGGAATCAGTGTTGAGGGACAAGGGCACCCGGCTTGCGGGCGCAAATGAAAAATTCGCGGTTGCCATCGCCCCCTTCAATGGGTGAGTCGAACCACGCAGTCACGGTCAGATCAAGGGCGGTGCAGGCGTCGCGCAGGCGCGTCTCAATGAACGGGTAGTGGGAAGCGTCTCGCACAATGCCGCCCTTGCCCACCTGCCCCGGCTGCAACTCAAACTGCGGCTTGACCAGCATCAGCAAGGTGCCGCCTGGCTTCAGGAACGGCACGATGGCTGGCAACACCAGCGTCTGCGAGATGAAGGACAGGTCGCCCACCACCACATCAAACGCGGGAACGAACGGCTCAGCCTCTTCATTTTCAGGGTCAAACAGGCCGCCAGCCCCCGTGTAATTTGCGCAAGCAGCTATCAAATCGCTAGCATCCAGCGCGCGGGCGTTGACCTTTTCAACGCACAGCACCCGTCCGTCTTCGCGCAGTTGGGGGTGCAGCTGGGCACTGCCCACATCCACACCCACCACCATGCGCGCACCGTGCTGCAACAGGCAGTCGGTGAAACCCCCGGTGGATTGACCAACATCCAGGCAGGCCAAACCTTCTACCGACAGACCCACCTGTTTCAAGGCGGCCTCCAGCTTCAGTCCGCCACGGGACACGTAGCGGGCTTCGGAATCGTCGAGCAGCTGGATCGGGGCGTCTTCAGGAATGTCGTCGCCATTCTTGACCACGGTTTTCCACTCGTCGCCCTTCTTCCACTGCACGCCATCGGCAATCAGGCGCTGGGCCTGCGAGCGGGTGCTCGCCAGGTTGCGCACCACCAAGAGTTGATCGGCCCGCATCAATAGCGGTACGTATTGGCTTTGTAAGGGCCGGACTTGGAAACGCCGATATAGGCGGCCTGCTCTTCGGTGAGCTCCGACAGCATGGCACCCACCTTGGCCAGGTGCAAACGGGCCACTTTTTCGTCCAGGTGCTTGGGTAACACGTAGACCTTGCCTGCCTTGTATTCCTTGGGCTTGGTAAACAGTTCGATCTGGGCAATCGTCTGGTTGGCAAAGCTCGAAGACATCACAAAACTGGGGTGTCCGGTGCCGCAACCCAGATTCACCAGACGGCCCTTGGCCAGCAGGATGATGCGCTTGGAAGGCTTGGCATTCTTGCCTTTGGTGGCCGGGAAAATCACGTGGTCCACCTGGGGCTTGATCTCTTCCCACTGCAGCTTTTCCAGCGAAACGACGTCGATTTCATTGTCAAAGTGACCAATGTTGCAAACGATGGCCTGGTCCTTCATGGCCTCCATGTGCTTATAAGTGATGACGTTCTTGTTGCCGGTGGCGGATACAAAAATATCGGCCTTGTCAGCGGCGTATTCCATGGTCACAACCTTGTAACCTTCCATGGCGGCTTGCAGGGCGTTGATGGGGTCGATTTCGGTCACCCACACCTGGGCGCTCAAAGCACGCAGAGCCTGGGCAGAGCCCTTGCCCACGTCGCCGTAACCGGCCACGCAAGCCACCTTGCCGGCGATCATCACGTCGGTGGCGCGCTTGATGGCATCCACCAGCGATTCGCGGCAACCGTACAGGTTGTCGAACTTGCTCTTGGTCACGGAGTCGTTCACATTGATGGCGCGGAAAGCCAGCGTGCCCTTCTCCGACATTTCATTCAGGCGCAGCACGCCGGTCGTGGTTTCTTCCGTCACGCCGATGATGGCTTTCAGGCGACGGCTATACCAGGTGGGATCCACCTTGAGCTTGGCCTTGATGGCGTTGAACAGGCAGATTTC
>JBBRYR010000055.1:0-20304 GCA_038237415.1 Burkholderiales bacterium
ATGGAGGTGAATCTGCTGGTGTTCCTGAACCTGGCGGGCGCCCTGCTTTTGGGTTTGCTGGTCGGGTACGAGCGGTCCTACCACGGGCGGGCTGCCGGCATGCGCACCTATGGCATTGTCTGCATGGCCTCCGCCGCATTGACCGTGCTGGCCGGTTACCCCGGCTTCTGGTGGCGCGGCGCGGCGCACGGCATGGCGCCGGTGGACCCCACGCGGGTGATTCAGGGCATCGTGACTGGCGTAGGTTTTCTCGGCGCGGGCGTCATCATGCGAGAAGGGCTGAACATCAATGGCCTGACCACCGCTGCGTCCATCTGGGCCTCGTCTGCGATCGGCGTGATGGTGGGAATCGGCTTTTTTGGGGCCGCCATTTTGCTGTCGCTGCTGTCGGCCTCGTTGATGATGTGGGGCCCCAAGCTCGAAGCCCGGCTGCCCTCACGCCGCGCCATGGGCGTGATGCTGAATTTCAAGGCGGACTTTGAGCCCAGCGAAGTGGTGCTCAAAAAGACGCTGCGCCACTGGGGCTACGTGGTGGCCGAAGGCGCACTCAACATCACCAATAATAACAACACCGTGAGCTGGCATTTCGTGATGGTGGCACGCACGAGCCGCCCGTTGATCAGCTCGCTGTTTGAACTGTCACGCCAACTGCGGCTGGTTGATGGTGTGGCCAACCTGCAGATCAGCCACGCGCGCAATTAGTTCTGCTCAACCACCTTGACCAGTTGCCCGGCATTGGGTTCGCCGCCGCTGTAATAGCCATTGATCAGGCGCAACTGTTTTTCGGGGTTTTCAATGGGCGAGGTTCTCGCCAGTTCGGCAAAGCCGCCCCGAGGGTAAGGCACCGTCCTGAGCACCCAGGGTCGAGCCGCGTTACGGTCTTGTGCCGTCATCGCGCGAAAGCTGCCTTCCGCCTCCCGCAGCGCGGCGCGTGCACGTTGCAGCGCCTGCGCATCTTTGGCACCCCACTGCAACAGGTATACGTTGGTGCCGGGCCCGGTAACCACAGTCGCCTCAACGGGCTGCGCCTGCCCCTGTGCGTTCTGGCGGGTGCCCGCAAAACGCGTAGCCTGCAGGCCATTGATCACCGCAGGCTCGGTACGCCCATCCGTGGGCTTCAGCAAGGTTCGGATGATGGCCGCCGGGTCCCGCCCCGCCTGGGCTGGCACCACACGCACCACCAGCATCGCGTCTCCGGCGGCGTTGACCAAGCCTAACTTGTCGGTGTCATTCTGGATCTTCCAGCCCACAGGCGCAGTCAGCGCGAAGCCCAGTGGCCCGTGAAAAAAGTTGCGCCCCCGGGTCAGGCCCTGCCCCGCACTTTCACCAAACGCGATGCCCTGAATCGCTTTCTGGTAGCGGACACGGCCCTCGTCGCTGTAGTTGCCTTTGTTGTACTGGCTGGCCAGTTGCGTAATGGTGCTCAGCCGCTGGTCATTGGACGGATGGGAGGCCAGCCAGCCACCCTGCGCAGGTGCGGGTCGGCCTTCGGCCTGGGCCAGATCGGCAGCAAAGCGCTCCTGGTCTTTGAGCACCTTGATCACATCAATCATGTTGCGCGGGTCAAAGTTGATGCGGGAGAGGTATTCGGCGCCCAGGGTGTCCGCCTGAAGTTCCTGGTCGCGTCCATACGAGGCGATATACCCGGCTGCCACAGATTGCGACACCTGCCCGGCCAGCTGGCCCGCACCCGTCAGGCCCTGGCTCTCCAGCACCGCGCCGAGCACGCTGGCGGCAAAGACGCCCAGCCCCGCATTCTGTTCACTGGTGGCGCGCTGGGCGCCGTGGCGTGCGGTGACATGGCCAATTTCGTGGCCCACAACGCCCGCCAGGTCCGCCTCGCTATCCATGTAAGCCATGATGCCGCGCGTCACGTACACGTAACCACCCGGCAGCGCGAAGGCGTTGATTTCCGGGCTATCGAGGACCGTGAAATGCCACTGCAACTGTTTACGGTGCGAGAAAGACGCCAGGCGCTGCCCCACTGTGTTCACATAGGCCTGAACCGTGGGATTGTTGTAGGCACCGTATTCCTGCAGCACTTGGTCATGCTGCTTTTTCCCCTCGGCGATCTCGGCGCCTTCGTCCATCACCGTGCGCTCGGCCTGCCCCGTGACCGGGTTGACCACCGTGGTGCCGCAGCCCGTCAGCAACGCGGCTGCCAGCATGGAAGTAGCAAGAAGGGTACGCATACGAACTCCTGGAAGAAACCATGAAAATTGGCCTGATTCTAGGGCCGCACCGCAGGTGGAACCGGCACTATGATTGCGCTATTTTTAACGTCAACTCCGAGTTTCAGCAAGGCCCTGCATTGGACGGCACCAAAGACTATTTCAGTGAGCGCGACAACATGCGGTACGCCGGCTTGCATCTGCTGGTGGACTTGTGGGGTGCCGAACGGCTGAATGACTGCGCCTGGATTGAGGCTGCGCTGCGCGAAGCCGCAACGGCCGCCGGTGCGACGGTGTTGCACGGCCACTTTCATGTTTTTTCACCGCTTGGGGGCGTGACCGGTGTGTTGCTGCTGGCGGAGTCGCATATCTCGATCCACACCTGGCCCGAGCGTCAGTTCGCAGCCATTGATCTCTTCATGTGCGCACAGTGTGATCCCCGGGATGGGCTACCCGCGATTCAGCGCCTGTTTCAGCCCGAGAGCCTGTCGGTCCAGGAAGTGCGCCGTGGCCTCTTGCCCTGACCCCAAAACGGCGCAAAAAGGGGTCGGCCCGATAATCGGGGGATGACTACCTCGACACCTTCGCCTTCCGCTGCGGAAGCGCCCACCAAAAACAGCTTCGCCACACTGGCTCTCAACCCGGCCGCCCTGGCCAATTTGCAACAACTGGGCTATCTGGAAATGACGCCTATTCAGGCCGCCAGCCTGCCCATTGCCCTGGCAGGCAAGGACCTCATTGCGCAGGCCCAAACTGGCAGCGGCAAAACCGCCGCGTTCGCGCTGGCGCTTCTGGCCAAGCTCAACCCCCGCTGGTTCGCCGTGCAATCGCTGGTGCTGTGCCCCACGCGCGAGCTGGCGGACCAGGTGACGGTAGAAATTCGTCGCCTGGCGCGCGCCGAAGAAAACATCAAGGTGGTGACGCTTTGCGGCGGTGTGGCCCTGCGTGGCCAGCGCGCCTCGCTGGAGCACGGTGCGCACGTGGTGGTGGGCACACCAGGGCGCGTGATGGACCACCTGGAGCGTGGCTACCTGACGCTCGAAGGCCTGAATACTTTGGTGCTGGATGAAGCCGACCGCATGCTCGACATGGGCTTTTTCGACGACATCGTCAAGGTCGCCAAGCAGTGCCCCGCAGAGCGCCAAACCCTGCTGTTTTCGGCCACCTACCCCGAGGGCATCGAGAAGCTGGCCCACCAGTTCATGCGCGCCCCCCAGCGCGTGGAAGTGGCGCCGCCCAAGACCGAGGCGCTGATTGAGCAGCGCTTTTATGAGGTGACCCGCCCCAACCGTCTGCATACTGTGGGCCAGCTGTTGCGCCACTTTCGCCCGGTGAGCACGCTGGCGTTTTGCAATACCAAGCAGCAGTGCAAAGACCTGGTGACCCTGCTGCAAGGGGAAGGCTTTTATGCGCTGGCGTTGTACGGTGAGCTGGAGCAGCGTGAGCGCGACCAGGTACTGGCGCAGTTTTCCAACCGCAGCTGCTCGGTGCTGGTGGCAACCGACGTCGCATCCCGCGGGCTGGACATTGCCCAGCTGGAGGCCGTGATCAACGTGGACATCACCCCCGACCCCGAGGTGCACGTGCACCGCATCGGCCGTACTGGCCGGGCCGGGGCTACGGGCCTGGCACTCAGCCTGGCCATCCTCAATGACATGGGCCGGGTAGGCAAGATAGAACAGTACCAAAACCAGCCCTCGACCTGGTACCCGCTGGACACGCTCACCGAGACCAGCACCGAACCCTTGCTGCCCCCCATGGTGACGCTGCAGATTCTGGGCGGACGCAAGGAGAAGATTCGCCCCGGCGATGTGCTGGGCGCGCTGACCAGCGAAGAAGGCGGTCCGGCCTACACGCGCGAGCAGATCGGCAAGATTCAGGTGACCGAATTCTGTACCTTTGTGGCCGTAGCGCGCGAAGTGGCCAAAGCCGCCTGCGCCAAACTCAATGCCGGAAAAATCAAAGGCAAGAGCGTGCGTGTGCGGCTGATGACGGTGGCTGACAACGCCGGATAACGCATGCCATTGGCAGGCGTGTAAGGCAAACACCTACGCGCTTTCCATCCTTTTGCTGACTCCAGTTTCTCAGGTTCGTGGCTACATTTGATTCAGGCGCCAAAGCATTCTTGCAAGGCACCGATTCCACTGGAGAAGCACCATGAACACAATCGCACTGTCCCTCAATCCCTTCAGCCTGATGATGGAGCCCGAGCTGGTATTGCAAACCATGGAGCGCTCGCAGCAACTGCGCGGCCTGCGCCGCCACAAACTGCGCCCGCTGGACAAGCCACTGATCCCCTACACCAAGGAAGCGCTGGCCAGCCGTGCCGCCTTTGACGCAGCCATTGATGCGGATGATCTGGAAGACCTCGCGGATGCGCATTTACTGAACTGATGCTCAGGGCAACAACTTACCCCAAGTTCCGACGTTGTAGACGTTCGGGTAGCCGTTCTTCTTGAGCATCATTTTTGCCATTCCACTTCGTGTTCCGCTGGCACAGCAGAGAACCACGGGAGAGGACTTGGGTATCTCACCCAGTCTGCTTCCCAGTTCCTGGAGGGGGATGTTGATGGTTCCCGGGGCGTTCCCGCTGGCAAACTCCCCCGCTGACCTGACGTCGACAAAGATTGCGCCATTCTTTTTGAGCTCGGGCAGCATGGCGACGACTCTTTTTGAATTCCACCACTTGTACGCAAACCATAGACCCAAGGCCATGAATGGCCAATAGTTTTCAAAAAATCCCGGTAAATTCATAGAACTCCTTGTCAGACTGAACTGCTGAAGCAGCGGTGAGTGGGTGAAGCCACACTCGGCTCAATATACCCCATAGAGTATATTTTAGCCTTTCGCGACGCCTCGGCCCCCGCTGCGCTGCAGATCCAGGTCAATCCCCGGATAATTCCTCCCTCAGCGAAGGAACCCTCTGCCATGCGACCCTTGTACCGCGACTTTGAAACCCAGGCGCAAATCGACGCGCAATACAACCCCTCGCTGGCGCTGCCCGACCCCACCGCCCCGGGTCGCCATTTCGCAGCCCAGGCCCAGCGCGCCCGGGATCAATTGCGCTGTGTGCTGGACGTGCCTTTCGGCCCCACGCGCGAAGAAACGCTGGACATCTTTCCCGCTGATGTGCCCAACGCACCGGTTTTTGTATTCATCCACGGCGGCTACTGGCGCGCCCTCTCCAGCAAGGAGTTCAGTGGCGTGGCACTGGGCCTGCAGCCTTTGGGCATCACCACCGTGGTCATCAACTACGCCCTGTGCCCGAGCGTCAGCATGGATGAAATCACCCGCCAGGCGCGTGCGGCCACCGCCTGGGTGCTGCGCAACATCGCCCAGTACGGCGGCGACCCGACCCGGGTTGCCATCGGCGGGCATTCGGCGGGCGGGCATCTGACCGCCATGTGCTTGCAAACCGAGTGGGAACGCGACTATGGCTTGCCGCAAGACCCACTGGCCGGCGCCATTCTGGTGAGCGGTCTGTATGACCTGGAGCCTCTGCGTTACAGCTACCTGCAACCCATGATTCAGCTGGATGACGGCATCATTCGCCGCAACTCGCCCGCTTTTCAGGTGCGCCCGTGTGCCACGCCGGTGTGGATCACGTGGGGTGGGGCAGAAAGCACCGAGTTTGAGCGCCAGGCGCAGACGCACTATGCGGCCTGGAAGGCTGCGGGCAACCACGCCCAGCTACTGGACCAGCCGGACGCCAACCACTTCACCGTGATTCATGGATTCGAGCATTCCAGCAGTGCCTTATGCCAGTGGCTGGCCCGAACGCTGCAGGCCAAAACCCCGGATTGATCGGTTCTGGCCGCTGCGGTATGGCGGAAACTACCCATTGGGTTCATCGGTGATTTGCCGCACAATGTCTCGGCTCTGCACACACGCAGGCGAAAAAGGGACGCACCATGAACCCCACGACATCGACTTCTCCAGCTGAACCGTACCGGGACCGCAAGCGTTACGCGTGGTTGCTCTCCATACTGGTCCCGTGCACGGTGGGTTTTGGCCCCTTGCTGATGCTGGCCACCGGCGACCCGCGGGCCTTGTGGATTCCGGTGGCTTTTTTCTATGTGGTCGCCCCCATGCTGGACTGGCTGATGGGGGAGGATCGCAGCAACCCACCCGAAAGCGCTGTTCCTGGACTGGACGCCGACTTGTATTACCGTCGCGTCACCTTTCTGCTGGTACCGGTGCTGTGGGCGGCATTCATCTTCAGCGCCTGGTTTGTCGTGCACTTCAACCTGCCATGGTATGGCGTACTGGCCATGGTAATGATCACCGGTTCGGTGGGTGGTTTTTGCATCAACCTCGGCCATGAGTTGGGGCACAAAAATACCCGGCTGGAGCGCTGGCTGGCCAAGATCGTCCTGGCTCCTACGGCGTATGGACACTTCTTTATCGAACACAACCGGGGCCACCATCGCGACGTCGCCACGCCGGCGGACCCGGCGTCGTCCCGCATGGGGGAATCAATTTATCGCTTTGTTCTGCGCGAGATGCCGGGCGCCTTCAAGCGGGCGTGGAAGCTGGAGTCGGATCGCCTGCGTGCCGCTGGGCAACCGGTGTGGTCGTTGCAGAACGAGATTCTGCAACCGGCCCTGATTACGCTGGCCTTGTGGACGGCGCTGACCCTGTGGTTGGGCGTGCAGATTCTGCCGTTCCTGGTCGTGGCGTCGTTCTGGGCCAATTTCCAGCTGACCTCGGCGAACTACATTGAGCACTATGGCCTACTGCGCCAGGAGCGTTCGCCCGGCAAATACGAGGTGTGCCAGCCCTACCATTCCTGGAACAGCAACCACATCTTCTCCAACTGGGCGCTGTTCCATTTGCAGCGCCATTCCGACCACCATGCCCACCCGCTGCGCCGCTACCAGTCATTGCGGCACTTCGACAATCTGCCCACATTGCCAAGCGGCTATTTCGGCATGTTCACCATCGCCTACTTTCCGCCGCTATGGCGCTACGTGATGGATAAGCGCCTGCTGGGGGTGGTGGGGCGCGACGCGTCGCGCATCAACCTGGATCCGCGCCAACGCAGCGCCTTGATAAAACGCTACCAATTGCAAGACAAAGCCGCTTGACCGCCTCGTAATTACCCCTTAACCACCTCTTAGGGCATGTCAATCAAAACAAGGCTGATGCCCCCGGTAATGGAGTACCTGCTCTCGCCAGGGCGTTTGCAGCGCCAGCGTGACACCTTTGAAAAGCGGCGCGCTGCGCGGCATGAAGCCCCGATCGTTCACTACTTCCATCAGCCTGGCGACCCCTACAGCGCGTTGCTGGCTTCTGTATTGCCACAGTTCCAGTCACGCTACCGGGTCACAGTGCAAACACACATCGTCAGCCCGCCCGGCGATGCGGCGGCTCCCGAGCGCGCCAAGCTGGAGGCCTACAGCCATCTGGACGCCGCCCGGTTGGCTGCGCACTACGGTTTGCAACCCAGCCCCCATGCGCCTGTGCCATCACACGCCAGCGAGGCACGCGAGGACGCCGACCGCTTGCGCCAGAAACTGGGCCACTACCTGGGTGCGATGCTGTACTACGGTGGCGAGTGGTACTGGGGCGTAGACCGGCTGCATTACCTCGAATCGCGTCTCCAATCATTGGGCCTGCAGACGCAAGGCGTGAGTGGCTGCCTGTTCCCGCCCGGCGCGGACCTGGGTCAGCCGGTAGCGTTGCGCAACCCGCCCCCCATTGATTTTTTCTTCTCATTTCGCAGCCCCTACTCAGCCATCGTGGCACCGCGCGTTTTTGAACTGGGGCGCCTTACCGGAGCCGAAGTCCGCCTGCGCTATGTTCTACCCATGGCGATGCGGGGGCTGCCGGTGCCGCGTGAAAAGCGCCTGTACATCGTGCACGATGCGGCGCGCGAGGCGCGCCTGCGCGGCATCCCGTTTGGCCGCATGAATGACCCCATCGGCAAGCCCACCGAGCGGGGCCTGTCCCTCATGCCGCTGGCACTCGCCAACGGTAAAGGCCCGGCTTATGTGCTGTCGTTCATGCATGGCGTATGGGCGCAGGGCCTGAATGCGGGCAGCGATCGCGACCTGAAAAGCATGGTGGAGCGCGCTGGCCTCCGCTGGACGCAAGCCCAGGACGCCCTTCACGATGCTGCGTGGCGTGTGACCGCTGAGAACAACCGCGAAGAATTGTTTGCGCTGGGCTTGTGGGGAGTGCCCTCGTTCAAGGTAGACGACACCGTCGTGTGGGGCCAGGACCGCCTCGGGGCGGTGCAAGAGGCTTTGCTACGATCAACTGGATAAGAATTTCGCCTTCAGCCCTCGTCCAATATGCGCGAGTAGCTATCAATAACATAGCAATCTAAAGATCCCTGCAAAGTACTCAGGGCAAAGTCCAGTAGCGCTCAGCAAGCGCCAGGAAGCCCTCTACTGGTACCGGGGCCCCCATCTCGTCGCTTAACACAGCAGCAACTGCCGGAGCCGCCGCTGCAGCGGCACGGGCGTCCAGAAACAACAACCGGTTGCGGCGAGCCAGCACATCTTCCACCGTGCGCGCGTACTCAAAACGTGCAGCAAAGCGCACCATGGCTTCCGTCAGGTGGGGCGCCAGCAGGGTGGTGGCACCGGGCAGCTGGTTCAGCAGTGGCTGCTCTTGGCCATACAAATGCGCACCCGGTGGCTCGCTGATGGAGGTCGTGGGCGCACCGGCCATGGGTGCGCCCACGAGGCGGTGGTGCGCGGTGCTGGAGGCGGGCAAGTCCTTCAGCAAACCGGATTCCTGGCATTTGTCCAGAACGTCCTCGGCCATGGCGCGGTAGGTGGTCCATTTGCCTCCGGTCACGGTCACGAGGCCGGACTTGCTGACCGCCACCGTGTGTTCACGGCTGATTCCCTTGGTGCTGGAGCCGTCATCCTCTGCGGGCTTGACCAGCGGACGCAAGCCCACCCAGACGCTGCGCACATCTTCGCGCATCGGTGCGCGGCGCAAATAGCGGGCAGATTCGTCCAGGATGAACGCCACCTCTTCGGCAAAGGGCTCAGGTTCAAAAGCGAGGTCTTTGCGCGGGGTATCGGTGGTGCCCAGGATGACTTTACCCAGCCACGGTACCGCAAACAGCACCCGGCCATCCGCGGTTTTGGGAACCATCAACGCGTGGTCTCCCGGGAGAAACGCACGGTCCACCACCAGATGCACACCCTGACTGGGCGCGACGATCGGCGTGCTGACCCGCCCGCAGGCCTGCCCATCGAGCTTGCGCAGGGCATCCACCCACACACCGGTGGCGTTGACCACACACGATGCCCGAACCTCAAGCGCTTGACCGGACTCGGTGTCACGGCAGTGCACCCCGGCCACACGACCCGATTCGTGGATCAGGCCGACCGCCTCGCAATAGTTGACCAGCAATGCGCCGTTGGCAGCCGCTGTGCGGGCCAGCGTGAGGGCCAGCCGGGC
Organism: Burkholderiales bacterium; assembly: GCA_038237415.1. Classification (GTDB taxonomy): domain Bacteria; phylum Pseudomonadota; class Gammaproteobacteria; order Burkholderiales; family Burkholderiaceae_C; genus Allorhodoferax. Next base: position 9,594 of record JBBRYR010000055.1, read on the forward strand.
GTCATCGAACTGACCGTCCCAGTATTTCACCCCTCCCCACAAGTTGTGCTCGTTAACCGCAGGCAGGCAGGCGCGCGTGCGCTCGCGGCCCATAAACTCGGTGGGGCCCAGGCCGGCCTTTCCCGCCAGAACGTCATAGGCCTTGAGGCCCACGCCATAGAACGGGGTCTCCCACCAGTGGTAGGACGGCATGACGAACGGCAGGCGTTGCGCCAGATGCGGCGCATTGTTCAGCAGATTGGTGCGCTCGTGCAGCGCCTCGCGCACCAGCGAAATATTGCCCTGTGCCAGGTAGCGAACGCCACCGTGCACCAGCTTGGTAGCACGGGAGGACGTGCCCTTGGCGAAATCATGGGACTCCAGCAGCACGACGCTCAAACCCCGCAACGCGGCATCCAGCGCCACCCCCAGACCGGTGGCACCACCCCCAATAATGGCGAGGTCGTAGTGGCGCGGCTGCGCCAACTGCGCCATCAATGCCACGCGCTCGGTTCGTAATGGTTGGGAAATGTCACGCATATCTTCAGGCGGATCTTCCAGAGCCTTGCTCTGGAAGATCCTGCACAGTTAGTGGATACGCCAGCGCACGCCAACGTACCGCATTGGTTGAATCCGGCCGCCCCATGTGCGGCAGCCGGAGCCTCTCACCCAACCCGAAGGTCAGCGAACTTTGCCATCCTTCCAGGCTTGCAGCAGTTTGTCGTAGGCCACGGTTTCGCCCTTGGGCTTCTCGTTCGCCAGCTTCTTCCACGGTGCGTGTGAATCGCTCAGCATCTTGGCAGGATCTTGCTTGGGCGCAAGCTTGGGTGCGCAATGCGTCATGCCCGCGCGTTCCAGACGTGCCATGACCTGGTCCATTTCCTCGGCCAGGTTATCCATTGCCGCCTGCGGAGTCTTCTCGCCCGTCACGGCTACTGCCACGTTCTTCCACCACAGCTGGGCCAGCTTGGGATAGTCAGGAACGTTGGTTCCAGTCGGCGTCCATGCCACGCGGGCCGGGCTGCGGTAGAACTCGATCAGGCCGCCGTACTTGTTGGCGTTTTGCGTGAAGTAGTCGGCGCGAATGTCACTGTCACGAATGAAGGTCAGACCCACAATGGATTTCTTGAGTGACACCGACTTGCTGGTGACAAACTGGGCATACAGCCAGGCTGCAGCGGTCTTGTCTGCATCATGGCCCTTGAAGAAGGTCCACGAACCCACATCCTGATAGCCGTTTTGCATACCCTGTTTCCAGTACGGGCCGTTGGGGCCTGGGGCCATGCGCCACTTGGGTGTGCCATCGTCGTTCACCACAGGCAGGCCCTTCTTGACCATGTCGGCCGTGAAGGCGGTGTACCAGAAGATTTGTTGTGCGATCTGGCCTTGCGCGGGCACAGGGCCGGACTCGCCGAAGGTCATACCCATGGCTTCCTTGGGTGCGTACTTCTTCATCCAGTCGATGTACTTGGTCAGCGCGTAGACGGCAGCTGGCGAATTGGTGGCGCCCCCACGCGAAACGGACGCACCCACGGGAGTGCACTTGTCGGCGCCCACCTTGATGCCCCATTCATCCACGGGCATGCCGTTGGGAATACCAATATCCGCAGTGCCAGCCATCGACAGCCAGGCATCGGTGAAACGCCAGCCCAGCGAGGGGTCTTTTTTGCCGTAGTCCATGTGGCCATAAATGGGCTTACCGTCGATGGTTTTCACATCCTCGCTGAAGAAAGCGGCGATGTCTTCATAGGCAGACCAGTTTTGCGGAACGCCTAACTCGTAGCCATACTTGGCCTTGAACTTGTCCTGCAGGTCCTTGCGTGCGAACAGGTCGGCACGGAACCAGTACAGGTTGGCAAACTGCTGGGTGGGCAACTGATAGAGCTGGCCATCGGGTGCTGTGGTGAAACTGGTACCGATGAAATCCTTCAAGTCCAGGGTGGGACTGGTGTATTCCTTGCCCGTGCCCTTCATGTACTCGGTCAACGACATGATTTTGCCGTAACGGTAGTGCGTGCCGATCAAATCGGAGTCAGAGATCCAGCCGTCATAGATGCTTTTGCCGGACTGCATGGAGGTTTGCAGTTTTTCAACCACATCGCCTTCCTGAATGATGTCGTGCTTGACCTTGATACCGGTGATCTCTTCAAACGCCTTGGCCAGCGTTTTGGATTCGTACTCGTGGGTCGTCAGGGTCTCGGATACGACCGATATCTCCTTCACGCCCTTGCCTTGCAGCTTCTTGGCAGCGTCCATGAACCACTTCATTTCGGCCAGCTGCTTGTCCTTGCTTAGCGTGGAGGGCTGAAATTCGCTGTCGACCCATTTCTTGGCCTCCGCTTCACCCGCATGAGCGAACTGACCGGCAGCCAGAGCCGCCGCCAGCGCAATCGCCGTGTACCGCATCTTCATAACATGTCTCCTCAAGTGCACATCCCCGTTTTTAGTAAAAGGTGTCCGGCTCCGGGGAATGGTCGAGCCGAATTCCTGCATGCGTATCAGCCCTTGCCCATGATCAGGGCCAGTAGTCCCATGGAGAGCACGAAGCTGATCCATACGGAGGGCTCTGCCTCCAGTTGCAGCAGCTCTGCCAGTCGGGCGCTGATTCCTACAAAGATCAGGTTCAGGTAGGCGGCCGCCAGCAAACCCACAAACAGTCGGTCGCCACGGGTTGTTTTCATGGGAAGGAAGCCACGCCGCTCCACCGTGGGCGAACGAATCTCCCACACCGTCATGCCCACCAGCATCAGCACAATGGAGATAAAGAACACGGCAACGGGCAAAGTCCAGGCCATCCATTCCAGCATGTCAAACTCCTTAAACACGGCCCATCGCGAAACCCTTCGCGATGTAGTGGCGAACAAACCAGATGACGATGGCACCCGGCACAATGGTCAGCACGCCCGCAGCCGCCAGCGTGGCCCAGTCCATGCCAGAGGCTGACACGGTGCGCGTCATCGTGGCCACGATGGGTTTGGCGTTCACACTGGTCAAGGTGCGCGCCAGCAGCAATTCCACCCAGCTGAACATGAAGCAAAAGAATGCGGCTACACCCACACCGGCTTTGATCAAGGGCAAAAAGACCGTCAGGAAGAACCGGGGAAAGGTGTAGCCATCGATGTAAGCCGTCTCATCAATCTCGCGAGGAATACCGCCCATGAAGCCTTCCAGAATCCAGACCGCTAGGGGCACGTTGAACAACAGGTGCGCCAGGGCCACGGCAATGTGGGTGTCCATCAAACCCACGGTGGAATAGAGCTGAAAGAAAGGCAACAAGAATACGGCGGGCGGCGTCATCCGGTTGGTCAGCAGCCAGAAGAAAACATGCTTGTCGCCCAGAAAGCGGTAGCGCGAAAAAGCATACGCAGCAGGCAACGCAACCGACACGGAAATAACCGTATTGATCGCCACATAGATCATGGAATTGATGTAGCCCGAGTACCAGGAAGGATCGGTAAAGATCGTCTTGTAGTTGCCCCAGGTGAAGTGCTGTGGAAAGAACGAAAAACTCGACAGAATTTCTTCGTTCGTCTTGAAGCTCATGTTGATCATCCAGTAGATGGGCAACAGCGCAAACACCAGATACAGCGCCAGAAAAATGGTGCGCTTGTGAAAGCGGTTCTCATGCATGACCGGTCTCCTCGGCATTTTGGGTGCCCACGCTTTGCATCCAGTTGTAGAGGATGAAACACATCAGCAAGATGATCAGGAAGTAAATCAGGGAGAACGCTGCAGCGGGCCCCAGATCAAACTGGCCTACGGCTTTTTGCGTCAGGTACTGGCTCAGAAAGGTGGTGGCATTACCGGGGCCACCACCGGTCAGCACAAAGGGTTCGGTGTAGATCATGAAGCTGTCCATGAATCGCAACAGAACACCAATCACCAGCACGCCGCGCATCTTGGGCAGCTGGATGTAACGAAAGACCGCGAACTTGGACGCACCGTCAATGCGGGCCGCCTGGTAATAGGCATCGGGAATGCTGCGCAGCCCGGCAAATCCGAGCAAGGCTACCAGCGGCGTCCAGTGCCACACGTCCATCAGCAGCACGGTCAACCAGGCGTGGGTCGCGTTGCCGGTGTAGCTGTATTCGAACCCCATGCGGTGCAGCATGACGCCGAAGAGACCAATATCACTGCGGCCAAAAATCTGCCAGATGGTGCCCACCACATTCCACGGGATCAGCAGGGAAAGCGCCACCAGAACCAGCACGGCCGAGGATTTCCAGCCCTGTGCCGGCATCGACAAGGCCAGCAAAACGCCCAGTGGTATCTCGACGGCCAGAACCGCAAGTGAGAACAGAATCTGGCGCCACAATGCGCTGTGTAACTCTTCATCGCGCATGACCGCTACAAACCATTCGGTGCCCACAAAGACCCGCCGCTCGGGAGAAATAATGTCCTGCACCGAGTAATTCACCACCGTCATCAACGGGACGATGGCAGAGAAGGCCACGCACAAGATGACGGGCAGAATCAGAAACCAGGCTTTCTGGTTCACGGGTTTGCTGATGGCACTCATGGCACGAGTTCCTCATTTTTATAAAAACAGGTGTGGGGACCCAAGATCTGTAGCCACACGCTGGATCCCTCCTCAAGGCCCGTCATGTCGGGACTCAGGCGCGCCTTGACGACGTGACCGTCCACGGCGGCAGTCAGCATCAGGTGGGTACCAATATCCTGCAGCTTGGTCACGCTGGCCGAGACCGCACCCGGTGCAGCCTGTGTGCTCACCTCCACGTATTCCGGGCGAATGCCCAGCTTCAATGGTCCTGCAGGTACATTCAGGCCGGGTTCCAAAGGCAGCAACTGACCGGCTACTGCCAAACCGGCTCCTGATTTTTGGACAGGCAGGAAATTCATGCCCGGCGAGCCAATGAAATGCCCCACAAAGGTGTGCTCGGGGCGTTCGAAGAGCGCATCGGCCGGACCGATCTGCACCGCCCGTCCCCGTGTCATCACCACCACCTGATCGGCAAACGTCAGGGCCTCCACCTGGTCATGGGTCACATAAATCAGGGTCAACTTGAGTTCGTGGTGAATCTGCTTGAGCTTGCGACGCAGTTGCCATTTGAGGTGCGGGTCAATCACCGTCAGCGGCTCGTCGAACAGCACCGCAGACACGTCAGAACGCACCAGACCCCGGCCCAGGGAGATCTTTTGCTTGGCATCGGCGGCCAGCCCTGCGGCGCGCTGATTCAGCTGCCCGCTCATATCCAGCATTTCGGCAATTTCGCCCACGCGCTTGCGAATCTGGTCTTCTGGCACCTTGCGGTTGCGCAAAGGAAACGCCAGGTTCTCTGCGACCGTCATCGTGTCGTAGATCACGGGAAACTGGAACACTTGTGCAATGTTGCGTTCTTGTGGGCTGTGGCGGGTCACGTCACGCCCGTCAAACAGCACTTTTCCCTCGGAGGGAACCAGCAGGCCCGACATGATGTTGAGCATGGTGGTCTTGCCGCAGCCTGAGGGTCCCAGCAAGGCATAAGCGCCGCCGTCTTCAAATGTCATCTTCAGCGGCAGCAGCGCGTAGTCGCTGTCCTGGGTCGGATGGGGCCGGTAGGCGTGCGCCAGATCAAGTTCTATGCGGGCCATCTTTAGTGTCCTGGAGTTCGCGATGGGGCCACCAGAAGGTCCCCGCTGGCATCAAATAAATACACATGGGCCGGACTGAAATGAAGTGCAATCGGCGCACCCAACGCAAAGTAATGGACACCGGTCAGTTGGGCCACCATATCGCCCACCGGGGTGTGCACATGCACAAAGGTGTCCGAGCCGGAAATCTCCGCCAGCTCGACGGTTCCGGACAGCGCCACATCCCCCGGGTGCGCCTGCACCCGCAGGGCACTGGCACGTAAACCCAGAGTAACTCCGGGGCCAGCTGGCTTGGCGATGCCACTCCAGCCCGGCACAGGACAATCCGGGCCGCCCCGCAGGCGCACACCCTGTGGTGATACATCTCCGGGCACCAGGTTCATCGGCGGGTCGCTGAACGCGCGCGCGACGCGCAGCGAGAGGGGACGATGAAACACCTCCGCGGTCGGGCCATACTGCAGGAGCTCACCACCGTCCAGTACTGCTGTGTAGCCACCCAACAGGAGCGCTTCACCGGGCTCGGTCGTGGCGTACACCACGGTGGACTCTCCGCTGGCAAACAGCGCCGAGAGTTCCTCGCGCAGTTCCTCGCGCAACTTGTAATCCAGATTGACCAGGGGTTCGTCGAGCAGCATCAAGGGTGCTTTCTTGGCCAAGGCACGTGCAAGTGCCACGCGCTGCTGCTGCCCACCCGAGAGTTCTGCGGGCAAACGGTCCAGAAACATATCGATATGCAGGCGAGTGGCGATTTCGCGTACGCGCTGATCAATGTTCGCTTCGTTTCGCAGGCGCAAAGGCGACGCTATATTGCGCGCTACGGTCATGGAAGGGTAGTTGATGAACTGCTGGTAGACCATGGACACATCGCGCTTGCGCACGGGCACACCTGTGACGTCCTGGCCGTCCACCCGCACGCGACCTTCCGTCGGGGTATCCAAACCCGCCATGATGCGCATCAAACTGGTTTTACCCGCCTGCGTTGCACCCAGCAGCACGGTCACCGCACCGCCGTGCAAGGCAAGACTCATGGGGTAGAGCCAGGTTTCGGCACCCACCTTCTTGCTGACGCCATCCAATACCATCTGCATCTCACTGCCTTTCACCCTGTTTACTGTCGATTTCGAACACAAGTCTCTTCGTTATCTTTCTATTATTGTTCTTTTGTTTTCTTTTTTGATTATGGTTTTCCCTTAATAATTTCCTTTTGATTCGATTTAAAGTCTCCTACCTTTGCCACCCTCCTGCGCGCCATGAACTTCAACCCCCGCCAACTCAAATTGATTGACGCAGTCCGTGCTCGAGGCTCCGTCACGGTGGAGCAGTTGGCTGACGAACTCTCGGTCACCCTTCAAACCGTGCGCCGCGATGTTCAACGGCTGGCGGAAGCTGGTACCTTGACGCGCTTTCACGGCGGTGTGCGCGTACCCAGTTCCACCACAGAAAACATCGCCCACCCCCAGCGCCAGGGGCTGCATGCACAAGGCAAGGCCCGAATAGCACGGGCCGTCGCGCGGCAGGTGCCCAACGACTGCTCGCTGATACTCAACATCGGAACCACCACCGAGGCCATTGCGGAAGCATTGCTGCACCACCGCAGCCTGCGCGTCATTACCAACAACCTGAATGTGGCTGCCATCCTGAGTCGCAATGCCGGTTTTGAGGTGATCGTGGCAGGCGGCGTGGTCCGCGCCCGTGACCGCGGCATCGTGGGTGAAGCGGCGGTGGACTTCATCCGCCAGTTCAAGGTGGATATCGCACTGATTGGAATTTCAGGCATCGAATCGGATGGCTCGCTACGGGACTACGACTTCCGGGAAGTGAAGGTGACGCAAACCATCATCGAACATGCACGCGAAGTCTGGCTGGCCGCCGACACCAGCAAATTCAACCGGCCTGCCATGGTGGAAGCTGCCACCTTGTCGCAAATTGACCGGCTCTTTACCGATGCCACGCCACCAGACCCCTTCCCGGCCTTGCTGGAGGAAGCGAATGTCCGCCTGGATGTCTGCCTGAATTGACTTCCTCACCCCTCTCTCCTTCGGAAGCCCCCATGACTTACCTGCTTGCCCTTGACCAGGGCACCTCCAGTTCGCGCAGCATTGTTTTTGACCAGCACGGAAGCATCGTCGCGCAGGCCCAGCTGGAACTGCCCCAGATCTATCCTCAGCCGGGCTGGGTAGAGCATGACCCCATGGCGATCTGGCGTACCCAGCTGGCCACGGCACGTGATGTGCTGGTCAAAGCCCAACTGAACGCGCGGGATATTCACGCTGTCGGCATCACCAACCAGCGCGAGACCACGGTGGTGTGGAACCGCAAGACCGGCCAACCCATACACAACGCGATCGTCTGGCAAGACCGGCGGGCAGAACCCGCCTGCGTCCGGCTGCGCGCCGATGGCAAGGCAAATCTCATTCAATTGAAAACCGGCTTGCTGGTGGATGCCTATTTCTCGGGCACCAAGCTCCAATGGATTTTGAACAATGTCCCCCATGCGCGCGCGCAGGCTGAAGCGGGTGAACTGGCATTTGGTACCGTAGACAGCTGGCTCATGTGGCAACTCACCGGTGGTAGCGATGACAGCACGCGCGGCCAGGCAGTACACGCTACCGATGTAAGCAACGCTTCGCGCACCATGCTGTTCAATGTGCACACCAACCAGTGGGATGCGGAACTGATGCAGTTGCTGGACATTCCTGCGAGCCTGATGCCGCAGGTGCACCCCTCCAGTGCAGATTTTGGAAGCGTGAAGGCTGACTTGCTGGGTGCACCGATTCGCATCGGCGGCGTGGCGGGCGACCAGCAAAGCGCCTTGTTTGGTCAGGCGTGCTTTCGCGCCGGCATGGCCAAGAACACCTATGGAACCGGTTGCTTCATGCTGATGCACACGGGCGAGCGGTTTCAGACGTCCCGCAACGGACTCCTCACCACCAGTGCCGCGCAACCGGGGCGCACGCCCGAGTTCGCCATTGAAGGCAGCGTCTTTGTGGGAGGGGCCGTGGTGCAGTGGCTGCGCGACGGCCTGCAAGCCATTCAGGCCAGTGGTGAAGTGCAAGCCCTTGCGCAGAGTGTTCCTGATTCTGGCGGGGTAATGATGGTGCCAGCCTTCACCGGGCTGGGCGCCCCCTATTGGAATCCTGAAGCCCGTGGCACCATTACCGGCATCACCCGGGGAACCACGGTGGCCCACATTGCGCGCGCGGCGCTGGAGAGCATTGCGTTTCAAAGCGCTGCGCTGCTGGACGCCATGAGCCGAGACGCGGTGGCCAATGGCGGCCGTGCAGTCAATGAACTGCGCGTGGACGGAGGTGCCTGCGCCAATGACCTGCTGATGCAGATGCAGGCCGATTTGCTGGGCATTCCGGTGGTGCGCCCCGCCGTCATCGAGACCACGGCGCTGGGCGCCGCCTATCTGGCCGGACTGGGAACCGGGCTGTACGCCGGCACCGACGAACTGAGTGCACAGTGGCGTGCCGAGCGGACCTTTCTGCCGACCATGCCCCGCAACAAAGCGCTGGAGCGCATGGCCGAGTGGGAGCACGCGGTGCGCAAGGCCACGGCCCCGTAGCACCAACCCGCGCCGATGCTAGCATCGAAGGGATGAACTTCTGGCCCTCCAGCGGCTTTAGCCAGCTCACGCGCAACCCGCGCGGGTGGCTTGAGCCCACCGACAACTACCTTCGTCTTTTTCTCGCACGCCCCGAGTTGACTCTGGTGCCGGAGTCTTGCGCGGCCGAGACTGCACTGCACCATGCGCTGATTGCATCGCCCACGCGCCCGGTGCCAACTGAGGACCTCGATGCGCTGGAAGATGCAGATGCGCGCGACAACTACGCTGTGTATGTGCGCTTTCGTGACGCACTGGTGCAGGCGGGGTCTCTGGAAGCCTACTACCTGAGCCTGGTGCGTGGCGGCTCCATCACCATTCCACCGTTGTTCATGGATTTGATGGTGCAGGCGATCTTGCGCAATGTGCTGGACGACACCCATGACGCCTTCGAAGTGCGCGCCGCAGAAATGCTGTTTCGTTCCCAGCGTATTTCGGTTCAGGACGGACAGGTTCTGAGTGGAGACCGCGCTGTGCTGGACCTGTTGACCGAAACAGGGGGACTCGGGGAGGTCGGCCGCCTGCTGGTGCAAAGCAATGCGCCACTGGCCACCATCCATCTGGAGGTGCTGGCTACGGGCAACATGCACCGCTACTGGGACGCCAACGAACGCCACAACTTTTTGTTGGACCTCACGCATGAAGTCAAACAGGACCTGAGCCACGGACTGGTCTTCACCATGACGCGTGCACGCTCCGGTCTGACGGCGCTGGCCCAGGTACTGGAGAAATGGATTTTCCATTTGCTGGGGGTGCAGGTGCATATCAAGCCCGAGCAGAAAATAGACGACCCTGCTTGGCGCTGGCATGTCGGACTGGATACCGAATCCAGCGCCATCCTCAACGATCTGTACGAAGACCGTTCGGTGGAAACCCGCCGCATGCAACGCATGGTCAGCCTGTTCCGGCTGGAATTTGAAAACACCGCAGATATGCGGGCCGATGTGGCCGGTAAACCGGTCTACCTCGGACTGACCATGGATGCCGACAAGGTGGTCCGCCTCAAACCGCAGAACCTTCTGATCAATCTTCCGCTGGGCAAGGCGATGTAGCTGCCCTGCCCAGGCACATCACATATTGCGACGGTACTGCCCACCCACTTCAAACAGTGCGTTGGCAATCTGGCCCAGCGAGCACACGCGCACGGCATCCATCAGCACCTCGAACACGTTCTGGTTATCGATGACGGCCTGCTGCAGCCGCTTGAGCGCTGCAGGTGATTCCGCTGCATGCCGCGTGTGGAAATCTGCCAGACGGTGCAACTGACTCTGTTTTTCTTCATCGGTGGAGCGCGCCAGTTCCAGCTTGTCCATCACCTGATCGCCATGCGGATTGCGGAAGGTGTTGACGCCGATGATGGGCAGTTCGCCGGTGTGTTTGAGCATTTCGTAATGCATGGATTCATCCTGAATCTTGCCGCGCTGGTAGCCGGTTTCCATGGCACCGAGCACGCCACCGCGATCCGCAATGGCGGTGAACTCGGCCAGCACGGCTTCTTCCACCAGTTCAGTCAGCTCTTCGATGATGAACGCG
>JBBRYR010000056.1:0-20129 GCA_038237415.1 Burkholderiales bacterium
ATCCAGGAGCTGGAAGGTGAGTTCCGCGGTGCCGGCTGGAACGTCATCAAACTGCTGTGGGGTAGTGGCTGGGATCCGCTGCTGGCACGCGACAAGGACGGCGCGCTGCGCAAGGTCATGATGGACACGCTCGACGGTGACTACCAGGCCATGAAGGCCAATGACGGCGCCTATGTGCGCAAACATTTCTTCGGCAAGGACCCCCGCACGCTGGAGATGGTCGCCAAGATGAGTGACGACGACATCTTTGCACTGCGCCGTGGCGGACACGATTCCCAGAAGGTGTATGCGGCGTTCCACGCCGCGGTCAAGCATGTGGGTCAGCCCACCGTGCTGCTGATCAAGACCGTCAAGGGTTTTGGCATGGGCAAAAGCGGCGAGGGCAAGAACAATGTGCACCAGACCAAGAAGCTCACCGACGAAGACATCAAGGCCTTCCGCGACCGCTTCAATATTCCGGTGCCTGACAGCCAGTTGGCTGACATTCCGTTCTACAAGCCAGCCGAAGACACCCCTGAAATGAAGTACCTGCACGAGCGCCGCAAGGCCTTGGGTGGCTACCTGCCCCACCGCCGTACCAAGGCCGATGAGCAGTTCACCGTGCCGTCGCTTGAAACGTTCAAGTCCGTCATTGAGCCTACGGCTGAAGGTCGCGAAATCTCGACTACGCAGGCCTATGTGCGCTTCCTGACCACGCTGTTGCGCGACCAGGCTTTGGGCCCGCGCGTCGTGCCCATCCTGGTGGATGAAGCCCGCACTTTTGGTATGGAAGGCCTGTTCCGCCAGATCGGCATCTACAACCCTGCAGGCCAGCAGTACACCCCGGTCGACAAAGACCAGGTCATGTACTACAAGGAAGACAAGCAGGGCCAGATTCTGCAAGAGGGCATCAACGAAGCCGGCGGCATGAGCAGCTGGATTGCAGCGGCCACCAGCTACAGCACCAGCAACCGCATCATGGTGCCGTTTTATGTGTATTACTCGATGTTTGGGTTTCAGCGCGTTGGCGATCTGGCCTGGGCAGCGGGCGACATGCAGGCGCGCGGCTTCCTGCTGGGCGGCACCTCCGGGCGCACCACGCTCAATGGCGAAGGCCTGCAGCACGAAGATGGTCACAGCCACATCATGGCCAACACCATTCCCAATTGCATCAGCTACGACCCCACGTTTGCACACGAAGTGGGTGTCATCCTGCACCACGGCCTCAAACGCATGGTGGAGAAGCAGGACAACGTGTACTACTACATCACGCTGCTCAATGAGAACTACCCGATGCCTGGCCTGACCGCTGGCACCGAAGAGCAGATCATCAAGGGTATGTACCTCTGCAAAGAAGGCGCCAAGCTGACACCCCGCGTGCAACTGCTGGGTTCGGGCACCATCCTGCGCGAGTCGATTGCCGCCCAAGAGCTGCTGGAGAAAGACTGGGGCGTTGCCGCCAACGTCTGGAGCTGCCCCAGCTTTAACGAGCTGACCCGCGAAGGCCAGGACTGTGAACGCCACAACATGCTGCATCCCGCTGAGGCTCCGCGCGTGTCGTTCGTGGCCCAGCAACTGGATAAGCACACCGGTCCCGTGGTGGCCTCTACCGATTACATGAAGGCCTATGCCGAGCAGATTCGCTCGTTCATTCCGAAGGGTCGCACCTACAAAGTGCTGGGCACCGACGGTTTTGGCCGCAGTGATTTCCGTAGCAAGCTGCGCGAGCACTTCGAAGTGAACCGCCATTTCATCGTAGTGGCCGCACTCAAGGCGCTGAGCGAAGAGGGCACGGTGCCCGTCAGCAAAGTGGTCGAAGCGATTGCCAAGTACGGTATCAAGACCGACAAAATCAATCCCTTGTACGCATAAGAATTCAGGAGACACACATGGCATTGGTAGAAATACATGTCCCCGATATTGGGGATTTCGATGAAGTGACGGTGATTGAGTTGATGGTCAAACCCGGCGATACGGTCAAGGCCGAGCAGTCGCTGATCACCGTCGAGTCCGACAAGGCGTCCATGGAGATTCCCTCATCCGCCGCGGGCGTGGTGAAGGAACTCAAGGTCAACATGGGTGACAAGGTCAAGCAGGGCTCCCTCGTGTTGGTGCTGGAGGTTGCAGGTGCAGCCCCCGCTGCGCCTGCGCAGGCAACTCCTGTTTCTGTAGCCGCAGTTGCGCCCGTGGCCGCTGTGGCGACGGCTTCTGCGTCTGGCTCGGTAGAAGTTCGCGTGCCCGATATTGGTGATTTCAAGGACGTTACCGTCATTGAAGTGATGGTCAAGCCCGGCGACAAGATCAAGCTGGAGCAGTCGCTCATCACCGTGGAGTCCGACAAGGCGTCGATGGAAATTCCATCCAGCCATGCAGGCGTGCTCAAAGAGCTGAAGGTCAAGCTCGGCGACAAGATCAACATTGGCGACTTGCTGGCCGTGCTGGAAGTAGCCGGTGCTGCTGCTTCGGTTGCAGCGCCTGTGGTTGCATCTGCCCCAGCCGCTGTGCCAGTGGCCGCTGTAGCCGTACCTGCGCACAACCCTACCAGCGCGCCCATCGGCTTGCCCCATGCGTCGCCCTCGGTGCGCAAGTTCGCACGCCAACTCGGCGTGCCCCTGGATGAAGTCAAAGGCAGTGGCCTCAAAGGCCGCATCACCGATGTCGACGTGCAAAGCTTCACCCAGGGTGTGATGGCCGGCACAGCGCAGACCAAAGCCATAGCCGCGCTGGCTGCCAATGCGCCTGCAGCCGGTGGTGGCGACGGTGCTGGTTTGGGTCTGATCCCCTGGCCGAAGGTCGACTTCACCAAGTTTGGCCCGATTGAGCGCAAGGAGATGAGCCGCATCAAGAAGATCAGCGGTGCCAATCTGCTGCGCAACGCGATCATGATTCCGGCCGTTACCAACCACGACGACTGCGACATCACCGATCTGGAGGCCTTCCGCGTCTCGACCAATAAAGAGAACGAAAAGTCGGGTGTCAAAGTCACCATGCTGGCCTTTCTGATCAAAGCCTGCGTGGCCGCGCTCAAGAAGTTCCCCGAGTTCAACAGCTCGCTCGATGGCGATGCGCTGATCTACAAGCAGTACTTCCACATCGGCTTTGCCGCCGATACGCCCAATGGCCTGATGGTGCCGGTGATCAAGGATGCTGATAAAAAAGGCATTTTCCAGATCTCGGAAGAAATGGGTGATCTGGCCAAAAAGGCGCGTGACGGCAAGCTGAGCCCCGCAGAAATGTCGGGCGCGTCGTTCACCATCTCCAGCCTGGGTGGCATTGGCGGGCGTTACTTCACTCCCATCATCAATGCGCCTGAAGTGGCCATTTTGGGTGTCTGCAAATCCACCATCCAGCCCGTCTGGGATGGCAAGGCTTTTGTGCCGCGCCTGATGCTGCCACTGAGCCTGACCTGGGACCACCGTGTCATCGACGGCGCTGCCGCTGCACGTTTCAACGTGTACCTCGGTCAGATCCTGGGCGATTTCCGCCGCGTCTTGCTCTAAAGGAAAAGATATGGCAATCGTAGAAATCAAAGTCCCGGACATTGGCGACTTCGACGAAGTCACCGTCATCGAACTGATGGTCAAGCCGGGCGACAGCATCAAGGCCGATCAAAGCCTGATTACCGTGGAGTCGGACAAGGCTTCCATGGAGATCCCGTCCAGCCACGCCGGTGTGGTGAAAGAGCTCAAAGTCAATCTGGGCGACAAAGTTAAAGAAGGCTCCCTCGTGCTGATGCTCGAAGTGGCTGGAGAAGTTGCGGCGTCTGCCGCTTCGGCGGCGGCACCTTCAGAGTCAAAACCGGCTGTAGCCCCCGTAGTATCTGCGCAAGCAGCTACTGAAACTATAGCAACTGCAGCGCCCGCTGCCTCCAGCTTTGCCGGCACGGTCGATCTGGATTGCGACCTGCTGGTGCTGGGCGCCGGCCCTGGTGGCTATTCAGCGGCGTTTCGTGCAGCGGATTTGGGCCTCAAGGTCATTCTGGTGGAGCGCTATGCAGCCCTTGGCGGCGTTTGCCTGAACGTGGGTTGCATCCCTTCCAAGGCATTGCTGCACGTCGCTGCCGTGATCGACGAGGTGAGCCACATGGCCGCACTGGGTGTGGATTTTGGCAAGCCAACGGTCAACATCGACACACTGCGTGGCCACAAAGACAAGGTGGTCAACAAGCTCACCGGCGGTCTGGCCGCTATGGCCAAAATGCGCAAGGTCACCATCGTGCGCGGCTACGGCGCGTTCGTCGGTGCCAACCACTTGGAAGTAGAAGAAACCAGCGGCACGGCGCAAGAGAAAACCGGCGCCAAACAAGTGATTGCGTTCAAGAACGCCATCATTGCGGCGGGCTCACAAGCCGTGCGCCTGCCCTTCATGCCCGAAGACCCACGCGTGGTGGACAGCACCGGCGCCTTGGCTTTGAAAGAAGTCCCCAAGCGCATGCTGATTCTGGGCGGCGGCATCATCGGTCTGGAAATGGGCACGGTCTACAGCACGCTGGGCGCACGCCTGGACGTGGTGGAAATGCTCGACGGCCTAATGCAGGGTGCGGACCGCGACCTGGTCAAGATCTGGCAAAAGATGAACGCGCCACGGTTCGACAACATCATGCTCAAGACCAAAACGGTGGGCGCCCGCGCTTTGCCCGAAGGCATTGAGGTGACGTTTGCCAGCGCAGAGGAGGGTGGCACGGCCCCCGCTCCGCAGGTGTACGACCTGGTCTTGCAAGCCGTTGGCCGCACCCCTAACGGCAAGAAGATCGCTGCTGACAAGGCTGGCGTGGCAGTGACTGACCGTGGCCTCATCAATGTCGACATCCAGATGCGCACCAACGTGCCCCATATCTTCGCCATCGGCGACATCGTGGGCCAGCCCATGCTGGCGCACAAGGCAGTACATGAGGCCCATGTGGCAGCCGAAGTGATAGCAGGTGAACTGCAAGGTAACAAAGAGCTGGCCAGCGCAGCCTTCAACGCCCGCGTGATCCCATCAGTGGCCTACACCGACCCCGAAGTAGCCTGGGTCGGCCTCACCGAAGACCAGGCCAAGGCCCAAGGCATCAAGGTACGGAGGGGCCTGTTCCCCTGGAGCGCATCCGGTCGCGCCATTGCCAATGGCCGCGACGAGGGTGTGACCAAGCTGCTGTTTGACGACTCACCGGAAGCGCACGGCCACGGCAAGATTCTGGGCGGCGGCATGGTCGGCACGCATGCGGGCGACATGATTGGCGAGATTGCGCTGGCGATTGAGATGGGTGCGGATGCCGTGGACATCGGCAAAACCATTCACCCGCACCCCACGCTTGGGGAATCCATCGGCATGGCGGCGGAGATTGCGCATGGCAGTTGCACGGATGTGCCGCCGGCGCGAAAGTAAATATCGATAACTGACCATAACGCTACTGACAACAGTGGCGGTACTGCCGCCGGGGCGGGGCTGTGCCTTTGGGGCGCCTTAGCCGCTCATTGTGGTGACGGCGGCGCAAATTCTTGGGAAATCAGATTGGCGACTGTGAGCGGGAGTGCATTTTGCCGCCCAATTTCGGGGGCATACTTGGGCTTATGCGGTTGGAATTCTTATCCGTCGGACGTGACCAGATTCAGCACATCGAGATGGCGCGCGACATGGCCAACAGCTTCAACCACCGTTATGGCGAGCACTTTGTCGCACCACGGGCCGAGATCGAGGAATCGGTAGCCACCCTGCCGGGCCTTGACGGGCGCAAGATGAGCAAGAGCTACGACAACACCATTCCCTTGTTTTCATCGCGCGAGCAACTCAAGAAACTGATCGCCGGCATCAAGACCGACTCCCGCCTGCCGGGTGAAGCCAAAGATACGGAGGGTTCGGCCCTGTTTCAGATCTATCAGGCTTTTGCCACGCCAGAGGAAAAGACGGCGCTTCGCAACGCCTATGCCGGAGGTGTCGGTTGGGGTGATGCCAAACACCTGCTGTTTGAACGGATTGACCGTGAGATCGCTCCCATGCGGGAACGCTACCAGTACTTGATGGAACACCCCGCTGAAGTGGAAACCATGTTGCTGGCAGGCGCTGGCAAAGCACGCAAAATCGCGACACCTTTCATGGCACAACTGCGCCATGCTGTGGGCCTGCGCAAGCTTGCCACGAACGCTGACGCTGCCACAACCAAGACAGCAAAAACCGCTGCGGCCGCCTTCAATCAGTACCGGGAGAAAGACGGCAAGTTTTACTTCAAGTTGGTTGACGCCAAAGGCAAGGTGTATTTGCAAAGTTTGGGTTTCGAGTCGCCGAAATCTGCAGGGCAGTGCATTGCACAACTGCGGGTGGGTGGGGCATCCGCTGTAAACGATCTCGCTGCGCAGATTGAGCCCCTGAATGACGAAGCAAAAGACCTGCTGGCACAGTTGTTACTGGGCCTTGCCCAAGACTGATTCGCCCCGAATTGGCGGGGTTTTGGGTGCCAATTCACATTGATCCCTTCTGGCGCCTGCGGTATAACTGAGCCACCTTTAACTTGCCCGATCTGGAGCACCCATGAAGAAGTTCACCACCGCATGCACCCTCGCAATTGCCTTGGCCGCTACCAACCTCCCGCTGGTAGCCATGGCACAAAACAAGGCAACCGCCGCAGAAGCCACCGCCATGGTAAAGAAAGGCGTGGTCGCCATCAAGGCTGCCGGTGCCGGTAAAGACAAAGTCTTTGCCGAAGTCAATGCCAAAGACGGCAAGTGGGTCGACCGCGATTTGTATCTGGTGGTCTACGGACTTGACGGCACCGTACGTGCCCACGGAGCCAACACCAAGTTGGTCGGGGAAAACCTGATTGACATGCTGGACATCGACGGCAAGCCCTATGTGAAGGAACGCGTAGACATGGCCAAGAGCAAGGGTACGTTTTGGCAGGATTACAAGTTCACCAACCCCACCTCCAAGAAGATTGAGCCAAAAGCCATGTACTGCGAAAAACTGGACGACATGGCGGTCTGCGCCGGCATTTACAAATAGTCCATCCATCACGGGCCATGCAAGAGCCCTTTTTTAAAGAGCGATGGGAGACTCCATGAAACTTGGAATGAAGTTGCTGATGGCACCTGTGCTGACAGCTGCCGTGGTATTGATTGCGGGACAAGTCAACACCTACTTGATACGTGGGCAATCAGAGGCCGGGCTGACGGCATCGCGTCACAGTCTCGATGACTTCAAAACCATGTCCACGGCCAATCAGCAACTGGCCGAAGTGCATGCGAATGTCTACCGTACGGTGGCTATAGTGGGGTCGCTCGATGACGACAAGGTCAAGGCACTCCGGGCCGACTTCGGCAAGCAACTTGAAGGCGTCAAACGCACCGTAGCCGCACTCACGACCGGCACCGGAACAGACACAGAATTGCAAAAAAATGGGCAGGCCATGCTGACCCTGGTGGACACGTATACCAAGCAGGCAGACTCCGCCATCAAGTTCGCCTCCATCGATGCCAATACCGGCATCGCAGCCATGCAACGTGCGGATGCGACCTTTAAAGACCTGCTCAAGGCCTCCACTGTCACCACAACGGACATCGAAGGAAACTCCAACGACCTGATTACGCAGTCAGCATCGAATGTCAAAAGCATCAGCATCACGCTCACGGCGCTGGCACTGGCGGCGGGTGCCATCGCCGTCTGGTTGTCCTGGGTGATGCAGAAAAAAATCATGGCCGAGTTGGCCCATGCCATCGAAGTGGCTAACCAGGTGGCCCAGGGCAACCTCACAGTGGACGCCAGCACAACACGGACCGACGAAGTGGGCGATCTAATGCACGCGTTGGCCTCCATGGCGACGCAGCTCAACCAGTCCATCAGCACCGTGCACGATTCCGCTGAATCCATCCGCCTGGCCAGTGCCGAGATTGCAACCGGCAACCAGGACTTGAGTGTGCGCACCGAGCAGACTGCGGGCAATCTTCAGCGGGCGTCTGCGTCCACTGAACAACTGACGGGCACTGTTTCGCAATCGGCGGATTCGGCACGCCAGGCCAACCAACTCGCGTCCAGCGCTGCCGAAGTTGCGGCGCGCGGTGGCGTGGTGGTGTCCCAGGTGGTGACCACCATGCAAGAGATCAACACCAGCGCCCGCAAGATTTCCGACATCATCAGTGTGATTGACGGCATTGCGTCCCAGACCAACATCCTGGCCCTCAATGCAGCCGTCGAGGCGGCGCGTGCCGGCGAACAGGGTCGTGGCTTTGCTGTGGTGGCCAGCGAAGTGAGAAGCCTGGCAGGCCGCTCCGCAGAGGCAGCCAAGGAAATCAAAACACTGATTGGCATTTCTGTCGAAAAAGTTGACTCCGGCACGAGGCTGGTAGCACACGCCGGTGAAACCATGACAGAAATCGTCGGTTCGGTTCAACGCGTGTCGGACATCATCGGTGAGATTTCAGCCGCCGCCAGCGAGCAGAGCAAAGGCATTGGCGAGGTCAATACCGCAGTCACCCAGCTTGACCAGATGACCCAGCAAAATGCAGCGTTGGTTGAAGAGTCTGCTGCCGCAGCAGAAAGCCTGCGTGAGCAAGCGCAACGCCTGGCGCAGGTCGTCTCCACTTTCAAACTGAGCGGCAACAACGCACTGCGCCTGTCATGAGCGGGTATACGGAAGACATTTACACCGAACCACACGACCCGGATGTCAACACGCTGAACAACCTGGGACCCGTGCGCGGCATGGCCGGCATCTGGTAAGGCATGCCGGGACTGGATGTCAAGCCCAAGGCCGAAGGCCCCAAGAAGCAAGCCTTTTTTGAACGCATGGAACTGCAGCCGATTGACCCGCAGACCAATGGGCCGCAGCTTTTCTACGGTTTGCGCTATCACACGCATGTCACCAAACCCGAACAGGTCAAGACCTACCACGACCAGGTCGGCTACTGGCTGTGGGAACCGGCCACCGGTACCATCATTCCCCACGGGGGCAAATTGCAATGGCAGCCGGCCAGAAGCTGATCGAGCTGGTGCCGCAAATGGTGGTCGTTCATGACGCGCAGGGGGGTGTTGTGTGGGTCAATCAGCAGTTCCGCGAATACGCCGGCGACGTTGATCCCCACATGGTTGGCGCATTGAAGGGCAGTGCAGCGCTTTTGCACCCGGACAATGCGGCGCGAATTACGCAGGATGTGACGGCGGTGGGCTTGGTGCAACAGTTGCTAGTGCCGGTGGAGGTCCGTTTGCGTGCCGGCAATGGCAGCTACCGCTATTTTCAAATTCAGACCCGATCGGTTTTCGATGTGGATGGAAAAATCGTCCAATGGATCACCAGCTGCACGGATGTCCATGACCGAAAAATAGCCGAGGAGCGGATGCTCGCTTTGCAAAAGTTGGAAGCCATCGGGCAATTGACAGGTGGCTTGGCGCATGATTTCAACAATATGCTGGCGCTGGTGATCGGCAACCTGGATCTGGTGCAGGAGGCGGAGCTGACACAGTCCAATGTCAAACGCATTGAAGTCGCTGATGGCCCTGGCCCGCAAGCAGCCCCTGCTTCCCAAGGTGGTGGAGATTGGTGGCGTATTGCAGAACATGCTGCCCTTGCTGCGAAATGCCCTGGGCGCTAGAAATCAGCTTATCGTGCCGCAGGCGCAGAAATCCATCTATGCGGAGATCGATGAGGTGGGCCTGGAGTCGGCCGTGCTCAATCTGGTGATCAATGCCCGCGATGCCCTGAAAAACGGGGGCATCGTGACCATGGCAGTGAATCTGGCCGTTTCCCCAGAGGGCAAGCCCATGGTGTCCATCTAGGTGCGTGACAACGGGCCCGGCATGTCCGAAGAGGTTCGCGCCAAGGCGCTGGAGCCGTTTTTCACCACCAAGCCACCCGGCTTGGGAACGGGTCTTGGGTTAACCATGCTGGCCGGTTTTTTCCTGCAATCGGCAGGGTACGTCAGCATTGACAGCGCGCTGGGCAGCGGTTGCATTGTCACCTTGCTGCTGCCACTTTCATCGGCGCCTTCGCAGGTGACTGATGCCCATCGTTTTCTGGAAACCAAGGACCATGGTGCGGCGCGCATCCTAGTGGTCGACGATGAACCGGGTATTGCGGACTTGACCGGTGAATGGTTGCAGTCCGCTGGATATCAGTCAGCGGCTGCGAGCTCGGCAGCGCAGGCCTTGGTGTTGATGGCGCAAACCTCGTTTGATCTGGAGATCAGTGATGTATCCATGCCCGGTGAAATGGACGGGTTTGCACTGGCCAAACACCTATCCGAGCACTGGCCCATGACGCCCATCCTGCTGGTATCGGGCTACATCAAGCCTGTCGAGCCCGACGAAACCGCTTCGACGTGGCAGACGCTGGCAAAACCGTACCGCAAAGACATGCTGTTACAGCGCGTGGACGAATTGCTGATTCAGTACGAATCAGGTCGCGACCGCCAGCGCGACCGCTGAGCGGTGTTGCCAAAAAATTAGTACCTAAATCGCTTGTAGCCCATGTAGATATTGCATGAGTAGCTATTCAAATAATAGCAAGCGGGGTGGTGAAGGTGCGCGGCATGCGCGCGTAGTGCCGGGCTAACTGAACGCCAACGCCGCCACGCACGCCACGATCAAGGCCACACTGGCCCAACCCGCGAGCTGTGTGCGTTTGCCAATCGCAGAGGCGCCCATGACATCGGTATTTCTGGCCAGCCGTAGTCAGTGCGATCACATGAAACGGCAGAATCACCGCGTTCACCACCTGGCTGGAGTAGATGATCGGAATGAGCGGCAGGCCGGGTATCGACACCACGCTGGCGGCTGCCACCGTGAGGCTGATAAACGCGGCGGAAAAGAACTGGAAATGTCATTGACGATTGAGATGGGTGCAGATGCGGTGGACATCGGCAAAACCATTCACCCGCATCCGACGCTGGGTGAATCCATCGGTATGGCGGCTGAAGTGGCGCATGGCAGTTGCACGGATTTGCCGCCTGCGCGCAAGTAAGTCAGAGCAAGCCGACAAAAACGCTATCAATTCAGTAGCTGGCTGCGCAATCCTTACGCGGGCTGCGCGGCTTTTTTGTGCTTAATACGACTTCCAGCAGTTCTTTTCGGCCTGCATTGCGTTGTGCACCCAATACTCGTTGCCACCCAGAAGCGTGAACCTGCCACTGATGCTGGATACCAGCATCACCTTGTAGCCGTGGCCTGCGGCCTGCTCGCAGGCCTGGTCGGGCGCCAATGCTTCGATACCCATGCGGCGGCACCAGGTCAACGACCTTGGCCGGCTTGGAACCACCTTCCAAAGCATCTGCTGCATGCGCAGGCAATGGCTTCTTCCACTCCGTGATCTGGTTCGCGTGCAATTCGAACTGGTTGCACAGCTCTGCCATATTGGGCGAGCAAGGGGTTCCGATGAAGTACGGCAGCAACCGGGCCCGATGACCCAGCTGTGCTGTGCTTGCCTAGTGCGCCAACGCACAGACGGCAGACCTGACAGCACAAAAAATGAACGCATGAAACAAACGTACATGAACATCGAAATGCCATCACCTTCACCAGAACCGATGCCGCCTGTGCCGATGCCACCATCGCCTATGCCGCCGCCACAACAGGCACCGTTTCCCTCGCCACCGCCTGCACCGTTGCCCACGCCGCTGCCGATGAAGGTCTGAGTGATGCGATAGCCGACTGAGAACACCATGCCAGACTTGCCGCGTTGGGTTGTTGTTGCGGCGGGCGTGACCAGCCTCGCTTTCATCGCCGTTCTGCTGGTGTCGAATTTCAGCGGCGGAGAAACAAAAATTGAGCGTCGCATCGAACGCCTTTATGCGCTCGATGATCCGCGTTTCTCGAACGAACTGGGTGTGCTGCTGGGTCCGCCGTTTCTGACCGGAAACAAAATTACCGCGCTGTTGAACGGCGACGAAATTTTTCCGCCCATGCTCGCAGCCATTCGCAGCGCAAAGGAGTCGATCACCTTCGAGACCTACATCTATTGGTCGGGCGACATCGGTCAGGCGTTTGCCGATGCCCTGTCCGAGCGGGCGCGCCAGGGCGTGAAGGTTCATGTGCTGCTCGATTGGGTCGGGAGTGCCAAGCTGGACGACAGCATGCTCGACGCCATGCGGGGTGCCGGCGTCCAGGTGCGCAAGTTTCATCCGCCGCACTGGTCCCATCTGGGGCGCTTGAACAACAGGACCCACCGCAAGTTGCTAGTGGTTGACGGTCGCATCGGGTTCACGGGCGGCGTGGGCGTCGCGCCGCAATGGACCGGTCGCGCTCAAGACCCGGCGCACTGGCGCGACACGCATTTTCAGGTTGAGGGCCCGGTGGTGGCGCAGATGCAGTCGGTGTTCATCGACAACTGGATCAAGGTGACCGGTGACGTGCTGCATGGGCCGGACTACTTTCCAGGGCTGAAGACGACAGGGCAGGAAGCGGCGCAGATGTTCAGTAGTTCGCCCAGTGGGGGCAGTGAGTCGATGCAACTGATGTACCTGCTTGCCATCACGGCGGCGTCACGCTCGATCGACCTGTCAGCGGCCTATTTCGTGCCGGATGCCCTGACGCTGCGCACCTTGGTTGATGCGCAAAAACGGGGTGTCAAGCTGCGCATAATCGTTCCAGGTGAGCACATCGACAGCGATGCTGTTCGCGGTGCTTCAAGGGCCAATTGGGGTGCCTTGCTCAGCGCTGGCGCAGTGATCGCGGAGTACAGCCCCACGATGTACCACTGCAAGGTGATGATCGTCGATGGTCTACTTACCTCAGTAGGCTCCACCAACTTCGACAACCGTTCCTTTCGCCTCAACGATGAGGCGACGTTGAACGTCGTTGACAAGGCCTTCGCAAGCACACAGACAACAAGCTTTGAAGCCGATTTGGCTTTGTCGCATCAGGTGACCTACGCCGAGTGGCAGGACCGCCCGCTGCGCGAGAGGTTTGGCGAGTGGATCGCATCGCTGATAGGCACACAACTGTGAGTGACTGCGTATTCAAGTCTGAAGAGCAAGAGCTGATTCTGCCGCTCCTACACGAGAGCGGCAACGCCTGATCAATTTTCAGGTATGCGCGTCAGCCGGCTCATGACGATGTGCGCATGTGTGGGTTGGCGTACCGACAGACTATTTCATCCGCGGTGCAATGAACCATGCGTTACGCATTTATCAGAAAGGAAGATTGCTATGCGACACAAAGAAGAAGGAAAGATGGGGTGGATTTTGCTTTGGCTCGTGGGAATCCCAGTCCCAATTTTGCTGCTGTTGTTCTTCGTGCGTGGGTGCACCTGAGCCATGCGTTGCAAGAGTCCACTTCGCGCTCAGAGACATGATGATTTTTTTGATGGCCCGCCATGAACGACAAGCCGTCAAGCGCTGCATTTGACACGATCTTGGCGCGCAAGCGCACAGAGATTCTTAGTGCGCCTCCCTACGATTCCTTCCCAGCCTAAGGTACGAGCCGTCGAATTTTTCGGCGTCTGACTTGATCTTCGCCAACAGGAGTTCCCGTGATCACCACCAAAACCACCGGCCCTGCCAAGGCCAAGCCTGCACCTAAGGACGCCATCGCCCTGCTCAAGGCCGACCACGCGGCTGTGAGCCAGATGTTTGCTGAGTACGAGAAGACCCGTTCGATTGCTAAAAAAAAGGCCCTGGTGGCCGAGATATGCACAGCGCTCACCGTGCATGCACAAATTGAGGAAGAAATTTTCTACCCGGCCGTGAAGGCGGCGCTCAAAGACAAGCTGCTGGTGCCAGAAGCCACCGTCGAACATGCCAGTGTGAAGGACCTGATTGGACAGCTCGAAGGCGTTCAGCCCGACGGTGAGATGTACGACGCCAAGGTCAAGGTGCTGTCGGAGTACGTGAAGCACCACGTCAAGGAGGAGCAAACCGAGATGTTCACCAAGGCCAAGGCTTCTTCGGCCGACATGGTCGACCTCGGTGCACGCATGGCCGCCCGCAAGGATGAGCTGTTGGCGCAGGTCGCCTGAATCAAATTTAATGGGAGAACTTGATGAACGAAACCGTCCCATCCAACAGCACGTCCATTGCCCCCTGGCTCACAAGCAGCGGCCGCGGCCACCACAGAGGCGCTGCATACGAAGGCCGATCAATTGCGCGAGACACGCGACGAATGGGTCGAAGGCGCGCGCGGCACTATGCGTAGCAAGGCGACGACGCAGGCCAAGCGACAGGTGAAGGTGGCGATCACTGAGGCGGCCTCACCGCCTGCGCCAAAGGCCAAACCAAGAAGCCGGCGCTGACCATTACCGCTGGCTTGAAGCGCTTCACCCATTCCGTTTACGCCCACCCGTCACCTATTGGAGAGTGTCCTATGTCCATGAAACCAATGAAC
Organism: Burkholderiales bacterium; assembly: GCA_038237415.1. Lineage (GTDB taxonomy): Bacteria > Pseudomonadota > Gammaproteobacteria > Burkholderiales > Burkholderiaceae_C > Allorhodoferax. The sequence continues at coordinate 14,263 of JBBRYR010000056.1, forward strand.
AGGCGTCCTGTTGGAAGCCAACAGCCCACACCGCCGCGCGGCGCGAATGCACCCCTCTCAAACGCTGGTCTGGCTCTGCCTCACGAACGCGACGAATCGACCGACCCCAGTGCCAAGGCGCCCGATCCGTTAATGGTCCAGGCCAAGCGCGATATTGACGCCGGCCTGGTCGACACCGACATGCACGCGACCCCTGGCCTGGACGCAAAGCTCCGCGAGCGTATGGTTCCCGGCCCCGGCGGCAAGCCGCCCCGTTCGCGCCGCTGATTCCTGCAGAGACGACGACGCATACGAACTTTTTAACCTTCACATCACGAGCTGCCCCATGAAGACAAAATCTAAGTCCAAGCGCACAGACAGCCCGCAGCGGGATATGCCCCCGCTGGCGGAGCAGCTGGCAGCCGCTCAGGCGCTGGCTGCGGCCATGCCTTACAACACCGGCAAGGCGCTGGAGTTTGGGCGCGACAACGCCGTGGCGCCGCGACGCGGTGCCAGCGTGTCAAGCAGTTCGCCCACGGCATCGGCCAGCACGCTGAGTGAGCTGAACGTGTCGGCCAAGACCGGCGCGCTGGACCCCACCCGGTCCGATGCGGCGGGCCTGCCCCTCACCACCAACCAAGGCGTGACCATTGGTGACAACCAGAACTCGCTAAATGCCGGCCTGCGCGGGCCGACGCTGATGGAAGATTTCATCCTGCGCGAGAAGATCACGCATTTTGACCACGAGCGCATTCCTGAGCGCATCGTGCATGCGCGCGGTTCAGCGGCGCATGGTTTCTTCGAGGCTTATCAGCCGCTCACCGAATTCACCCGCGCAGCACCGTTTCAGGCGGCGAGCAAGATCACGGGTTCTGTCGCAATAAGCCATGCTTGACAATCCTGGCATGACCCCGACAACCCAAACACTAATGATAGGCTAGCTGCGCAAGGTCCTTAAGCGGCTTTACTACCCGCTTGAAGTGATGCTGGTGTGTGCTCGCTGGTATGCAGCGTACCCATTAAGCTTCCGCCATCTGGAAGAAATGATGCAAGAACGCGGCGTCTTTGTTGACCACTCCACCGTGCACCGCTGGTCACTGAAAATTCTGCCGGTGTTAGCCCTGATTTTTCGTAGACGTAAGCGGCCTGTTGGCACGAGTTGGCGCATGGATGAGACCTATATCAAAGTCGCCGGACAGTGGAAATACCTTTACCGCGCGGTGACAAGACCGGTGACACGGTTGACTTCCTGCTCACTGCCAAGCGCGACATGGCTGCGGTTGGAAGATACCTTGAGCGAGCCATCAACCTGCACGGCTTGCCCGAGAAGATTGCAATTGACAAAAGCGGTGCAAATACCGCCGCCATCAAAAGCGTCAATGCTGACGCCTGTCTTGATATTGAGTTACGCCAATCGAAGTATCTGAACAACATCGTGGAGCAAGACCACCGGGCGGTGAAGAGAGTCACAGACCCGATGCTGGGATTCAAGTCATTTTGGAGCGCCCAGAAACTGATCGCAGGAATTGAGACCATGCACATGGTGAAGAAGGGGCAGTTGTGCTGCCCCGCTGGCCAACCCATGTCTGCCGCTGATCAGTTCTACAGTCTGGCGTTTTGAACTTTGATGAATATGGCGCATGTTTTCGACCAACCAACGTTATTGCGACAGAACCCCTTTTGCTGCTTCACGGGGTGAGCACAAATTAGTTCGTCACTGTCCCGACGCGCGCTTGTCGTACTCGCACACCATGGTCGGCGATTCGACTACTTGACATACTTGATACGCCTCTGGTTTAAGGAACGAACCCTGACCAGTCCTGATAAAAAATGGGGCAAAACATTCTTCACTACGGCGGTACGCATCCCACTTTTGGGAACAAGTACTTTGCTGCACCGGTTTTACCGGCTTCGGAACATCGACCACACCAAGTTGTTCCTCCGTGTCAATCTGCTTGCGCTCAACACGAAGTTTTTCTTTTGCAGCTCTGACCTCTGCATCGTTGCGCTCTGCATCACTAAGCTCATACCTGCGGGAATTCACACGCTTTGCTGCCGCCTTGTACTTTTCGGGTATCACATCAGACATGTGGATCTTGCCGTCATCATCTACCCATTTATAGATCTCTATTGCGGAGCTAGGTGCCGCAAAAGTGATCAACATGCCCGGAATCAAAAATAAATGCATGAATCCAATGAGATATTTTCTCCAAGGGGAAGCCATCGAATCACAATACATATAAGTCCGAATTTAACTGCATCAGTGAAAATAGTACGACTAAGATTTCATTGAATATTACCGTCAATCTTATGTCGCGGAATTCTCATGCCTCCTTGCACCGACTTTGACCATCACAGCGCCAGCCTGCCCTGGCCGCAAAAATCAACCGCAGGGGCAAAGCAGTTTCCCACTGCTTAGTGATTCTCAACTTGACGTCTAATCCTTGGTGGGCTCAGCCCAGTGGTTCGCAGCGTGTTTGCCGCCGGCTCGCACCGTAAAACGTAAGCGTCTAGCAAAGTCATCTTGCCGATAGAGCGGGTCTGGTGCGGATTGGCTTGTCATATCCCAGTCCGACTCGGCATCCACAACCTCGCCCGTATTCAAGCGCATGCTGATTCTGGGTGGCGGCCATCATCGGTCTGGAAATGGGCACGGTTTACAGCACGCTGGGCGTACGCCTGGACGTGGTCGAAATGCTCGACGGCCTGAGGCAGGGTGCGGGCCGCGCCTTGCCCGAAGGCATTGAGGTAACGTTTGCCGCAGCAGAGGAGGGTGGCACGGCCCCCGCTCCGCTGGTGTAGGGCCTGATCTTGCAAGCCGTAGGCCGCACCCCCAACGGCAAAGTGATCGCCGCCGACAACGCCGGTCTCGCCGTTTCTGAGCGCGGCTTTATCAACAGCGACATCGTGGGCCAGTCCATGCTGCCGCACAAGGCGGTGCACGTGGCGCATGTGGCCGCCGAGGTGATTGCGGGTGAACTGCAAGGCGACATAGAGCTGGCCAGCGCAGCGTTTAACGCCCGCGTCATCCCCAGTGTGGCCTACACCTACCCCGAAGTGGCCTGGGTCGGCCTCACCGAAGACTCTTGTCTTGTGCACAGGGCATCAAGGTCAAGAAGGGCCTGTTCCCCTGGAGCGCATCCGGCCCCAACGAAGGCGTGACCAAGCTGCTGTTTGACAATTCACCCGCATCCGAAGCTTGGGGAATCCATCGGCATGGCAGCGGACGTGGCGCATGGCAGTTGCACGGATTTGCCGCCTGCGCGCAAGTAAGTCAGAGCAAGCCGACAAAAACGCTATCAATTCAGTAGCTGGCCGCGCAATTCCTACGGGGGTTGCGCGGCTTTTTTGTGTTTAATTCGACTTCCAGCAGTTCTTTTCGGCCTGCATTGCGTTGTGCACCCAATACTCGTTGCCACCCAGAAGCGTGAACCTGCCACTGATGCTGGATGCCAGCAGTACCTTGTAGCCTGCGCCTGCGGCCTGCTCGCAGGCCTGGTCTGCCGCACTGCGCGTGGCCAGGTCGCTGCCACGGTAGTCAACATGCGTGGGGGTGATCGCCATATAGGCACTGTTATCGGTAGTGACCAACTTGCTGCAGGCCAACGGGCGCGGGGTGATGCAGCTTTGTGGTTTGACGCACTGAAAGCCGCATTGCTCCAGGTCCTCCACCTTGGCGGGAACAGCCACCACGCTGCCGGCATCGCTCCCTACAGGTAGAGCCGTACCAGACGCAGCGAGCGCCGCCGCCGCGTTATCTATGGCTTGCTGGTTCGCCACAAGCTGGGTTTTGATCAACGCCTCCAGCTTTGCAGCATCTTCAACAACACCACCGACATTCAGTGTTTCGGCGTAGCAAAATTTGCGCGCAACGCCCACGCTTTCACGCCACTGTTGGCAGGAGCCGCCGGAATGGCCCCATCACCCGCCACCGCTATTCTTCTGTTCTTCAGGTAATACGGCGTCAAAACACGCGCTATGCCAGCCACATCGCCCGCTGACTCAAACCGCTCCAGGTTGATGCGTGATTTCTCGGTCTGCAATCGCGACCAGCTGAAGTACAACAGCAGCGGAATACAAAGGCCCAGAAGCAGACCCCACCCTTTTAGTCTGGGCATTGATGACTCCCTTTTGAATGCCTGCACACAACATAGCCGGCCATCTTACCCGCCGATTTGACACTTTCATCACATCAAAGTTGCTATCAAAACAGAAGCTGCTTGCGCATATTCCACGGGGGCTAGAGGCCGATTTGACTCATAAACCGTTGACCGAAGGCAGCAAGCCCGCCAAGTGCTTGCGCCCTAGAGGGCAAAGCGCAGCCGCTGGCGCGCGGGGTTGGCCCGGGTACCATTTGCCATGGTCACGAGTTCCGCTACAACTAAACGCTATCTCCCCTGGGTCGTCGCCACCGCGCTGTTCATGGAGCAGCTGGACTCCACCATCGTCAACACCGGCATCCCGGCGATGGCGGCCAGCCTGGGCGTGACCCCACTGAGCCTGAAGGCGGTGGTGACCAGTTACATCCTGAGCCTGGCGGTCAGCATTCCCATCAGCGGCTGGCTGGCCGAGCGCTATGGCAGCCGGCGCATTTTCATGCTGGCGGTGGCGCTGTTCACGCTGTCGTCGGTGCTGTGCGGTCTGACAGTCAATTCGACCATGCTGATAGCCGCCCGCGTGGCGCAGGGCATTGCGGCGGCCATGATGATGCCGGTGGGCCGCATGGCCATATTGCGCACCTTCCCCAAGGCCGAGCTGCTGCAGGCCATGAACTTTGTCATCATCCCGGCCCTGCTGGGGCCGCTGTTGGGGCCCACGGTGGGCGGGCTGATCGTGCACTGGTTCACCTGGCGCGAGATCTTTTTTGTGAACATTCCCTTGGGCTTGCTGGCGCTGTGGTTCGCCAAAAACTACATGCCTAACTACAAAAGCGGCACGCCGCGCCCGCTGGATGTGCGGAGCTTGCTGCTGTTTGCCAGCGGTGCCGGTTTGCTGTCGTGGTTGCTGGAGGTGTTTGGCGAGATTGATTTGCCCAGTGGCACGGTGGCCATGCTGGCGGCTGTGGCGCTGGGGCTGCTGGCCGCCTATGGCTGGCATGCCTTTTTTGCTGCCGCTGCTGTACCTGTTGGGCCGTCTTTCCGGCCTGGCCTTTGGCTCGCTGATCACCGCGTATTTCCTGGGCGGCTTGCCGCAGTCAGACCGCGTGGCGGTCACTTCTTCGCTGCACCATGCGTTTCTGGCGCTGGCGGGGCTGACCTTGGTGTCATCGGCAGCGTTCTGGACCTTGCGGCCACAAGACGGTGAAAGCGTGAGCAAGCGCAGCGCAGCGCTTGTGTGATGACAATGAGGTCCCTATGAATCAACCTATCCCGAACACTCCTCACGCCGAACTCATCGCCGCTTACCGAAGAGCGCAGGCCGATGCTGCCCATAAGTTCGGATTGATCAAAGCGGTTGCAAAAAAGGGGCCCTTGGCCATTGCGGCGGCCGTGGAAACTGCTGCCAAAGCGGCAAAACGCCGGGATTCGTATGCAAAAAAACTGAGTGTTCTGGGCGTGGTCCTCAAGGATTGAACGGGGCGCAGTGCTGATAGGCAGCATCTGGGGACTGGGGCAACGCAGGACCTTAGCTTTGCCAGCTCAGGTTGTTGCAGGCCTCGCACTCGTCCTTCAGCAGGCCCAGTTTGACGCCCAGGGAATGCACCTTGCAGCCGACGCAGAATCCCAAAACGGCTTCCATCCACATAAAGCCGACGCAGACCCAGACCAGAACCAGCGGAATCCACTTGGGCATGTAGTTGGAGGTGGTCGTCAGGACTGCGCTGTGGGCGACCCAGTTGACAAAGCCGGCAAACACTTCCGGATTGAAGAAGACCAGACACACCGAGA
>JBBRYR010000057.1:0-19798 GCA_038237415.1 Burkholderiales bacterium
GCACAGGTAGTGCTGCCGCAGAGTCATCCAAGGCGGTCAGAATCGCCATAAAACCGCCCGGGGCGTCCACAGCGGGCTTGCCGCGGCTGCCCGTCTTGCCATTTGCGCCTGCCGCGTCCGCTGTTGCGGCGGGTTTCGCACTCGTTTGGGTTGGTCCCATTTCAATCGTCATTGTGTTTCTCCACTCATGGGCAGCCTTCTGTTGCGTGCATGCAGCATGGCTGCAAATTCGTCGGTCTGTCGCTGGTCCCGCTGTTTCTGCGTGCGCTCCAAGGCTACTTGCCGGTTTTTGAGGACCTGGTTCAAGCCGGACAAGCGAAACTCCGCTTGCAGCAGCGCCTTGTTCGCGATCTCAAGTTGGGCGTTCGTGCTGCTCATCACCCCCACCTGCAGGCCAATGGCTTGCTGCAGGCGTTCCATAAACTGGTAATGGTGTCGAATGAGTTCCGCAGACAGTGCGCCCGATGCAGATCCCGTCCAGCGGGCATCGGTGTCACCCGCATACCCCTGCAACTGGCCCATCTGGTCCTGCACAAAACCCAAATTGCGCTTCACCCGCAGCACCGCCTTGACCGCGTCGTCCCGTTGGCGGGTGGCCTGTTCAATGGCCAAAAGAATGCTTCTTAACTGCGACATGGTGGCTTCGCCCCCCATTCGTCAGCCCGGTTCGTCTTCATAGGCCGCCCCCATGCAAAGAGGTGGCGGCGGTCATTTGGTCCAAAACTGCATCCATGGGTGCAGCCTCGTACATATCTTGTTGCAGAAACTGACCCATTCCATCGTGCAGGGCAATAGCTTCGTCCAGCGCCGGGTCCGATCCATGGGCGTAAGCCCCAATCTGTACCAGATCCCGACCCCGTTCGTATTTGGAGTACACCGCCCGAAATCGGCGTGCGAGCTCAAAATGCTCACGCGACACCACGCTGTGCATGACGCGGGATGCGGACTGCTCGACGTCAATCGCCGGGTAATGGCCTGACTCCGCCAAGGTGCGCGACAACACAATGTGACCATCCAGAATGGCTCGGGCTGCATCGGCGATCGGGTCCTGCTGATCGTCACCTTCGGAAAGCACGGTGTAGAAAGCGGTAATGGAGCCCACGCCATTGAGGCCATTGCCACTGCGCTCAACCAACTGGGGCAGCTTGGCAAAGCAGGACGGCGGATACCCTTTGGTAGCAGGTGGTTCGCCAATGGCCAGCGCAATTTCCCGTTGCGCCATGGCGTAGCGGGTGAGTGAATCCATCAGCAAAAGGACATGCTTGCCGCGGTCCCGAAAACCCTCGGCGATCGCCGTCGCATAGGACGCCCCCTGCATGCGCAGCAACGGCGGCGCATCGGCTGGAGCGGCCACCACCACAGACCGGGCACGCCCCTCCACACCCAGAATATCCTCAATGAACTCCTTGACCTCACGGCCCCGCTCACCAATCAACCCGACCACAATGACGTCTGCCTGCGTATAGCGGGCCATCATGCCCAGCAACACGCTTTTGCCCACGCCGGAGCCGGCAAACAGACCAATACGCTGACCACGCCCTACCGTCAGCAAGGCGTTGATGGCCCGCACCCCCGTATCCAGGGCCACCCGGACTGGCGCACGGTCCATCGCGTTGATGGGTTTCCGATCCAGCGGCTTGGAAATGACATCCAGAATGGGCCCCAGGCGGTCCATGGGCGCACCTTGCGAATCAACCACCCGTCCCAGCAGGCCATCGCCCAAAGGCAAGCGCAACATGCCTGCGTGACCACCCAGGTCCGCAGAAGCAGGCTCGCCGAGCCGGGGCACCGGCACATACGCCGCCGCAGGCGCCACACCGGCCCCACTGGACAGACCATGTACATCGCCTGCAGGCATCAAAAACGCCTTGTCTCCCGAAAAACCCACCACTTCGGCCAGCACCGGCTGCTGTGACTTCATCGACACCACACACTGCGAACCCACGGGCACCCGTATGCCGCTGGCCTCCAGCACCAGTCCCGTCAGCCGGGTCAACGTGCCCCGCACTTCCAGCGAACTGTCGTGCGCCACACTGTGCTGGGCACGGTGCAGAAACTCCTGCCACTTGGCAGCGGAGCCAATCGTTTCAGCGGTGTCTATGACTTCAGCGTCCATCTGCAGACTCGCCCCAAGCAGATTCCAGACCCAGGCTGGCTACAGCCCTCGCCCAGCGCTTTTCCAGCGTTCCATCCACCACGGTGCCTGCCGACTCCACCAGGCATCCCCCGCGGGTAATCGAGGCATCGCCGAGCAAGGTCAGCGCCAACCCGGCAAATTCCTGGCGCAGCAGGTCATCCAGCACCTCCATATCCTGCGGATTCATGCGCACCAAGGCGGCCTTGCTGTCCACGGCCAGCACCCCCAGTGCTTCACGAATCACCGGCTGCAATGCATTGGGGTTGGCAGACAACTCGTGCCGCAACACCTGGCGCGCCAGTTCACACGCCAGCTCCAGTACACCTTTGGCCATAACCTGCTCGGCTTCTGCCATCTGTGCTTGTGCCGACTCGAACAGCTGGCCAAAACTGCGCGCGGTTTCCTGCCCCTGTGAACTGATGTAGTCATCAATCCGGCGATTACCCTCCATAGTGGCCTGCGCATGGCCCTGCGCGAAACCTTCGGCGTAGCCCGACTGGCGCAACACGCTCTCTTTGGCCTGATCTTCAGCCGCTTCCTGTGCCTTCAGCTTGGCGGCAAAGCGCACTGACGCCTGGTCCACTGCGCCAAAATTCCAGTCCACTACGGCACCCAGTTCTTCACCCGGGATAAAACGGTTATGCGCGCGCGTCATCAGACCATGGCGTCATCGCCACCTCCACCGCCCACAACAATCTGACCTTCGTCTGCCAAACGGCGCACGGTCTTGAGAATTTCTTTCTGCTGGGCTTCCACCTCGGACAGGCGCATGGGCCCACGCGACTCCAAGTCTTCCCGCAGCGTGGCCGCAGCACGTGACGACATATTGGCGAGGATTTTTTCCTTGAGCTCGGGTTGCGCGCCTTTGAGCGCCACGATCAGCACATCCGACGACACCTCTTTAAGCACCATCTGGATGGCCTTGTCGTCGAGCTTCATCACGTCGTCAAACACAAACATCTTGTCCATGATCTTCTGCGCCAGATCCGCATCGTGGTTGCGAATGGACTCGATCACCGTGCCCTCAATGGCAGTGCCCATCAGGTTGATCATTTCGGCGGCCGTCTTGACACCTCCCAGGGATGACTTGCGGATCTTGTCGCCACCCGCCAGCACCTTGAACAACACCTCATTGAGGTCTTTCAAAGCGGTGGGCTGAATGCCTTCCATGGTGGCCACGCGCAGCATCACTTCATTGCGTTGGCGTTCAGTCAGGTTTTTCAGCACATCCGCAGCCTGGTCGTAATCCAGGTGCACCAGAATGGCGGCCACGATCTGGGGGTGTTCGTTGCGCAGCAGTTCGGCAACAGACAGCGGGTCCATCCATTTCAGGCTCTCGATCCCCGAGACATCTCCACCCTGCAAAATGCGGTCAATCAGCAGCGCAGCCTTGTCATCGCCCAGTGCCAGCTTCAACACCGAGCGCACGTAGTCGCCGGAATTGGACACCAGCAAACTTTGTGACGCCGCCACACCGGTAAATCGGCCCACCACCTCATCCACCCGCTCGCGGGTGATCTGCGTGGTCTTGGCAATTGCCTCACCCAGCTTCTGGACCTCTTTGGGGGAAAGGTGCTTGAACACCTCGGAGGCTTCTGCCTCGCCCAGAGACATCATCAAAATTGCCGCGTCCTGTAATCCGTCGTCTTGTGCCATGGTGCTATTTTGCGCTGTGTATCAGGCTGGCGCTTCGCCGTTGATCCATGTCTTGACAATATTGGCCACTGCCGCCGGGTTGTCGCGGGTCAGTTTGCGTGCATCCTCCAGCCGCAACTCCCCTGCCGAAGCCTGCGAGGGCTCATTGCTTTCCCGTGGGGCTGCGAGTTGCGGGCGCTCAGGCTGGTCGGCCTCAATGGCATCCAGCTGGTTGACACGCGCATTGGCAGAACCTCCGGCAGAAGCAGGTGTCTGCATCAGATTCTTCATGGCGGGGCGAATCACGCCCAACAGCACTAGAGCCGCAAACAACAGGGTTCCCACCGGCCACGCAAAGCTGCGGGCAATGTCCATCACCTCGGGTTGGCGCCACAGTGGAATATCGGCAATCTCGATTTTGTCGGACACAAAGGCCGCGTTCATCAGGTTGACGGAGTCGCCCCGGTCCTTGTTGAAGCCCACGGTTTCACGCACCAGCGCCGTCATTTTTTCGATCTGTGCGTCGGTCAGCGGCGTGCTGGTGGTTTTGCCCTTGTCGTCGGTGGTAACCCGGTTGTTCACCACCACGGCGGCATTGATGCGCTTGATGACGCCCGTAGCCCCTTTGACCACCCGAACAGTCTTGTCGACCTCGTAGTTGATGATCGACTCGCGTTTGGAGCCCGTGGAGCCTGACTGTCCGTTGGCGGCCAATGGCTGGGCTGCGCCATTGATGGGTGCTGAGCCCTGCGCGGGCGGCTGGTTGCTGGTGGCACCCGGCACACCGGCTGGCGGCTGGCTTGTGGCAGCACCACTGGAGCTTTCCACCACCTGCTGGCTGCGAATGGCACCCACTTCAGGCGCCTGGTTGGGCTTGTGCGACTCGGTGGTGGACTCGGTCTGGGAAAAATCGACCTCGGCCGTGACCTGCGCCTTCACGTTCTGTCGACCCACAATGGGCTCCAGAATGTCGAGGATGCGGCGGTTGTATTGCTGCTCAATTTGCTGCGCGTATTGCAGTTGCTCGGCGTCGCTGCCCAAAACACCACCGGAACCGTCGGTCGGAGTCGACAGCAGTTTGCCGGTGTCGTCCAGCACACTCACCGCAGACGGCGTCATCTCCGGCACGCTGGATGCCACCAGGTGAATGATGCCCGCCAGCTGGGCACGGTCCAGCGTGCGCCCGGGGTGCAGGCTCAGCAAAACCGAGGCCGACGGCTTTTGCTGCTCGCGGAAAAAGCCGTTTTGATTGGGCAGTGCCAGGTGCACCCGTGCGTTTTGCACCGATGCCAGCGCCTGGATGGAGCGCGTCAACTCGCCTTCCAAACCGCGCTGAAACGTCAACCGCTCCTGAAACTGCGTCATGCCAAAGCGGTTGGCCTCCATCATCTCAAACCCGTTAACCGAACCCTTGGGCAAACCCAGGGAGGCCAGTTTGAGTCGCACATCGTGCACACGGTCTGCGGGCACCAAAATGGCACCGCCGCCTTCGGTGTACTTATAGGGAACGTTCAGGGTACCCAGCTGTGCGATCACGGCACCGCCGTCTTTGTCGGCCAGATTGGAGTACAACACCCGCCATTCGGCTTGCCGGCCCATCACCAGGCCCACCACACCAATGGCTACAAATAGCAGCACGCCCAGCGCCAGGCGCAAGCGCTGGCCTTGGTCAAGCCCGGCCAGACGCTGACCGATGGTGGGGTTTACAGGGATGGTGGCAACTGACGGCATCTTGCTTTCCGGTGCAGTGGGGCGCGAATCGCCTCACGAATGGGACTGATTATTCGACCCCCCTCCGAAAACATTAGGGTAATAAGCACCCGCTTTACCTACCAATTCAAAATAATGGCGAGCGCAAGCGGGTTATACGATCGCAGCACCCTACTTCACAGGGGAGGACTGTATGGATTTCAAGCTCACACCGGTATCAATGCCCACCACGATTCGCCCCAGCATGGGCGTGCGGCCCAGCGCCTCTGGCGGAGCCGAAGGCGTGGGTGGAGGGTTTTCAGGCGCCTTGAAAAGCGCACTGGGATCCGTGAGTGCTACACAGAACGAGGCAACCCGGCTGCAGCAGGAAGTGCAGATGGAAAACCCCAAGGTCAGCCTGGAAGAAACCATGGTGGCCATCCAGAAAGCCCAAATTGGCTTTCAGGCCACGCTGCATGTGCGCAACCGAATGGTGCAGGCGTATACCGACATCATGAACATGCAGGTGTAGCGCGCCCATCACCCAAGGCTTGACCCCAAGTGCGGTACTTGGCCAGCGCAAGCCCATGCGCAGCGGTTCGATCGTTATAAGCCGTTACTGCCGCCTGGTTTTCTTCGTTCCACTGCACCCAGTTGCGGCGCTTGACTTCGTCAGCAAGCAGCGAATCAACCGTCTGGGAGATGTTGCGCCCCATCTCGCGAGCCGCTTCCAGGACTTCGGAATTCAAGGGAGAATTGGTTGGCTCTTTAGGCATATTTTTAAAGCGAAGCATGGGGAACCCTTATCCACCATGCACAGATTCTATGCACTCTGCCCATAGGCCTAGAACAGCACGGGGTTGTCTGTGCAACCATTCAACGGGGCCATTCTGAGAGAAACTGACCTCTAGCCCGCGTAGCAATTGCGCAGACAGCTATTAAATACATAGCAATTTAGTGCAGTAACTGGCGCGGCGCATCAAACGCCTGCTCGCAGTGGGCAAGCCATGGCTCGGCCAGGTAGCGGATCTGGGCGTCGTTTTGCAGGATGCGTTGCATGATGCGGGTTTTCTCGGAGCGTTGGGCGGGCAATAGCTCTTCAGTACGCGCCTTCAGGCGAAGTTGCTCAATCAAGATGGCGCACGTGCCTTCGAACTCCACCACGCGATCCCAATCTTCAGACTTGGCTGCGCTCAGCATTTTGAGGCTGCTGTCTTCGATGGCTTTGTAATAGTCAATCAGCATTTGGCTCATTTTCTTTTCCCCCTCAAGACTGATACGACTGCACGACGGCTTCGCCTCTGATCTGGCTCCACCCATCCGCTACCGGTTGAATAAGCCCAATGACTTCGTCAAGCAGGGCCGCATCATTGCGCAAGTTCGCTTCAGTGGTTTTGAATATGCAGTAGTCGTACAGGCTGCTCAGATTGGCAGCCAGTTCGCCACCTTTTTTGGCATCCAACCCCGCCTTGAGACCTTCTTCCAGAATGCGGACAGCGCGGCTGATAGCGCGGCCCTTGGCGGGAACATCTCCACTCAGAATCGCACCCTTTGCGGACGCCAAGGACTGCTGCAGCGCATCAAACAGCAGGCCGACCAGCTGGTGCGGGCTGTCGCCGGTTACTGAAGTTTCCAACCCAACGGTTCTGTAAGTGTTTGCTGAGCGCATGCTGACTGGTGTAAACATTTTGATTAACTCCTTGTGTGCCGTATGTTTTATATATCGGCAGGATCACAAGAAAATCAAACGATTAAGCGGTGGATTTATTCCATACAGCGAGTTGCGCCGTAACAAATGAATTCAAACCGTTCAACTGAGCCATCTGAGCGTCCAGCGCGGAGTATTGCTTGTACAACTGCGTTTCAACGCGTGAGGCTCGCTCGTTCACACGGTCCTGATCCTTTGAGTTCCTGGTAATCGACGCCTGCAAGGCCGCCGATTTGCTTGTCACCTGACCATCGAAAGCGACCATGGCGCGGGCAAAGTCCCTCACCTTAAGACCAAAACCGTTGGTTAATGTGTCGTTGTTGTTGGTTGTAAACAAATTCTTCAAATTCGTCAGGTCTTGCTGGGCGCCAGTGAGTTTGGTTGCGTTGATTTTCAACGACCCATCCGTCTGGCGCTCGATGCCCACATCCGACAAATGGGAGAAAGTCGACCCTACACTGGTAGACCCCAACATGGACCGAAGCGCACTTTGCAGCCCCAATGTGGTTGCATCGCCCTGCAAAGGGCCGCCTGTTTTGGTTGCCGCCACGTATTTGGTTGCATCGGCAATAGTCGTGTTCAGGGCGTTATAAGCGTCCACAAAGCTTTGGATGTTTTTTTGGACCACATCCAGATCATTCTCAATGGTGATCTCCGCTGGCGCCGTCGTCACCTGGTTCAGCTGCAAAGTGACGCCAGGAATGACATCCGCCATCTTGTTGGTAGCGGACACGATATCCACTCCATTAACTTTCACCTTGGCATCCAAGGCCGTCTGGCCCACAAAATTTGCGCCATCCGAGGGGTTGGTGAAGCCGAAGGCTGCGAGCCCAGCGTCTGCAGGATTGTTAAGACGAAAACCCGCTGCTGCGCCAGTGGTAGAGGATCGAATAACCAGCCGCTCGTTTGCACCGTCCCGCAATACGGTCGCCGTAACGCCGGCGCTCGCCGAGTTGATTTTGCTGGCAATGGCGCTGACAGTATCTCCTGCGACAACACTGATCGGGACGCTGGTGCCAGGGGTAAACACCGGCACAGCAGCATTGGACCAACTGCCAACCTCAATATTCAAAGTCCCGGTTGCACCCACAGCAACACCCGCCGCGACACCCACCGACGCGGCGGATTGCGCCCGGGCAAGTTGCTGCACGCTAACCGACAGTGCCGAAGCCACTGCAGCAGAGCCGGCAGAAACGCCCACAGCCGCAGCATTGGACGAACTTGCTTTCTGGGCGCTCCAGCCACTTGCTCCCGCCAGGACTGCAGCGGCATCTCCCAACGCAGAAACCTGCGATTTGACCTTGCCATACAAGCTAAGCTGCGTCTGAATCGTGGCGGCCTTGGTCTGTAGCTGCTGCAAAGGCTGCCTCTCAATAGCAACCAATTGCGTCACGATGCTTTTCACATCGAGACCGCTTCCAACACCTGCAGCTGAGATTGCCATGACTTTCTCCTGTAACCGCGTCAGTCTAATCCAACTGGCCGCCAATATGCCAAAAGGCGGCGAAGGGCTTTGACCCTTCGCCGCCGCCGGAAGTTACCAATGTCTACGACGTTTCGATAACCTTCGCTGTGCTGTTATCGCAAGAGTGCCAACACGCTTTGTGGTGCCTGGTTGGCCTGTGCCACCATAGCGGTACCAGCCTGCTGCAGAACCTGAGCACGCGACAGGCTTGCCGTCTCCATTGCGTAGTCCGCATCCATGATGCGTCCACGGGCTGCCGCGGAGTTTTCTGAGCCTACACGCAAATTCGTGATCACGGAGTCAAAACGGTTTTGGGTCGCACCCCATGTGGACCGGGCGGATGTCACCGTGTTGATATCCGTATCCAGCTTGGATATCTCAGCGAATGCAGTAGTGCTGGTAGCTCCCAAGGAAGTGCTGGTGCCAGTGAATCCAGTTGCCGCGACGGCGATCTGGTCGTTCGCAGCTGTGTTGTTGGCGCCAACCTGGAAGTTGAAAGTCGCAGCCGTAATGACTTTTTGACCGTTGAACGTTGTTGCGGCAGCGACACGGATATTTTCATCCGACAACAGTTTGTATTCTGCATCCAATGAAGCCACATCGCCAGTAGTGTTGGTGCCGTTGGACGCCTGTACTGCCAGCTCCCGCATGCGCTGCAGATTGCTGGAGATGGCACCTAAAGCACCCTCCGCCGTTTGCGCCAAAGAAATGGCATCGTTGGCATTGCGAATGGCCACATTCATCCCTTTGGTCTGGGCATTCATACGCTCTGCAATGGCCAAGCCCGCAGCGTCATCCTTGGCGCTGTTGACGCGCAGACCGGACGACAGCCGACTCATGGCTGTAGAGAGAGAGTTCGCAGAGCCCGCCAGATTGCGCTGAGCGTTAAGCGAATTGATGTTGGTGTTAATGGTTGACATGGAAGGCTCCAAAAAAAGTGTAAATCCGGCATTGCTGCCAATCCCAGTGCCAACCCAAGGGCTGGCTCCTATGACCGGAGCACTGCTGCGTGCCTACCGGACGGCGAGCCCTGCATCAGACCCGTTGGAATAGTTTTCGGCTGCCAATTGCGATAACTTGAGGGTTTTTTGAGCGCTGCAGTGCTTTTTTTACCGATCAAAGATGGGAACTAGACCTGTTTTTACATCTTTATCAGCCCAACACATTCTCGGGACATGTTCAGAATTCACTGACCTTGTAACCAAATGAACACGGGCGTTCCCACCAAATTGTTTCGGCGCCGGTAATCGCAAACTTGAAGGAGTTTCAGATGTCAACCATTAACACCAACATCAATTCGCTTAACGCCCAGCGCAATCTGGCCGGGTCCGCTACCTCTTTGGCAACGTCCATGAGTCGGCTGTCGTCCGGTCTGCGCGTCAACAGCGCAAAGGATGACGCTGCGGGCCTGGCCATTGCAGAGCGTATGAATACCCAGACCAGGGGCATGAACGTCGCCATTCGCAATTGCAATGACGGCATTTCACTGGCACAAACGGCGGAAGGCGCCCTGGGAGCGATTTCCAACAATCTGCAGCGCATGCGTGAGCTGGCCGTGCAGGCCGCTAACGGCACCAACAACACTTCGGACGTGGCATCCCTGAATGCTGAGTACAAACTGTTGGCCGCTGAAAACACCCGCGTGGCTGCGGCAACCACGTTCAACGGAACCGCGGTCATCACCGCCACCACCTTCGCATTCCAGATTGGCGCCAACAACGTAGCGGCTAACGACACGCTGAACGTTGCCGCAACCGGCTTCACAGGCAGCTCCACCACATTAGGCGCAGCCAACACCGATGCCTTCCTCGAAATCTCCAAACTCGATACGGATATCACTTCCGTGACGTCCGCCCGCTCTACCTGGGGTGCGACCCAAAATCGCTTCGAGTCCGTGATCAATAACCTGCGGGTTGGTGCAGAAAACTCGGCAGCAGCCCGAGGCCGCATCATGGATGCCGATTACGCCATGGAGACAGCCAATCTATCGCGCGCGCAGGTACTACAGCAGGCAGGCACCGCCATGGTTGCCCAAGCCAATCAGTCGCCACAATCCGTGCTGGCACTGCTACGGCAGTGACATACTGCGCTATGCGCAACAAGAAACGGCAGCAGGCTGACAAAGAACATCCGAATCCAAGTGATCTGGACGCCTTGGTCGATCACTACCAGCGCGGTCGCTTATTCGACGCAGAACGACTCGGGCGACGGCTCACTGCCAAATTCCCCAACAATGGCGTTGGCTGGAAGGTGCTTGGCGCATCCCTTCATGGACAAAATCGATACAGCGAGGCGTTGCATGCCACGATACAGGCCGCGAAGCTGCTGCCTGATGACGCCGCCGTGCACAACAACCTGGGGGCAACGCTACTGGGATTGGGCCAACTCGATGAAGCCGAAGCCAACATCAGAAAATCACTTGCTATAGCGCCTGACTACGCCAAGGCCCACAGCAATTTGGGTACGCTTTTGCGCCTGCGTGGGTTGCTGCTCCAGGCGGAGGTGCATTGCCGACGGGCGGTGGCTATTGCTCCTGAATACACCACTGCACACGTCAGCCTGGGCAATGCCCAAGAGCTGCAAAACAAGCTACCTGAAGCCATCACGAGCTATCGTCGCGCGCTTGAAATCACGCCAAATATGCCACGCGTCCATACAGACATGTTGCACCTGTTGAGCCTTGATGTGCACACATCCGCGCAACAATTGCACAAGGAACATTTGGCGTTTGGCGCAGAGTTTGAGCCGCCTCTGCGCGGCAACTGGCAGGCCCATGACAACACCAAAGAACCATTGCGACTACTCAAAGTCGGATTTGTCTCCAGTGACCTGTACAACCATGCGCTCGCTAACTATTTTGAGCCGCTCTTCAAATACCTGTCTCCAAAGTCAACTCTCTCGCTGCACCTGTATTGCACAAACATACTGGAAGATGCGGTCACCGAGCGGCTGAGAACCTATTTCGGCCATTGGCACTCTGCCGCAACATGGGCCGACGACGCATTGGAAAAAAAGATCCGTGACGACAAGATAGACATCCTGTTTGACCTCAATGGACACACCGTGCTCAATCGCCTGCTCATGTTTGCACGAAAGCCTGCGCCCATTCAGGCGAGTTGGTTGGGCTACCTCGGCACAACGGGTCTGCAGGCAATGGACTACTGGGTAAGCGACTCATTCTGGATTCCGCCCGGGGAGCTGGATTGGCAATTCACCGAAAAACTGGCGTACCTGCCCAACGCAGTGGTTTTCCAGCCCAACCCAGACGCTCCGGAGGTCAATGACCTACCCGCACTAGCAAAAAATTGTATAACTTTCGGTAGCTTCAACCGTCAAAACAAGGTCAACGACTCGGTCATCGCGCTTTGGGCCGCACTGATGCACAAAGTGCCGCATTCCAGAATGGTGTTGGGCGCGATACCGCTGGAACATCAAGAACGTGTTGCCTTGCTGTTTAAGCACCAAGGAGTTGAGCCCGACCGACTTGCGTTTTATGGCCGCATTAGTCAGACGGAATACTTGCGACTTCACCATCTGGTTGACCTTTGCCTGGATACCTTTCCGTACGGTGGTGGAGCGACGACTGCCCATGCCGCCTGGATGGGAGTACCCACTCTGAGTCTCATGGGCGAAACACCGGCAAGCCGCTTTGGCGCGTCAGAAATGCACCATTTGGGGCTGGATGGGTTCATTGCCCGCAGTATTGAAGATTTTGTAGAGAAGGGAACCTATTGGGCAACGCACGTTGGGGAGCTTGCCAAATTGCGACAAGGCATGCGGGCGCGCTTCAACGCATCGCCACTTGGGCAGCACCCACAGTTTGCCGACAATTTTGAAACCATGCTGCGCGCCATGTGGCAGCGCTGGTGTGATGGGCTGGCACCTTCGCCCCTGGTAATAAAGCCGGCTCAAAATGCAGGCCCTGCCTGTGCAGGCGCGACCACCGCAGCTGTCGCAACAGAACCGTCTGAAGAGGAGATTCAATTGTTGCGCAACCTCTACACACGGCAGCAGTATGCGGAATCTGAATCCTTGTCGAGGCGTTTGGCGCACGAGTTTCCAGAACACGGACTCGGTTGGAAATACTGGGGTTCTTCGTTACGCATGCTTGGAAGGCTGGATGAGTCACTTTCAGTTCATCAGCAAACCGCCTGTCTGCGTCCAGATGACTATGAGGCACAGTTCAATTTGGCGTGCGAACTTCAGCAGCAAGGCCACCTGGATGAGGCCGTGAAAAGCTATGTCAAAACACTGGGACTTCAACCCAACAACGCCAATGCCTATTGCAATCTAGGCAATATATTCCACGCCATGGGACTCCACACGCAGGCTGAAATGTATTGCAGGCAAGCTCTTGCGCTGCAGCCCTCGATGGAAAAAGCCCTTAACAACCTGGGCAATACACTGCATGCACAGGGAAAGCTGGCTGAATCTCAGCAGTGCTACGAACAAGCGCTGGCATTGAGGCCTGACTGGGCCGAGGCCTACAACAACCTGGCCATTTGCCTCAAAGACCGCGGCTTGGGCAGCGAAGCCAGAGACGCGTACCGCGCCGCGTTGACGCTCAGATCCGACTGGGCAGCGGCACACAGCAATATGCTCTATTGCCTGAGCCTGGATGTTCACACTCCACCCGAGGACCTCTTCGCAGAGCATCAGGCCTTTGGAGAGAAGTTTGAGGCGCCCTTGCGTTCTGGCTGGCAAGTGCACGCTAACACCAGGGATCCTGACCGGGTGCTGCGTATTGGTTTTGTTTCGGGCGACCTGTATGACCATGCATTGGCCAACTTTTTGGAACCCGTGTTTAATCACCTTGGCCGCAGAACTGACCTGACGCTTCACGCGTACTACACCCACATTTATGAGGATGCCGTTACGACTCGGATGCGCAACAGCTTTGCACAATGGCGGACTGTGGCAGGCTTGTCCGACACGGCACTGGCCGACCAAATTTGCGTGGATGGTATTGACGTACTGATTGACCTCTCCGGCCACACCGCACACAACCGCTTGCTAACATTTGCCAGAAAACCGGCCCCCGTGCAGGCCAGTTGGCTGGGGTATCTGGGCACTAGCGGCATGCAGGCCATGGACTATTGGGTGTGTGACCCCTTTTGGGTGCCCCTTGGCCAGCTTGATTGGCAGTTCACCGAGAAGCTCGCATACCTGCCAGCCGCCGTAGTCTTTGCACCCGATCCTATGGCGCCGGCAGTCAACACGCTGCCCGCACTAACGAATGGACACATTACCTTCGGCAGCTTCAATCGGTTCAACAAGCTCAATCACTCGGTGATTGTCTTGTGGTGCATGCTGATGCGCAGCGTGCCCAGCGCAAAAATGGTGTTGGGTGGTATCGCGCCCGAGAGCCAGGAAGACCTGTTGCGAAGCTTCTCCAACGAAGGCATTGACATTTGCCGTCTTGCATTTTTCCCCCGCTCAAACATGCAAGATTATTTGGCACTGCACCACCAGATTGATTTTTGCCTGGACACCTTTCCCTATGGAGGCGGTGCAACCACCGCACATGCAGCATGGATGGGTGTACCCACGCTTTGCCTGGCAGGCGATAGCCCTCCAAGTCGCTTTGGGGCAACCGAATTGCACCTTTTAGGCCTTGACGCCTTCATCGCCAGCAGCATTGAGGACTTCTTGCTTAAAGGGGTGTACTGGTCAGAAAATGTGCACGAACTATCGATCATTCGTCGGGGGATGCGGGACCGATTCAACGCGTCGGCTTTTGGTCAGCCAGAAAATTTCTCCGCTAACTTCGCTGTAATGCTACGCGCTATGTGGCAGCGGTGGTGCGTCAACGCAACGCCTGCGCCGCTGACCGTTTCCACAAATCCATACTAACTCCGCGCTTCGACAGGTCGATTCACCAGGTTTCTTTGGGCATCCACATAACATCAACGAACGAGTCCTGTGAATCAGCTCCCAGCAATTCAATCAGCGATTCGAGATGGCTCCTGCTGTGGTCTGACTTTCGGGAAAAAGTCTGTATCAGCTTGACGACCGTAGGTTCATCCAATCCTTGGTGACGCGCGGCGATACCCACGAGCAGTACTTGGATGATGCATACATTGAATACCAGCTCTCGGTACAAATCCAGATAAGACCCACGCGTGAAAGGAAATAGGCGGGAAATCACATGGTTCACCATGTAATTCTCAAAAATATGCTGGCTGTCTTTAAAGAACGGCGCGTAGTAGTTCTCGTGGCTGTATGCATATTTTTCCAACAAACCTTCACCTTCTTCCGCCGCCAATCCTTCTGCCGCAGCAAGAAGACATTCGTTGAACCGCTGGTTGGCACCGACCGCCAGAGACTGTGAAATCAGCTTGGTCATGACTTCCAGTTTGCGTGGAATATCCGGCTGGATATTTGCATATTGCCTTTCAAGCGCCGCGGGCTGCGCAAGCATGCCGGCAAACATGATCAAGACAGGCACCATTTCACGGGCGTTGGAGAAGGTCGCCGAAGTGGTAATTCGGTGGATATCTTCGAGCAAAAATCCCAAAACCATCAAGCGCGCACCCACACTGAGTTCACGCATTTGAAGAATTGCAATGATCAGTGCGCGAAAATCATTCAGCACATCGATTTGCTCAGGATCACCGTCACCACCTGATGGGAAAGCCCACGAAGTAATCTTCCTGTTGTCCGCGAGCAAAGGGGTTGTGATGGTTTGGAAAGCAATAGGTTCGGGGTTCAGAAGAATGACACGTGCCGCCTCAGGGCACGAAACCCCGATTGCAATTTCCCGTTGCGAACCAAACCGGTTGTATATGCGCGGATAAACGCTGCAGGTGATGCTCAAAGCATCAGGTCCCATATGCTTTTGGATGCCGCACAACTTGTCTTCCTGAAGGAAATGGCATTGACCATCCGGAAGCATTTTCATAATTCCGAAATTGTTGGCTTTGTCGGCATTCGCAGACGTGTTCTTGTCAATCGCGATATTGAATATCGGCCGCAAGACGGGATCCTGGCTCACTTCGTATTTTTCGTAGGTCTCGCGATCGATTGAAATCTGCCACCCTTTGCAGCAGGTGTCTTCACAGGCAGCGCCTATGCATTTGAAGTCTTCGTAATAGCTTGGGACGTTGACGTTTGGCATGGCCTATCGAATCCTTTCAAACGCGTTTCTGATGCTGCTGTAGCGGGCCCGAGAACGCGACACGGGGCAATGAGGAAAATGGGGCGAAAAACTACGGCAAGAAAGTAGCGGCCATCGCTTTAACGGTTTCTTCATCCGCTTTTTGCTTGAATGCAATCAACCACAAATCGAAAGCATCCGGACGCCTTCCCCCAAAGACATTGGGAAATCCAGCCTGAAAGAACGCGGTTGTGAGAGATGTATAGGTAAACCCGCACTTATGGGCCATGTACTCATTCCCCGCAGCAATGAAGCCACGATGGCCGTACAAAATATCGATGGCGCAAATGGGGCCAGCCGGAGAAACATAAAGCGTATCCGTGAGTTTGTCATTCACGACCGCCTCGCAAACCGACTGCAAATCCGGACAGGTAATCACGACAACGCCATCGGGCTTCAGCACTCGGAAGAACTCTTCCAGCGCCTTGGGAACTTCATGCGAATGCAAGTGCTCAATATTGTGTGATGAAAACACGGCATCGACGCTGGCGGTTTCGACCAGGCGCATATCGGTCAGAGTTCCTTCAATATCTGGATTGACCTTCTTGTCAATATCAAAGCGAATTTCACTCCAATCATCCGAGTTGAACCCCTTCAAGCCCTTTTTGGTTTGCGGACCACAGCCAACATGCAGAAATTTTTTCATATCTCTTAAATCTTAAGATGGAAAAGCAGCATCGCTGCCGGGACCAGGGAGTCTGCGCAAGACCTGTGCAAACGACATGAACAATCTGGAAAAGTTTAGAAGCAATGCCTACTTTCAATAAGTGGAATTGCACCGTGTTCGGGGCCCTTCATTTCCCTCAATGCTGAGGTTTTGTAGGAATTTGCCTTACACGCACCCGTCCAAGCCCCTACAACCCAAACATCCAAACGCCGATTCAAGTTTTGCGCAAGGGGTTTCAGAATCAACCCCATGGTGAAAGGCACGGCAAATAGCCACCAAACACCGCCCAATTCAACGAATCAAGTCTGGAGCCCTACATGACCAACGAACAGATGCTGACCGAGATCCGCGAAGCCAACATGACCTATCTGATGCTGGCCCAAAGCCTGATCCGCCAGGACAAGGCCGAAGCCCTTTTTCGCCTGGGCATGTCGGAAGAGTCGGCCGACATGATTGGCGCGCTGTCACCCGCACAGGTCATGAAAATCTCGTCGGGCAACATGCTGCTGTGCCGCTTCCGGGTGGATGACGACATGGTGTGGAACCTGTTGACCAACCACACCGCCAGCAAGGTGGACAACGATGCCACCACCAAGCTGCATGCCAGCATTCTGATGGCCGGGCGTTACGCCGAAGCCATGTAAGTTAGCCCGTTAGTCAAGAAACCAGGAGCAGCACCATGGCCACCAAAAGCGTATTGAACGATTCCAAGCAAGTAGAACGCGCCGTTGCGCTGATTCAACTGGGCGCCCGCCTGCAAGTGCTGGAGAGCGAGACGGACTTGTCCTACGAGCGTCTGCTGCGCCTCTACAAAGAAGTGGCCGGCCGCTCCCCCAGCAAAGGCCAGCTGCCCTTCTCGACCGAGTGGTTCCTGACCTGGCAGCCCAATATCCATGCGTCGCTGTTCCAGAACACCTATGAGTACCTCACCAAGGTGAGCGCCATGGAAGACATTGACGCGATCATGAAGGCCTACAAGCTCTACACCGAGCAAATCACTGCCTGCGGCGTGGAGCCCCTGCTCTCCATTACCCGGGCTTGGCGCCTGGTGAAGTTCATCGACAACAACATGCTGTCCATGACCAAGTGCTCCAAATGCGGTGGCCATTTTGTGAGCGAAGCCTATGAAAACTCCCGCCACTACGAGTGCGGCTTATGCACCCCCCCTGCTCGGGCCGGCAAAGGGGCTGTGGCGGGTGGCATTCTTCTGCACTAGATGCTACGGTTTTGATAGCTGTCCGCGCAATGGATACGGGGGCTACAGGTCTATTGTCCCGCGGACTCTCGCAGCGCAACGATAACGATCTCCTGCGCACGGTCAATCAATTCCGCAGGGTGTCCTTTGGCAATGAGTTGCTTCCGTCTATGGTTGGACAGCTGGCCTTCGTTTTGCAGACAGGATCGAACCATAAGCGTTAAGTCATTGTTGTTCATGTCCAGGTCGTCATTGATGGCCTTGTACACCGCGTCAAAGCGCCTCAGGAAGTCGCTTTCTTTGCGCAGATCCAGATCCAATGCCTCTTGCGCCATTCGCAAGCCAAACGTTACACAGGGGGTTGCATCCCAGTATCGATAGATAGCCGGGTCACCATTGAACTGGGCATCCATGCGGACATCATCAATGGCAGTAACCTGCCAAAGATCACGCGCTGGCTTGGAGAAGGATTGCAGCACCTGCAAGTATTGATCCTCATTGCGCTTCATGGCCACCGAAATGGGAAGGACCAGTCCGTTTGGCAGCAGCCCACTGGAGCAGACCACTTTATGGAACAAGAAGCGCGACAGTCGGCCATTGCCGTCCATGAAGGGGTGTGCGAACACGAATCCAAAGCTGGCCAGGGCACCGCGTACCAATGGATCGATGCCCGCATCGGTGGCATTGGAAAACGCCATGATCTCCGCCATGATTTGCAGCATCAACTCAGGCGCGGGCGGCAGGTAGGTCACACCCATGGCGCCCGGTAGCGCATTACGGAGCCAGTTTTGTTCGTGACGAAACTGCACCGCCTTGTCCAGAGGATTGCCCACGGTGAGGTTCTGCAGTGCAACCAAATAGTCTTCGGTAATCATCTCGGGGGTATGGGCCTGTGCCAGCAGTGCGGCAAATGCATCGGCCTTACTGGATGTTGGCGTTTCGTTTTCAATGGCAAACGAGCCCTTTGTCTCGCTCAGGTAAGCCCACTGAACAGCACGGTCAAGGATGGATCTGTCCAGCGTAGCAATGAATTCTTTGGTTTGCTCAAGGATGTTGTTGTCCAGCAGGCTTTGCAATTCGGGCGTCCTTCGTATGGTTGGACAAAAACGAGGCGTCCCAACCCCATTGAAATCGACGCGCCACCGGGCGTTGCGAACCGTGGGGCCCGTGATGAATTCCTTTGGATTGAACAGCAGGGTGTACGGGCCCGTTGCAGCGGGAAGGTCCTTGAGCTCCTGGCCGTTTGCCAACTCCCACAAAAAGGCGATCTGACGCCCATAGAGGCTGCTTGGACTATTCAGGAAAGCTTGGCCGACCTGGTGTCCATCCATGCGCTTCAATGCCAGTATGGCAGCCTGCAAATCGAGGCTTTCATGCTTGAGAGCGAACTGAAGATGCCCCATCGGGTCATCCCCGCCAGGGGCAACCACTGCAGGCACTGCCAGAAAGCCGGGCATTTCCGCGATTTTGGTAACTGAACTGACCCGGGCTGGCCGATCCTGCGGAAAGGCGCAGGTGCCCAGCGAGTCTTTCAGAAATTCATACCCAATGAGTCGTCCGCGCATTTATTCCTCCGAACCGGAATGAAAATCTTATGAAGATGTGGTTATACGAAGAAAATATTACGACGGATCAGCTACTCTTGCAAACTATAAATAGAGCGATCAGATTACTTTGCCAGGCTGGTGCGCGAGGACATTTTGGAGTTTTCGCGCCTGCAAGAAGTCAATGCCATGCGGCTATTTGCGGAGCAGTGGGCGGATTCAAATCAGGGATGCCGCGCATTGGCTGGCGGCGCTAGAGGTTTGACGCCGCAACGCTAATTGCTATTTTTTTGATAGCTGTCTGCGCAATAGCTACGGGGGCTAGAGGCCAATTTGGCACTAAACCCCCATCAACAGCCACCCACACCAGGAAATTCAAGCACAGCCAGACTCGGCCGATATGATGGATTCAGGCCCTGAAAAGCCGTCTTCTTCAAGCCTTGAAGCCACTCTCTTCGCTGTCACAATCCTTCTATGTTTGTAATCATTGGTTGGCTGGTTATCCTGGTTTGCGTGTTTGGTGTGTACATCTTCCACGGCGGCAACATCATGGTGATCCTGAAAGCGTTGCCGTTTGAGCTGATCACCATTGGCGGTGCCAC
>JBBRYR010000058.1:0-19726 GCA_038237415.1 Burkholderiales bacterium
CAAAAAGAGTGGACCGATCATGGTGCGGCGTGTCTGGCCTACCTGGGCGTCGAGGAGGCTGAAGTCGAAGTCTGGTCTGACGCCCTGCACCCCCTGTTTGAGAACGTCGCCCTGGGATGAGCCAGATGAGCCCTGCTGCGATCGGCGTGTAGCGGAGATCTTTGGCTACCGCGCGGCAGACGAGCGGGTGGGGAAACCGGCGAGCATCAGCATCGTCGACGGTGACCTGAATATGCTCGCCGTTAACCGCCGGTTTGCAGAGTTGCTGGATTTCCTGCCAGGGTGGTAGTTACGGCCCAGGCGATGTCGAAGAGCAGGTGCGCATCCGTGTTGCATTGGCGCGCCGGTTCGAGCCGCACCAGTTAGGGCGTGATCGCCCCGATGGCAGTGTGATCGACATTTGCGGACGCGCCATTTCCGGGCGGCGGCTTCGGTACCATTTACACCGACGTGACGAAGCGCGTGCGCGCGGAGCGTGCGTTGCGCGAGAGCGAAGCACGGTTTCGCAGCTTGACCGAGTTGTCGTCGGACTGGTTTTGGGAGCAGGATGCCGAACTGCGCTTCACCCGCATGGAGGGGCAGCATATTACCGGTGACGGGCCCAGCTTTGATTCC
The DNA here is from genome assembly GCA_038237415.1 of Burkholderiales bacterium. Taxonomy (GTDB): domain Bacteria; phylum Pseudomonadota; class Gammaproteobacteria; order Burkholderiales; family Burkholderiaceae_C; genus Allorhodoferax. Next base: position 616 of record JBBRYR010000058.1, read on the forward strand.
GAAATGGGCAAGACGTTTGGCGAGCTCGGGTTTGAAGTCAGCGGAGACGCAGCGGCTCATAACGCGCTGCTGAAACAGCACCAGCCTTTTCGGGAAGCGGTGTTGCGATGCACCTGTGCCGATGGTACGGCGCGACTGATACGGGTCAGTGGGGAACCCCTGCGGGACGCCCAGGGAGGCTTTAGCGGCTACCGCGGCGTGGGACGCGATATTACGCAGGAGAAGCTGGCCGAAGAGCGCATTCAGCATCTGGCTACACACGACGGCCTGACCGGTTTGGCCAACCGGGTCCTGTTTCATGAAGTGCTTGGGCTGGCCGCTCTTTTTATTGATCTGGACCATTTCAAGGCGATCAACGACACCTTGGGGCACGATGCGGGCGACCTTGTGCTCAAGGAGTTTGCCAGCCGTTTGAATCAGTGTTGGCGTGGCACTGACGAGGTAGCGCACAAGATTCTGGCCGCGGCCAGCGAACCTGTGCCGTTTAACGGCCACGCCTGCTGTGTGTCCGCCAGCATCGGAATCTGCATGGTTTCGGCCGGGGTGTGGGAGGAGCAGGCCATCATGAAAAATGCCGACCGTGCGATGTACGCAGCCAAGGAAAAAGGGAAAAATAATTTCCAGTTTTTCGACGCTCCCGCCGGAGCGCCTACTGCTGGATGATGACGGCGTCCAGCTTGAGCGCGTGAATCTTTTCAACCGCTTCCTGGGCCTGTGCCTCTGTTTCAAAGGGCCCCACGCGCACACGGGTGCGTTTGCCTTTGGATGTTTCCAGGACCTGGGTGAAAGAGGGCAGTCCGGCACCCACCAGCTTGGCATGTGCGTTGCTGGCGTTGTCGTCTTTGGCGAACAATCCGACATTGATCACGTAGGGTGACGAGGCGGGTTCTGGCGCTGCAGATGTTGGTGTAGTTGGCGCCGAGGCGGGTGCCGCCAAAGGTGTCGGCACCGTATTCGGTGTCGGGACGGCCTCCGTCGCGCGGCCGATGGCCAGATTGCCGGGTGTGTCGCGGTGCAATGCGCTGTTCGCCAGGGCGCTGACCTCGGTAAACACGCTGTAGACGCCGCCTAGCGCAACCAGCAACACCAGGTTGACCAGTGCCAGCCCGATCATGCGCCGCCGGGTGCTGGCCCGCCGCTGCAGCACGGCACAGGCGTCTTCAACCTGGTCGTTGGCTTGCAGGGCCTGTGTCATCTTCTTTCTGCAATGGATGTAGAAAGCAGCGTCTCCAAACAAGCCTGGCACCACAAAGGCCAGTATGGAAAATGCCAGCATCAGCGCGAACTCGGCCATGCCGGACAACTGAAACACCAGCCGACCGATGCCAAAAATGAGCAAGGCCAGTCCCACCAATGCGCCCACATAGGCCAGTGCGGCCCCCCACAGTCGGCGAAAGGCCATCCAGTTCAGCGTGAGCAGACTGGCCGCCCAATTCCAGTGGATGCCGGGGCGGTCCGCCGCTTCAAAGCGCGTGAACAGGCGCAGGTAATGGTCCGTTCTGATCGGGCCGATCGCCGCGCGGTAGAGCGCGGAGGTGACGTCGCCTTCTACGTTCGGGGCAGTGGTTTCAGCAGGCATGGTTTATTTTGGCATGGCGGCGGCGATTTCCTGGCCCAGTTCGATCACCGAAAGGGCGTAGTAGCTGCTCCAGTTGTAGCGTGTGATGGCGTAAAAATTCTCGGTTCCAGCAAGATACAGCGGCGGCGCATCGCCGTTCTGCAATTCCACCAGGGCCAGCGGGCCCGCGTGTTGCAGGGCTGCGCCGTCCAGCTCGGCACCTTGGGCCGCAAATGCCGCTGGCGTGAACGTGGGCAGAATGTCAGGGGCCAAAAGTGCAGCCTTGTCTGCGCCTTCAGCGGTCAGCCGCACGGGGTAATGGGTGGGCATGTTGCGCTGCCAGTTAAACGATTTGAAGTAGTTGGCGACGGAGCCAATCACATCAGCGGGGCTATTGAAGAGGTCAACCCGGCTGTCGCCATCAAAATCCACCGCGTATTTGCTCCAGCTGGAGGGCATGAATTGCGGCATGCCCATGGCGCCCGCGTAGCTGCCACGCAGCGCCATTGGGTCGGTGCTGGTGCGGTGGGTCATGCTCAGATAGGCTTCCAGCTCCGACAGAAAAAACGCGGCGCGTGCCGTGGCCTTGGGATGCGCGGCCGGAAAATCAAATGCCAGGGTGGACAGTGCGTCGATCACCCGGTAGTTCCCGGTTTGCTGGCCGTAAATGGTCTCGACGCCCACGACGCCCACAATGATGGCAGCGGGCACACCCGTCTCCCGCTCGGCCCGCTCCAGGGTTTCGCGGTTGGCCTGCCAGAACTGGACGCCGGCACGGATGCGCACCGGGTCAATGAAGCGGCTGCGGTACACCGCCCAGTTCTTGGCGGTGCCCACGGCAGGTGGCGTAACCGCCCGGGCGACAGCCGGCATGTAGTGCGCCTGGCCGATCGCCTGGCGCACCCAGTCGCGGTCCAGATCGCGTCGTGCGGCGATGTCGTCTGCCACCCGCATGACTTCAGGGCGCATGGCGTACAGCGGTCCGGTGGGTTCTGCACGGGATCTTTCCGAAGCCGTCGGAGTCACTTTCTTCTTGCTTTTATGGTGTTTATCGGCTGTAGCCCCCGCATTCATTGCGTAGGAAGCTATAAAAAGTGTAGCAATGGAAAGGCGAAAAGGTGTCACGTCGGGTCGGGGCGTTGGGGTCGGTTTCGGGGCCAGGGTAGTCGTCGGAATTCTCGCGCCAGTGTACCCAGTGCCGGGTCTGCGTTTGATCCGAGGCGGGGGGCGTAGCGCCATGCTTCCAGCCGCAGAAGCCAGTCAGTCAAGGCGGCAGTGGCCGCATCGTGTGGTGGTGCCTGGGCCCGCAGGAGCGCGGCCATCTGGCGGGGGGGCGTCTGCGCGGGCACCGCAAACCCGGCGCGCTGCAGCGCAAGCGTGGCGCGGTGCAGCAGGCGCAGCCAGGGGTCCTGGCGGTGCCGCTCCCACAGGGTCCATGCCGCACCCACGAGACTGGCGAAGACGATGATGCCAATGAGCACATAACTCAGATCCTCCCAGCTGGGGGACTCGAACCCGAGGTTGCGCAGCAGATTGAGCTGCTTGCTTTGGGTGTAGTTCAGCACCCACTGGTTCCAGCCGTTGTTGGCCGCATCCCACAGGGCGCGCAGATTGATGGCAAATTGCGGGCTCACGGCGCCCAAGGCCTGGGCAATCGCATTGCGGGGTGCTTGCAGCCGCTGCAGGCTGCCGGTGCGGCCTGGCGCCACGGCGGACGTGGGGTCTACCCGCACCCAGCCCTGGCCTGCGATCCAGACCTCGGCCCAGGCATGGGCGTCGCTTTGGCGCACGGTCCAGAAACCGTCCACGCTGTTGGCTTCCCCGCCCTGGTAGCCCGTGACCACGCGCGCCGGAATGTCGAGCGCGCGCATGAGCAGCACGAAGCTTGACGCAATATGTTCGCAAAACCCCTCTTTGCGGTCAAACCAGAACTCGTCGGCGGTATGGGTGCCATACACGCCGGGCTCCAGCGTGTAGGTGTAGCCTCCCGTGCGCAGGCGATCCAGCACGGCGCCTACCAGCGTGCTGGCATCGGCCCTGGTGTAGCGCGGGTCGCGGCGCATGTCGGCTGCCAGCTGCAGGGTGCGGGGGTTGAAGTTGGTGGGCAGATCCAGATAGTCCTGCAGCCCGGTGACCAGCCGCGTTGGGCCGTGGCGAAACACCGTGTGGCTTTGGGCGCTGTAACGCACCAGATCGGCCAGGGGGCGCTCTGCAACCCATTGCAGGTCGGGCGTCATGCTGGGTGTGTAGCCGGAGAGGACGGGGGGCACAGGTGCTGCGTCGAGCAGCAGCAGCCAAGGCCGGTTGTTTGCCTCCAGCGTCACCTGGTAGCGGATCGGGTCTCCCTGGACCTGCAGGTCGGCCGCCGGTTGCATGCGGGGCGGAAAAATGGAGCGCAAAGGGCGCCACTCCCGTCCGTCAAAGGTGGAGAGAACCGGCCCCCGGAAATACAGGTCGCTTTGGCGTGGCGGCGTGCCCTCGAAGCGGATGCGCATGGCGATGCTGTCATCCAGCGCCAGACTGGCGATGCTGCCCACCTGCATGCTGGCGGACAGGCCGCTGCGCCCGGTCATGGCATCCGATGGCACGCCCCAGAGAGGGGCAACACGGGGGAAAAGCACAAATAGAACGGCCATGATGGGTGCCCCCAGAAGGGCCATCTTGCCCGCCGTTTTGGCCGCCTGCATCAGCGGGGGACGACCCACCGGCATGTGGCTGTTGACCAGCGCCGTGAGCAAGCCCAGCAGGCCCAGCAGCATGGCGGCGGCGGTGACCAGGCTTTGCGAGAAAAAGAAGTTGCTGAGCAGCGTGAAGAAGCCCAGGAAGAAGACCACAAAGGCATCCCGCCGGGCCCGCAGTTCCAGCGTCTTGAGCGCCAGCAACACGACGATAAACGTGACACCCGCATCTCGTCCGAGTACCGTGCGGTAGGTATAAAACGTAGCCGCGGTGGCCAGCAGCAGCAGTGCCATGAGCCACCAGCGTGACGGCAAGGTGTGTCCGCGCACCGCAATCATGCCGCGCCAGAACAGAATGACTGCGGCCATGGCACTGCACCACACCGGGAGATGGGGGACCTGTGGCGCGATGATCCACGCGATGACTGCCAACAGAAAAAGCGTGTCGCGGGCGTCGCGGGGCAGGTTGTGCAGGCGTTCAAGCATGGGGGAAGGGTATAGGGCGACCGGATGGGCTCAGGCCATTGCCAGCGCTTGCAGGCAGTTCTTTTTGTGGGCTTCTCCACTGCCGGGCGAAATCTCCTGCCCGGGCAGGCGCAGCCCGTAGTGCAAGCCCTGCCTCTCCGCCAGCAGTACCCAGGCGCACAGGCGTGAAAGGGCCTGTTCCTGCGGTGCACTGCCTGCCTGAGCCAAATCCAGCCACAACTCGAACCGCTGCACCTGCTGGGCATCGCGACTGACCAGTTCGTCTGCCTTGGCGACCTTCTTCCAGACCACCAGTTTGAGTGGATCCCCCCGGCGGTAGGCGCGCACGCCATCAAATTCACCCGTGCTTTGCTGGTGGGTCGTGGCTGCGCCGCCCGCCCGGGGTTCACCGGGCGGCAGGGGGGGCGGGTGCAGCTCGGGTGCCGGGTAGACCAGGACTTGCGCCGCCGGGCGCCACACGGTCCAGACGCGAAACGTGCCCAGCGGAAAGCGGGTTTCGGCGGTGAGGGGCGGCACCCGGTGCAAACCACGGCGTTGGGGCTGAAAGGCGATCTGCACTTTGGCGCTGCCTTGGGCGGGTACATCGGTCCAGCTCCAGTGGTCGGTGCCCAGCACGGCCAGTCCAATGCCGTGGCGAATGGAGCGGCGTTTGCTCAAAATGTTGATGCCAATAGTGACGTTAGCCCCCGCAAACTGTGCGTCAGGCGCTATCAAATTCATAGTAATTCCACGCAGGGTGCCGTGGCACACATGCATGCCCACGACGGCGCTTCCGGTGAGCAGGAAGGTCAGCACATAGCCCAGATTGAGCTGGTAGTTGATGGACGCAATCAGTAGCACCAGCAAAGTGGCTGCCAGCATGAACCCCGGGGCTGTGGGCAGGATGTAGACGTTGCGCTGGGTCAGCGTGGTGCTGTCGCGCAGCGGTATGCGCGACTGAAACCACGTCTGAAAACGTTGACGAAGGCCCATCAAGGCAGTGGCACAGCCAGCAGCAGGGCCTGCACTTGTTCCACCGCGCCGCGTCCTGAGTCGCCCACTGGAATGAGGCGGTGGGCAATGGTCTGCGGCAGGATGGCCTGCACGTCGTCGGGGGCCACATAGTCGCGCCCGCTGAGCAGGGCCTGCGCCTTGGCGGCCCGCACGACGGCAATGCCGGCCCGCGGGCTCAGGCCCTGCAGGAACCACTGGCCCGAGCGGGTGGCGGCAATGAGGTCCTGCACATAGTCCAGCAGGGGCCCCGCCGCATGAACGTTGAGCACTTGCTGTTGCAATTGATGCAGTTCCACTTGTGACAGCAGGCTGGGCAACTGCTCCACCAGTTCGCGCCGGTCGTGCCCGGCCAGCAACTCGCGCTCGGCGATGCGGTCCGGATAGCCCAGCGAGATGCGCATCAGGAAGCGATCCAGTTGCGACTCGGGCAGGGCGTAGGTGCCCAGCTGGTCCAGCGGGTTCTGGGTGGCAATTACAAAGAATGGCTGGGGCAGGGGGCGGGTCTCACCTTCGATGGTGACCTGCTTCTCTTCCATGGCTTCGAGCAAGGCACTCTGCGTCTTGGGGCTGGCACGGTTGATTTCGTCCGCCAGCAACACCTGGGCAAAGATGGGGCCTGGGTGGAAGACGAAGGCTTCTTTGCCGCGCTCGTAAATGGACACGCCGGAGAGGTCGCTGGGCATCAGGTCCGAGGTGAATTGCACGCGGGAGAACTGCAGTCCAAAGGTGCGGGCCAGTGCGTGTGCAAGGGTGGTTTTGCCAACACCCGGAACATCATCAATCAGCAGGTGGCCACCGGCCAGCAGGCAGGCCACGCAATCCTGAATCTGCGACGGTTTGCCCACAATCACCGTGTTAAGCTGATTGAGCAAAGATTTAAGCTTGTGTTGTGCGTCCATGACTGGACGTTACCCGAAAATTTTCAATAATTTTGATAGGCGAGTGCTTTGGTGAACAAGACCGGATACTTTACCCACCGCGACTGCTGGAAACACGAAATGGGCGCGGGTCACCCCGAATGCCCCGAGCGGCTGGACGCGATTGAAGACCGCCTGCTGATCAGTGGCGTGGGCGACGCGCTGGACCGCCGCGAAGCGCCTGAGGCACCGATTACCGATATTGAACTGGCCCACGGCCGCATGCATGTGGCCGCGCTGCGCGGCCTGACCGACGGTCTGCGCGAAGAAATAGCGGCTGGCGGTCCGCAACACGCCCAAATTGACCCGGACACGTCCATCAATATGCACACCTGGGACGCCGCCCTGCGCGCCGCTGGGGCTGCCCTGGCAGCGACCGACGCGGTGATGGCCGGCGAACTGGAGAACGCTTTTTGCGCGGTGCGCCCGCCCGGTCACCACGCTTGCCGCGACAAGGCCATGGGCTTTTGCTTTTTCAATAACGTAGCCATTGCCGCACGCTATGCCCTGGAGCGCCATGGTCTCAAACGGGTCGCCATCGTGGATTTTGATGTGCACCATGGCAACGGCACGGAAAATATCATCGCGGGCGACCAGCGGGTTCTGATGGTGAGCTTCTTTCAGCACCCTTTTTATCCCGAAGGCGGTGTGCGCTCGCACGCCAGCAACCTGGTGAACATGCCGGTGCCGGCCTATACCAAGGGGCCGCACGTGCGCGAGCTGATTGAGGCCCATTGGCTGCCACGCCTGGAAGCATACCGGCCGGAGATGATCTTCATCAGTGCGGGCTTCGACGCCCACCGCGATGACGACATGGGTCAGATGGGGCTGACGGAGCTGGACTACACCTGGATCACCCAGCGCATCAAGGATGTGGCGCTGCGCCACGCCAAGGGGCGCATCGTGTCGTGCCTCGAAGGCGGCTACAACCTGGATGCCCTGGCGCGCAGCGTGGAAGCACATATTCGCGTGCTGGCGGATCTCTGATGGCCTCTTCCAGCCATGTTCCCGCCCCGCAGCCGATCGATGACCTGGAAGGATGGCTGTCGGCGCTCACCCAGCCCACAGTGCTGCTGGAGTTGCTGTCGCTGGCGGTGTGCGTGGGCCTGGCCTGGGGGCTGGTCCGATTGCTGCGCAGGGCCATGGCTCAGCAAGATGGGCGTTCCATCTGGTTTGGCCGCCGCGATGTAGATGGTGTTTTGTTTCCGCTCGTATTGCTGTGTCTGGGCTATGGCGCGCGGGCCTTGCTGGACCGCTACATCGCGGTAGCGGCTTTCCGGGTCGTCATTCCGGTGCTGGTTTCCCTGGTGGTCATTCGTGTCGGGGTCAATGTTTTGCGGGCCGCGTTTACCCAGGCGCGCTGGGCCCGCACCCTGGAGCACACCATTTCCTGGATGGCCTGGCTGGCGATGGTGCTGTGGGTCAGTGGCTTGCTGCCGGTGATTCTCAATGAGCTGGACCAGATTACCTGGAAGGTGGGGGGGAGCACCCTGTCGGTGCGTACCCTGATTGAAGGTCTGCTCACAGCGGGAGCCGTGCTCATCATCACCCTCTGGATTTCCTCGGCGTTCGAGACCCGCCTGCTGCGGTCGGCCACCGGCGGCGAGTTGTCGTTGCGCAAGGCGGTAAGCAACGCCACGCGCGCGCTGCTGATGTTTGTCGGGCTGATGCTGGCCTTGTCGGCGGTGGGAATAGACCTGACCGCCCTGTCCGTATTGGGGGGTGCGATCGGCGTAGGAATCGGCTTTGGCCTGCAAAAATTAGCGGCCAATTACATCAGCGGCTTTGTCATCCTGGCCGAACGCAGCATGCGCATCGGTGACAACGTGCGGGTCGATGGATTTGAAGGGCGGATCACGGACATCAAGGCACGCTACACCGTCATACGCTCGTTGGTGGGGCGGGAGTCCATTGTCCCCAATGAACTGTTGATCACCAGTCGCGTCGAGAATTTGTCATTGGCGGATACGCAGATTTGGCAATCGACGGTCGTGTCCATTGGCTACGACAGCAACGTGGAGCTGGTGATGCAGTTGCTGCTGGATGCAGCTCTTGCGCAGGAGCGTGTTTTGCGTGACCCCGCACCGGCAGTAACCCTGTCTGCCTTTGGTGCGGATGGCCTTGAAATGACGGTTGGGTATTGGCTTGGCGACCCCGAGAATGGTCAGGGAAACCTCAAGTCGCTCGTGAACCTGGCCATCCTGGCGGCGTTGCGTGCCCACAATATCGAGATCCCCTTTCCGCAAAGGGTCATCTATAACCGCTGAACCTGGGTGACAGCTTGTTCTCGCAGAATCCGATTGTGCCGGTATAATTTAAAAAAGCACGATCGTTCGTTTTTGTGTTTTATGCAGAGTTTGCGTGCAGTCAGCTTCCTGGAGCTTGCTGCCGCATAGAATCGCTGAGTTGACGTGTACGTCAAGTCAGACAATCCAATTTATAACTATCTGGAGTGGCAGTAATGAAAGTCCTGGTACCCGTTAAGCGTGTGGTCGATTACAACGTGAAGGTTCGAGTCAAGTCGGACGGCAGCGGAGTGGATATCGCCAACGTCAAGATGAGCATGAACCCCTTTGACGAGATCGCCGTGGAAGAGGCGGTGCGCCTGCGGGAAAAGGGCGTGGTCACCGAGGTTATCGCAGTGTCCTGCGGCGTGGCCCAATGCCAGGAAACCCTGCGCACTGCCATGGCCATTGGTGCGGACCGCGCCATTCTGGTGGAAACCACCGAAGAACTGCAGCCCCTGGCGGTCGCCAAATTGCTCAAGGCACTGGTCGACAAGGAACAGCCCGGCCTGATCATCCTGGGCAAGCAAGCCATTGATGATGACTGCAACCAGACCGGCCAGATGCTGGCGGCGTTGACCGATCTGCCCCAGGCCACGTTTGCCAGCAAGGTTGAAATCGTCGACGGCAAGGCCGTGGTGACCCGTGAAGTCGATGGCGGTTCCGAGACTCTGTCGCTGACCATTCCCGCTGTCATTACGACCGACTTGCGCCTGAATGAGCCGCGTTATGTAACGCTGCCCAACATCATGAAGGCCAAGAAGAAGCAGCTCGACACCTTCACCCCCGAAGCACTCGGCGTGGATGTCACTCCCCGCATCAAGACACTCAAAGTGGTCGAGCCACCCAAGCGCAGCGCGGGTATCAAGGTGCCCGATGTGGCTACGCTGGTAGAAAAACTGAAGAATGTTGCAAAGGTAATCTGACCATGACCGCTCTCGTAATTGCAGAACACGACAACGCATCCATCAAGGGTGCCACCCTCAACACCGTTACTGCCGCGCTCCAGTGTGGCGGCGACGTGCATGTGCTGGTAGCGGGCTCCAATGCCGCCGCCGCTGCCGCTGCCGCAGCGCAAATTGTTGGCGTCAGTAAAGTGCTGCATGCTGACGGTGAAGGCTTCGCCCACGGACTGGCCGAAAACGTGACCGCCCAGGTGCTGGCCGTGGCTGCCAGCTACAGCCACATCCTGTTCCCGGCTACCGCTTCGGGCAAGAACGTGGCGCCCCGCGTCGCCGCCAAGCTGGATGTAGGTCAGGTTTCCGATATCACCAAAGTGGAAAGCCCCGACACGTTCGAGCGCCCCATCTACGCAGGCAACGCCATGGCGACTGTGCAAAGCCTGGACGCAACCAAGGTGGTGACCGTGCGCACCACCGGTTTTGATCCTGCGGCAGCCACCGGCGGTAGCGCCGCAGTGGAAACGCTGGCAGCGGTCAGCGCCAGCGCCCAATCGGCATTCATGGGATCCGAAATTGCCAAGAACGACCGCCCCGAATTGACTGCCGCCAAGATCATCGTGTCGGGTGGTCGTGCGTTGGCTTCCAGTGAAAAATTCATGGAAGTCATGACGCCCCTGGCCGACAAGCTCGGCGCAGCAATGGGTGCATCCCGCGCTGCGGTGGACGCCGGTTATGCGCCCAACGACTGGCAAGTGGGGCAGACCGGCAAGATCGTGGCTCCCCAGTTGTACGTGGCCGTCGGTATCAGCGGTGCTATCCAGCACCTGGCTGGCATGAAGGACAGCAAGGTCATCGTGGCCATCAACAAGGACCCTGAGGCACCGATTTTCAGCGTGGCCGATTACGGCCTTGAGGCTGACTTGTTTGTGGCAGTGCCTGAACTGATCGCAGCACTCTGACGCAGACGATAAAAAGGGCATCGCTTGCGATGCCCTTTTTTTTCGTGTCCGTGCGGCACACTGTGCACGACTGATTGAACAACGCCCCCGCTATTTAACGCCTTTCTCCGGAGTATCCCCATGAGCTACATCGCCCCCGTCAAAGACATGCTGTTCAACATACAGCATCTGGCCCAGATTGACCAGATCGCACACCTTCCGGGCTTTGAAGATGCCGGTCTCGATACTGCGCAAGCCGTTCTGGAAGAGGCGGCCAAATTCAACGAAGGCGTGCTGGCCCCCCTGAACTGGGAAGGCGACAAAAATCCCTCGAGCTGGAAGGATGGCGTAGTCACCGCCACGCCCGGCTTCAAGGAAGCATTCAAGCAATTCACCGAGGCGGGCTGGCAAGGATTGCAGCATCCTGCGGATTTTGGCGGCCAGGGGCTGCCCAAGACGATTGGATCTGCCGTGGGGGAGATGCAGAACTCCGCCAATATGAGCTTTGCGCTGTGCCCGCTGCTCAGTGACGGCGCCATTGAAGCTTTGCTGACCGCAGGGTCGGACGAACTCAAGGCCACCTTTCTGGGGAACCTGGTGAGCGGCAAATGGACTGGCACCATGAACCTGACCGAGCCACAGGCGGGTAGCGATCTGGCAGCCGTGCGCACGCGTGCTGAACCCCAGCCAGACGGCACTTACAAAGTGTTTGGCACCAAAATCTACATCACCTGGGGTGAGCACGATATGGCCGAAAACATCGTCCACCTGGTGCTGGCCCGTGTGCAGGGCGCGCCGGAGGGAGTGAAGGGCATCAGTCTGTTCGTTGTCCCCAAATTCATGGTCAACACCGATGGTTCGCTGGGCGCCCGCAACGATGTGCACTGCGTGAGCATTGAGCACAAGCTGGGCATCAAGGCCAGCCCGACGGCCGTGCTGCAGTATGGCGACCATGGCGGTGCCGTGGGTTACCTGGTCGGTCAGGAAAATCGGGGTCTGGAGTACATGTTCATCATGATGAACGCTGCGCGCTACGGCGTGGGCGTGCAGGGCATTGCCATCGCCGAGCGCGCCTACCAGACCGCCGTTCGGTTTGCCAAAGACCGCGTGCAAAGCCGCCCGGTGGACGGCTCCATTGCAGCCAGCGCGCCCATCATTCACCACCCCGATGTGCGCCGCATGCTGATGACGATGCGTGCCTATGTGGAAGGCTGCCGTGCCATGGCCAGCGCGGCGGCTTCGGCCTACGACGCCGCGCACCACCATCCGGACGCCGAGGTGCGAAAGCCCAATCTGGCGTTCTATGAATTCCTGGTGCCGCTGATCAAGGGCTACAGCACCGAGATGAGCCTGGAAGTGACCTCGCTGGCCGTGCAGGTGCACGGCGGCATGGGCTTCATTGAAGAAACCGGCGTGGCGCAGTACTACCGCGACGCCAAGATTCTGACCATTTACGAAGGCACTACGGCCATCCAGGCCAATGACCTGGTGGGCCGCAAGACCGCGCGCGACGGTGGTCAGACCGCCAAGGGCATTGCTGCACAAATTGAAACCACCGAAGCGGCCCTGCTGGCCAGTGGAACCCCTGACGCGGTGGGTATGGCCAAACGCCTGAAAGCGGCACGTGAAGCGTTTGTCGATGTGGTCAATTTCGTGGCTGGCAACACGAAATCAAGCCCCAACGCGGTGTTTGCTGGCAGCGTGCCCTATCTCATGCTCGCTGGCAATGTCATGGCGGGTTGGCAAATGGCGCGCGCCTTGCTGGTTGCGCAGGAGCAAATGGCCGCTGGTAGCGATGTCGCCTTCATGCAAGCCAAGATCACCACTGCCCGCTTCTATGCGGACCATCTGCTGAGCAAGGCCCCCGGCATGCGTGACAGCATTGTCGAAGGTGCTGATAGCGTGACTGCGCTGGCACTCGAATCATTCTGAGCCGGAGACACCATGTCCAGACTCCCTGCACCTCTTGATCATTTGCCGTTCCCGGTCATCGGCTCACCGCTGTTCATCATCAGCACCCCCAAACTGGTCATTGCCCAGTGCATTGCCGGTGTGGTCGGCGCCATGCCCGCGCTGAATGCCCGCCCGGCCGAGCAGTTGGAAGAATGGCTGATTGAAATCACCGAGACATTGGCGGCCTATAACAAGGCGAACCCCGAAAAGCCCGCCGCCCCGTTTGCCATCAACCAGATCGTGCACAAGAGCAACGACCGTCTGGAGCACGACATGGCCATGTGCGTGAAGTACAAGGTCCCGATCATCATCACCAGCCTGGGCGCACGCGAAGAGATCAACGCCGCTGCGCACAGCTATGGCGGCGTGGTACTGCATGACGTCATCAACAACAAGCACGCCCACAAGGCGATTGAAAAGGGCGCTGATGGCCTGATCGCCGTGGCGGCAGGCGCCGGCGGCCATGCCGGCGTGAAGAGCCCCTTCGCGCTGATCCAGGAGATCCGCCAGTGGTTTGACGGCCCGGTCGCGTTGAGTGGTTCCATCGCCACCGGCGCAGCGGTGCTGTCCGCGCAGGCCATGGGTGCAGACTTTGCCTACATCGGTTCGGCTTTCATTGCCACGGAAGAAGCCCGTGCGGTGGATGCTTACAAGCAGGCCATCGTCGATGCGGATTCGGATGAAATCGTCTACAGCAATCTGTTCACCGGTGTGCACGGGAACTACCTGGCTCCCAGCATCCGTGCGGCCGGTCTGGACCCCGCCAATCTGCCCGAGAGTGACCCGAGCAAAATGAATTTTGGTGGCAGCTCGGTCAAAGCGTGGAAAGAAATCTGGGGCTGTGGGCAGGGCATTGGCGCCATTACGAAGGTGCAAACCACGGCTGACTTTGTGGCTCAGCTCAAGCGGGAGTATGTAGAGGCCAAAGCCGGCTTGCTGGCGAAAAATTACGCCTGATGGGCCTCTAGCCCCCGCAGAATATGCGCAGACAGCTATTTAATTGATAGCGCCAGACAGGGCGGGAAAAGTTGCCGAGCTTGACCTGGGGTCCACGCTGCATATTTTCCCATCACCGTCTGGTAGCTTTCAGAGTGCTCAAATGCTGCCAGCCAGGCTTGTAGCGCAGGCCACCGCTGGCCGGCAAACCAGGCGGGGTCGGTGTGGGCAAACTGGCGCACAAACGGCGCAATGGCGGCGTCTGCCAGACCGGTGCGCTCACCGTGCAAATATGCAGTTTCCGAGAGTTGCTGATTCAGGACATCCAGAAAGTTTGCGCCCAACGCCCGGTGGCCAAGCCCATCCGGCAGCGCGTACCGATGGGGGTACTTGTAGCGGTCCAGGTTGTGTTTAAAGCCGCCATCGCATTGTGCGATGAGGCTCAGGGCGGCTTCCAGATCAACGGCGGTTGCGGGCAACCAATGCTGCGGATCGTTGCGGCGCAGAGCCCACAGCATGATGTCCAGGCTTTGTTCCAGCACTACGCCATGGGGTAGCACCAGCACAGGCACTGTTGCTTTGGGTGACGCTTGCAGCAGTTCATCGGGCTTGCTGGCCAGCACCACTTCACGCAACTCGCAGACCTGTTCGCCCGCGGCAAGCGCCAACCGGGCGCGCATGGCAAAGGGGCAACGCCGAAAGGAATACAGAACCGGGTAGGCGTCTGGCATCAGGCCGCCGCAGGCTTGGGAAACTGGGCTCCAATGTGGACTTGGTTGCGTGCCTTGGCCAGCTCCCATTGACGCTGGCGTTCACGCGCGCTGTTTTTCTGGACTTCCGATGTCGAGGCATGGCAGCGGGGGCAACTCACACCGGCTTCAAACAGGGGTGAGTCCTGCGCTCCCGCTTCGAGGGGTTGCCGGCACGCACGGCACAGGCCGTGGTGGCCGGGTACCAGGCCGTGGCCGACTGACACCCGTTCGTCAAAGACAAAGCATTCTCCAGACCACTGACTTCGCTCGGGTAGTACCGTTTCCAGGTACTTGAGGATGCCGCCTTCCAGGTGATAGACCTCGTCATACCCGCGGGCGCGCATGAGCGCCGTGGATTTTTCGCAGCGAATACCGCCAGTGCAAAACATGGCTACTTTGGGTTTTTTGCCCGCCTCCCCAATCAGCTCTGGCCGATGCGCAACCCAATCGGGCAACTCGGAAAAGCTTTTGATATGCGGGTTGATGGCCCCCGTGAAGGTGCCAAGCGCCACTTCGTAGTCGTTGCGCGTGTCAACCAGCACCACATCCGGGTCGGCGATCAGGGCATTCCAGTCGGCCGGCTTGACGTAGGTTCCTGCCATGTGGGTGGGGCTGATGCCCGGCACGCCCATCGTGACAATTTCCTTTTTCAGGCGCACTTTCATGCGATGGAAAGGCGCTTTGTCGGAGAACGACTCCTTGTGTTGCAGGTCCGCCAGAAGCGGGTCTTGCCGCATAGCGGCCAGCACAGAACGCACGTCGTCCGGAGCGCCGGCAATCGTGCTGTTGATACCTTCGCGGGCCAGCAGAATCAGGCCTTTGACATGGTGCTGCTGGCACAAGGCCAACAAGGGGTCCTTGCGCAGTTCGAAGTCGGGCAGGTCAACAAATTTATAAAAGGCAGCGGTTAAAAATGGGGTAGCAGACATGCCTCCATTGTGCCTTTCAGCAAGGCCAGGTGGAGCCTTGTTCCGGTACCAGGGCCCTCCAGCCCAGATCGCGCTGGATGCGCGCGCGCAAGGCATCAGAGGCATGCATCTCGCCATGCACCACGTAGACCTGATCCGGGCTGTGCGGCATGCTGCGCAGCCACTGCATCAGTTGCTCCGCATCGGCATGCGCCGAAGCAGATTCCAGTTGAACCACTTCCGCATTGACTTCCACGTCGTGCCCATGGATGCGGACCGATTTGGCCTTGCTTGCCAGGGTGGCACCCCGGGTACCAGGCGCCTGGTATCCGGTCAGAATGATCATATTGCGGTGGTTGCCCGCACGCTGCTCGATGTGATGCAACACCCGGCCGCCGGTGGCCATGCCGCTTGCCGACAGGATCACCATTGGCCCATGTCGGGAGGCCAGAGCCTTGGATTCCTCGGGACTGTTGATCATGGTCGCACTGCGGGTCAGCGCATGCGCTTCTTTCGCGGTGAGCCGATGCTCACCCAAATGGTCCTCAAACAGGTGGGTTGTGTGCACGGCCATCGGACTGTCCAGAAACACGGGTAGCGAACGGGGTATCTCACCGCGGTCTTTTAGTTGCGAAATCGCATGCAACAAGGCCTGCGCCCGCCCCACGGCAAATACCGGCACGACTGCCACGCCGCCTCGCCCAGCCAGCTTGTGCAACGCAGGCCCCAGCTCGGCCAGCAAATTTTCAGCAGGATGCAGACGGTCTCCGTAGGTGGATTCAATCAATACCGTGTCGGCCGACGGGGGACGGTCAGGCGGGAACATGAGGGAGTCGTCTGGCCGGCCCAGGTCGCCAGAGAAAAGGATGCGCCGGCCCGCCACTTCCAGCAGCACGCTAGCCGCGCCCAGAATGTGGCCCGCAGAACTGAAGGTGATGCGCCAGCCGGAGATCGGCTGGAATGTCTTTCCCATATCTACCGCTTTGATCAGGGGCAGGCAGTCCAGGGCATCTTGCCGGGTGTACAGGGGCAGGGCGGGGGCATGCTTGGAAAAGCCATGGCGGTTGGCAAACGCAGCATCCTCTTCCTGGATGTGGCCACTGTCAGGCAGCAGGATCTTGCACAGCGCCTGGGTGCCCGGTGATGCATAGACGTGGCCCGCAAAACCCTCTTTGACCAGAAGCGGCAAATAGCCACTGTGGTCCAGGTGGGCATGGGTCAGGACTACGGCGTCTACGACTTGGGGTGCAATCGGTAGCGGCGTCCAGTTGCGCAAGCGCAGCTGCTTGTAGCCTTGGAACAACCCACAATCCACCAGCAGGCTGCGCCCGTCGTGACGAACCAGATATTTGGAGCCGGTGACCGTGTCCGCTCCGCCCAGAAATGTGATGGTGACGCTCATACCGTGACTCCCTGTGCCTGGCGGCCCGCGTCCTTACGGGACAAAAAAATGCCGCTGGGTCATTTATAGACCGTAGCGGCGTGATTTGGATGGAACCCTCCTCACATGTTGATGCGCATCAAGTAAAAAGGCTCTTGAGGCGGTCCGCCCAGCTATCACCGGAAGGAGAGTGTTTGCTGCCCCCCTTTTTGAAAGACTCGTCGAGTTCACGCAGCAAACGGCGCTGGTGTTCCGTGAGTTTGACGGGTGTTTCTATGGCAATGTGGCAGTACAGATCGCCGGGGTAGCTGGCGCGCACACCCTTGATGCCTTTGCCGCGCAGCCTGAACTGCTTGCCCGTCTGGGTGCCTTCCGGGATGTCGATGGCGGCCTTTCCTGCCAGGGTGGGCACGTCGATTTCTCCACCCAGCGCGGCTGTCACCATGCTGATGGGAACGGAGCAATGCAGGTCGTCGCCATCACGCTCAAAAATATCGTGTTTCTTGAGCCGGATTTCGATGTACAGGTCGCCTGCGGGCCCGCCGTTCGTGCCGGGCTCTCCATTGCCGGTGCTGCGAATGCGCATACCGCCGTCAATTCCGCTGGGGATTTTGACTTCCAGTGTTTTCTGCTTTTTGACCCTGCCTTGACCATGGCAGGCCGTGCAAGGCTCGGGAATCACTTTGCCGGTGCCGCGACAGGTAGGGCAGGTCTGCTGCACGCTGAAAAACCCTTGGCGCATCTGGACCGAGCCCGAACCTGTGCAGGTAGTACAAGTTTTGGCCTGGGTGCCCGCCTTGGCACCGCTGCCGTGGCAAACTTCGCAGGACTCCCAGCTTGGAATCCGAATCTGGGCATCCTTGCCACGTGCCGCTTCTTCCAGCGTAATGTCCATGGCATAGCTCAGATCTGCGCCACGAAACACCTGGCGCCCACCGCCACCACCGGGCCGGCCACGCTGCTGGCCAAACATGTCACCAAAAATGTCGCCAAAGGCTTCAGCGAAGCCTCCGTAGCCCTCGCCGCCGGCTCCGCCACGCATATTGGGGTCCACGCCCGCGTGACCGTGCTGGTCGTAGGCCGCGCGCTTCTGCGGGTCGGACAGCATTTCGTAGGCTTCCTTGGCTTCCTTGAATTTATCTTCGGCGGCTTTGCCGGGCTCGCCCTGATTGCGGTCAGGGTGGTGCTTCATCGCAAGTTTGCGATAAGACTTTTTGATATCTTCATCGGAGGCATTTTTGGGAACGCCAAGAATTTCGTAAAAATCTCTTTTAGCCATGGTTGCCAGACATTGTTGGTCTTTGATTGATTGCGCAAACTTGATGCAAAACGCCGCGCCGAAGATCCGGTAAGAACCTTGCTGGCGCGGCGGGACTAAACAGCACCGCAGTGCGTGCGTTTAGCCTTTTTTGACTTCCTTGACTTCAGCGTCCACCACATTGTCATCAGCGGGCTGGGCGGCCGACGCTCCAGCACCTGTCTGTGGCTGCTCACCGCCTGCAGATGCACCCGCAGCGGCTTCCTTGGCCTGCATGTCGGCGTACATCTTCTCGCCCAGTTTCTGACTCGCTGTCATCAGAGCGGTGTTCTTCTCATCAATCGAGGCCTTGTCGTCACCCTTGAGGGCGTCTTCCAGGTCCTTGATGGCCGTTTCGATTTTTTCCTTCTCGCCGGCTTCGAGCTTGTCACCGTACTCGGTCAGGCTCTTTCGCACACTGTGCACGCTGGCATCTGCCTGGTTCTTGGACTGGACGAGTTCCAGTTTTTTCTTGTCATCAGCGGCGTTGAGTTCAGCATCTTTCACCATCTGCTGAATCTCGGCTTCCGTCAGACCCGAGTTGGCCTTGATCGTGATCTTGTTCTCTTTACCTGTGCCTTTGTCCTTCGCGCCCACGTGCAGGATGCCGTTGGCATCAATGTCAAACGACACTTCAATCTGTGGCGTGCCACGGGCTGCCGGTGGAATGCCTTCGAGGTTGAACTCACCGAGCATTTTGTTGCCGGCAGCAATCTCCCGCTCTCCCTGAAACACCTTAATCGTCACGGCGGGCTGGTTGTCGTCAGCCGTCGAGAACGTCTGTGCGAACTTGGTAGGGATCGTGGTGTTCTTGGTGATCATCTTGGTCATCACGCCACCCATGGTCTCAATACCCAGGCTCAGTGGTGTCACGTCCAGCAACAACACGTCCTTGCGGTCACCCGCCAGCACCTGGCCCTGAATCGCAGCGCCTACGGCGACGGCTTCGTCAGGGTTCACGTCCTTGCGTGGCTCCTTGCCGAACAGCTCCTTGACCTTCTCCTGCACTTTGGGCATGCGGGTCATTCCGCCGACCAGAATCACGTCGTGGATGTCGGCCACGTTGACCCCCGCATCCTTGATGGCGGTGCGGCACGGCGCAATGGTGCGCTCAATCAGTTCTTCCA
>JBBRYR010000059.1:0-19479 GCA_038237415.1 Burkholderiales bacterium
CCTGCTGGAGAACCGCCTGGCCGTGTCACGGCTCTTTCCGCAGGCTTTCGAGAGCCTGCAGGTGCAGCGCCTGGGCGGCACTTACCGCGCGCTGATTGACAGCATGAAGCGCATGAGCCCGGCGGGTCAGGACGCGCACATTGCCCTGCTCACGCCCGGCCCCTACAACGAAACCTATTTTGAGCATGCCTACCTGGCGCGCTACCTGGGCATCACCTTGGTGGAAGGCAGTGATCTGATCGTGCGCGACCAGCGCCTGTTCCTTAAAACACTGCGTGGACTGGTGCCGATCCACGGCCTGCTCAAGCGATTGGACGACGAGTTTCTGGACCCCCTGGAGTTGCGCGCCGACTCCACGCTGGGCGTTCCGGGGCTGCTGCAGGTCATTCGGGCCGGCAATGTGCTGGTGGCCAACGCACCGGGCTCGGCGTTTCTGGAGTCGCCTGCGCTGCTGGGTTTTTTGCCCGCCTTGTCCAAACACTTGCTGGGCGAAGAACTGCAGCTTCCTGCGTTGCCCACCTGGTGGTGCGGAGAGCGTTCGGCCATGGAAGCCGTATTGCCGCGACTGGCCGACTGCGCCATCAAGCCCACTTACCCCGGCTCCGCCAGCCACGGCAGCTTTGACGCAGTGATGGGGCGCACGCTGAACCCGCGGGAGCTCGATGAATGGGCCGGACGCATCGTGCGGCAAAGTGACGACCACACGGTTCAGGCCTACGTGCCACTCTCCCAAATGCCTACCTGGCAAGAAACCGGTCTGGTGCCACGCTCGGTCATCCTGCGGGTATTTGCGGTGTCCGACGGCCCCCAGTCCTGGCGGGTGCTGCCCGGTGGGCTGGCGCGCGTCGCCGGCTCCACCGCCGAGATTGCCTCCATGCAGTACGGCGGTAGCAGTGCCGATGTGTGGGCCATGACGACCGGTCCGGTAGACAAAACTTCCCTGTTGCAACCGCCGCTCACCCCGACCGCTCTGGCCCAGCGCAAGCGGTTGGTCACCAGCCGCGCAGCAGAAAACCTGTTCTGGCTGGGTCGCTACACCGAGCGGGCCGAGAACTCAGTGCGGCTCGCACGACTCACACTGGAGTGTCTGAGTGGCGAAGACCAGTCGTCGCCTCCCCTGCTGGCATGGCTGGGCCGCATGGCCCTGAACAACACGCTGGTGCTGCCGGGCGTGCCCGCCCTCACCCCCGTGCCGCAGGCGCGCCGGGTGTTTGAGCGCTCGCTGATCGCCAGCCTGGGCAGCACCGACCAGGCCACCAGTGTGGGCTACACCCTGCGCGCAGTGCGCCTCGCCGGAGCATCGGTGCGCGAGCGCCTGTCGCAGGAACACTGGAACCTGATGCAGCGGGCCGAAGAGAGTTTTTTCAGCAGTTGCGCGGCGCACATGGGCAGCGGCGACTATTCGTCGATGGAAGCCCTGGGCACCCTCAAGGCAGCCAGCGACCATCTGGCCGCCATCACCGGTTTGCAGACCGACCGCATGACCCGCGACGACGGCTGGCGCCTGCTGAGCATTGGTCGCCATATTGAACGCCTGGGTTTTCTGTCTGCGGCGTTGCGACTCGGCTTCGAGACAGGCTCTGTCCACCACGACGGCGGGTTTGAAGCCATGGTGGCTTTGTTTGACAGCACCATTACCTTCCACGCGCAATACCAGCAGAGCCGGGATGTCGCCGCGCTCATCGACTTGCTGGTGCTGGACCGCGACAACCCCCGATCTCTGGGCTGGGTGGTACATACCCTGCGCGGGCGGCTTGCCAAACTGGCGGGTAGCCAGCCCGATCAGCTGGGTCTGCTCTCGCACAGCGTGCCCGACCCCGACCAGTGGCATCTGGAGCTCCTGTGCGAAGCCGATGCTGAGGGTACCTTTGAGGCGCTGGACTGCCTGCTGGAAGACTGCGGCCAGGCGGCCTACCAGCTGTCGGAAGAAATTGGCGCCACCTATTTCACCCATTCAGGCGATGCCAGCCTGAGTCTGGGGGCCTGATGAAGCTCCAGATTACCCACGAAACTTGCTACGACTACGTACCGCCGGTGAGTATTGCCCAGCACGTGGCCTACCTGCAGCCGCTCAACACCAACAATCAGCAGCTGCTGAGCCACAGCCTGTTGATCGAGCCCGAACCCGCGCAGCAAATTGCCATGCAGGACGTGTACGGAAACACGCGCCAGTTCTTCTCCCTGCAAACCGCACATACCCAACTCAAGGTAGTGGCACGCAGCATCGTTTCCACGCAGGCGCGGCCCATGCCCGAGAGTCTGATGGGCTGGGAGGATGTGCGCGAACGCTTTCGGTATTCCTCCAAAGGCACCTTTGATGCCGCGGCCGAGTTCGTATTTGCCTCCCCCTACGTGCCACGCCACGCCGATTTCACCGCCTACGCACGACCCAGTTTTGCAACCGGGGCACCGCTGGTGCTGGCCGCACGGGACTTGATGCAGCGCATTCACCACGATTTCACTTACGAGAGCCAAAGTACCCAGGTCAATACCCCGGCACTGGAGGCCCTGGCGCAGCGCAAGGGGGTGTGCCAGGACTTTGCCCACATCATGATTGCCTGCCTGCGGGCCTCTGGCCTGCCTGCCCGTTATGTGAGCGGTTACCTGCTCACCCACCCTGCTCCCGGTCAAGAGCGGCTGGTGGGCAGCGATGCATCCCATGCCTGGGTGTCGGTCTACCTGCCCGATTTGCCCGTGGGCAACCGCTGGTGCGACTTCGACCCGACCAACAACCGTGACGGCTGGGGCACACCTGGCGAAGACTACGTTACCCTGGCCCTTGGCCGGGACTATGCCGATGTGTCGCCCATTCGCGGCGTGATCCGTGGCGGAACCAACCACACACTGAACGTGGGCGTCACCGTGGAGCCGTTTATTGACTACCGCTCGCCACGCCAGGGGATGAGCCAGTCTCAAAGCCAATCACAAAGCCAAGGCGCTATCATTTAAATAGCTGCCTGCGCATTTTCCACGGGGGCTAGAGGCCTCTTTACTATAAATTTACTCCCAACCAAGCACCGCCATGAATATCTACGAAACGCTCAACAGCCTCAACATCACCCTGCCCCCAGTGGCGATTCCGGCTGCCGCCTATGTGCCCTTTGTGCAGACCGGCAATCTGGTTTTTCTGAGCGGCCACATTGCCAAGAAAGACGGCAAGCCCTGGGTGGGCCAATTGGGCAAAGACACCACCACCGAAGAAGGCAAGGCCGCCGCCCGCGCCATCGCCATCGACCTGTTGGGCACGCTGCATGCCGCCGTGGGCGACCTGAACCGCGTCAAACGCATCGTCAAGCTCATGTCGCTGGTCAACTCCACCGGCGACTTCACCGAGCAGCACCTGGTTACCAACGGCGCGAGCGAATTGATCGGTCAGGTTTTTGGTGCAGAAAAAGGTGCCCACGCACGCAGCGCCTTTGGTGTGGCGCAAATCCCGATGGGTGCCTGCGTTGAAATCGAGATGATTGCCGAGCTGGCCTAAGAGGCGCCTTGACCCGCCTCCCATTTAAGGAGGTGCAAGGGTCAAAGTGAATAGGGCACCACCTTTTGCGGCTTTGCCCACCGTTACCTTACCGCCATGCAAAGTGGCGATGCGCTGAACCAAATACAGCCCCAGACCGGCCCCTGGACGGTTCTGTGCGGAGCGTCCTCGGAAATACTTCTGAAAAACCTTCGCCCGCTCGTCCACGGCAACGCCTTCGCCCTGGTCGGCAACGGTAATGCGCACACCGCCGCGCCCATCGCCGCTGGCATCCAGTTCAATCGGCATTTCCATAGGTGAGTGCCGGTCCGCGTTGCCCAACAAGTTGTGCAGAGCAATACGCAACAACGACGGATCGCAAACGAACGCGTCGGGCAAGTCGTGCATTGTCAGCAACACGCGCCCCTGCGGGCGCTCGGCTGCGGCTAGCTCCAGCACCTGGGCCAGATCACACACTTGCAGGTGTACAGGTTGTACATCCGTTTCCAGTCTATCCAGAGACAGGTAATCATCCATCAGTGCGGTCATGCGCCGAGTGGCGGCCAGCATGTTGCTGCAACGTTTGGCCGTTTTGTCGAACGCAGCGTCGAGGTTGTTGGTAATTTGTTGCGCCGACGTGCTGATGATGGCCAGTGGCGTGCGGAACTCGTGCGACACCATGGCAACAAAATCGCGTTGCTGCTGGCGGGCAGACTGCTCCACGACCAAGGCCACCTTGAGCGCGTTGTAACGATAGATGACATACAGGCTGATCATCAGCATGTGCAACATCGCGGCAACGGGCAAACTGTATTCCGCCAGCCCTCCGGGTACCAACCCACCGATGTTGCGGGTGTACCGAAGCACCACGCCAACCAACAAAATCCCAAAGGCCCATACAAATACCAGGTCCAAATGCTGCCCCCGGCGCACCACAAAACCCACCATGACCAAGGTAAGAGTCATCCACACCAACCACACACCCTGCAGCCCGCCTGAATCAAACTTGTGAACGCCTGACAAAAGCACCGCAATGGTTCCCGTGGCCATGCAGCCAGTCAGCCACAAGTACCAACGATTGAAACGCGGCATCAGCGCATGCAGTGCGAGCTGACTCGATGTGAATTTGGCGAAAAACACCAATGACAGCGTTGCCAAACTCCCACTCAGTGCCCGGCTAACGCCACCAGGAATGTCAAGCACGTTTTGCAAATAGCCCGAAAAGAGAACTCCGACGAAAAATACGGAGACGGCGTAGGGCAAGTACCAGCCGTTAATGGCGTCGCGGGTCCATATCCAGAAAACAAACTGAAACAAGCCCAACAACGCATACATACCGAAAAACAAGCCCCATACCAACGCTTCGTCGCGCTCATGCGCGTAAAAGTGATTGGCAGACCACAAACGAATTCCCGTGGTCAACGGCGTGCGTGACTGAAAGCGCAGCAATACAGTGTGGCGGCCTGGCGGCAGGTCCAAACGGAAAGTTGGGCTGCGGGTATCCAAAGGCCAGGCGCTGTGCGCCAGAGCGCGCCCCGCTCGGGCCTCCAACCAGGCTACGCGGGGGCCGGGTCGCTTGTCTTGCTGATAAAGGCGAACATCATCCAGCAAACTATTGTCAATTTCCACGCGCCAATCGTGCAAACCCTGATCGGCCTGCACCACGTCAAAGCGCAGCCAAACAGCAGCGCGCGTGAAGCCGGCGCTGAGGTCATCCGGCAAGGCCTGCCAGCGAGTTGACGTCCCTGCGGCGTCCGGGGTCAGCAGGCCATCGTCATCCTTGAGCCACTCCACGTGACCACTCAACACTATTTCGGAGGCTTGGGGGTCCAGAACCACAGGACCACCAGCCAGCGCGGCAGTGCAGCCCATCAGCCAGAAACAGGCCAATAGGAAAACAGTATTCATGCACTTCATGCAATACAAGATAGCACAGGCAACCCCAAGCGAAAGCGAATCGCTCTGCGCTCAGATTTGCTCATACAACGCCCGCCCGATTCCCCTTAAATTGGGTAACGGAATGAAAGCCAAGCCATGCGCCCGCACAAGCAGCTGTTCATTTACCCGGGTACACACCATGAATCACGTCTATCGACTCGTCTACAACCCCACCTTGAATGCGCTGGTCGCTGTGGCCGAATGCGCGCGTGGCCGCAGCAAATCCGGCGCATCCGGCATCGTCGGTTCAGTGGGTGCCCTTTTGGCCGGCGTGCTGCTGGCCAGCGGCGCTGCGGCGGCGGCCGATGTGAATGCCTTGCCCAGTGGTTTCCAACTGACTGCCGGCGCCGCAGCGGTCAGCACCCTGGGTAGCACCCTGACCGTGCAGCAAAGCAGTCAACGCGCGGCCATCAACTGGCAAAGCTTCAACATCGGGCAAGGCAACACGGTCAACTTCGTGCAGCCCTCCGCCAGCGCCGTGGCGCTGAACCGGGTGCTGGGCAACGACGTGTCGGTGATTCAGGGTGCATTGAACGCCAACGGCCAGGTGTTTCTGGTCAACCCCAACGGCGTGCTGTTCACGCCCAGCGCGCAGGTCAACGTGGGCAGCATCGTGGCCTCGACCCTGGCCATCAGCACCACCGATTTCATTGCAGGCAACTATAAGTTTGATAGCGTATCAGGCACTATCGGCGCGGGCTCCGCCATCATTAACCAAGGAAACATCACCGCTGCCGGCGACAACGGCAAGGGCGGCAGTATTGCGCTGATTGCCGCCAAGATCAGCAACACCGGCACGCTTACCGCCAACGCCGGTAACGTGCTGCTGGGCGCTGGCAACCAGGTCACACTGGACCTCGGCGGCCCGGTCAAGCTGCAAGTCACGCAAGGGGCGATTGATACCTTGATTGAAAACGGCGGCGCCATTAAAGCCGACAGCGGCCTGGTGTACCTCACGGCCAAGGCCGCGGGCAGTCTGGCGACCAGCGTCATCAACAACAGCGGCGTGATCGAGGCGCGCAGCCTGGCTGCCAACGCGCAAGGCAGCATCGTGCTGACCTCCGGCCATGCGGTGATTCAGACCGGCACGCTCGATGCCAGCGGGGTCGCTGGTGGGCACATCAGCATCAACACCACCAACTTGATCGATGCCGGCCAGACCAACGTCAGTGGGCAGGTGGCAGGCGGGCAGATCGACTTCAATGCCAGTGGCCGCGTGGTGCAAACGACGGCGGCCAGGCTGCAAGCCAACGGCAGTGATGGCAGCGGCGGCAGCATCCGCATCAGCGCGGGTGAGTCCGCATGGCTCTCAGGCAGTTTGAGCGCCACCGGCCAAACCGGGGGCGATGTCAGCGTGACGGCGCCCCAGCTCACCTTGGCTGAAACCCATATTGATGCCAGCGGAACCACGGCCGGCGGTCGCATCCGCGTGGGCGGCGGCTGGCAAGGGGGCGACGCCGACCTGGCCAACGCCGTGCAAACCCGCGTGGTGGCAGCGCAGTTCAATGTCAGCGCCACAACCCAGGGCAACGCCGGCACGGCGGTGGTCTGGTCCGAGAGTGACACCTTGTTTGG
Source organism: Burkholderiales bacterium (assembly GCA_038237415.1). Lineage (GTDB taxonomy): Bacteria > Pseudomonadota > Gammaproteobacteria > Burkholderiales > Burkholderiaceae_C > Allorhodoferax. The sequence goes on from JBBRYR010000059.1 coordinate 6,974, forward strand.
CGGCACCATCCTGGCCCGCGGTGGAGCCGCTGGAGGCCATGGCGGCCAGATCGAAATCTCCAGTCACGGCCACCTGAGCTTTGGTGGTCTGGTCGATGCCAGCGCAGCGGCAGGAAAAGGCGGCCAAAACGGCCGCCTGCTGCTGGACCCCAAAAACATTGACATCGTTACGGGTGTGATCGGTCTGAATGTGCTCAACCTGGCCGACCCCACACCCGCAGCAGGAGAGGGATTTGGTGCTGGTAGCTTCTTTAGTTCACCGGCGATCGAACTGATGAACGGCGCTACCGCGATGAACCGCATCGTCGTGGCCAGTTCGAATGACAGCACCGTGGCATCCGCGGCCGGGGCCGTTTATTTGTACAACAGCCAGACCGGGGCCTTGATATCCACACTGACCGGTAGCACGGCGAACGATAACGTGGGCAGCAGCGGCATTACCGCGCTGAGCAACGGCAACTTTGTGGTGGGCTCGGCCAACTGGCAAAGCGCAGGCGTCACCACGGTAGGCGCCGCCACCTGGGTGAATGGCAGCACCGGCATAAGCGGTGTGGTGAGTAGCAGCAACTCGCTGGTCGGCAGCACGGCAGGTGACTCTGTGGGCGACCGCGTGACGACCTTGCGCAACGGCAACTACGTGCTCAGCACAGGCAGTTGGTCCAACGGCAGCACGGCCAATGCGGGTGCCGCGACCTGGGGCAACGGCAGCACCGGCACCAGCGGCGTGGTGTCCAGCAGCAACTCGCTGGTCGGCAGCACTGCCGGTGACTATGTGGGCGCCTACGGCATTACGGCACTGAGCAACGGCAACTATGTGGTGAATTCAGCCCGCTGGGCCAACGGCAGCATCGTGAATGCCGGTGCGGTGACCTGGGGCAACGGCAGCACGGGCATCAGCGGCGCAGTGTCCAGCAGCAACTCGCTGGTGGGTGGCACCGCGAACGGCGCTGTGGGCAGTTCCGGCGTCGTTGCGCTAACCAACGGTAACTACGTGGTGAGTTCACCCGACTGGGGCAACGGCAGCATCGGCAATCTGGGCGCTGCAACGTGGGCGGATGGCAGCACGGGCCTGAGCGGTCTGGTGAGCAGCAGCAATTCCCTGGTCGGCAGCACCGCGTACGACGCTGTGGGCAGCAACAACATTACGGCGCTCAGCAACGGCAACTACGTCGTGAGCTCGGAGCATTGGAGCAATGGCAACGTCCAAGGCGTTGGCGCTGCAACCTGGGGCGATGGCAGCCTCGGCATCCGGGGCGTGGTGAGCAGCAGCAACTCGCTGATTGGCAGCAAGTCCTACGACGCCGTAGCGCGCAACGGCGTGACGGCGCTGAGCAATGGCAACTACGTGGTGAATTCATATATCTGGAGCATTGACAGCTACAACATCGAGGCGGGTGCTGTGACTTGGGGTAATGGCAGCACAGGTATCACTGGCGTGGTGTCTAGCAGCAATTCCCTGGTCGGTAGCCGCCGGGGCGACCAGGTGGGCCGCAACGGCGTGACGGCGCTGAGCAACGGCAACTACGTGGTGGGCTCAAGCATCTGGGACAACGGCAGCGTCGTCGACGCGGGCGCTGCGACCTGGGGCAACGGCAGCACCGGCAGCACCGGCGTGGTGAGCAGCAGCAATTCCCTGGTCGGCAGCACGGCGAACGATCAAGTAGGTAATCGCCTGATTGCGCTGAGCAACGGCAACTATGTGGTGAGCTCAAGCTACTGGACAAATGCCGGAATTGCCAATGCCGGCGCCGTGACCTGGGGCAACGGCAGCAGCGCCAGCGCGGGCATCAGCGGCGTAGTCTCGAGCAGCAACTCGCTAGTCGGCAGCACGGCGAACGACGCGCTGGGGCAATACGGCATTACGAGTCTGAACAACGGCAACTACGTGGTGCTCTCGTCCAACTGGGACAAGGGCAGCGTCGTCGACGCTGGCGCTGTGACGTGGGGGGATGGGAGCCGTGGCATCAGCGGCGTGGTGAGTAGCAGCAACTCCCTGGTCGGCAGCACGGCGAACGACCAGGTCGGCAGCTTCGGCATCACGGCGCTGGGCAACGGCAACTACGTGGTGGTCTCGTCCAAATGGGATAGCGGCAGCGTCGTCGACGCGGGCGCCGCAAGCTGGGGCAACGGCAGCACAGGCGTTAGCGGCGTGGTGTCCGGCAGCAACTCGCTGCTCGGCAGCACGGCAAGCGACCAGGTAGGTAGCGGCGGTGCGATCGCCCTGTCAGATGGCCGGGCTGTGGTGCTTTCCCCTCGCTGGAGCCGGGTCACGCCTTCGATCCTGGCCTCTGCCGGACGGGTAGATATCCTCTCGTTTCCCAGCAGTGCCAGCTTACCGCTGGGCTTTAACACCGATGCCAGTGCGAATAGCAGTCTGAGCGCGAGCACCTTGCTGGCGCAGCTCAATGCCGGCACCAATGTGACGCTGCAAGCCAGCAACGACATCACCCTCTCCACGGCGGTCACCGTCAACAACCCCGGCGGCAACGGCGGAGCACTGACGCTGCAGGCGGGCCGATCCATCGTGCTCAACGCCAACCTCAGCACTGACAACGGCAACCTCACGTTAATCGCCAATGAAACGGCAGCCAACGGCGTGGTCGATGCCTACCGCGATGCCGGGGTTGCCAACATCACCATGGCGGTGGGCACCTCCATTGATACCGGAACCGGCAGCGTGAGCATCGCGCTCAAGGACGGCGCGGGGCTAAGCAACAACACCGCTGGCGCGGTGACGCTGGCCAGCATCAACGCCGCCAGCCTGTCGGTGGCATCAAACGGCTTTAGCGCCAGCGCCACAGCCGGCAATAAAACCGCTGATGGCACCACCAATGCGACCCTCAGCGCGGCCAACGTGGGCGGCTTTGCGCTGCAAGCTGGGAGCAACCTCTCATTGGTGAATCCTTTGACGGGCAGCTTTGCTGACGCGACTGTCGGCACCGGCAAAGCCGTCACCAGCGCAGCCTTTGGCATCACGGGTTACAACGCAGCCCTGGTCAGCAACCTGCTCAAAAACGGCACCGCGTTGACTGCCAACACCAACGCAGATATCAGTCCTGGCACTGCAGGCACTGTGAAAAATCTGATCCTGGACAACGCCGTTCAATCAGCTCAGCAACAAACGTTGAGCTTGACAAATACGATAGGTGCAGGTTCGACCGGTAATAGCTTGGGCAGCAACCTGCCAAGCAGGGCACAGAGCGCCGGTTTGAACCCCATCGGTTCGCAGCGCACCAGCCCCATGGCGACCGACGTCAGCATCAGCGGTGGACTGGCATTCGTTCCAGTTGCCGATGACGCAGCCAATGCACCCGAGACTGCAGATTTAGCTGCGGGCTTCAAGCGTATTTTGGTTGCAAACGGCGGTATCAACCTTACCCAATTGACTAAAGGCTTGGCGCGATAAACCCGTCGCCTTTACTCAAAAAATATTCGGAATATGAAAAAACAACAATACCCCCAACGCCAGGCCGTTGCCATGGCACTGGCCTTGGCCGTGGTGCCTCTCACCACCCCGGTTCAAGCCCAAACCGCCCCCGATGCAGGGCAGATCCTGCAACAGCTTCAGCCTCCCATTGCGACCCCACGCGAGAGCAAACCGCTGAACATTCAAGCCCCGGTCGCATCTGGCTTGGTCTTTCCCGGCGGCGCCGTGGTGGTAGTGCAGACGGTCAGCTTTGCGGGCAACTCGGTCATCAGCCAGGACGCACTACAAACAGCACTGGGCGATGTGGCCGGCAGGTCGTTTGACCTGGCGGGTCTGCGTGGTCTGGCCGAACGCATCAGTGACCTGTACCACGCCAATGGCTTTCCGTTTGCGCGCGCCATATTGCCGCCGCAAGACCTGCAACAAGGTGCGTTGCGCATTGAGATCATCGAAGGGCGTTACGGCTTGGTGCAAGCCAAAGCAGAAGAAAGCGAAGACGCAGCCTTAGCCATGCAGGCAACGCCTTTTTTGGGCAGCTTGAAGGCAGGGGCCGTAATTGAAACCGCGACCCTGGAGCGCGTGTCCCTTTTACTGGACGACCTGCCGGGCATTAAAACCGCATCGGTAATCCGCCCCGGAACGCAAACCGGAACCGGTGACCTGCTGGTGCAAGTGCGCCGTGACCAGCGCTTTACCGGTGATGTGGGACTGGACAACGCGGGTAGCCGCTACACCGGCCAAACCCGCGCCCGCGCCAACCTCAACATCAACAGCCCTTTCATGCTGGGCGATCAAATCAGCGTTCATTCGCTGGTCAGCGACGAGCAGCTGTGGCTGGGCGCGCTAGGCTACAGCTTGCCTTTGGGCTCATCGGGTCTGCGGGGCAATGTGGGCTACTCCACCACCAGCTATGTGCTGGCCAAAGAGTTTGCAAGCCTGCATGCCAACGGAGTCGCCAATGTGTCCAGCGCAGGGCTCAGTTACCCGCTTATTCGCTCTCAAAAGGCCAACCTCACGATCAGCGGCACGTACCAAACCAAAGACCTGAAAGACAACAAAGACAGCACCAGCACCCGTGAGAGCAAGTCCAGCGAGTCCGTGCCCATTGCCCTGCAGTTTGACCACCGCGATGGCGCAGGCGGCGGTGGCATCACTTACGGCAGCGTTGGTTGGACACCGGGCAACCTCAGGCTGGATGCGGCATTGACAGCTTCAGACACCAACAACACGCGGGGCAGCTTTGACAAGTTCAACCTGGACCTGGTGCGTCTGCAGTCCTTACCAGCCGGTTTTAGCCTGATGGTTCACCTGAGTGTGCAAAGCGCCAGCAAGAACCTGGACTCGTCCGAAAAGATGAGTCTGGGGGGCGCTGGCGGCGTGCGCGCCTACCCCACGGGTGAGGCCAGCGGCGATGAAGGCGTGTTGGCGCAACTAGAGCTCCGCTACAGCGCAGGTACAGGTGCGGGTACAGGTGTCGGTACTTATGCGCCGTATGTTTTTGTGGATGGCGGCTCCATCAAGACCAACGCCAAACCAGCGACTGGTGCGATCAATAATGAACGCAGTTTGGGTGGTGCTGGCGTGGGTGTGCGTTATCTGCACAATGCCTGGAACGCCGATGCCACTTTGGCCTGGCGCAATGCGGGCGGTGCACCGCAAGCCGATACCAGCAGTGACCCTTCGCCCAGAGTGTGGGTCAATCTGGGATATCGGTTTTGAGGATGAGGCGACGTGAAGAGGCACGTTACTCGCGACAATCATTGGGATAGTTCCAAGCCCGGTGCACACGAGTGCGCGAAAATCAAAAAAAATAACCTATGACCCACCTTATCCTGCTGGAAGACGAGCCAGTTTTGCGCGAAGAACTCACCGAGTTTCTTGAGGCGCGAGGGCATCAGGTCACATCGGTGGCTGATATCGCAAAATTCCGCAGCGCCTTTATTCCAATGGCGCAGGTCGGTGGCCACCTGATTGCGATCATTGACTTGGGCCTGCCCGACGGCAACGGCCTGGATTTGATCACGCAACTGCGTGCTGCGGGTCATCGCCTGGGCATCATTGTGTTGACAGCGCGCAGCGCGATGAGCGACAAAGTGGCGGGGCTGACGGGCGGTGCCGACCACTATCTTCCAAAAGGAAATGACCTGAACGAACTGGCAGCAACAGTCGAATCCTTGGCCCGCAGACTAGGTGAGGAAGTGGCGCGCCCCTGTTGGATTCTGCAAGCCTCTCCGCGACAGCTCACTCCGCCCGGGTTTGCACCGATTGAACTTTCAGCCCAGGATTACACCGTACTGAAATCACTGTTCGATGCGCAGGCTGATTCCTCCGGTAGCGCCTCGCGCGAGGCGATTGTGGCGGCGCTGGGGGAAGACTTCTTTACCTATGATCAACGCCGCCTGGACACCCAGATGCGCCGCTTGCGGCGCAAGGTAGAAGAAGCCTGTGGCATGAATCTACCGGTCAGCACGCTACGCGGCGTGGGCTATCATTTTCATGCAGAGATCACTTTACGGGTGTAGTTTTGCAATTGCTTGCCCGTCCAGCATCGCCAAGTCCTTCGAACTTACCAAACCAGGGGCAATCTCTGCCAGTGGCAGCAATACAAAGGCACGCTGCGCCATGCGGGGGTGCGGCACGGTGAGATCAGGTTTGTCGATACGGGTATTGCCAAAAAGCAGAATGTCCAGATCCAGCGTACGCGGTGCATTGCGGTAGGGCCGCTGGCGGCCGGCCAGCAGCTCAATGGACTGCAACTGCGCCAGAAGCTGCAAGGCTTTCAAGCGGGTTTGCACTTCTACCACGGCATTAATGTAGTCTGGCCCGCTGGAATCCACAGGTGCCGTGGCATACAACGAAGACTGCCGGGTGAGCATCAGGCCATCGATATCGGCAATGGCTTGAATGGCCTGCAAGAGGGCGGCGCGCGCATCCCCCAGATTGGCACCCAGACCGATGTAAGCGGTGACTGGGTCGCGCATGGCATCGATGCCCGGCTCAGGAGCCGGAATCGGCTCCGCCAGAAGAACCACCCTCTGCATTTCCCGCACCGCGGGCTGCACCGGACTTCCTGCGGCGACGGCGCTTGCGGGGGGCGCCATCGTCTCCCGGTGCCTCCAGTGCAGGCGCGTCGGTGTTTTCCTGTACGACCGGAGCGGGGGATGCGGCCCGCGGCGCACGCGGTGCGCGCTGGCGCTTTTGCTGCTCTTCACGCACCTGGTCCACCAGATCCTGGCGCAAGGTGTCGTCCGCCATGCTGAACTCTTGCCACCAGTCAGCCAGGGCTTCGTCCACTTCTCCGATGTCAGCGCGCAGGCGCATGAAGTCGAAAGCCGCCCGAAAACGGGCCTGCTCCACCAGGCCAAACGGCGCGCTGCCCACACGCTTCTCAAAGCGGGGCTGCATGACCCAGATTTCACGCATGTCGCCAGCCAGCTTGCCGCCGCCCGACACATCACCAATGCGGGCATGGAACACTTCGTCAATGGCATCCATCAACGCAGGGTGCGAATGGTGGCGCTGCTCGATACGGCGTGCCCAGCCATCGCGCACATCGGCCCACAGCACGCAGGCCAGCAGGAAGCTGGGTGCGACGGGTTTGCCTTCGCCTACGCGGCGGTCGGTGTCTTTCAAAGCGGCATTGACAAAGGGCTGGTCGGCACGCTCCACCACCACATCCAGCAGCGGGTAGATGCCGGTGGACATACCCAGCTTTTTGAGTTGGGCGATGGATGCCAGCGCATGACCGGTCTGCAGCAGCTTGAGCATTTCGTCAAACAGGCGGCTCTGCGGCACGTCGGCCAACAACTCTTGCGACTTGATCAGGGGTGCCGATGTTTTGGCTTCCAGCTCAAAACCCAGCGGGCTGAGCTTGGCGGAAAAACGGATCGCACGGATGATGCGCACCGGGTCTTCACGGTAGCGCGTGGCGGCATCGCCAATCATGCGGATGGTGCGGTTTTTGACGTCTTTCATGCCATTGTGGTAGTCCACCACCACCTGCGTGGTGGGGTCGTAATACATGGCGTTGATGGTGAAGTCGCGACGCACCGCGTCTTCTTCCTGCGGACCCCAGACGTTATCGCGCAGGACCCTGCCCGTGGAGTCCACGGCGTGCTTCATGCCAGCGAGTTCGCTCTTGCTGGTTTTCTCGTTGCCCGCCACTTGCTCTGCAGCGGCGTTGTCCAGGTAAGCGCGAAAGGTCGAGACCTCAATCACCTCATGCTCACGGCCGCGGCCATAGACCACGTGGACGATGCGAAAGCGCCGTCCGATGATGAAGGCACGCCGAAAAAGGCCCTTGACCTGCTCGGGCGTGGCGTTGGTGGCCACGTCAAAGTCTTTGGGGCGCAGGCCGACCAGCAAATCGCGCACTGCGCCGCCCACCACATAGGCTTCAAACCCCGCTTGCTGCAGGGTACGCACCACGTTGATGGCGCGTTCGTCCACCAGATTGGGATCAATGCCGTGAACCTGGACGGGTACGTCCACCCGTTTGCCAAACTGGGGCTTTTTACGGGACAAGGTGGCGCCGGATTTACCCAGCAATTTATCGATGAATTTTTTAATCATTTTCTCTCTTGAGGGACCGATGTTTGCGCAGTAGCGGCAAGCCCGGGTCCCAACTAGCTAAACAGGTCAAGTATGCGCCATCCGCGGGTCTGGGCCAGCGCCCGCAAGCGGTCGTCCGGATTGGTTGCCACCGGCACGGCGGCTTTCTCCAGAAGCGGCAGGTCATTCATGGAATCGGAGTAGAAAGTGATCTCCACCGACTCCCAACCCAGGCCACGCGATTGCAACCACTGCTCCACCCGCGTGACCTTGCCTTCGCGAAACGAGGGGACACCGCGAATGGCGCCGGTAAACCAGCCCGAACCGCCGGGCGTGGTGTCACGCTCCAGCTCCACGGCAATCAGCTCGGCCACACCAAAAGCCTCGGCAATGGGACGGGTGACAAACTCGTTGGTGGCGGTCACGATGGCCACCGCGTCACCGGCCTGCTGGTGCTGGCGAACCAGTTCCAGCGCCTGCGGTTGTATGGCTTTTAGTACCACAGCCCGCATGAATTCTGCGTGGGCAGCTATGGATTTGGTAGCACCCTGACGGCAAACGGCTTCGGTAGCAAAGCGCACATAGGATTTCACATCCAGTGTTCCGGCCGTGTATTGCGCATAAAACGCATCGTTCTGCTGCTTGAAAACCTGCGGATCGGTCCAGCCCAGCGCCGTGGTGAATTCACCCCAGGCGTAGTCCGAATCGATAGGTATCAGCGTGTGGTCCAGGTCAAAAAGAGCCACTCTGGCCTCTGTGCGTGGCGTCTGCATTAGTTGTTTTCCATCATGGATTTGATCAAGGGAATGGTGATGCTGCGCTTGGTCTGCAAGGCATAGCCGTCCAGCAGTTCCAGCAGTTCCATCAGGCTGCCCAAGTCGCGGCTGAAGCGGGTGAGCATGAAATCCATCACGTCATCACCCAAAAAAACCCCGCGGGCATCTGCGGCCTGGCGCAGCACAGCGCGCCGCTCGGGCTCACTGAGCGGCTGCAAACTGAAAATATGACCCCAGCCCAGGCGGGTACGCAAGTCATCGCGCAGCTTGAGGTCTACCGGTGCGAAGGCACCGGCGGCCAGCACGGGTCTCTGGTGGGTCTGGGCATTCACAAACCAGTTGAAGGCAGTGTGCTGCTGCTCGGCGGTGTACAGGTGTACATCATCGAGCAGCACAGCGGCCCAGGATTCGCTGAACTCGGGTGCCGCGTGCATGGACGGATCCAACCAGCCCACGCGGGCACCCTGCTCGCGAAGCGCTTCGCGCGCCGCCTTGAGCAGGTGGGTTTTACCGCTGCCGGTTGGCCCCCAGAGGTAGGTAGGCACGGGGGAGCGGGTCGGCAAATCCGAATTGGCACCCGACTTGGCGCCAATCCACAACTCCATGTGGCGCAACGCCGCCTCGTTGGGCCCGGCGCAAAAATTGGCCATGGTGGGGCCTGCTGACAGACCAATATCGAGTGCGATTTGTTTCATGGTCATGGGGTTTCGCCCCCGTACAGGCGGCTGGTCAGATAGCCCGCTTTGACGCGGCGCATCGCCACCAGCAGCACGGCGCTGACTGGCAAGGCAATCAGCACGCCGACAAATCCGAACAACTGGCCAAATGCCAGCAAGGCAAATATGACGGCCAGCGGGTGCAGCCCGATGCGCTCACCGACCAGGCGGGGCGTCAGAAAAAGACTCTCCACCACCTGCCCGGCGCCAAACACGACGGCCACCATCAGGAACGCGTGCCCGACACCCGACGTGGACGAAAACTGCAGCAAGCCGGCCAGCGTGGCCAGCACCAGTCCCAAGCCGAAGCCCACATACGGCACAAAGATGGCCAGCCCGGTGAATATGCCAATCGGCAGGGCCAGATCCAGCCCGAAGAGGGCCAGCCCCGCGCTGTAAAAAACCGCCAGAATCAACATCACCACCAACTGGCCGCGCAGGTACTGCCCCAGCACGGAGTCAGCCTCCATCACAAAACTGGTGGTCGCTGCGCGCAGGCGCGGTGGAATCAGATGACCCAGCTGGGTCACAAAATGGGCCCAATCCATCAGCAGGTAAAACAAGGCCACCGGAATCAGGATGGCGTTGCCAATCAGGGCGAAGGCCACACTGCCACCGATCTTGAGCGATGTGAGGACCGAGGCAAACGTGTCCTCCACATTAGCGTTCAGGTACTTCATGGCAAAGACCCGTGCACTGGCACCATCCAGCGAAAGATGAATACCCCACTGCTCCAGCCACGGCTTGAGTGCCGTGTTCACGCTGTCCATCACGGTGGGCAGTTGCTCACGCATGAGCGGCAGCTCCTTGGCCAGAATCGGAACCATCAGTAAAAAAATACCCAGCACGGCCAGGATAAACAGCAACTCCACCACGACAACGGCCAGCAAACGGGGGATACGACCGCGCCCGAGATCGTCAAGACGGTCCACCACAGGGGTCAGGGCATAGGCCAGCACTGCGGCCACCACGAAGGGGGCCAGCACCGGGGCGAGCAGCCACAGCACACAGGTCAGCAGCGTTGCAATCAGGCTCCAGGCGACAAAACTTTTTTGGGTGGACGTGAATTGCATACAGAAACGGGAGGGCAAACCTTTAAAATCTAGGCAAATTCTATCGGGCTCTGCCTGTGCAGCCGCCGCACCCCACTTCAAATGACCCAATCAAGCTCCCCCACCCCCCTGTCCTACAAAGATGCCGGCGTTGATATCGTCGCTGGTGACGCGCTGGTTGAGCGCATCAAGCCGCTCGCCAAAAAGACCATGCGCGAAGGCGTGCTGGCGGGTATTGGCGGTTTTGGCGCCCTGTTTGAAGTGCCCAAGCGCTACAAAGAGCCGGTGCTGGTCAGTGGAACCGACGGCGTGGGCACCAAGCTCAAGCTGGCATTCGAATGGAACATGCACGACACCGTGGGCATCGACCTGGTGGCCATGAGCGTGAACGACGTGCTGGTGCAAGGTGCAGAGCCACTGTTTTTTCTCGACTACTTTGCCTGCGGCAAGCTCGACATCGACACCGCTGCTGCGGTGGTGGGCGGTATTGCCAAGGGTTGTGAGCTGTCAGGCTGTGCGCTGATTGGCGGCGAAACCGCTGAAATGCCCGGTATGTACCCGTCCGGTGAATACGATCTGGCCGGCTTTGCAGTCGGCGCGGTCGAGAAATCCAAAATTCTCACCGGTGCTGATGTCAAGCCCGGCGATGTGGTGCTGGGCCTGGCTTCCAGTGGCGTGCATTCCAACGGCTTCAGCCTGGTGCGCAAGTGCATTGAGCGCGCGGGCAGCAATGCCCCCGCCACGCTGGACGGCAAGCCGTTCAAAGAAGCCCTGATGGAACCCACCCGCCTGTACGTGAAAAACGTGCTGGCGGCACTAGCCGCCCACCCGATCAAGGCGCTGGCCCACATCACCGGCGGCGGCCTGCTGGAAAACATTCCCCGCGTGTTGCCCGAAGGCATGGCCGCGCACCTGGTCAAAGGCAGCTGGCCCCAGACCGAACTCTTTGCCTGGCTGCAAAACACGGCGGGCATTGACGACACCGAGATGAACCGCACCTTCAACAACGGCATCGGCATGGTGGTCGTCATTGATGCGGGCAACGCTCTGGCCTGCGCCGACATGCTGCGTGCGGCGGGCGAAACCGTGCACACCATTGGCGTGATTGCACCGATCGGCCAGGGTGCTGCGGTCGTCGTGTCCTGATTGGATCGAAAGCTGTCCACTTGCCCGCCCAAGTGGCAGCCTCGTACTCCCGGAATTGCTGAAATTCCTCCTTGAGCAAATATCAACGCAATTTCTTGCGCACCGGCTCAAAGCCGTATTTGACAATCCGGCGGGCCTCCTCGGCGCGAATTTCTAAATCTGTGACTGAGAGTGTCGCTATCAAGCATATTTTTTGCCTGAGTTGAGGGAATTTCATTTATGCATGTGACGGTAGACCAAGCCGCGCGATACACCCAGCAAACGCGCGGTTTTCGCGACGTTGCCGCGGTGGGCTTTCAGAGTCTCCCCGATCAGGCGTTGTTGTGATTCCGCCAGGGATGAAGCCTCGCACGCATCGCTCTCCGGAACCGGGCGAAGTTCTATGGGGTCCTCTGCCCGCGACAAGGGGGAAGCCGAGGGTGCAACGCTGGGCGATGCGGTTGTATAGGTTTGCGGTGGTTGTGCGGTGGCAGAAGGGTCAACCATGCGAGGGTTTTTAGCACCGTGGACACCCTGCATGAAAGCCTTGGCCCAGATGCCCAGACCGCTGGGCAGCTTTAAATGCTGTAACCGGCTGGTTCCACACAAACCCACTAGTGCGTGCAAGTCCATGCCCAGCACGTCATTCACGTGAAGCATCGCTGCTTGTTGATCGGCGCCCAGCAAACTATGGCCCATTCGGTTGATCCAGATGACGCGCCCGTGGGTGTCCACCCCTAGCAGACCTTCCATGGGGGTTTCCAGCAGGCTGAGGGCCGTCTGGAAATGCAACACCAGCAACCCGCGCGATTGTGCAACTAGGAGCCGGTTGCCGATCGTGGTGGCAAACATGCCTACC
>JBBRYR010000060.1:0-19441 GCA_038237415.1 Burkholderiales bacterium
CCGATGGCGCACAGGGTGCGAAACATGCGCATCTTGCGCTCGCCATTCATGGGCTCAAACAGCGACTGGTTGCCATCGCGCAGGTCGGTGCTCATCCAGATCGGCGGCGACTGGATCGTGCGCGCGGGCCATTGGCGGTTGACCAAGGCAACGGGGGAGAAGGCGCGGTATTTGGTGGCGGGTTGCTGCAACACGGTGGGAACTCCTCAAGTACGAAACCAAATGTGATTCATGGTTATCGTAGCCCGAAGGGTGCGGCATCGGATTGCGTATTGATGCGAGCAATACCAATTACAAAGCACAATCTGCCAATTATTTTATATAATCAGCAATTTATTTAACCACTTCACATGCAGGCGCGATAGATTTCTGCCAGCGATACCGCCCCCGTGCGCGCCAGCTTGATGCCGTTGGCTGGCAGGCTGGACATGCCGCTGGCCAGCGCGCTGACCCGGTGCACATCGGCGGACACACCCACATCCACCCGCTCGGCAATCGATTTGTCCATCACCAGCAATTCATAAATGGCTTGGCGGCCTGCAAACCCGGTGCCGTGGCAATGGTCGCAGCCCACGCCGTGCCAGAAGGTTTCTTCAGGGCCAAGGTCCAGATTGGTCCGCATCAGCCTGTCGACCGGCTCCACTTCCCGGCAATGCGGGCAGTTGGTGCGTACCAGGCGCTGCGCCAGCACGCCAATCACCGCCGAGCGAATCAAATAGGGTTCCACCCCCATCTCGATCAGACGCACCAGCGCACTGGGCGCATCGTTGGTATGCAGGGTGCTGAACACCAGGTGTCCGGTGAGTGCGCTCTCGACTGCAATCTTGGCGGTCTCGTAATCCCGCATTTCACCAATCAAAATCACATCCGGGTCGTGCCGCAGGATATGGCGCAGGGCCTTGGGAAAACCGAAGTCGATGGCCGGGTTGACCTGGATCTGGATCACGTTCTCCAGCTCGTATTCAATCGGGTCTTCCACCGTGATGATGTTGACGTTCTGACGCACCACTTCCTGCAGCGCGGCGTATAGCGTGGTGGTCTTGCCCGAACCCGTGGGCCCCGTCACCAGCACAATGCCCATACTGCGACGCAGCAGGTCGCGCAGTCGGGCCAGATCGGTGCGCTCAAAACCAATGGCGTCCAGGCTGCGCATGTCGGCGGTTCGGGCGAGCACCCGAATCACCACACTCTCGCCAAATTGCGAGGGAATGATCGATATGCGCAGGTCAATGCCCGCGCCGCTCTCGATAATGCGAATACGCCCGTCCTGCGGCAACCGGTGCTCGGCACTGTTCATGCTGGCCAGAATCTTGATCCGGCCCACGACTGGCGGCAGCAAGGCACGGCGCAAGCGGCGCACAGGCACCAGCGTGCCGTTGATGCGAAACAGCACCTCAAACGTTTTTTGCCCGGGCCGGATGTGGATGTCTGACGCCCGGCGGCTCACGGCGTCCGCCAGCAGGGTATTGACCAGACGCACGATGGGCGCCTCACGGGCGAGGGCCTCGGCTTCGCTCCAGATGCGCAGTTCCTCTTCCTCGGTGCCCGCGCCCATGTCGCTGATGGCGAGTGACTCCAGTTCACTTGAATCGGTTCGGGAAGCGTAGCAACGACCAATGGCGTGTGCAATCTCCTCAGCCGTTGCCAGCACGGCGACTACTCTGCACTGGCTAACAAACCGAATCAAGTGCTGGTGCTCATTGCTCAGCGCATCTGACAGCGCCACCATCAAGACGTCTCCCTCTCGCATCAGGGGCAATACGTTGAGCCTTGCCGCCATATCCGACGGCAAGGCCTCGAGCGCTTGAACTTCCGGGTCAAACTCAGCCAACTCAACCACGGGAACATGGCTGAGTGTGGCGGCTACCCGCAGTACCTGATTGACGTCGTGCGGGCTACGTTCGTCCCGCGACAACTGCACAACGAGACGCGCAGCCAACTCCGCAGCATCGTCCAGCGGATGCAGGCTGCGCCCCCGGAACGCTTCGACCAGGCAGTCGTGTCCGGCCTCCTTCTCCAGCGGTCTGGTGCTCTCGACCGGAAGCACCCGAAACGCGCCCTCATGCAGTAGCGCGCGGAGCTCATCCAGTGTTCGTACCAAGCCCATTTGCAGTGGTGAGACCACGGCGGCACCACCATCCAGCGGAGCAGGCGCGGTGTCGTGCAAGGGCCATTCGCCAGACAGATGGCTATTGTGGGCAAAGTCGCTACTCAACAAGTCATCGCGGGGCAAGTCAGCAGGTGTTAAGGTCATGGTCAGCACGGAAAAAAGGTACTAAAACTCTATCCTTGCAGGGTCTGCGCGACATATCCTTGATGTGCATCAAGTAACCATTCAGACCCCGGAAAGTCGGGCGTTATCAGCAAAGGCTTCCCCCACCGCCGGCAGGGGCAGCAGTGGCAGGGGATAATGTCAATTTTACGTATGCCAATGGGCCGGTTTGGCCTGTTTTTATGGAGTTCCGGCGATGAGCGACACACAACAACGCATTGACGAATTGGTCAAAGGTAACGAGGTTCTGCTTTTCATGAAAGGCAATGCCAGCTTTCCCCAATGCGGCTTCTCGGGCCGCGCGATCCAGATCCTGAAAGCCTGCGGCGTAGAACCCAAGTCCATCAAGACGGTGAACGTGCTGGAAGACGACGCCATCCGTACGGGCATCAAGGAGTACAGCAGCTGGCCGACTATTCCCCAGCTGTACGTGAAGGGCGAGTTCATTGGCGGCTCGGACATCATGATGGAGATGTATGAGTCCGGTGAACTGGCCAAGGCACTGGGCACAACTCCCGTCTGATATCTGCCCGGGAACGCTAGGCGGCTATTTCCCACAGCCGCCTGGCGCCCAGCACCGCATCCGGGTACGGTGCCTTGCCGCGCGAGCCGTTGTACCGGCCCAGGGTGAGAAACAGGTCACCGCGTTCGCGGTCCAGGTAGTGGCGCAGGATCACGCAGCCAAAACGCAAATTGGTCTGCATGTGAAACAGTTTGCCCGCATCACCATCACCCAGCACGCGGGTCCAGAACGGCATGACCTGCATGTAGCCCCGTGCACCCACACTGCTCACTGCGAACTTGCGGAAATTGCTTTCCACCTGAATCAAGCCCAACACGAGCGCAACGTCCAGGCCGGCACGCTTGCTTTCGTACCAGACGGTTTGCAGGAATTCCTTGCGGGTTTCCCATTCGGGTTTCTTCTTTTTAAGCCGCTCGCCCATGGCGCCCACCCAGCGCAGGTATTGGAGGCGGGCTTCGGTATCGGCAAACTCGGGAATGGGCGGCGCGTTATTGCCGACGGCTGAACTCAAGGCGGTACGAACCGAGTCAACCAGTGGCTCTTCCGCCTGCCTGCCGGCCCATACTTGCTCCTGAAACGATAGCAGACCAAGGCCTGTCAACAGGGGAATGAGGCAGTTTCTCCTGGAAATACCCGCAGCCCTGCCCCCGGTAGCCTTCATGCAGTCAGTTTGCCGGTGATGTGACCCAAAACATCGGCAACGGCGACTTTGCTGGCCGTGCTGTCACGGCGGTGCTGGTATTCGACCTGCCCTTCCTTGAGCCCCCGGTCACCAATGGTGACGCGGTGCGGCACACCAATCAGTTCCCAGTCCGCAAACATGGCCCCTGGCCGTTCGCAGCGGTCGTCCAGAATCACATCGACACCAGCCGCCAATAGACCGGCATACAAATCGTCCGCAGCCGCCTTGACCTCGGGAAAGCGATCCGGACTGATGGGACAAATGACCACGGTGAACGGTGCCAATGCATCCGGCCAGATGATGCCTTTTTCGTCATGATTTTGCTCAATGGCCGCAGCGGGCAAGCGGGTGATACCCACACCGTAACAACCCATTTCCATGAACTGCGGCTTGCCGTTGACGTCCAGAAACGTGGCGTTCATAGCCTGACTGTATTTGGTGCCGAGGTAGAACACATGGCCCACTTCGATGCCGCGCTCAATGGCGAGCACACCTTTGCCGTCAGGTGAAGCATCACCGGCCACCACGTTGCGAATATCGGCCACCACTTCGGGCTCGGGCAAGTCGCGCCCCCAGTTCACGCCCGTGAGGTGAAAGTCAACCGCGTTGGCGCCGCAAATCCAGTCGCTCATCGCAGCCACCTCGCGGTCCACCACGACCTTCACCGGCTTGTTCAAACCAATAGGGCCCAGGTAGCCGGGCTTGCAGCCAAAGTGGTCTTCAATCTCGGGCACCGTGGCAAAGCGGAAATCGGCCAGCCCGGACAGCTTACCGACTTTGACCTCGTTCATGTCGTGGTCGCCCCGCAGCAGCAGCAGCCAGATCTGGCTCTTGACTACTTCACCGGCTTCATTGAGCTGGTCTGTCGCCAGTACGAGCGACTTGACGGTGCGCGCGAGCGGCAGCCCCAACAGCTCCGCCACATCGGCGCAGGTGCTTTTATCGGGCGTTGGCGTCTTGACCATGGCCTCGGCGGGCGCAGCGCGGGTGCCGGCGGGTGGGAGCGCTTCAGCCTTCTCCATATTGGCCGCGTAGTCGCTGGTAGGGCAGTACACGATGGCATCTTCGCCGGTGGCGGCAATCACCTGAAACTCTTCGCTCAGGTCGCCGCCAATGGCGCCGCTGTCTGCCGCGACCGCGCGGTAGGTCAGCCCGAAACGGTCAAAAATTTTGCGGTACGCACCGGCCATGACCTGGTAGCTGGCTTTGGCCGCATCCTGGTCGCGGTCAAAACTGTAGGCGTCCTTCATGGTGAACTCGCGCCCACGCATCAGGCCAAAACGGGGCCGGCGTTCGTCACGGAACTTGGTCTGGATTTGGTAGAAGTTTTTGGGTAACTGTTTGTAGCTTTTGATTTCCTGGCGCGCAATGTCAGTAATCACCTCTTCGCTGGTGGGCTGCACCACGTAATCACGACCATGGCGGTCCTTGATGCGCAGCAACTCGGCTCCCATCTTGCCAAAGCGCCCAGTCTCTTCCCACAACTCTGCGGGCTGCACTACGGGCATGGATAGCTCCACGGCGCCTGCTCGGTTCATCTCCTCGCGCACGATCGCTTCGACCTTGCGGATCACGCGCAGCCCCATCGGCATGTAGCTGTAGATGCCTGCACCGAGCTTCCTGATCATGCCGGCACGCATCATCAGCTTGTGGCTGACTACCTCAGCGTCCGCGGGGGCCTCCTTGAGGGTGGAAATGAAGAATTGGGAGGCTTTCATGGCATATCTCGCTGAACTGGACTGGACTTCGCTGAACGACTAGGGTCTTCGCCACTTGAACCACAGCGTGTGCTGTGCATAATGAACGAAGTTTAAAAATTGGGGTTTGATTATGCTTGACCGGGACGGCTTTCGGCCCAACGTCGGCATCGTCCTGCTCAACCAGAGAAATCAGGTATTTTGGGGCAAGCGCATTCGTACCCACTCGTGGCAGTTTCCACAAGGTGGCATTGATCGGGGGGAGACTCCCGAACAGGCCATGATCCGCGAACTGCACGAAGAAGTGGGGCTCCAGCCGGAGCATGTTTGTATTGTTGCCCGTACCCGAGACTGGTTGCGCTACGAGGTGCCTGACCGCTACATCCGACGCGATGCGCGCGGTCACTATAGAGGACAGAAACAGATCTGGTTCCTGCTGCAACTGGTCGGTCACGACTGGGATTTGAACCTGCGCGCCACCGACCATCCCGAGTTCGACGCCTGGCGCTGGAACGACTACTGGGTTCCACTGGACGCCGTTGTGGAATTCAAGCGTGGCGTTTACGAAATGGCGCTGACGGAGTTGGCCCGCTATCTGCCGCGCAACGAGCCCCGCAACCGCTTTTTGCGCAGTGGGCATCGTGCGCGTGATCCGGGCGACGGAACGACTGACTCTGCATCGGGATTCATGGAGTTGCCACCCGGTGCATCCTTTGAGCCCGACCCGGGCACCAACCTGCCGGAAGGCCAAGACAGCCACCATGCTCCGTAATCGAATGGTGGGGAGTTGCATTGCGCTTCTGGCAAACTTGACGTGGGCGCAAAGCCCCCCCAATGCCCTGGATTGGGTGGAAGACAAGGCGACTTCGCCGCCCTCCTATTCCAGAGACCAGTTAATTCCGATCGATATGCCGCCCTATGTATCGATCAAGATGGGGGTTGATCCTGCGACGATTACGGTGGGCGCCGACGGCGTTGTCCGCTATGTGGTGGTGATGCGCAACGCGTCCGGCTCGGTGAACGCGGCCTATGAGGGCATTCGCTGCACTACGGATGAGGTGAAGACTTATGCGCGCAGTGGCAGCTCAGGCGAGTGGCGCATGGTGGAGCAGCCACAGTGGAAAGCGGTGAATGACAATCTGCCCTCACGGCATGCCTTCGCGATTGCACGCCAAGGTGGCTGTGAAACACGGCTCTCGACGAGCACCGCAGATGTAATCAGAGCCTTGAAGCAACGTCAGAAGATGGGCAACTGACAGACGTTGCCGTCATGGCCAGGTGAGGGAGTCAGCGAGTCAACACCAGGTTGTCCCGGTGCAGCATTTCAGGTTCTGCAGCGTAGCCCAGCAGCTTCTCGAATTCAGAAGACGGCTTGCGACACAACAGGCGCGCCTCAGAACTCGCGTAGTTGGCCAAGCCGCGCGCGATTTCTGCGCCAGCGGTATCCCGCACCGCAATCACATCACCGCGGGAAAAATCTCCATCCACCTGGATCATGCCGATAGGCAGCAAACTCTTGCCCTCATCGCGCAATTTGGCCGCCGCGCCGGCATCCACCACCACCGCGCCGCGCAGTTGCAGATGGTCCGCCATCCACTGTTTGCGCGCTTGGTTCTTCTGGGTTTGAGCCACCAAAAGGGTGCCAATGGCTTCGCCCTGAGTCAGGCGAATCAGCGCGTCTGGCTCACGGCCCCAGGCAATGACGGTGGAGGCACCTGATCCTGCCGCGCGCTTGGCAGCAAGGATTTTGGTGATCATGCCCCCACGCCCAAGGCTGGAGCCCGCGCCACCGGCCATGGCTTCCAGTTTCGCATCGCCCGCATTGGCTTCATGGACGAATTGCGCGTGCACGTCCTTGCGTGGATCCGCTGTAAACAGGCCTTTTTGATCGGTCAGGATCACCAGCGCATCGGCTTCAACCAAGTTGGCGACCAGCGCGCCGAGCGTGTCATTGTCGCCAAACTTGATTTCATCATTGACCACCGTGTCATTCTCATTGATCACGGGTACGACGCCCAGTTTCAACAAGGTCAACAGGGTAGAGCGGGCATTCAGGTAGCGCTCCCGGTCGGCCAGGTCCGCGTGGGTGAGCAAAACCTGCGCGCTGCCCAAGCCATTGAGCTTGAGCTTGGTTTCGTACATCTGGGCCAGCCCCATTTGCCCTACCGCCGCCGCCGCCTGGAGTTCATGAACCGCTTTGGGGCGCGTGGTCCAACCCAGTCGCTTCATGCCTTCGGCAATAGCGCCGCTGGAGACCATGATGACTTCACGCCCATCGCGAATCAAATGGGCCATCTGACGGCACCACTCCCCAATGGCTACTTCATCCAGACCTCGACCATCGTTGGTCACCAGGCTGGAGCCCACTTTGACGACGATCCGCCGGGCATCCCGCAACACGGTTGAAACTGAATTATTTGTCATATAGACCCGTAGCCCCCGCCAATATTGCGCCAGCAGCTATTCTTTTAATAGCAAAGGCTATGCGTCGGTGGGATCAACAAAGCGGGGATCAATCTCCACCACCGGTTGCTCCGCAACCTGCTGGGCTTTCACGTGCTTGTAAATCGCTTTCACAAGCGGTTCGCAACCTTCACGCGTCAATGCGGATATTTCAAAGACCGGGCCTTTGAACTTGAAGCGCTTCACGAAGTCTTTCACAAGGGCAGCGCGCTCGTCCGAGTCAACCATGTCGAGCTTGTTCAGCACCAGCCAGCGCGGCTTGTTGTACAAGCCCTGGTCGTACTTCTTCAGCTCATTCACAATCGCCTTGGCCTGCGCAACGGTGTCGACACCTTCATCAAAAGGAGCCATGTCGACAATATGCAGCAGCAAGCGGGTGCGCTGCAAATGGCGCAAAAACAAGTGCCCCAATCCGGCACCTTCCGACGCACCCTCGATCAGGCCGGGCAAGTCGGCGACGACAAAGCTCTGCTCCGGTCCAACGCGCACCACGCCCAGATTCGGGTGCAAGGTGGTGAAGGGATAGTCCGCGATACGGGGCCGCGCATTGGATATGGCGGTGATAAATGTCGACTTGCCAGCATTGGGCATGCCCAGCAGACCGACGTCAGCCAGCACCTTCAGCTCCAGCTTCAGTTCTTTTTTCTCACCGGGCCAACCCGGTGTTTTTTGGCGTGGGGCGCGGTTGATGGCGCTTTTGAAACGCATGTTACCGAAGCCACCATCTCCGCCTTTGGCGATGGTAATGACTTCACCCGGCTTGAGCAGTTCGTACAAGACCTCGCCGGTTTCGGCATCGGTAATGATGGTGCCCACCGGCATCTTCAGCGTGATGTCGTCGCCCGCAGCGCCAAACATGTCAGAACCCATGCCGTGCTCTCCGCGTTTGGCGTCGTGGCGACGCGAAAAACGGAAGTCCACCAACGTGTTCAGATTGGCGTCTGCGACGGCAAAAACATGGCCACCACGGCCACCGTCTCCCCCATTGGGGCCGCCAAATTCTTTGTACTTTTCATGCCGAAAGGAGACGCAGCCCGCCCCGCCATCTCCAGCAGAGATATCAATATAGGCTTCGTCAACGAACTTCATGGTGTGTACCGCAGTTATAAATGAAAAACCCCGCGCAGAGGCGCAGGGTTTTTGGGTGAACCGTCTGCAGATCAGGCTGCAGTCACGCTCACCATGTGCTTGTTGAGAGCACCCTTATGGGCAAACGAAACGTGCCCATCAATCAGTGCAAACAAGGTGTGGTCTTTGCCCATACCGACATTCACTCCAGCGTGGAACTTGGTTCCGCGCTGGCGCAAGATGATCGCGCCGGGCTTGACCAGTTCACCACCGAATGTCTTCACACCCAGCATCTTGGGCTTGGAATCGCGCCCGTTTCGCGTAGAGCCGCCGCCTTTTTTCTGTGCCATGACCTAGTGTCCTTATCCAGCAATGGCGCCGATGAGCAGTTCAGTGAACTGCTGGCGATGCCCTTGACGTTTCTGATAATGCTTACGACGACGCATTTTGAAAATGCGCACTTTGTCGTGCTTGCCATGCTGCAGCACGGTGACTGTCACCGTTGCACCGGACACCAAGGGTGTGCCGACCTTCAATTCAGCGCCGTTTCCGACAGCCAGAACCTGATCGATCACAATCTCTTGGCCTACATCCGCAGCAATCTGTTCTACTTTAATTTTTTCGCCAGCCGCAACCCGATATTGCTTGCCGCCGGTTTTTATGACCGCGTACATATTGACCTCTTCGACTTGAGAATCTGCAAACGAATTTTCGCAGAGCCCAAGAGTATAACATCCAGGCCCTAAAACTCCAAATGCCAATCAACACCACGCCAAAGCGCATTGGGGGCTTTCTATAATCACCCATCTAACCAACCGGTCCACATCCTTGCAAGCCAATCCACCCAGCTCATCGACTGGGCTTTCCATTGTCGAACAGGACATGCTCCAAGTAGACCAGGTCATTGCCCTGAAGCTTGACTCGGGCGTACCCTTGGTTGGCAGCGTGTCGCAGTACATCATCTCAGCCGGTGGCAAGCGTCTACGCCCCGCCCTCCTGCTTTTGTGTTGCGGCGCCCTTGGATTCAAAGGTACACAGCGCTTCAATATGGCGGCTGTGGTGGAATTCATTCATACAGCCACCTTGCTGCACGACGACGTGGTGGACGATTCCGCCCTGCGGCGCGGGAACGCCACCGCCAACTCAAGATTCGGGAATCCGGCCAGCGTTCTGGTTGGCGACTTTCTTTACTCCCGTGCATTCCAGATGATGGTGGACGGTCAAAACATGCGCATCATGCAAGTGTTGGCTGACGCGACCAACATCATCGCCGAAGGCGAGGTGATGCAACTGATGAATATGCACAACGCCGGACTGGACGAGCAAGGATACTTGCAGGTCATCCAATCCAAGACCGCCAAGCTGTTTGAGGCCAGCGCCCGTGTAGGCGCCATCCTTTCGGGCACCAGCGCCGCCATGGAGGCCGCATGCGCTGAATATGGTCAGGCACTGGGAACCGCGTTTCAAGTCATCGACGACGTGCTCGATTACTCTGGCGACGCGTCGGTGATGGGGAAAAATCTGGGCGATGATTTACGGGAAGGCAAGGCGACTTTGCCTCTTATATCTGCAATGCAACGCGGATCACAGACGGAGCGCGAAACCATCCAGCAAGCCATTGAAACCGGCGCAGTATCGATGCTGGACGAAGTCATTCGCATTGTCAGAAAAACGGGCGGCCTTGATGTGGCAAGAGCCGCTGCACAGCAGGAAGCCTTGCGCGCCATCGCTGCAGCCAAGCTACTTCCAACAGGCCCGCATGCCGACTGTTTGATACAATTAGCAACACAGCTGCTGGAGAGAAAGTATTGACTTTTCTTGGAAGTCAATGCCTCCGCCGGGGTGTAGCTTAGCCTGGTAGAGCGCTACGTTCGGGACGTAGAGGCCGGAGGTTCGAATCCTCTCACCCCGACCAGATAACCATGTGTTGTCAATCTGCGTCCCCCGACCCCGGCATACCCCCTTTACAATTTACATTGCTTGTGCAATCGGCGATGATGGGCTGATTCAAACTGCAACGTAATTCATCTCGGGCTATGGCCGCTGTCGAACCAATTCAACGTGACTCCCCCTCCATTGCTCTTCCTGGTCTCGGAAGGGCTCTTGTCACTGCCGGCAAGTTGGGACAAAAATCTGCTGAAGAGATTTACCGCAAAGCCCTTTCCAGCAAAAACAGCTTTATCGCAGAGTTGGTGGGGTCTGGCGCAGTTTCTGCGTCAGATTTGGCGCACACCTTGTCGGCCGCGTATGCCGCGCCGCTACTAGACCTGGACGCAATCGACCCTCAACGCTTACCCAAGGGCTTGCTGGACGGGAAAATTTGTGCGGACTACCGCGTGGTGGTTCTCAGCAAGCGAAGCAATCGATTGATGGTGGCTACAGCAGACCCATCGGACCAGGCCGCTGCGGAAAAGATCAAGTTTTCAACCCAGATGGGGGTCGACTGGGTTATTGCCGAGTACGACAAGCTTTCCAAGCTGGTGGAGGCCTCTGGAACCACCGCGTCCGAGGCAATGGAAGACATCATCGGAAGCGATTTCGAGTTTGATGAAAATTCTGCTGAGGCAATCACTGACAACGCGCAGGCCAACGTCGCAGAAGTTGAAGATGCCCCGGTTGTCAGGTTTTTGCACAAAATGCTGATGGATGCGTTCAGCATGCGGGCATCAGATTTGCATTTTGAGCCCTACGAGCACACCTACCGCGTTCGATTCCGCATCGACGGACAGTTGCGTGAGATTGCCTCTCCCCCGATTGCCATTAAGGACAAATTAGCCTCGCGAATCAAGGTTATTTCCCGGATGGATATCTCCGAAAAGCGCGTGCCGCAAGACGGACGGATGAAATTGAAAGTGGGACCAGACCGGGTAATCGATTTTCGGGTCAGTACCCTGCCCACGCTCTTTGGTGAAAAGATCGTTATCCGGATCCTGGACCCCAGTAGCGCGCGACTGGGGATTGACGCGCTCGGCTACGAACCGGAAGAAAAAGAGCGTTTACTAAAGGCAATTGGCCGTCCCTACGGGATGATTTTGGTCACCGGTCCCACCGGGTCCGGGAAGACCGTTTCACTCTATACATGCCTGAATCTGCTAAATCAGCCCGGTGTAAACATTGCTACTGCAGAAGATCCATCTGAAATCAACTTGCCGGGGGTCAATCAGGTCAACGTCAACGAGAAGGCCGGGCTCACCTTCGCCGCGGCGTTGAAGTCATTCCTGCGCCAGGATCCAGACATCATCATGGTGGGCGAAATACGCGATCTGGAAACGGCTGACATTTCCATCAAGGCGGCCCAGACTGGGCACCTGGTTCTCTCGACTTTACACACCAACGATGCGCCCGCCACATTGACGCGCATGCGCAACATGGGAATTGCGCCTTTCAACATCGCGTCCAGCGTCATACTCATCACGGCGCAGCGGCTGGCCCGTCGTCTTTGCCCCAACTGCAAGACATCTGTGGAAATCCCCCGTGATGCGCTGATCGACGCGGGATTTCGCGAATCGGACCTGGACGGAAGCTGGAAACCCTACCGGCCCGTTGGTTGTTCGATGTGCAACAACGGTTACAAAGGTCGCGTAGGCATCTACCAGGTTATGCCGGTTACCGATGAAATCCAGCGAATTATTTTGCGAGACGGAAGCGCGTTGGAAATCGCGGAACAATCCGAACGGGAAGGTGTGCGCTCCTTGCGGCAATCCGGATTGAATAAAGTCAAACAGGGGATGACTTCATTGGAAGAAGTTCTCGCCGTCACGAATGAATAAAGAGTAACCCGGGAAATTAAATGGCCACTACAAAGACCACCAGCAACAAAGACGCTGTTTTTGAATGGGAAGGCAAGGACCGCAACGGCAGGCAAGTGCGTGGGGAAATTCGTGCGGCTGGAGAAAACCAGGTCAAGGCGTCACTGCGCAGGCAAGGGGTCATCCCCACGAAAATCAAAAAGCGCCGCATGAGCGCGGGCAAATCCATCAAACCGAAGGATATGGCCATCTTTACGCGGCAACTTGCAACCATGATGAAAGCGGGCGTTCCGTTGCTTCAGGCATTTGACATCGTGGGCCGGGGCAACCCTAACCCCCGGGTCACCAAACTGCTCAATGACATCCGCACCGATGTGGAAACCGGCACCTCTTTGAGCGTTGCCTTCCGGAAATTCCCGCTGTACTTCGACAACCTCTACTGCAATCTGGTCGAGGCGGGTGAATCGGCAGGTATTCTGGATCAGCTGCTCGACCGGTTAGCGGTCTACATGGAAAAGACCGAGGCCATCAAGTCCAAGATCAAGTCCGCGTTGATGTACCCCATTACTGTGCTGATCGTGGCATTTGTGGTGGTGGCGGTGATCATGATTTTTGTGATTCCTTCTTTCAAGCAGGTTTTCACGTCGTTTGGTGGCGAACTGCCCATGCCTACGCTGATCGTGATTGCCATGAGTGAGTTCTTCATCAAGTACTGGTACCTGATCTTTGGCGGCATCGGAGGCGGTGTTTATTTCTTCATGCAAGCATGGCAACGCAACAAGAAGATGCAGGCCGTCATGGACCGCATCATGCTGAAGCTTCCTATTTTTGGCGCACTGGTAGAAAAGTCATGTATCGCCCGCTGGACACGAACCCTGTCCACCATGTTTGCCGCCGGCGTTCCTTTGGTGGAAGCCCTGGACTCGGTGGGTGGCGCTGCCGGCAACAGCGTGTACGAAGACGCAACCCTCAAGATCCAACAGGAAGTCTCTACCGGAACCGCCCTCACCGCTGCCATGACGAATGCCAATCTGTTTCCTTCGATGGTCCTGCAAATGTGCGCCATCGGCGAAGAATCGGGCTCCATTGACCACATGTTGGGTAAAGCCGCCGACTTTTTCGAAGCCGAAGTGGATGATATGGTTGCCGGCATTTCCAGCCTGATGGAGCCCATCATCATCGTGATTCTGGGTACTGTGATTGGCGGCATTGTGGTTGCCATGTACCTGCCAATTTTCAAGCTGGGTCAGGTGGTTTGATGCTGATGAGTCTGCAATGGCTTGAAGCATCAGTCGCCGGAATATTGGGATTGTTGATTGGGAGCTTTCTCAATGTCGTTATTTACCGTTTGCCCAAGATGCTGGAGAAGCAGTGGGCTGCGGAGTGTGCGGAAATGTCAGGCAAGCCGATCGATGTCTCGGAGCCCTTCAATCTGATGGTGCCCCGTTCTGGATGCCCCCATTGCGGACACCAGATTCGCTGGTACGAGAATGTCCCGGTCTTCAGCTACTTCCTGCTGCGCGGTCGTTGCTCCGCCTGCAAGGCTCCCATCAGCGTTCGCTATCCGCTAGTAGAAATCGCCACTGGCGTCTTGTTTTTCTTCAGTGTATGGCAATGGGGTGCCACCGCAGCGGGGGGTGTCTGGTGCGCGTTTTCGGCCATTCTTCTGTCGCTGGCGCTCATTGACTGGGACACGACACTGTTACCCGACGATTTGACCCTGCCCCTGTTGTGGCTTGGCTTGGTGGCTGCAGCCCTGCAATGGACGCCCGTTGGACTGCATTCGGCGCTCTGGGGTGCGGTCGCGGGATACCTTTCGTTGTGGGCGGTCTACTGGGCGTTCAAATTGGTTACGGGCAAAGAGGGCATGGGCTACGGAGACTTCAAGTTGTTCGCAGCACTTGGTGCCTGGTTTGGCTGGCAGGCATTGATTCCCATGATTCTTTTGGCATCCGTCATTGGCGCCATTGTGGGTATCGCAATGAAGTTCAGCACGGGGTTGCGGGAAGGCGGCTATGTGCCGTTCGGACCCTTTCTTGCCGGGGCAGGACTGACAGCCCTGGTTTTCGGACCCACAGCACTCCGTCAGGTCGTTGGTCTTTGATCGTGGGGACTTCCGCCTATCGATTGGGGTTGACGGGAGGAATCGGTAGTGGAAAGACCACGGTTGCAGGCATGCTGGCGAAAATGGGTGCCACGGTCGTGGATGCAGATGCCATTTCAAGAACCGCAACCGCGCCCGGAGGTTCTGCCATTGCCATGCTCAAGAGCACCTTTGGTGCGAGCATGCTGGCGGCAGATGGATCGCTGGATCGGGAGCAAATGCGAACTTTGATCTATTCAGACCCCACCGCTAAAGCCCGATTGGAAAATATCGTGCACCCTTTGGTAGGACAAGAAATTGCCCGGCAGGCCGAGCGTGCGCAGACCCGGGGCGCAAAGTGCATCGTGTTCGATATTCCGTTGCTGGTCGAGTCAAAACATTGGCGCGCAAGATTGCAGCGCATATTGGTAATTGACTGCTCCGAGCGCACACAAATTGAACGTGTAACAGCTCGAAACGGTCTGGACACGGCAAGCGTAACGAAAATTCTTGCAACGCAGGCATCCCGCACACAGCGGCTGGATGCTGCCGACATGGTGATATTCAACGATGGCATTGACATGAACGTGCTGGCACTGCAAGTCCATGAAATCGGCACTCAGTTCGGGCTATGATTCGGCCACCGGAAAAATCAGCGTGATCCTTTACGAATACCCCTTCAACGAGCGAATTCGCACCTATTTGCGACTGGAACATCTGTTTCTCCGCTTGTCGGAACTGATGTCTCGCACAGACGCGATAGACCACCATTTCGCGATCGCCACGATGTTCGAAGTCATGGACGTGGGCGCGCGGGCCGACTTGAAGTCCGACGTGATGAAAGATCTGGACAAGCAAAAGCAGATTTTGAACGCCTATCGAGGCAATCCCGCTATTGCCGAAGGGATGCTGGACAAAGTGATCGATCAATTGGAGCGGTGCTTCAGCGAGTTAAACGCGCAGCCCGGAAAAGCAGGTCAGTCGCTCACAGAAAACGACTGGCTCATGAGCATACGCAGCCGGGTGGGCATTCCCGGTGGAACCTGTGAATTTGATCTTCCAGCGTATTTCGCCTGGCAGCACCGCGACAGCGCATCCCGCCAAAGCGATTTGCAGCGGTGGGCTTCCACACTTGGCCCTCTGGCGGAATCCATTCAGTTGCTTTTAAAGCTGTTGCGAGACTCGGGGTCCCCTCAGAAAGTGATCGCAGTCGGCGGACAATTCCAGCAGAACTTGCCACAGGGGCGGACTTTTCAACTGTTGCGACTGTCGTTGAATCCTGAATTCAACCTGATCCCGGAAATCAGTGGCAACCGTTTGATGGTTTCCATTCGTCTCATGCGCCACGGAGAAGACGACCGTTTGCACACCAGCAGTGAAGACGGTGCATTCGAGCTGACACTTTGCTCCTGAGACCAAGAGACCGTGACGGACCGCGCTAACCAAGGATCATCCGATCGAATCGTGCGCTGCCCGACTTGTGGTGGCGACAGCGTTTACGCGCCCTCCAATGCGGCTCGACCGTTCTGTAGCGAACGTTGCAAGAACATGGATTTTGGGGCTTGGGCCAGCGAAAACTTCCGTGTCCAGGCACTGCCCGAGCCGGACGAGATGGACCTCGATCACACCAGACTGCAGTAGTTAGTTCACAAAGAAATATAAGCCAAACAACGGTCCAGCCCCGGCAGACTATGCCTGAGCAGCTATGAAATGTGTAGCACCAATGTACTGCTGCTCTTGCGCGAACCATTGCAGAACCGGGACGGTTCCAGGCAAAACAGGGCTCACGTGCACCGGCAATTGCGCCCAAACGAAAGACTGTGCCTCGCGCATCTGCAACGCACCAGACCACTTGAACACTTTGCAGAAATGAAGCCGCACCAGTGCGTGCGGATAGTCGACCATTTCGACTTTCCAGGGTACGGCGTCACCGATTTCGATACCGAGCTCTTCCTGCAATTCCCGTCGCAACGCCTGCTCAACGGTCTCACCGGCCTCCAGCTTACCCCCTGGAAACTCCCAATAACCTGCGTAGGCTTTGCCAGCAGGACGTGATGTCAACAAAAAACTCTTGTCCTCACGCACCAGCACGCCGACTGCGACATCCACCACAACCCTGTCCGCACCGCCTTGGCGGGCCGATTCCGGGTCGGCAACAAGCAAATGGCCGGTCATTGCGCGCTGGACTGACGCCCCGTGAAATCCCGGGCAAATTGCCAAGCCACACGTCCACTGCGCGACCCACGCTCCAATGCCCAGACCAGCGCCTCAGGACGGGCAGCTGCAATCTGCGCAGCGTCAATGCCCAATGCTGAAAGCCACTGGGCAACAATCTGCAAATACTCATCCTGATTGAACGGGTAAAAGCTCACCCACAAGCCAAAACGCTCCGACAGGGAGATTTTCTCTTCAACCACCTCACTGGGGTGCACCTCACCATCTGCGGTGTGGGTGTAGCTCAGGTTTTCGGCCATGTACTCAGGCAAGAGATGGCGGCGATTGCTGGTCGCGTAGACCAGTACATTGGCGGTTGCGGCCGCCACAGAACCATCGAGCACCGATTTCAAAGCCTTGTAACCCGGCTCCCCTTCATCAAAGCTCAGGTCATCACAAAAGACAATGAATTTTTCGGGCCGCAGGGCGACCAGATCAACGATATCCGGCAAATCGACCAGCTCGGATTTATCAACCTCGATCAGACGGAGGCCTTGCGCAGCGTAGGTGTGCAGGCATGCGCGAATCAGTGAAGACTTTCCGGTGCCTCGTGATCCCGTCAGCAGTACGTTATTGGCCGGCAAGCCACGGACAAATTGCTCGGTATTGCGCTGAATTTTGTCCTTTTGGACATCAATTTCCTTCAGATCATCGAGACTGATGGCGCCAATATGGCGCACCGCTGCAATGACACCCTGCCCCGAGGAACGACGGCGGTAGCGAAAGGCGATCGATGCATCCCAGTTTGGTTGCTCAAGCGCGTGAGGCAGCGCGGACTCAATGCGCTCCATCAGCTTTTCAGCTCGCGCCAGAAACGCGATCAAAGGGTCATTCATACGTCGTCAAGAACGGTAGTCGGCGTTAATCGTCACATAGTCGTGACTCAGGTCACACGTCCACACGGTGTCGACGGCCGTGCCACGCCCCAGCACTACACGTACGGTAATTTCACTCTGCTTCATGATCCGTTGCCCGTCTTCTTCCCGGTACGCCGGGTTGCGACCACCCTGCGTGGCCACGTGCACATCGTCCAGAAAGAGCTCAATACCACTCTGGTCCAGATCGTCGATACCGGCGTAGCCTACCGCCGCCAAGATGCGCCCCAAGTTCGGGTCGCTGGCAAAAAATGCAGTTTTGACCAGTGGAGAATGCGCAATGGCATAGGCGACTTTGCGGCACTCACCCTCGTCACGGCCGCCCTCCACCTGAATGGCGATGAACTTGGTCGCGCCCTCGCCATCCCTGACAATGGCTTGGGCCAGATTCCGGGCCACGCCCAGCATGGCCCTCTTCAGGGCCACCCCGTCTGGACTCGTCAACGAGTCCACCATCGCGTTACCCGCCTTGTTGGACGCAATGATCACCAGCGAATCGTTTGTAGAAGTGTCTCCATCCACCGTGACACGGTTGAAAGACCCCTCGGCCAGCTCCAGTGCCAGCGCCTGCATCACCGACTGACTCACGCAGGCATCAGTAGCAATGAAGCCCAGCATGGTCGCCATGTTGGGGCGGATCATGCCCGCACCTTTGCTGATGCCGGTGATGGACACAGGCCTGCCGCCAATGGTGACTTTTGCGCCAAAGGCCTTGGGCACCGTATCGGTGGTCATGATGCCTTCGGCAGCACGCAACCAGTTACCGGGCTTGGCGTCTGCTATGGCAGAGGCCAAGCCGGCCTCGATTCGATCAATCGGCAGCGGCTCCATGATGACGCCCGTCGAAAACGGCAAGACCTGCTCAATCGCGATACTCAACCGCTGCGCAAGCGCAGAACAGGTGCTGCGAGCCCGCGCTAAACCATCGGCACCAGTGCCGGCATTGGCGTTGCCCGTATTGATGAGCATGGCGCGGATACCCTTCCAGCTCGCCAGATGCTGACGACAAATCTGGACGGGTGCCGCACAAAAACGATTGGTGGTGAATACGCCTGCCACTGAAGCGCCTTCGTCCAGCAATACCACTGTCAAGTCCTTGCGACCCACTTTGCGCACACCCGCTTCAGTGACGCCAATGCGTACACCGGCAATAGGAAACAGGGTGTCAGGGTCCGGAGCGGGCAAATTGACGGGCATCGTTGTCTTTCAGGCCAGTTTTCCGTGGCATTGCTTGTATTTTTTCCCGCTGCCGCAGGGACAAGGGTCGTTGCGTCCCACCCGGGGGATCTGATCCGCAGCGGCCAGCGCGGCGTCGCGCACGGTTTCCAGGTCTACGGTAGTTTCTACTTCGCCCGTCTCTGTCGGCGCGCTGTAAGTCACATTGGCAATGCTTTCGCCACGACTTTCCATGGCATCAGCCGCTTGCTCAAGCTGCTCATTGGACTGGATTTTTACCGTCATCAACACTTTGGTCACATCGTTCTTCACCGAGTCCAGCAACTGCCCAAACAGCTCAAAGGCCTCGCGCTTGTATTCCTGCTTGGGCTGCTTTTGGGCATAGCCCCGAAGGTGGATGCCTTGTCGCAAATAGTCCAGTGAACTTAAATGGTCGCGCCAATGGCTGTCAATGCTTTGGAGCAGGACCATCCGTTCAAACTGGGTGAAATTATCCGTTCCAACATGTTCGACTTTGGACTTGAATTGCGCATGAGCCGCGTCAGTCACCGTGACCAGCAAATCCCCATCCGTAATGGCCGCGGCCTCCTGGACCTGCTTCTGCAGGTCCAGATCCATCTGCCACTCATCCGCGAGCAC
>JBBRYR010000061.1:0-19367 GCA_038237415.1 Burkholderiales bacterium
AGTGGTGCTAGGGCTACCAAACTCGATCACGCCGTCATGATCGGCGTCATAGCCGATGGCTGTGAGCGAGGCTTTAGAAGTGCTGGTCAAGCTGCTGGAAACTTGGTTGAAGAAAGCCAAGGCCTGTGGCTGGCCCGCAAAAGTGGTGGTGCCAGCGGCATAGACGCCGTTGTATTGGCCATTGGTGTCGAACATGCCGGTGTTGGCAATCCTCTCCATGCCACCACCGTTGTTGAAGTAGGCAAGGCTGCCCGCGCTGGCCAGGTTGGCGCCATTGGCGTCGGTAAGGTGCGTGCCGCTGGTATTCACAGCGCCAAAGAACCCACCCACAGTCGAGCTACCGGCGAGGCCGTTGTTGACGAGGTTGGTTGACGCGGTAACTGCCAAGGCAGCACCAGTGGTGGCGTTGATGGCGTTGCCAGAGGCGAACACTCCGCGCGAACCCACTGCGGCACCTTCACCGTCAAGAGACATCACCTGCAACTGTGCCGTGCCGGTGGAGCCCGCAGCGGCGGCCGCTGCGTTGAAGCTGGCCAGGACGGTGCCGTAGTTGCCGATGACGGAACCTGTCAGGCCAGTTCCGCTGTATGCACCTGTGCTCAGGTTCCACGAACGGAACCAATTCGTTGCACCGCCGGAGAAGGCAGTGTTGATGTCGCCTTGCCACGTGGCCAGCTGCGAGTACGACAGGCCCAAGTCGAACGAAGCCGAGGAACCGGCGGCGTTGTTGCCGTATGACACGGTGGCCAAGAAGGTGCCGTCGCCTGAAACGGCGCCGGAGTCGATAGCAGCGTTAGCCGCACCAGTAGCCACCAGCATGGCAGCCAGAGCAATGTGTTTAAGTTTCATGATTAAGTTCTCTTAAGTTGAAGGGTCGAAGACAAGCGATTCGGGGTACGTCAACATGAAAGAATTTCTGTTGCGTGATCTGTAATTTAATTTGCGCTTGTTACAGGCTGTGTTGAACTTCCAGGCAAGTTCCTAGTCCGTTCAGATGCTGAAATTCACACCACGGCTTGAAGTTGGAAGCTAAAAGTGCCTCTAGCCCCCGTGCAATATGCGCAAGCAGCTATCAACTTGATAGCACTGCATCCGTAGGCCGGACGCTACAAAATCAGCTGGATTCGCCCGCTACCAACAAACGCAGGGTGGCGCCCTTGCCCACCGCTTGGGCGCGGTTGGTTACGTTGAGCTTGCGCATGATGTTCTGCACATGGTTTTTGACGGTCGGCGGGCTGATATCCAGAATCTGTCCGATTTCCTGGTTGGTCTTGCCGTTTTTCACCCAGTGCAGCACCTGTATCTCGCGCTTGGAGAGCAGGGTGACTGATTCCACCTCATCGGGTTTTTCACTGCTCTCGTTGATCAGCATGCGGTGTAGCGCCATGTGCAGATAGGGCATGAGCAGCTCCAGCAGATAGGCGTCGCGCGGGGCCTGCGGACTGGGGTGCCGTACAAAGACAAAAAAGCTGCCGCCTTCGCCCTGCATCTCCCGGGCGCCGTGGGCCACCACATGGCCAAATTCGCAGCGCTTCAAGTCGGCCAGCAGCTGCCGCCGTCCAACTTGGTCGTCGCCATCCGGGCTGAGCAGTCGCGGCACGCGGCCACCGCGCAGCCAGTCGTCCATGATGCGGGGCAGCAGCCCGTTCACCGGGTCGCCCACTTCCTGTTCAGCCTGCGTGTTGAACAAACCGCGGGTGAAGGTCTCAAATTTGAAGCGCATACGCGCAATGTCGCCATAGGCGCAAAACAGCGTCTCGTGGGGAATAAAGCCCTGCAGCGCGCCCTGGGCCCACAGAAAGAACTGAACGCGCTTGTTGACGGTCAGTGATGTTTCAATGGTGACGAGCAAATGCTCCAGGTCATGGCTATTCAATCGAACAGGGGAGTTCATGGTGCTACAGCGCCCGCTGCGGGGCCGAACACCCACTGTGCATAGCGCGACGTTCCGGCAAAGGCTGCATCGCGCTCCAGAAATGTGGTTTTGAGCGCACTACCGTCAGACGTGCTGTACACACCCACAATGCGGTCAACAGCCTTCACCAAGCCCCAATCGGCAGTGCCAGTCATGGGGTCGCGGTAGAGTTGGCGCAGGTGGCGCTTGGGCGTGGGAAAGCGCTTGTCTTCCAGCAAGTCTTCCAGCTTCAATGGGTATTGCTTGACTGCGTCAGGCGACTGTTTGTAATACGACTCGATGGCCCGGCGGTACTGGTTTCCAACAAATAAAAGATCCGCCTCCTTCTCGCGCTGGGCCGTGGTGTGCCACACCTGGCCGGTGCCCGCCAGCGACAAGCCTAGCGCGGCGAGCGCAAACAGCACCAGCAGATAGCCAAAGCCGCGCTGCCTGGCGTGGCGACACTGGTGAGCGTTACCACTGCGCATAGGGCCTCTCTTCTCCGCCGGCACCGCTTTTGATATCCCACACACCGGTAGCCTCGCTCGGGGGGGGAACCATGATCCAGGTCTCAGAATTTTCGCTGACGGGGTCCACTGGCATGCGGCGCAGGTAGCGTTTGGTGACCAGTTCATCAAGCTCGGTGGGGTAGCGGCCCGTGTCCGCATGAAACTTGTCAATCGAATCACGCACCACGGCCAGCGTTTCGCGCAACGCCGTTTCACGCGCCCGGTCCAGATGCGAAAAATACCGCGGTGTGGCAATGGTGAGCAGCGTCGCGATGATTGCCATCACGACCAGCAGTTCAATCAGTGTGAAGCCGCGACGCATATCACCACGCACGGTAAGCAATGCCGTTGAGGCCAATACGCTCGGAGCGCGAATACACGTCAAACACGTCATCACCTTCCGCAGGCGCATCTGGCGGGCTGGCATAGGCACGCTTGCCCCAGGTAGAAGCAGCAGGAACGTCAGTTTGCGGATAGAACGGATCACGCGGCAAGCGGCGCAAGAAGTAGATTTTCCTTGCGCCGGCGTCTTTTGAATCGACAACACCGCCCTCCAGTTCCTCCAGCGTGCGCGGATAGCCAGAACTGTCCACTCTGCGCAGCATGCGGCCGTCTTCCGTGGCGAGTTTGTAGGCGTCAAGGGCCTCACGAATCTGCCGCAGCGCCGCACGCAGCTCGTGCTCTTTGGTTCGTTGCACACTGAGTTCACGCAGGGGCACCGCCACGGAGGCGAGTATCCCCACAATCGCCATGGTCACGACCAGTTCGATCAGCGTAAAGCCGTGCGCCCTACCCTTCATTTGATGACCCGTAGAGGAACAATGCCGCCAGGCAGTGGCGTCGCAGGCACCGCCTCAACCACGGGTGCCGTAAAGCCACTCTCATGTGCAAGGTCTGCAGGGGTGGGGGGTGCTGATTGAAGTTCCGGAACTTCCGGCGCTGGGCTGACGGAAGCAGCAGACGCAGGGCGTGACGACAGCGACAAGGCGCGCGGCGCCGCCTTTTTCACCTGCAGCGCTGGCGTGCCCACGGTTGCATCCGATCCTGCTGGCCAGATCGCTGATGTGGCATCCGGCCGCGCAAGATTGCGCACCACACGCGGGGTAATCAACAGAACAATCTCGGTCTTGCTGTTGTTGTCACTCTGGCTGGAGAACAGGCGGCCAATGCCCGGAATATCACCCAGACCCGGCAACCTGTTGGCGCTGCTACGCTCCTCGTCGCTGATGAGACCGGCCAACACCTGGGTCTCGCCATTTCGCAGGCGCAACACGGTGGCGGCGCTACGGGTGCCAATTTGGTAAGCCAGCGAACCAGCCGGACCGGACACCTCTTTAACGATGCTGCTCACCTCCAACCCCACCTTGATGGACACGTCGTCATCCAGGTAGATATTGGGCTCAACGTCCAGCTTGAGGCCGACATCGAGGTAAGCCACGGAAGCGGACACACCCACATTGGCGGTGGACGTGGTCGTGAAAACCGGTACCCGGTCGCCGATGTGAATCTTGGCCTTCTCACGATTCTTGACGCGAATCCGTGGGTTGGCCAGAAGGTTCCCGTTACCCACCTGGTTTCTAAGATTCAAGGCCAGCGCCGGGTTGGCAACATAGGAGGTCAGGCCGCTGGTGTTGCGCAAGTCAACAAAGCCTGCAGCCAGCGCACCACCGAGAGTGGTGTTCGTCTGGGTCACGCCGTTATTGACAATCGTCGTATTGGCGCTAGGCTGCAACAGCCCATAGCCAATCTGGTCCGGAAAACGCAGCCCCAGCTCCATCAGTTTGCTACGGGTTACTTCCAGCACTTCTACTTCCAGCATCACTTCGGGCTCTGGCATGTCCAGCGATTCCAGCAATCGTTCAGCGAGGCGAACCGCCTCGGGTGTGTCCTTGATCACCAGCAGGTTGAGCTTTTCGTCAGCGAAGATATCCCTGGTTTTCACCAACGCCTTCACCATGGCCTGCGCCTGCTTGACGTCCGCATTGGCAAGGTAAAAACTGCGCGTCACGAGTTCCAGGTAGTTCTTGGCTTTTGCGGGTGTGTCCGGGTAGATCAACATCGAGTTTTCATTGAGCAACTTGCGCTCGAGCTGATTGGTCGCCAGGATAATTTTCACAACCTCGTCGATGCTGGTGTCCCGCACAAAGATGGTCACCTTGGTATCTGTCTTGACGTCCTTGTCAAACACAAAGTTCAGCCCAGAGGTGCGGGCAATAACCTCGAACACGGTTTTGAGGGGGGTGTCCCTAAACTCCAGCGTGATGGGCTTGCTGAAGGTTGATTTGAGCGCCTGCGCGGGGGAATCTGCAAGAGCCACCTGTTCGCGCAGCCTTTTCAGCAACTGCCGTGCCTCACCGAACGAAGGGCTCGCCACTAGGACTCTTTGAAGAATGCGCTCTGCCGCAGCAGTCTCGCCTTTGTCCAGCAAACCTTCGGCCTCGCGCACCTGGACTTCCTGGCGGCGCTCGCCGGCCACGGCACTCAGTCCCTCTTGTGCGCGCAGGTTGTTCGGGTCCAGCTTCTGTACTCGCCGATAAAGGGTTTCTGCCGCATCAAAGCGCCGGCTGGCGCGCTCGGCTTCGGCGGCAGCCAGCATTTGTCCCGATGCGAGGTCGCGCTGCAGAAAATACTGGGTGCGCAACTGACGATCGTCGGGCGCGTCGCGCATGCCCTGCTCCAGGCGCTGGACGCCATCGTCAATACGTCCCTCCGCGCGCAAATTTTTACTTTCTTCAATAGCCGGATTGGCAGAGCAGCCGAAAAGAAGAATCACAGCCACGAACGGAACCATTCGGGCAATAGGTGTAACGATTTTCAATTGGCACTTCCGAATATCAGGGTTTGTTTTTCGTTGAGCGGCAAATAGACAAGGGTCATCTGCGCTGGCGTTACGTCTTCAATCCGGTAGTCCAGCAGAACGTCGCCTTTATGCGCCAAATAGGTGCGCGCATCCTGGGCGATAAATGCGACCACAGCACCCTCCTCCATCACCTTGCCCAAATAGCGAAAAGGCAAGGGAGGCGCCTTGGGTTCCGCCACTGTCTGCGGCACAATCCGGGGGGGGGGGGGCTGCCAATTGCGCGATGCAAACGCGTCTGCGTCCTGCGTCTGAAAACGGGCCTGCGTCAAAGGGGCTGTGTCTACAGCCGGTGGCGTGGCCGCCCGAGCAAGACCAGTAACAGTTGCCTTAGGCGAAGCCACCACTTCAGATGACTCAAAGTCGATCAGCGAAGCAGCCACGGTTGCACCCAGCACCGCCATCAGGATCAGGTTGCGAAGGGACAGCATTCAGTCTGCCCTCAGAAATAACGTAAGCCGCACGCGCGCTTCGACCGAATCACTGCCCACATCCTCCCGGCGAAAGCTGATTTCATCTAGCGCAGCAGTCGGAATCGTATTCATCACATCGCCAATCCAGGCTCTCAGATGCGGATAGCTTGCGCGAGCAGGCAGTGTAATTTGGTAGCGCAGCAAGGGTGCACCGCTTTCGCGCGTCATGCGGTATTCACCGTGCGCCAGTTTGACGCCGTTGGCCTTTGCGGCCTTGTGAATGGATTCAATCGCTTCCAGCGCGCCAACGGGTGCCGGCAAATCGGCATAAAACCCGGAAATGCGTTTACTGGTCGCCTCCTCGGGGTTGGGTTGCTGCGCCAGGCGCTGCCGCGACGCGGCTTGCTCAAGCCGCAGTTCTTCCGTGCGCGCACGCGCCTCGGTTACGCCGACGGTCTGCAAGCCAACGGCACCCGCTATCAGCAAAAGACCCGCCAGCGCGGGCAGACCATGCTGGTCCAGTTGAAAGCGCAAATGCGCAATGGCTGCATCTGAGGTCATAACCGGCCACTCCATTTGGCATCCAGTGAAAACCGGACCACCGTCACCGCACCCGCTTGCTTTTCGTCATGCCCCGACAGGAATACCGCCGTAAGCCGCGGCGACTCACGCAGACAGCTCACGTAGGCAACCACGTCGGCCATGGTTTTCGCCTCGCCGCTGATACGCATGGTGCGTGCTTGCCCCTGGGCCTCTACGCTCAACAGCGCGACGGCGGGGTCCGAGCAGGACTCGATCTCGCGCAGCACCGCATCCCATGGAAGGCCCAGTTGCCCGGAAACGACGTCAACCGCTTTCGCATCAGTACGCACAGGGGCTGCTGCTCCCGCAAGCGGGCGCGTAGCGGCACCAGGCGGCTTGACACGTGCCCGTCTCAGCTCAACACGGTCCAGTTCGTCACGGGCATCGACGTAATCCACAGCGACCACACCCATCGCCAAGATACCGCCGACCAGCAAGAGCAAGCCAAGGGGCGACGCAAACCGGCGTCGCTGAACAAAATTGATAGCAAGAGCATGCATAGTCTTCAGATTCCTTGGGCTTTGGACTGAAGCCAGGTGAATGCCAGACCTGCGACTCGCGGGGGGGCGTTACCGCCACCGGTCAGGTACAAGGGCACGGACTCTTCCGACAGGCCAACTGCGATACCCATCTGCGCCATCATGCCGGGCAGCGCATCGCTCCAGTCCGCATCCACGCGCTGACTACGCAATCCCAACCATTGCCCGTCGCGCAGCAAGCCCAGTGACACGCAATCGGATTCAATCAGTCCGAACCAGGCCGATTTTTTGTTGAAAGAGGTGCGTCGGCGGTCAAACTCAGACGCGAAATAGGACGAAACTGTGACGAGAGTGGCGCCGGCCACATCACAGGTGCTGCGCAACGCTGCAATCAGAGCGGCGTCTACGGCACAGGCAGGCACCGCCTGTCCCGGTGGCTGTGGCGAGTGCAGGACCTGCCAGTCGTCGGCAGCCTTCCCAAAGGTTTCATGAAATCGCAACGACGCATAAGCGGCAAGCTCTTTCGGCTGGCTCACTTCCGCCTGCCAAGGCAGCAATTGCCAACGCACAAAACGCCCAGACAACACCACGTTTAGTTTGGGATTGCGTCCACCCTTTTCAGCAAGCCATTGCCCCAGGGCGGCGACTGCCGGCTGCCAGGACGCACCGTCAGCACCTGGTGTTTCAAACTTGCAGTCAAGGTGTTCGCAAGCCGCCATCTTGCCCGACCAACCGCGCGAGGACCGCGCGAGCGTGATCCGCTGTGCCGACAAGCCAACGAGCCATTTTGGGGAACTAAGCGACCACACGATTTAACTCCTGAAGGCTGGTCTCTCCACGCCGTACGAGATCAAGCCCTACCTCGCGCATCAACCGGGTTCCCTTGCGTGCCGCGGCTTCCTTGATGCGGCGCACAGGTTCACGGCCGACGATCATTTCGCGCAACTCATCATCCAGCAC
Source organism: Burkholderiales bacterium (assembly GCA_038237415.1). Lineage (GTDB taxonomy): Bacteria > Pseudomonadota > Gammaproteobacteria > Burkholderiales > Burkholderiaceae_C > Allorhodoferax. The sequence goes on from JBBRYR010000061.1 coordinate 7,695, forward strand.
TAGCACTTCAGCCACGGCCTTGCGCCCCTTGAAACCTGTGCCACGGCAATGGGCGCAGCCACGCCCAACCCGAAAGCGAAATCCTGTGGCATCGGGAATCCCCGAGAGGGCCAGCAAAGCGGCGTCTGGCACGTCATCTTCCACGCAGTGGGGGCAACTCATGCGCACCAGGCGCTGGGCGACAATGCCATTGAGGGCGGCCACGAGGCTGTAGGGATCCACGCCCATGTGCGTAAAGCGACCCAACACATCAAACACATTGTTGGCGTGCACGGTGGTCAACACCAGGTGACCCGTGAGTGCGGCCTGAACCGCAATTTGGGCGGTTTCGCCATCGCGAATTTCCCCCACCATGATCTTGTCAGGGTCGTGGCGCAAAATGGAACGCAAACCCCGCGCAAATGTGAGGCCCTTTTTTTCGTTCACGGGAATCTGCAAAACGCCTGGCAACTGGTATTCCACCGGGTCTTCAATCGTGACGATCTTGTCGTGACCGTGGTTGATCTCGTTGATGGCGGCATACAGCGTGGTCGTCTTGCCGCTGCCAGTCGGGCCGGTGGCCAGCAACATACCGTAGGGTTCGACAGAAAGCCGGCGTAAGAGCGCGAGCGTGGTGGCATCGAAACCAAGCGCCTCCAGACTCAAGCCCACCACTTTGTCGGACAGGCGCTGCTTATCCAGAATACGCAAAACGGCGTCCTCTCCGTGAATGCTCGGCATGATGGATACACGAATATCTATTTCACGCCCGCTTGCAGCCACCTTGAACCGACCATCCTGTGGCACGCGGCGCTCGGAAATATCCAGCTCAGCCATTACCTTGATGCGGGAGATAACCTGCTCGGCATTTTCGGTGCCCTGAATGCCACCCACGCTGGCCAGCACACCATCAATGCGGTATTTAATGAAAATTCCGCTGGGTGCGGTTTCCAGATGAATGTCACTCGCACCGGCCTTAAGCGCGTCGTAGAGAGTCGAGTTGACCAGGCGCACAACCGGACTGGAATCCTCGCTGATGCTCTTGAGCGAAATGTCCTCGGCTCCAGCACTTTGCTGTGCTGAATGCTCCATCGAGACCATGTCATCCATAGCCCGAAGTGTGTCTTCGTGGCGCGCCAGGTACGCTGCAATATCTCCTCGGTCTGCCAGGCGGATTTCCAGTTGGGCGCGCACCCGCTCTTGCGCCCAGTCGCGCAAGCCCATATTGAATGGATCGGCAACAACCATGAGCAGCGTCTCCGATTCACCACGAAACAGCAGACATTCGCGCTGCAATGCATCGCTATAAGGAAGCAGGTCAAAGGCGGGCTTCAACGCGTGCATCTGGCTCATGTCAACGACGATCAAGTGCGCCGTGACACCCAACCGTGCAGTGAAGGCTTCTGCCGACGCGCCATTGGCCTCGTCCAACGCTTCAATCAAGCGGCCGCCACGCGCCTTGGCAAGGGCGCGCGCAGCGTCAATTTCTAACGGAGAAAAGGGCTTGGCGAGGACCCCTGGGTCAATTCGGTTGTTCATCGAATGCTATCCGCCAGTTGAAAGATCGGCAGATACATCAACACCACCACAGCGCCAATCACCAAGCCCATCAGCAGCATCAGTACAGGCCCCAGCAGGCGCGTCACCCACTCGGCCCAGCGCGCCATCTCTTCGTCGTGAAAGGCTGCAACCCGCTCCATCATCTCTCCCATGTTTCCGGCACGCTCGCCCACTCTCAGCATGCGCAGTGCAACTGCGGTGGTCAGTCCGTCTGCCTCAAATGCCTGCGATATCGTGTTGCCCTCGCGAATACTTTTCGTGGCGCTGGTCAGGCGCGCCTGCAAGGCCACAGACAGAAGCCCCGACACCATGTCCAGCGCAGGAACGATGGGAATTCCGCCACGCAGCAACATACCCAGCGTGCGGTACAGCCGCGTCAACTGAAATACGCGCATGCGCTCACCTACCGCCGGGAAGCGCCACATCAAACGAAACAGCCGCTGCCCCACCATGCGGCCACCGCCATTCAGCATCACCAACGCAAAAGCCACGAGCAGGCCGACCAATACGGGCCAATACTTCTCCACCACCATGCCCCACTGCAACAGCAGGCGTGAGAGAAAGGGCAAGTCTCCGCCCATGTCTTCATATATGTGCGAAAAGCGGGGTACCACGTAGCCCATCAAAAACAAAATCACCAGACTGCTGACAGCAACCAGTAACGCCGGGTAGATCGCTGCGCTAACCAGGCGACCACGCAATGTTTCCAGTTGTGTGGCGTATGCGATATAGCGGCCAAGCGCCTCGTCAAGGCCACTGGTTCGCTCGCTGGCGCGAACCGTGGCTACATAGAGCGGGGGAAAGGCTTGTGGGGCATCTTCCAGCGTGGCGGAGAAGGCACGCCCCTCGCGCAGGCTGGTAACAATCCCCTGCAACACGCTGCGAACTGCAGGGCGGTTCTCTTTCTCCGCCAAAGTCTCAACCGCTTCCACGATAGTGATACCCGAATTGAGCAGCGAGAGCAACTCCTGGCTGAAAAGCAGGAGCGGGAAGCGCGTGGTTCCCCTTGCACCCAGCCGACTAAGCCATGGTGCGCGCGTAACCGACAGCACCGCATGCCCCAGTGCCACAACCTGGCGCCGCGCATCGTCGGCGTCCGATGCTTCAAGCATCGCGATACCAACGCCGGTGTCCGGCTTCAATGTCTTGACCAGAAATTGCATGATTACCAGCTGACGATGTCTTCCGACTCGCCGGTGCCACCAGGCTGACCATCTTTGGCGTAGGAAATCAAATCGTATTCGCCGTGCTCGCCGGGAAACTTATAGACATACGCGTTTGACCAGGGGTCCAGCGGCACCGCTTTTTTGAGATAGGGGCCCGACCACTTGGTTTCCCCTGCTGGTCGCTCCATCAGCGCTGCTAACCCCTGTTCATTGGTCGGGTAATGACCCACGTCGAGACGATATTGATCAAGTGACTTTTCCAGCGCATCAATCTGTGCGCGTGCAGTCTTCGTTTGCGACTTTCCTATCTGCGCAAAAAATTTGGGGGCCACAAAGCCGGCAAGCATTCCGATGATCACCATGACCACCAGCAATTCAAGCAGAGTGAAGCCAGAGGAACGTTTGAACGAGTGGACAAGTTTCAGTGTCATAGTGGGTCAAGTCATATCAGGAAGGGTCCGTCTTGCTGCAAATCGGGCCACCCGACTCCGAGAGAGAAGACTCCGAAACACCTGTCGGGAATGTAGACGCGTTGTATGACAGGCGAGTTACACAGAGAAGCTGCTGCTGAAATATTTTCGAAACATCAAAGTGTCAGAATCACTTTTGTGATCACCCACAATAGTTTCCATCAACCATCAGACAAACGTGTCCGGTGTGTCAGTCACATCCTTACATCCGCTTTGCTTTCTTGCGCCCTGTTTGCGCCTGAACCGGCGGTAGCCGACGTCTACCAATTCATCGCCGATGACGGCACGCCACATTTCAGCGACCAACCCTCTGATTCGCGGTTTCGCCTGCTGCTGCGAACTGGCAGTCAAACACCCTCTTCCGGCGCGGCGGTGGCATCAAGGGATGGCCTACGCAACTCGAGGAACCGATTTGCAGACGAAATTTTGGCTGCAGCACAGGTCAACCGCCTTGAACCCGCACTGCTGCATGCAGTGATCGAAATCGAATCGGGCTACAACGCCAAGGCCATCTCACCCAAGGGAGCACTAGGCTTGATGCAACTGATGCCCGACACCGCCCGGCGCTACGCGGTTCTTGATCCTATGGATGCTGTCCAAAACCTCAAGGGTGGTGCGCGCTTGCTACGAGACTTGCTGGATCTCTTCTCTGGTAACAAGGAGCTGGCGCTCGCCGCCTATAACGCTGGCGCTGGGGCCGTACATGCGCACGGCGGGCGCATTCCTCCTTACGCGGAAACCATCCGGTATGTTCCGGCTGTTTTGAAAAGCTATGAACTGCGCAAGGGCCTATCGCGCAGTGATTGACAAGCTATAACCGCTGCCCCGCACCGTCTGGATCAGTGAATCGTGGCCACCCTCTTCCATCGCAGCGCGCAGGCGACGGATATGCACATCCACCGTGCGCTCGTCTCCAAAGAAGTTGTCACCCCAGACATGGTTCAGTAGCTGTGTTCGGCTGTGCACGCGATCGACGTGGGTCATGAGGAAATGCAGCAAGCGGTACTCGGTGGGCCCCAAGGCAAGCTGGACACCTGCAGCAGTAACACGCTGAGTGGATGGCTGCAGGCTGAGTCCGCCGACCTCAACCACTCCTTCATTCGCAAGGGGTACTCGGCGACGCAACACGGCCGCAATCCGGGCGAGCAGTTCACGGGGAGAAAACGGCTTTGTCATGTAGTCGTCTGCACCCGTTTCAAGACCGGTAATCTTGTCACGCTCTTCGTCACGCGCCGTTAGCATGATGATCGACACGTCCCGTGTGCTGGCCTCGGATCTCAGAATACGTGCCAATTCGATGCCCGATATACCAGGCAGCATCCAGTCAATCAGGACCAGATCCGGCGGAGCATCGAAAACCATCTTTCTAGCAACCTCACCATCAGCTGCACAACGAACAATGTGCCCGGCCCGAGACAGGTTGATCGCGATCAGCTCCTGAATGCCCGGATCGTCTTCCACTACAAGAATTTGCGCTGCCATACCTTGGAACGTTGTTGTGAAAACGCGAGCGTATTGCATACAGATGACGGTTTCATGAATCACGACAGGTTGTGCACAGCCTTCCATTACTGTCACAAATTTGATACGAATTCCTCCTATATTCAACTTCTGTTCTATTGATATGGTTACCTCTGCGAGTAGCCTGTCAACCAAAAATACCTACTAAAAAATCCAATGGACGAAATCATCGGACTCTTTCCAACGCCATTCATGCGCGCACCGGCGACACTGCCTGTTGAACTGGTGGCTGACCTCGTCAAGCATTTCAGTGCGATGGCGGTACGAGACAACAATTCATCTACAAATCTATCTCACACCAAGGTGCTACGTCCCCAAGACAGCCCCCTGTTTGCTGAGGCCGCGGTGCTGATCACGCCCAAGCTTGTGGATTTCGGGGTACAGATTTTTGGCGAGCGGATGGGCTGGGCGATCAAGGAAATGTGGGTTAACTTCCTCGATCAGGGCGGTCGCCAGGCGATGCACAATCACGCGAACAGTTTCATCTCTGGCGTCGTCTATTTGACGCCCACACATCCAGACTCGCAAACGGTTTTCATGAAGTCGCCCGGAGGTACGGACTTTGCCTTCAGGAATGATCACGCCGGAACGACACCTGGCCCCTACAGCGCCGACAAGTGGGTCAGTCCCGCACCCAATCCGGGCGATCTCGTGCTGTTTCCCAGCTACCTCATGCACGCAGTGCCCCCAAACCCCGGAGAACGCCGCATCACCGTAGCGTTCAACGCCATTCCCACCCGACTGGATTCCTGGGGCTACTCCATCACGTTTGGCGGCTAACGTGGCCAACGCTGTGTCCGTGAGGTCGGTAGCCTCGCGCCAACGCATTGCCCTGGCGTTGATGTGTGCATCCGGCTTTGCGTCCCTGGGCTACCAGATTGTCTGGACGCAGCAATGCGCTGTCTGGCTGGGTCACGAAACGGCAGCAGTGCTGGCCGTTGTGGCGGCGTTCTTTGGCGGTCTGGCCCTTGGTGCATTGACACTGGGTTCGCTCATTGAGCGAAGTGCACATCCCGCACGCTGGTATGCCGCCTGCGAGGCCGTCATCGCGGCATGGAGCGTTGCGCTTGCGTTCCTCATGGTGCCATTGGGTGGCTGGTTACTCGACATCACCGGCGAGCAACCCACCCAGGCCTGGCATTGGGCAACGGCGTTCTGCGGCACATTCTTCCTGCTGTTGCCCGCAACGATGGCGATGGGTGCGACGCTGCCAGCCATGGAGCGTGTTACGGCGCAGCTGCAGCGCCAAGGGTATTCGATCGCTGCGCTGTACGCGAGCAATACCTTCGGTGCTGTCGTCGGTGTGCTGGCGAGCGCTTTCTGGCTCATACCCGAGTTAGGCCTTGCGCGCACGACCGGCTTGTGCGCAGTCATCAATGTATTGTGTGCGGCTGCGGCGCTGAGCTTGCGTTCGGATGGGCTGGTCAGAGCCGATCCGCAACAGACAACCGGCCACACACTTGCGCCAATGCTCGCAGCAACCGGCTTGCTCGGCATTGGCTATGAGGTACTCGTCGTTCGCGTATTGAGTCAGGTCTCCGAGGATACGGTCTACACCTTCGCGATGCTGCTGGCCGTCTACCTGGGCGGAACCGCCCTTGGGGCAGCGGTGTATCAGCGCTGGCTTTCCGGGACCCGGGTGCCAAGCCACGATCAGGACCTCAATTCAGACCCCGTTCGCGACCGGTTGCTGGGCCTGCTGGCAGCGGCCTGCCTAGTCGCCACACTGGGCTTATGGGGTGCGCAAACGCTCAAGCAATTTGCACTGGAACTTATGGGTTCGGGTATGGCTGCGGCGCTCGCAGCGGAAGCCGCACTGGCCCTCGCAGCATTCGCCCTTCCCACCATCGTGATGGGTGCGCTGTTCAGTCACCTCACGATACAGGCGCGAACGGCCGGAATGGCCTTCAGCCGCTCCCTGGCTTTCAACACGCTTGGTGCAGCAGCTGCACCGCTGGTGTTCGGCGTGCTTCTCGTTCCTGCGGTCGGGCCCAAGTTCGCACTACTGGTGGTCGCTATCGGATACCTGCTGCTTTCCTCGCCGCGTGCCTGGAGAACGCCCGTTGTCTGGGGGCCCGCCGCAATGGCTCTCGCTATGGCCGTGTGGGCGCCGCCATTGGCCTTCATCGACATTCCCGAAGGCGGCCGCATCGTCAGCTACCGCGATGGAGCAATGGCGACGGTGAGCGTTGTGGAGGACGCGCAGGGAGTCATACGACTGCGGATCGATAACCGCCAGCAAGAGGGCAGCAGTGACTCACGGATTGCCGATGCCCGGCAGGCCATGCTGCCACTATTACTGCATCCAGCGCCAAAACAGGTGTTGTTCCTCGGCTTGGGCACAGGCGTCACGTCGTTTTCAGCAGCTGAGGACCCCACGCTGCAGGTCGATGCGGTGGAGCTGCTACCCGAAGTCATTGAGGCATCCGACTATTTCACACGCGCACTCACTCGCAATGGGCCCCCACCTAGCCGACACCTGATTGCCGCCGATGCACGGCGCTACGTGCGAGCCTCCTCCCGGCAGTACGACGTCATCGTGGCTGACAACTTTCATCCTGCGCGCAGCGGTTCAGCCGCGCTCTATACCGTGGAACATTTTCAGGCAGTGCGGAAACGACTCGCCGACGGGGGGCTGTTTTGTCAGTGGCTACCGCTACACCAGCTTGACGTGGAGACCCTACGGTCTATCGTTCAGTCTTTTGTTGCCGTCTATCCGGACGGCCGGGCCATGATCGCAACCAACAGCCTGGAGACGCCGGTCATCGGTCTGGTCGGGCGCAACGGCTCTCCCCATTTCGACGCTGGACAGGTGCGGGCACGCCTTGCCACCGCGGCATGGCCGCAAGCCCCTGCAGACTTCGGCTTCAACGACGAATTCGCTGTGTTGGGCAGCTTCATAGCCGGGCCGCAGTCCCTCGCGCGCTTCGCTGGTAGCAGCAAGGCCAACACGGATGACCACCCCGTGGTCGCGTACAGTGCTCCACGCATCACCTATGCGCCCGATTCACTTCCGCGCGACCGGTTGGTAGCACTACTACAGGAACTGGCGATCGAGTCTGCCGACGTTCTGGGTTCTACACCCGACGTGGCAACCCAGCGACGCGTCGCTGCTTACTGGGCGGCCCGCACGAGGTATATCGAAGTTGGTCGTGACGTGCGACCTTCAGTCGACGTAAAGCGCATGCTGGCACAAGTACGTGAACCCTTGCTATCGGTACTGCGCACCAGCCCGGACTTTCGTCCAGCCTACGACCCACTGTTGATGATGGCAACCGCCCTCGCCCGCGTTGACTCAAAGGCGGCCCGCGGGCTGCTGACTGAGCTATCGCAGTTGCAGCCTGCGCGGCCGGAAGCAGCGCAGGCATTGGAACGGCTTAACAACACATCGCCATAAAGGAAATGCCCGGATATCTAGGCCAGGATTGCAAGCACGCGCCCCCAGGTCCAGAACGCAGCCATGGAACCAATGCCATATAGCAGCGGGGTGCGCAGCTTTGCAAGAGGAGCCCAGCGACTCAACGCACGCCACACCAGCCAGGCAGTGCCCACCGTGATTAGCTGTCCGATTTCCACACCCAGATTGAAAGTCAGCAGCGCAGCGGGTAGATAGTTTTCTGGCAAACCAATTTCCTTTAGTGCGCCTGCAAAGCCCAACCCGTGGACCAACCCGAAGAGAAATGCCAACGCAGCCGGCCAACGGCGGGCGAGAGTCATCCGCTGGTGCAGGGCCTCGCCTGCCACCAGAATGATCGACAGCGCGATGGTGGCTTCTACCGGGGGGGATCGCAGAGTCAACCACCCCATGGCAGCACTAACCAGCGTGAGACTGTGTGCTGCGGTGAAAGCCGTGATCGTCCATACCAACTTGCGCTGAAAACCGACGAGAAAAAGCAAGCCGAACACGAACAGCAAGTGGTCATAGCCAGTGAGGATGTGCTCAATACCCAGCAATGTGTAAGCGTACGCAATCTCGCCCATCCCGCGCCGGTCGTCGGCTGAGCCGTACATCTGCACGGTCGGCTGGCCACTGGTAAGGGTGTACACGCGGGTCTGTCCATCCATCCAGAAGACCTTCACGAGCGCGGCGGAGTAGCGCTTGCCCACACCCTCTATGGCCAACGTGCCTTTCAGACCGTCATTTCCACAGTGCAAGACGTTGGATTCGGCCACACAGCTATCGGGCCACAACGGCGTCAGATCCTCGGTTCCGGGACGTTTGTCGTTGGTGGCTGACCATTGCCAGAGAAACTCGCCGCGCGACATTTCGCGCACTTCCATCTCGGCCATGCTCATCTCATGCGCCCCAGCCAGGACAGGCCAGAGTGCCAGGGCGCCGAAAAACAAGGCGAAAAGCCGTGCACGAATCAAGTTGCTCATTTCGTTGCACCCTCGAACTTCACTTTATATTTCTTGGTCAGGGCACGAACCGCGGCGCTACGCTGTTCAGATGCCACGGCATCCTTCCAGTCTTGCAAGACCGCATTACGCAGAGCCTCATAGTCGGCCGGCTTGGCCGGCGTGATCGCTACAAGCCGCATGGCACGCCATCCGTCACGCGTTTTCAAAACCTGCCATTCCCGCTGCCGTGATTCTTCGAGCGCCTTCGGGAAATCGGGCCCGTAACTTTGAACGAGGTTGGCATACGGACGGTCCTTGAAGACCCGCAAACCAGCTTTGGCATCGCCAGGTGTTCCGGCGTTCAGATCCTGAACGAAAGTACGAACGGCGGCCTCGGAGGTGTCGCCGGAAAGCGCTGCCTCCTCAAAATCGTAGCGGGCTGGCAGGTCGTACTTGGCTCGATGGCCTTCGAACCAGTCGCGCAGCAGCTTGTCATTAACCTCCGGCAATTTGACGTTGGCATCGACCACGCTCAGTGCTTTGAAGATCACGCGTTCGCGGATCGCCGTGTCACCCTTGTCGACCTGCATGGCGAGACCTTCGCGGTAGAGCACCTCGTTGTCGAGCCAGACGTGACGCAATGCGTCAAGCTCTTCAGTGTTTGGCTCGCGACCCCGCGCAGCCTTGAACACCTGCCTGGCTTCGATGTCGACTTCGGAAGCGACCGTGATGGTGCGTGGGTCATCGGTTCGACCAACAATGAAATGGTCAACGGCGAACAGAAGACCGCCCAGAATGACAAAGTGCAATAGCGGCTCACGCATCCAGGTCGGCATGGAAGAACTTTGTGACTTGGTGATGGGAGAGTCAACAGAAGAAATCGGAAGCAATGTGGACATGATTTATTTTGATAGGCCCGTGCCGTTCAAGCGTAGGGCATGTACAAGACATGAAGGTCGGCGGTAACGTTTCCGCCTTTTTCAAAGACCAGGGTGATGGGATAGATGCGGCCAATGCCCATCGGAAATTTCAGGCCTACTAGCTTGAGAACCACACCAGTCTCACCAAGCACGGTTTCTTTCCCTTGGGGAATTGCAAAATTCACCTGCGGGCCAACACCGGGCCCCACCATGACGGCACTTTCGGCCACAGGTGTTTCCACGCCGATCAGGCGGTCATCTTGCGCGACGTCGTCGAACGTCATGCCAATCACTGCCGAGGCCGTACCCACCATGGTGGCACGGGTCCAGGGCGTCACGATACGCAGGTTGGTTGTGAAGAACTCGCAGGCCCGGGCAGCCGGCAGAAAAAGCGAAGCACCTGCGGCGATACCTGACCGCAGTACCAAGCGTCGTCCTAAGAGGGGGTTCATATTGTCAAATTCCTGATAACTAGTTCGTGGAAGCACCATGCTGAAAAGGCACCACGCGAAACCGCGTGGTGCCTTGCGAGCGGTGACCCGCGAGGGTTTACTGAACGCCAGCGACGACCGTCGATCCCGTTACCTGGATATAGATCGGGTTGCTGTAGAACCACAGGTCAGACCAGGCCGCCACATCGTAGGCAACCATCTTCTGGCCGCCAACAACCGGCAGATGCGCAGGGCAACCGTCGATTGCGTTGCTGCTCAGGGTGGTACCCACTGTGGTGCACGGAATCTTCAACATGGCCGTGTTACTGGCATTGGTGTAGATGTCCGCCAAGGGATTGCCGCTGGTATCAGTTTCGAATGGCACAGCCGCTGGCAGGTTGCTACCGCGCAGACGCACATACTGTGAAGCGGAAACCGCTGGAACACGGTACGTCATCTTCTGGAACGTGGAGCTGTCGACACCCGACACCACGGGCACCCAGGGCGTTGCACCTGCACCACTGAACGTCTTGATGACCGATGCAGTAGTGTTCTTGGCGGCGGCAGGAACCACCGACAGGTCGGCAGTCGTACCATCAGTGCGCAACCAATTGGTGTTGCGTGGCCATTCACCCGCGTAGTCCGCAGAACCTGGCGTCTTGTAGCCAGAAACCAAACCACGGATCAGGTCGATGTGGTCAAGCACCGGCATGTTGATGGGCTGGGTTGCGCCGATTTGCAAAAGCGACGGGTTCGAGAAAGTGTACGGCGAGTAGTTGGCGCCATCGGGATCTCGCACCACAATCGACACCACAATCTCCGCACCCGGACGAACAACCAGCTTTTCACCCATGGTGGCGCAGCCAGTTGTATCGATGTCGGTGTTGTTCGTGGCGGCGGCTACCGCCAGGGCTTCCACCGCAGCGTTCGAGCGGGCACCAGGGCCGGGATAGGAAGCGCAAGCGATAAATGCCAGGCGATCAATCAGTTGGCCGCTCGCAGCGAAGTTGTTGCCGGTGCGCAGGCCATCGACGATCTTTTGCGGGCGCAGCTTGTCGGAGCCGTTGCGAACCATGGTGTAGTTGCGCTGGTACTCACCCGGGTAGAAATCCTGGGTCGAACGGCGGTCATCCGGGCCAAAGCTGCCGCGGTTGTGCCAGTCGGAGCTTGCAAAAAACCAGAAGTTGCGACCTTCGCCCAGCAAAGCATCCCATACACCACCCACTTGTGCGCCATATACGCCGGTACCACCGTAGGTCGTGCCGCCGACCGAGTCGGTAAGCAC
>JBBRYR010000062.1:0-18064 GCA_038237415.1 Burkholderiales bacterium
ACGTGTCGATCACTGTGAAGCTGATCAACCCGATCGCCATGGAAGAAGGCCTGCGCTTTGCGATCCGCGAAGGCGGTCGTACGGTTGGTGCCGGTGTGGTTGCCAAAATCATTGCGTAAGAAGTTGTAGGGGTATAGCTCAATTGGCAGAGCGTCGGTCTCCAAAACCGAAGGTTGTAGGTTCGATTCCTACTGCCCCTGCCAACCAGTTGGTCTGAAACTGGTGGCACTCAGGCCCGCTACGCTGTAGCGGGCTTTGGCGTCTGGAGCTTGGTAGGTTTGAATCGAACTAGAAACGCGAATTACACAAATTATGGCCACGTCACAAATTCAAACCGTCAATACGGGCGCAGATAAAGCCAAGTTGGCTACTGCCTCCGTCTTGGTGGTGGCTGCGTTGGCTGCCTTCTATCTGCTGGGTAAGCAGGGGCCTCTCGTTCAGTGGGTAGCGCTGATTGTGGGACTGGTGGCTGCTGCAGGAGTCTTCTTTTCATCTGAGGCTGGAAAGCAGCTGGTCGCATTCGGTCGGGATGCGTGGCGCGAAGTCAGAAAAGTGGTTTGGCCTTCACGCAAGGAAGCAATCCAGATTACGGTCTATGTGTTTGGATTCGTGCTGATCATGGCGCTGTTCCTCTGGTTGACGGACAAGACGCTTGAGTGGCTTTTTTACGATTTGATTCTGGGGTGGAAAAAATAATGACTGATGTTGTAGATACCCCCTCAGCTGAACAAGTGCCGGCTACTCCGGTGAATCCCGATTTGCGTTGGTATGTGGTGCATGCTTATTCCGGCATGGAGAAAGCGGTAGAGCGCAATATCCTTGAGCGTATTGCCCGGGCTGGCATGCAGGACAAGTTTGGCCGCATCCTTGTTCCCATGGAAGAAGTGGTAGAAATCAAAAACGGTCAGAAGAAAACGACTGAGCGGAAATTTTTCCCTGGCTACGTGCTGGTGGAAATGGTGATGGACGACGACAGCTGGCATTTGGTCAAGCACACCAATAAGGTAACTGGTTTCGTCGGTGGGGCAAAAAATCGGCCGGCACCTATCTCTGAAGCTGAGGTGATGAAAATCGTCAGTCAGATGCAGGAAGGCACAGAGAAGCCGCGCCACAAGGTGGAATTTATTGTGGGCGAATTTGTACGGGTCAAGGAGGGCCCATTCACGGATTTCAACGGATCCGTGGAAGACGTGAATTACGAAAAGAGCAAGGTACGCGTCGCGGTAACCATCTTCGGGCGTTCAACGCCTGTAGAGCTTGAGTTTTCCCAGATCGAGAAAACGTAAGTTTCACACTGTCAGTTTGGTTTTTGGTTTCGCGCTTCCCGACTCGGTGCGAAACAAGTTCAAGAGTCGTTAACCCCGGGGAGCTGCGGCCTGCGTTGTGCAGTGCCAATGCGCTAATACCCGCAAGGAGAAATCATGGCGAAAAAAATCGTCGGTTTTGTCAAGCTGCAAGTGCCAGCTGGTAAGGCCAACCCATCCCCCCCCATCGGCCCAGCTTTGGGTCAACGTGGCCTGAACATCATGGAGTTCTGCAAGGCATTCAATGCGCAGACTCAAGGTGTCGAGCCTGGTCTGCCGTTGCCGGTCGTCATCACCGCTTACGCGGACAAGAGCTTTACCTTCATCATCAAGACGCCTCCTGCGACCGTTTTGATCAAGAAGGCGATCAAGCTGGACAAGGGCTCTGCCAATCCTCTGAAAGACAAGGTCGGCAAGATCACCCGGGCTCAGCTCGAAGAAATTGCAAAAACCAAGATGAAGGACATGACTGCGGCCGATCTGGACGCTGCTGTTCGCACGATCGCTGGTACTGCCCGCTCGATGGGCGTGAATGTGGAGGGCGTTTAAATGTCCAAGCTCACCAAAAAACAAAAAGCCCAGCAAGGCAAGATTGATAGCAACAAGTTGTACCCGTTGAGCGATGCGCTCGGCTTGGTCAAGGGTTTTGCTGCAGCCAAATTCGATGAATCTATTGACGTGGCTGTGCAGCTCGGCATCGACGCCAAGAAATCTGACCAGGTTGTCCGTGGCGCCGTTGTGTTGCCAAATGGTACTGGCAAGACCAAGCGTGTGGCAGTTTTTGCCCAAGGCGCCAAGGCAGATGAAGCCCGTGCTGCCGGTGCTGACATCGTCGGTATGGATGACTTGGCTGCGATGGTCAAGGCGGGTGACATGCCATTTGATATCGTGATTGCCGCTCCTGATGCCATGCGCATCGTGGGTACGCTGGGTCAGATTTTGGGCCCACGCGGTTTGATGCCTAACCCCAAGGTTGGTACGGTCACGCCTGATGTTGCTACAGCTGTCAAGAATGCCAAGGCCGGTCAGGTTCAATTCCGCGTCGACAAGGCCGGTATTGTTCACTCCACCATTGGCCGTCGCTCGTTTGAGTCGGCACAGTTGCAGGGCAACCTGGCTGCATTGGTTGATGCTTTGACCAAAGCCAAGCCAGCTTCCAGCAAGGGTGTTTATTTGCGCAAGGTTGCCGTTTCGTCAACCATGGGTGTGGGCGTTCGCGTGGACCTTCAGTCCATCACGGCGTAGTAAAGAATTTGGATGCCCTGCAAAGGGTGTCCGATGTGGTGGGCTGTTGGGATTTTAAATCTCCCGCAGGCCATCCAAGACCGTTGGTGCGCAGCTCGCTGCGCTTAATCAGACTTTTGGGGATTCACCCTGAAAGGCCGCCAACGCAGATGGCGATCCCGCTGCAGATGGAACATGTTCCTTCAAACAGTTGGTCGCTGCAATGTGTGCGCTGCGTGACGAGAGTCGCAAGGCGCGATTTAAAGGAGTAGACCTTGAGTCTTAATCGCAGTGAGAAAGAAGCGGTCATCAGTGATGTGACCGGCCTCGCCGCTAAAGCTCAAACGCTCGTGATCGCGGAATACCGTGGCATCACGGTCGCTGACATGACGAAATTGCGTGCTGCCGCGCGTAACAGTGGTGTGACCCTGAGCGTGTTGAAAAACACCCTGGCTCGCCGCGCTGTTGCCGGTACCGCATTTGACGTTGTGGCCGACCAGATGACCGGTCCTCTGATCTATAGCTTTTCCGAAGATGCTGTAGCCGCTGCAAAAGTGGTGGCTGAGTTCGCGAAAACCAATGACAAGTTGGTGATCCGTGCTGGCGCATACGGTGGAAAAGTTCTGGACGTGAACGGCGTTAAGCAATTGGCAAGCATCCCTTCCAAGGAAGTGTTGTTGGCTATGTTGTTGGGCTTGATGCAGTCCCCCATCTCCCGTACGGCACGTGTGCTGTCGGCGTTGGCGGAACAAAGAGGCGCTGGTGCAGCAGAAGAAGCTGCACCTGCAGAGGCAGTTGAGGCGTAACAGCCTGCTGTCTGTAGTAACCAATATTGTTAGGAAATAAAAATGGCATTCGATAAAGACGCATTTTTGACCGCGCTGGACAGCATGACGGTCATGGAACTCAACGACCTGGTGAAAGCCATCGAAGAGAAATTCGGCGTAAGCGCTGCAGCAATGTCTGCACCTGCTGCAGGTGGCGGAGCCGCTGCTGCAGTGGAAGAGAAGACTGAATTCAACGTCGTTCTGCTGGAAGCTGGCGCTAACAAAGTGTCCGTCATCAAGGCAGTGCGCGAAATCACCGGTCTGGGTCTGAAAGAAGCCAAGGACATGGTTGATGGCGCTCCAAAGGCTGTCAAAGAAGCCGTCTCAAAGGCTGACGCTGAAGCCGCAATGAAGAAGCTCGTCGACGCAGGTGCCAAGGTCGAACTGAAGTAATCGCCTCGTGTGATTGGGCTGGGAGCTCCCAAAGGGCTCCCAGCCTTTCCCGCTTGTGGACATGTTGTTAGTGCACACCAAAAAGTAGTGGTTTCACTTCTTTTTAGTGTCTTCTGACCCCGACTGCAGAAGACGCCTTGGTACGGGTTGTGTGCAATGCGCAACCGTCCGCCAGTGATTGGTAGTGGCCAATCGCCAAGAATAGTTGAGTGTGATGCTCAGCGCGACAGTCGCCTAGGACCCCCAGGATTCCTCAGTCTTTGCCCGGAGATCTAATGGCTTATACATACACTGAACGCAAGCGCATTCGCAAAAATTTCGGTAATCGCGATAGCGTGCTTGAAATTCCCTATCTGCTGCAAATGCAAAAAGATGCGTACACCGCATTTTTGCAGGCAGATGTCGCTCCGAAGAAGAGAACCGCTGAAGGTTTGCAGGCCGCTTTTGAGGCTGCATTCCCCATCGTTTCGCACAATGGTTTTGTGGAGATGAAGTACCTTGAGTACAACCTCGCCAAGCCAGGCTTCGACGTCCGTGAATGCCAGACCCGTGGCTTGACATTTGCCTCGGCCGTGCGCGCCAAGGTGCAACTGATCATTTATGACCGCGAGTCGTCGACTTCCCAGAACAAGGTGGTCAAAGAGGTCAAGGAGCAAGAAGTCTATATGGGCGAAGTGCCCCTGATGACGGGCAAGGGGTCCTTCATCATCAACGGTACTGAGCGCGTGATCGTGTCCCAGTTGCACCGTTCTCCTGGCGTGTTCTTCGAACACGACAAGGGCAAGACCCACAGCTCGGGCAAGTTGTTGTTCTCGGCGCGTATCATTCCTTACCGTGGTTCATGGCTCGATTTCGAGTTCGACCCCAAGGACTTGCTGTACTTCCGTGTTGACCGTCGCCGGAAAATGCCGGTTACGATTTTGCTCAAAGCCATCGGCCTGACGAACGAGTCGATCCTTGCCAACTTCTTTGTCAACGACAACTTCCGTCTGATGGACAGCGGAGCCCAGATGGAATTTGTGGCCGAGCGTCTGCGTGGTGAGGTGGCTCGTTTTGACATTACCGACAAGAGCGGAAAGGTGGTGGTTGCCAAGGACAAGCGCGTCACAGCGCGTCACACCCGCGAACTGGAACAGTCTGCCACCACGCACATCAGCGTGCCGGAAGACTTCCTGGTCGGTCGCGTCGTGGCCCGAAACATTATCGATGGTGACACCGGTGAGATCGTGGCAAAGGCCAACGAAGAGTTGACCGAAGCACTGCTCAAGAAGCTCCGTGTTTCTGGTGTGCAGGACCTTCCCTGTATTTACACCAACGAACTCGATCAGGGCGCCTACATCTCGCAGACGCTGCGTACCGATGAAACCGTAGACGAGTTTGCCGCACGGGTTGCCATTTACCGCATGATGCGCCCTGGTGAGCCACCGACGGAGGACGCAGTCCAAGCCCTGTTCCAGCGCTTGTTCTACAACCCAGACACCTACGATCTGTCGCGTGTGGGTCGCATGAAGTTCAACGCCAAGATGGGTCGCTCTGAATCCACAGGCCCCAAAGTGCTGGCTAACGAAGACATCCTGGCCGTGGTCAAGATTCTCGTGGACCTGCGCAACGGCCGCGGCGACGTCGACGATATTGACCACCTTGGCAATCGCCGTGTGCGTTGCGTTGGCGAGTTGGCCGAGAACCAGTACCGTACGGGTCTGGCACGTATCGAGAAGGCTGTGAAAGAACGTCTGGGTCAGGCTGAGCAAGAGCCGCTGATGCCGCACGATCTGATCAATAGCAAGCCGATTTCTGCCGCACTGAAAGAGTTTTTTGGTGCATCCCAGTTGTCCCAGTTCATGGACCAGACCAACCCGCTTTCCGAGATCACGCACAAGCGTCGCGTCTCGGCTCTTGGCCCGGGCGGTTTGACCCGTGAACGCGCTGGATTTGAAGTACGAGACGTGCACGTAACCCACTACGGTCGCGTCTGCCCTATTGAAACGCCCGAAGGTCCAAACATCGGACTGATCAACTCGCTGGCGCTCTATGCGCGTTTGAACGAGTACGGTTTCATTGAAACCCCGTATCGCCGCGTGGGTGACGGCAAAGTAACCAACCAGATTGATTACCTGTCCGCCATTGAAGAAGGCAAGTACGTCATTGCACAGGCCAATGCGGCTCTGGACAAAGACGGCAAGTTGACCGGCGACCTCGTGTCTGCCCGTGAAAAAGGCGAATCCATTCTGGTGGGCGCCGAGCGCGTGCAGTACATGGACGTGTCTCCTGCGCAGATCGTGTCTGTAGCGGCATCGCTGGTGCCGTTCCTTGAGCACGATGATGCGAACCGCGCCTTGATGGGCGCCAACATGTCCCGCCAGGCCGTCCCGATTTTGCGTCCGGAAAAGCCGTTCGTTGGTACGGGTATTGAACGCGTTGCCGCCATTGACTCCGGTACGGTCGTCACTGCGACCCGCGGCGGTTTGGTCGATTATGTCGATGCCACCCGTATCGTGATCCGGGTCAACGACGCAGAGGCTCAGGCTGGCGAAGTCGGTGTGGACATCTACAACCTGATCAAGTATCAGCGCTCCAACCAGAACACCAACATCCACCAGCGTCCTATCGTCAAAAAGGGCGACATGCTCGCCAAGGGCGACGTGATTGCCGACGGGGCTTCCACCGATCTGGGTGAGTTGGCTCTGGGTCAGAACATGCTGGTTGCGTTCATGCCATGGAACGGCTACAACTTCGAGGATTCAATCCTGATCAGCGAACGCGTGGTTGCGGAAGACCGCTACACCTCGATTCACATCGAGGAGTTGGTGGTCATGGCGCGCGATACCAAGCTGGGTGCCGAAGAAATTACCCGTGACATCCCCAATCTGAGCGAGCAGCAGCTGAACCGCCTGGACGAATCCGGCATCATTTACGTTGGTGCAGAAGTGCAGCCTGGTGACACGCTGGTTGGCAAGGTCACGCCCAAGGGTGAAACCACGCTGACTCCCGAAGAAAAGCTCCTGCGAGCCATCTTCGGCGAAAAAGCCAGCGATGTGAAGGACACCTCTCTGCGTGTGGACCAAGGTTCACAAGGCACCGTGATCGATGTGCAGGTGTTTACCCGTGAAGGGATCACCCGTGACCGACGCGCTCAGCAAATTATTGACGACGAACTCAAGCGTTTCCGTCTGGACCTGAACGATCAAATCCGGATCGTGGAAGCCGACGCGTTTGACCGTATCGAGAAGTTGCTTAGCGACAAGGTGGCCAATGGCGGTCCTCAGAAGCTGGCCAAGGGTACAAAAATTGACAAGGCCTATCTCGCTTCGGTGGAGAAATTTCACTGGTTTGATATCCGCCCTGCCGACGACGAAGTCGCGAGCCAACTGGAGAGCATCAAAAACTCCCTGGAGCAGACACGCCACAGCTTTGACCTCGCTTTCGAAGAGAAGCGCAAGAAATTGACACAAGGTGACGAGCTGCCTGCGGGAGTTCTCAAAATGGTCAAGGTCTACATTGCTGTCAAGCGACGCTTGCAGCCGGGTGACAAGATGGCTGGCCGTCACGGTAACAAGGGTGTGGTTTCCAAGATCGTTCCGGTCGAAGACATGCCTTATATGGCCGACGGCACGCCATGCGACATTGCACTTAACCCTCTGGGTGTGCCTTCACGTATGAACGTGGGTCAGGTGCTGGAAGTGCATTTGGGCTGGGCTGCCAAGGGCATTGGCCAGCGCATCGGGGACATGCTCCAGGCGGAAGCGAAAGTAGCAGAACTGCGCAGTTTCATGGAAGAGCTCTACAACGGTTCCGGCCGCAAGGAAGAGCTCGCCAAGCTGAGCGACATCGATGTCTTCGAGATGGCGGCCAACCTGTCGGGTGGTGCAACGTTTGCAACTCCCGTTTTTGACGGTGCTTCCGAAGAAGAGATCCGCGGCATGCTGAGACTCGCCTACCCCGAAGATATCGTCAAAGCCAAGGGTTTGACGGCTGCACGCACGCAGGCAAATCTGTTTGACGGTCGTACGGGTGAACCGTTTGAGCGCCCCACGACCATTGGGTACATGCACTTCCTGAAGCTGCACCACTTGGTCGATGACAAGATGCACGCTCGCTCGACCGGTCCTTACAGCCTGGTTACCCAGCAGCCGTTGGGTGGTAAAGCACAGTTTGGTGGACAGCGTTTTGGCGAGATGGAGGTGTGGGCACTTGAAGCGTACGGCGCTGCCTATACCCTGCAGGAAATGCTCACCGTCAAATCCGATGACGTGCAAGGTCGAACCAAGGTGTACGAGAGCATCGTCAAGGGCGAACACTCGATCGAAGCCGGTATGCCGGAATCGTTCAATGTGCTGGTCAAGGAAATTCGTTCCTTGGGCATCGACATTGAACTTGAGCGTAGCTGATTGCGAACAAGAAAAGGATTTAACCCATGAAATCATTACTCGACCTGTTCAAGCAGTTCACGCCCGATGAGCACTTCGGTGCCATCAAGATTGGCATGGCTTCGCCCGAAAAGATCCGCTCGTGGTCATTCGGCGAAGTGCGCAAGCCTGAAACCATCAACTACCGCACTTTCAAACCTGAGCGTGATGGTCTGTTTTGCGCCAAGATCTTTGGACCTATCAAAGACTACGAATGCCTGTGCGGCAAGTACAAGCGCCTCAAGCACCGCGGTGTCATCTGCGAGAAGTGCGGCGTTGAAGTCACACAGACCAAGGTGCGTCGCGAACGCATGGGCCACATTGATCTGGCCGCACCGTGCGCCCATATCTGGTTCCTGAAGTCCCTGCCAAGCCGCTTGGGCCTGGTGCTGGATATGACCCTGCGCGATATCGAACGCGTGTTGTACTTTGAAGCGTATGTGGTGACCGATCCCGGCATGACACCGCTGAAGAAATTCAGCATCATGTCCGAGGACGACTATGACGCCAAGTTCAAGGAATATGGCGACGAATTCCAGGCCAAGATGGGCGCCGAAGGCATCAAGGATTTGCTGCAAAGCATTGACATTGATGGCTCGATCGAGCGTCTGCGTAACGACCTGACCGGCTCCGAGCTCAAGATCAAGAAGAACTCCAAGCGTCTCAAAGTGCTGGAAGCCTTCAAGAAATCGGGCATCAAGCCCGAGTGGATGGTCTTGGACGTGCTGCCTGTGCTGCCACCAGACTTGCGTCCGCTGGTTCCCCTGGACGGCGGTCGTTTTGCAACCTCTGATCTGAACGACCTGTATCGCCGCGTGATCAACCGCAACAGCCGTCTGCGCCGTTTGCTGGAGCTGAAAGCGCCTGAAATCATTGCACGCAATGAAAAGCGCATGCTGCAGGAGGCCGTGGACTCCTTGCTGGACAACGGTCGCCGTGGCAAGGCCATGACGGGCGCCAACAAGCGCGCGCTCAAGTCCCTTGCGGACATGATCAAGGGTAAGAGCGGTCGTTTCCGTCAGAACTTGTTGGGTAAGCGCGTCGATTATTCGGGTCGCTCGGTTATTACTGTGGGCCCAACCCTCAAACTGCACCAGTGCGGTTTGCCCAAGTTGATGGCGCTGGAGTTGTTCAAGCCCTTCATTTTTGCGCGTCTTGAATCGATGGGCATTGCGACCACCATCAAGGCCGCCAAGAAAGAAGTTGAGTCCGGCACGCCCGTGGTTTGGGACATTCTGGAAGAGGTCATCAAAGAACACCCGATCATGCTGAACCGTGCGCCTACGCTGCACCGGTTGGGTATTCAGGCGTTTGAGCCCATCCTGATTGAAGGCAAAGCCATCCAGTTGCATCCTCTCGTTTGTGCGGCCTTCAATGCCGACTTCGACGGTGACCAAATGGCTGTTCACGTGCCCCTGTCGGTCGAAGCACAGATGGAAGCCCG
This sequence comes from Burkholderiales bacterium, assembly GCA_038237415.1. Lineage (GTDB taxonomy): Bacteria > Pseudomonadota > Gammaproteobacteria > Burkholderiales > Burkholderiaceae_C > Allorhodoferax. Next base: position 9,599 of record JBBRYR010000062.1, read on the forward strand.
CACACTGATGCTGGCATCCAACAATATCCTGTTTCCTGCCAACGGCGAGCCGTCCATCGTTCCTTCGCAAGACGTGGTGCTGGGTCTGTACTACACAACCCGCGAGCGTATCAATGGCAAGGGTGAGGGTCTGATCTTCTCCGATACCGGTGAAGTCCAGCGTGCCTTTGACGCGGGTGAGGTCGAGTTGAACGCACGCATCAATGTGCGCTTGACGGAGTACACAAAAGACAAGGAAACCGGCGAGCTGACACCGTCGACCCAGCTGTGGGAAACCACTGCAGGCCGTGCGCTGCTTTCCGAGATTCTGCCCAAGGGTTTGCCGTTCTCCAACATCAACAAAGCGTTGAAGAAGAAGGAAATCTCCAAGCTGATCAATGTGTCGTTCCGCAAGTGTGGCTTGAAGGATACGGTCGTATTCGCCGACAAGCTGTTGCAGGCGGGTTTCCGTCTGGCAACAAAAGCCGGCATCTCGATCTGCATTGACGACATGCTGGTGCCTGACGAAAAGCATGAAATCATTGCCCGCTCACAACGCGAGGTCAAGGAAATTGAGCAGCAATACGTATCGGGCTTGGTGACGTCCGGTGAGCGTTACAACAAGGTGGTGGACATCTGGGGCAAGTCGGGCGACGAAGTGTCCAAGGTGATGATGGCCAAACTGTCCAAAGAGATGGTTACCGACCGCCATGGCAACCAGGTGCAGCAAGAGTCGTTCAACTCCATCTACATGATGGCCGACTCCGGTGCCCGCGGTTCTGCCGCCCAGATCCGCCAGGTGGCTGGTATGCGGGGCTTGATGGCCAAGCCGGACGGCTCCATCATCGAGACGCCTATTACCGCGAACTTCCGCGAAGGCCTGAACGTGCTGGAGTACTTTATCTCCACCCACGGTGCGCGTAAGGGTCTCGCGGATACGGCGTTGAAGACAGCCAACTCCGGTTACCTGACGCGCCGTCTGGTCGACGTGACCCAGGATCTGGTCGTTACCGAACAGGATTGCGGTACCCATGCCGGTTACCTGATGCGCGCCATCGTTGAAGGCGGCGAAGTGATTGAGTCACTGCGCGACCGCATTTTGGGACGTACCGCGGCGGACGACATATTGCATCCAGAGAACCGGTCGGTGCTGGCGGATGCCGGAACCATGCTGGACGAAGACCTTATCGACATGCTGGAAATCGCTGGCGTTGACGAAGTCAAAGTCCGTACGGCATTGACTTGCGAAACCCGCTTTGGTATTTGCGCCAAGTGCTACGGACGCGATTTGGGCCGTGGTGGTTTGATCAACTTCGGCGAAGCCGTCGGTGTGATCGCTGCCCAGTCTATTGGTGAGCCTGGAACCCAGCTGACCATGCGTACGTTCCACATCGGTGGTGCGGCATCGCGTGCAGCCATTGCGTCCAGTGTGGAAGCCAAGTCCAACGGCAATATTGGTTTCAACGCGACGATGCGTTATGTGACCAACAGCAAGAAGGAGTTGGTGGTGATTTCCCGTTCCGGTGAAATCGTCATTCACGACGAGCATGGCCGCGAGCGAGAGCGTCATAAAGTGCCATACGGTGCGATTCTGAATGTCAAGGTTGACCAGGCCGTCAAGGCGGGTGCCATTCTTGCCAACTGGGATCCGCTGACCCGTCCCATCATTACCGAATTTGCTGGTAAGGCACATTTCGAGAATGTGGAAGAGGGCTTGACTGTTGCCAAGCAGGTGGACGAGGTTACTGGTCTGTCGACCATGGTGGTTATCGATCCCAAGCGCCGTGGCGCTACCAAGATCGTTCGCCCACAGGTCAAGCTGATTGATGCGTCTGGTAACGAGGTGAAGATTCCTGGAACCGATCACTCGGTGACCATTGGCTTCCCTGTCGGTTCGCTGGTGCAGGTGCGTGACGGCATGGATGTGGGCCCAGGCGAAGTGCTGGCCCGTATTCCAATCGAAGGGCAGAAAACCCGTGACATTACCGGTGGTTTGCCGCGTGTGGCCGAGTTGTTTGAAGCCCGTACCCCCAAGGACAAGGGAACACTGGCTGAAATCACCGGTACCGTGTCGTTTGGTAAAGAGACCAAGGGCAAGATTCGCCTGCAGATCACTGATCCGGATGGCAAGGTCTGGGAAGACCTCGTTCCAAAGGAGAAGAACATTCTGGTCCACGAAGGCCAGGTTGTGAACAAGGGCGAAAGCGTTGTGGACGGACCTGCCGACCCGCAAGACATCTTGCGTTTGCTGGGTTCCGAAGAACTCGCTCGCTACATCGTGGACGAGGTTCAGGACGTGTATCGCTTGCAGGGCGTGAAGATCAACGACAAGCACATCGAAGTGATTGTTCGTCAGATGCTGCGCCGTGTGGTGGTCGAGAATGCAGGCGACTCCAGCTACATCAATGGTGAACAAGTTGAGCGCTCTGAAATGCTCAATACCAACGATGCACTGCGTGGGGAAGGCAAGATTCCAGTCACCTTCACCAACCTGCTTCTGGGTATTACCAAGGCATCGTTGTCCACGGACAGCTTTATCAGCGCGGCTTCCTTCCAGGAAACCACCCGTGTGCTGACCGAAGCGGCCATCATGGGCAAGCGCGACGAACTGCGCGGCTTGAAGGAAAACGTCATTGTCGGCCGGCTGATTCCAGCAGGTACCGGTTTGGCATACCACGAAGCCCGCAAAGTGCGTGAAAGTATGGATGATGCCGAGCGTCGGGCTATTGCCGATGCGGAAGCGGCGGAGTTGGCGGGCGAGACTGAGACGGTTGGTGATGAACCCGCCGGCGAAGGGTCGGCCAGCGAGTAAGGTCGAGCTGCTACACTAAACGTAGCACCCCAAGCCCATTTCACGAGGGGCTTGGGGTTTTTTTATTGGAAAGTCATGAGCGGTTCAGTATTGCTTTGGATCTTGCTGGCGCTGGCCATTTTTTGGGGAGTTGGCGTGTATAACCGGCTGATGCGCATGCGCGCGCGTGGGTTTGCCGCATTGGGGTCGGTCGAAAAACACATGAAGCAATATGGCGAGCTGGTCAGTGCGCATCTCGCGGTTCCCGGTGCGGGCCCAGCACCCATGGCCGAATATTTGCCGCCGGAGTGGGCGCAGTTGCTCAACTTGTTGCAAACGCTGGACCGCGCGCTAAAAGCGGCAAAGGGCACACCGTTGTCGCCAGAACCTCTTGCGCTTGTCTCGGATGCGTTCGATGCGGTGCAAAACGCGTGGATGAATTTACGCGAAGTACCCGCGGACTTGGTCGGACCCGCAGTGCCCGCAGCAATGCAGTTGCAGTGGGATGCCGCCACCGTCAAGGTGCAAACCGCTCGTGGTGGATTTAATCAGATCTTGACCAAATACAACGAAGCTATTGTCCAATTCCCAGCTCGACTCATCGTCGGCATTTTGGGTTTCAAGCCCGCAGGCTTGTTGTGAAAGCACCATGAATTATCCTGAACAAACCATACCTTTGTGGCGACAGTTGCAGGCCACTGCTGCCGTTATTCAATCCGTGCGAAACGGTGTGTCTGGTACTGCTGCCATAGAGGACGTATCTGCGGAGCTGCGTCCCGGCGTGCAGGCACTCGCGTTTTATGTTTGGCGCAATCTGGGGCGCGCGGAAGCACTCCGGAAGAAGCTGGCGACCAAATTGCCGCCTCCAGCGGCAGATGCGCTCCTGTGTGTTGCACTCGCGCTGGCGTGGCGTGACACAGATGCACCCTATGACATGTTCACCTTGGTCAACCAGGCGGTGGAAGCGGCCAAGCGAGGTGCGGCGACCAAGGGCCAGGCGAACTTTCTGAATGCCTGTTTGCGGCGTTTTCTCCGCGAGCGCGATGCCCTGGTGGCTGCCACCGACGCGGATCCGGTTGCATTCTGGAATCATCCGCTGTGGTGGATCAAGCGCGTTCAGCACGAACACCCCACCCGCTGGCGTGAGATTCTGGAAGCCTCGAATTCCCACGCTCCCATGACACTGCGCCTCAACGTGCGTAAAACCAGCCAGGCGAACTATTTGACCCAGCTGGCGCAGGCTGGCATTGACGCCCATGTGGAGGTCGGCGGTGCGGTTGTGTTGCATAAGGCCATACCCGTGCAGCGCATACCTGGTTTCGACCAGGGAATGGTATCTGTGCAGGACGCGGCCGCCCAGATTGCAGCGCCCCTGCTCCTGGAGGGTCTGGCCACAAGCACAGCCCTTCGCATTCTGGACGCTTGCGCCGCGCCGGGGGGTAAAACAGGGCACTTGCTTGAGCTGTCGGAGTGCGATGTGAGCGCCCTCGATATTGATCCCAAGCGTTGTGTGCGGATCACGCAGAATCTTGGCCGTCTTGGGCTCCATGCCCACGTATTGGCTGCAGACGCGTCACGTCCGCAGGGTTGGTGGGATGGGCAGCTTTTTGATGCCATCCTGCTGGATGCTCCTTGCACCGCTTCCGGTATTGTTCGCCGCCACCCGGACGTGCGCTGGTTGCGCCGCGAAGCCGATATTGCGAAGCTGGCCGAGCTGCAAAAACAAATGTTACAGACCCTCTGGACTCTATTGAAGCCGGGTGGCCGATTGCTGTATTGCACTTGCTCCCTGTTTCTCGCAGAAGGTCAAGACCAGGTTCAAACGTTCCTTGCACACAACACCGAGGCAGTTTTGCTGCCATCGCCGGGGCATTTAATGCCCCAAAATGGCGCCAAAGCGGGTGTCGTCCCGGACAATCAGCGTACTGATCATGATGGCTTTTATTACGCACTGCTGCAAAAACGGATGGCTTGACCGGGCCATACGCTTGTTTTGCATTCTGGGAATATTGGCTGCGGCCGTCCATGCACAGGCCCAAAACGTCACTGAAATCTCCCAGTTCAAGGTTGAGCGTTCGGACGATGAAATTTTGGTTTCAGCGCAGGTTCTTTTTGAACTTCCCACGGTAGTTGAAGACGCCCTTTTGAAGGGGGTACCCCTGTTTTTTGTGACAGAGACGAGCCTCCTTCGCGAACGGTGGTATTGGTACGACAAACAGGTGGGTAACGCGGAGCGCCACATGCGGCTGGCCTACCAGCCGCTCACCCGCCGGTGGCGACTGAATGTTGCGACCGGCGCAGGTCGCGACGCTGTGTTGGGCCTGGCCCTCAACCAAAGTTATGACACGTTGGCGCAGGCACTCGCTGCTATCAAGCGGGTATCACGCTGGAAGATTGCTGACGCATCTGAACTGGACCTGTCGATTAAGTACAAGGTGGAGTTCCGTTTTCGGCTGGATCTCAACCAATTGCCTCGGCCATTTCAAATTGGAACCCTGGGCCAATCCGACTGGGATCTTGCCGCAACGGTCATTGCACCGCTGTCTTTGAGCTCGGTCAAATGAAGCCCGAGCCCCCCCGCACGGCCGCAGTTCGTCATAGTTCCCGCACCACGCGTTGGGCTATTTCTGTCGGGGCGATGACCATGGTGGTGATTGGGTTCGTCCTGTTGTATCTGTTGATGCAGGCAACCAATAACCGGGAGATGTACGAGGCCAACTACGCTCGGCTTTTTGCCATCAATGTCGTAGTCGCTTCGCTCCTCTTTTTTGCAATTGTGTGGGTGGGATACCGATTGCTGGTGCGTTTGCGCGAAGGCAAGTTCGGGAGTCGATTGCTGGTCAAACTGGCTACCATTTTTGCATTGGTTGGCTTTGCGCCCGGTTTGCTGATCTATGTGGTGTCCTACCAATTTGTGTCCCGCTCCATAGAAACTTGGTTTGATGTGAAAGTTGAAGGTGCACTGGAGGCTGGATTGAACCTTGGGCGGGTAACGCTGGACACGCTTTCCAATGACCTGATCGGAAAATCACGGTCTGCAGCCTCACAAATTTCGGAGAATCCAGATACTACAACCGGACTACTATTGGATCGGCTGGTGGATCAGCTGGGTGCGGCTGATCTCACGGTGTGGGGCGCGTCGGGCAAGCTTATCGCGAGTGCCGGTCAATCACGCTTGCAGCTAAGCCCAGACAAGCCGTCAACCAGTCAATTCCGTTCGGCTCGGAGTGACAGGGTGTTGTCCTGGGTTGAAGGTCTTGAGGACCTTGTTCCGGGAGCGTTAGCCAATGCCCGAATCAAAGTTCTGATACCTATTTCAAGCACCGCGTTGGGACTGACTGCAGATGCCCGATTCTTGCTGGTTTCGAAGGCTCTGCCCCCAAATCTTGTGGCAAATGCGCTGGCGGTTGAAAGTGCCAATCGTGAATATCAAGAGCGGGCATTGGGTCGACAAGGCCTCAAGCGCATGTACATTGGAACGCTGACTCTCAGCTTGTTTCTGGCGGTTTTTGGCGCCATCCTGCTGGCCGTAATTCTGGGCAACCAGATTGCCCGACCCCTGCTATTGCTGGCCGAGGGTGTCAGCCAAGTCGCTGCTGGGGACTTTACTCCCAAGCTCGCAATGAAAGGCAAAGACGAACTGGGCGGCTTGACCCGCGCTTTTGCTTCCATGACAGAGCAGCTGGCAGACGCGCGCCAAGCCGTGCAAAACAGCATGGAGCAGGTTGACGCTGCGCGGGCGAACCTGCAGACGATCCTCGACAACCTGACCGCCGGCGTGCTGGTGCTGGGTGAGCGGGGTGAAATACGGTCGTCCAACCCCGGTGCAACCCGTATTCTCGGGGTTCCACTCGTCGCCCACGAGGGTGAATTGTTGTCGGACATCGAAGGTTTGCAAGATTTCGGACGCGCAGTGCAATTGCAGTTCGTGGATTTTTTGACACAACGTGCTGAGCATGGGCTTGATCATTGGCAACAGTCGTTTGAACTGGGGGGTAATGGCGCCTCTTCGCATGGACCGTTTGATCGCGCGCTCACGCTGGTTGCGCGTGGGGCAGAGTTGCCTGGAAATGCGCGATTGCTTGTGTTCGACGATATTTCCGAAATCGTCTCAGCGCAACGGGCGCAGGCTTGGGGTGAAGTGGCTCGGCGTCTCGCCCATGAAATCAAGAACCCCCTCACGCCCATTCAGTTATCCGCCGAGCGGTTGGAAATGAAACTGAACGGAAAATTGGAGTCGGCCGATCAAGCCATACTCACCAAATCCGTCAAAACAATCGTCGACCAGGTGGATGCCATGAAGCGGCTGGTCAATGAGTTTCGTGACTACGCCCGCTTGCCCGCAGCAGAACTCGCGCCGTTGGATCTCAATGCGATGGTGCAGGATGTCGTGCAACTTTATGATGCCGGCAGTACGGTGGTACCCGTGCGCCTGGAGTTGGATGCTGCGTGCCCTCTCGTGATGGGAGATGCCCACCAGTTACGCCAAGTCATACACAATTTATTACAAAACGCCCAGGATGCCACGGAGTCTGCCAATGCCATTTCGATGGAAGATCGCGCAGTGATAGTGCGCACTCAATGGCAAAAAAATACGGGGCGTGTTCGCCTTGGCGTGTTAGACCGTGGGACTGGTTTTACGGACCATATTCTTAAGCGTGCTTTTGAGCCCTACGTCACCACCAAAGTCAAAGGGACCGGTCTGGGGCTTGCAGTCGTCAAAAAAATTGCTGACGAACACGGCTCGCGCGTCGACATCGCCAACCGCATGGTGGACGGCGTCGTGGTGGGTGCACAAGTGTCGTTATCATTGGCCGCGGATAACAGCGCTCAGACCTGAGCGCAAGCAATGGCATCTAAGGGGTAATGCGTACACCATGGCAAACATTCTGGTTGTTGACGATGAGCACGGTATTCGTGACCTGCTCTGGGAAATTTTGAACGACGAAGGTCACACGGTAGAACTTGCGGAAAATGCGGCGCAGGCAAGGGCTGCGCGGTTGCGTGAGCGACCAGATCTCGTGTTGCTGGATATCTGGATGCCCGACACCGACGGGGTGACGTTGCTGAAGGAGTGGTCTTCCACCGGTGTACTAACGATGCCGGTCATCATGATGAGTGGCCACGCCACTATCGACACAGCAGTTGAGGCGACCAAGATCGGGGCAATGGCGTTTCTGGAGAAACCCATTACGATGCAAAAACTGTTGAAAGCGGTCGAGCAGGGCCTCGCACGCGGAAGTCTGCGCAAGCCGGTGCCAATGATGGAGACGCTTGTGTCAGTTTCCTCAATTGAAACAGTGACCTTGGTGCAGCCGGTCGCTGCAGGGATCGCGGATACCGGGCTCCAGGCCAGTCAGAACTTTGTACTCGACAAGCCTTTGCGCGAAGCACGTGACGAGTTTGAAAAAGCGTACTTTGAGTATCACCTCGCCAAGGAAAATGGATCAATGACGCGCGTGGCTGAAAAGACCGGGTTGGAGCGAACCCATCTCTACCGCAAGCTCAAGCAGCTAGGCGTAGACCTGACACGCGGTAAACGAAACGGTATCTGACTGGAGAATCGAAGATAGTGCAATTCTTGCTGCTATAATTTCAGGCTCAGGCCCGGTAGCTCAGTCGGTAGAGCAGAGGATTGAAAATCCTTGTGTCGGTGGTTCGATTCCGCCCCAGGCCACCAAATTGATCAACCCATC
>JBBRYR010000063.1:0-17035 GCA_038237415.1 Burkholderiales bacterium
GCAAAGAACAGCACACCGTACACCACGGTGCTGGCGCGCAGCCAGGCAGGGCGGGGGAGGGAGGGGATCATGAGCGCTGCATCACTTCACCAAACTTCTGGCCCGAAAGTTTGAGCCCCAGCCACACGATGGCTGTGGACAGGCCCAGCAGCAAAAAGCCAAACGCGGCACCCTGCTCCCAGTTGAAGCGGGTGATGAACTGGGTATAAATTTGCTCGGTAAACCACAGTGAGTTTTTGCCGCCCAGCAGCGTGGGCGTCAGGTAGTTGCCCAGCGTGAGCATGAACACCACAATGCAGCCCGCCACCATGCCCGGCGCGGCGTGCGGAATGATGATTTGCCGCAGGATGGACCAGCCATTGCCGCCGAGGTCGTAGGCAGCCTCAATGAGCGAATCGTCCAGACTCTCCAGCGCGCTGATGAGCGGAATCACCATGAACAGCATCGAGGTGTAGACCAGCCCCACCAGAATGGTGGCGTCGTGGTAGAGCAGCTCCACGGGCGCAGGCGTCAGGCCCAGCCACACCATCAGCCCCGGCAACACGCCGGACTCGCGCAGCAGAATCATCCAGCCCAGGGTGCGCACCGTCTCGCTCACCCAAAACGGAATCAGGCACAAAATGAACAGCATCGACTGGGCCCGCCCGCGTGCAATCTTGGCAATCGTCCAGGCAATGGGAAAAGCCATCAGCAGCGTGATGGCGGTGGCGAGTATCGACATGAGCGCCGTGCGCACAAAGGTGCGCCAGTACAGGGGCTCGTCAATAAACGTCAGGTATTGCGCGAAGCTGGGCTCATACACCCGGGGTGCCACCCGTGCGCGCAGCGACAGCACGGCCAACTCGGCATGTGGCAGCACAATCAAACCCACCAGCCACAGCAGCGCGGGGGCCAGCAGCAGCATGGCCATCAGCCTGGCCTGACCTGTGTTGGCGTTAGCTGGCATCGCTGCTGTCGCTCTTTGCCGGTGCGGCAAAGCACACGGCACGTTGCGGATCAAAACCAAACACCACGTCTTCACCCGCGCGCAGGTCCGCAAACTGGCCGGTTTGCGGCAGGGCTATGCGGAACTCGGCCTGGGTGGCCTTTTCGCGCAGCAGCACGGCGGAGTTGGCGCCGTCAAACAGCAAGCTCTCAATCCTGCCGGTGTAGTGGGGTTGGCCGGTTGCTATGAATTCGGTAGCGGTTCGCGCAAGCCGCGCAACCTCCGGGCGCACAAAAGCCTCTACGGCATCGCCCGGCTTGATGGTGCCTTGTACCTGCGCATGGCGCGCATGCATCACCAGCCCGTGTGCGCTGGTGATTGCCACCACCTCGCCGTTCACACCGGTTGCCTTGCCCTGCACCCGGTTGTTGGCACCGACAAAGCCCGCCACAAACGGTGTTTGCGGCTGGTAGTACAAACTCTGGGGCGTGCCCAGTTGCTCAAACCGGCCATGGTTCATGACCGCCACATGGTCGGACAGCACCAATGCTTCCGACTGGTCGTGGGTAATGTAGACAAAGGTGGTGCCAAAGGCGGCCTGCAGTTGCTTGAGCTCAATTTTCATGTGCTCGCGCAGCTTCAAGTCCAGTGCGCCCAGCGGTTCGTCCAGCAACAGCAGGGTGGGCTCCAGCACCAGGCTGCGGGCAATGGCCACGCGCTGTTTTTGCCCGCCCGAGAGCTGGTCCACCCGCTTGCCCTGTGCCCCGGGCAGGCTTACGCGCTCCAGCATCTCGCCGACGCGGCGTTTGATCTCGTCGCGTGCAATACCGCGCCGTGCCAGGCCATAGGCCACGTTCTCGCCGACATTCATCATGGGGAACAAGGCCAGGTGCTGGAACACCATGTTCACCGGGCGCTGGTTGGGTGGCACGCCATTCATGGCTTTGCCACCGATGCGAATCTCGCCGGAGTCGGGCCCTAAAAAACCCGCCACCATGCGCAGAAGTGTGGTCTTGCCACAGCCCGAGGGGCCGAGGATGGAAAAGAAACTGCCCCGCTCGACGGTGAACGACAGGTCGTCCACCGCCAAAAAGCCGCCGTAGCGTTTGCCAACGCCTACGGCTTCGAGGTCGGGTTGCGTCGTGGTCAAGGAATCGCTTAGTTGGCCGCTTTGATGCGGTCCAGCACGCGGCCTTCGATTTCTTCCACACCAGCGGGTACAGCGGGGTACCACTTCACGTTTTTCAGCGCGGCTTCAGGGAAGCTGGCCGCAAACTGGGCCTTGAGTTTGGCATCCATCAACTGGTCCGCACCTTTGGATGCAGTGAAGTTACCGGCAGAGCCAGCCACTTTGGCTGCAATCTCCGGGCGCATGTTGAAATTGATCCAGGCGTAAGCCGCTGCATCGTTCTTGCCTTTGGCAGGGATAGCAAAGGTGTCAATCCAGCCCAGTGCGCCCGACTTGGGGGCGATGAATTGAATCTCGGGCTTTTCGCCGTTGAGCTTCCAGCCGCCCGTGTCCCACATCATGGCGCCCACGATTTCACCCGTGCGCATGCCGTTGAGCAACTGGTCCTTGTTGTCCCAATAGAACTTCACGTTGCCCTTGCAGGCAATCATGGTCTTGCCCACTTCGTCCATCAAGGCGCCATAGGCCTTGGGGTCGTTGTACAGCGCGAAGGGGTTCTTGCCGGATGCAAACGCAAAGGCCAGCAGCGTAGGGCGCTTCAGGCGCACGGCCACTTTGCCTTTCACATCGGCGCGGCACAGGTCGGGGTAGTCGGCCATTTGTGTCAGCTTGGTGTTGACTACCAGGCCATCGGTACCCCAGATGTGTGGCAGACCGTAGACCTTGCCAGCCAGCGTGGTGTTGCCTTTGGTGGCTTCCAGCATGGAGGGAATGAACAGCTCGGCTTTGAGCTTGCTCAGGTCCATGGGTTTGTAAATGCCGAACTCGGCCTGTGGACCCGTGATGCGGTCCTGCGAGGGCTGTGCCAGGTCGAAGCCTGCGCCGCCCGTGGCACGCAGCTTGGAGATCATTTCTTCGTTGTTGGACAGGGTCAGCTCCACCTTGTAGCCGGTCTCCTGTTCAAACTGCGCCACCACTGCTGCGGGTGCGTAGTCGGCCCATGTCAACAGACGAAGGGTTTTCTCTTGGGCCATGGCGGAGCCGGCCAAGCCGATGGCTGTGACAGCAGCCGCGATGAGTGCACGTTTGAATTTCATGGTGTATCCCTATTCAGGTTGGAGTTGAAGCTGAAAATAGCAACAGATGAGAGACTAAGACAACCAAATGACATTTTTATGTCAATTCAAAAGGTGCAGTCCTATGGTTTACCCGGTGGGGGTGTGGCCGTGCGCGGCGCGGGCATTTCGGCCCTGGTGCTTGCACAGCATGTCAGAGGGCAACTCGCCAAACAGCGCGTGGTAGTCGGACGCGAAGTGCCCAAAATGCCAGAAGCCAAACTGTGTGGCCGCCTCGGTAACCGTTGCGGCGGACTTCAGCCTGAGCCGTACTGCATTCAAGCGCAGCGTGTTAAGCCAAGCGAGGGGACCCATCCCCCATGTTGCCTGAAAACAATTCTGCAACGTTCTGCGGCTGACTCCCAGCGTTTGGCACAGTTCGGCGACCGTAGGCGGGTCATCCAGTCGGGACACCACCCATTCGTGCGCGCGCCGCTCCAGGGCCGCATAGGAGGCAGACGTTCTGCGCCGGTCATGTTCGGGCATGGAATCAATGGAGCAATCTCCTAACACTGCAATGAGCTTGTCCAGCAACCCGTCGTGCACATGGCCTGATGGCACGGCCGATGCCAGCCATGCGGGGTTTTGCCTTGCAGCAGAAAAAAGGTCTTGCGCACAATTGCGCAATGCGTCCATGGCTGTGGGCTCACCAAAATGCAGGTGTGCCTTCTCCGCAATGGTGTTGGCCCGGTCCAGCGTGTCGTCACAAAACAGTGCATTGAATAGCGGCAAGTCAATTTCAATACCCAGCATGACATGCCGCTGGGGTGAACGAAATTCGAACCCTTCCGTGCCGGAGAAAACGTGCAGTTCGCACCCTGTGCCTACGTGTCCGCAAAAAAATGCATCACCGCTTAGCAGCAGGGGAACGCCGAAGGCCACGACGTCGGGCCGCACTTTCCCTGTTTGGTGCACCGCCTGGTGCAGGTCCTCAATGAACAGGCTGACGCCTTCGAGCTTCAGGCGGTCAACGCTCCCCTGAAAAACTCCGGCGGACAACTGCAGGTAATTCTGGTTCCATCCGTTGAGACTGGCGGCCTGCTCATCAATATCGTCAAAAAGAGAAGCGGACACGCCGTCGAAGCGCGCATGTGCGCCCTCGATGTGTTGCACCGGAATGGGATGTCTAAGCGAAGCCACGTCCGCATTCTGCAAGTTTTATGCCATTGGGGAAATAGTTTTTTCAATTGCCGATTTGGGATAGCGCGGGCAGCGGCCGGCTTTCTAACATGTGTGCACGCACGCTGAAAAGCGTACTTTGTTGTTCGCCCATTCCGGAGGAAACCATGTCAGATCAACCGCATAAAACAGCCGATGAAGACTTGAAGTTGCTGCACAGCATGGGCTATGCCCAAGAACTTGCGCGCAACATGAAAGGATTCCAGAACTTCGCCATTTCCTTCTCGATCATCTGCATTTTGTCGGGCGGCATCAACTCGCTGGGCCAGGGTATCAGTGGCGCGGGTGGTGCTGCTATTGGCATCGGCTGGATCATGGGTTGCGCCATCAGTCTGATATTTGCGCTGGGCATGGCGCAAATCGGATCGGCGTACCCCACTGCAGGCGGCTTGTACCACTGGGGCTCCATTTTGGGCGGCCGCGGCTGGGGTTGGCTGACGGCGTGGCTGAACCTGCTGGGGCTGGTCACCGTGCTGGGTGCCATCAACGTGGGTACCTTCAACTTCTTCATAGGGGCCTTCGGGAGCTCTTTGGGGCTGGAGGCCAGCTTTGGCTTGCAGGCGGCCTTTGTTGTGGGCATCACGGTGATTCAGGCCGTTTGCAACCACGTGGGCATCCGGTTCACCGCCAAACTGACAGACTTCTCCGGCTACCTCATATTCGCGGTGGCACTGGGTCTTACCGTCGCGCTGCTTGCCTATGCTCCTTCCTGGGATATCTCCCGCCTGTGGACCTTCAAGAACTACAGTGGCCCAGCGGGTGGCGACGTCTGGCCTGCCACCGACAGCATGTTGTTGCTCTTTGGGCTGGGGCTCTTGTTGCCCATCTACACCATCACCGGGTTTGACGCGTCAGCCCACACCGCAGAAGAAACCCATGACGCTGCGCGTGCCGTTCCCAAAGGAATCGTCAACTCGGTGCTGTGGTCCGCACTGGCGGGCTGGATCATGTTGTCTGCCTTTGTCCTCGCCATTCCCGATATGGACAAGGCCGCTGCCAGCGGATGGAATGTATTTTTTGTGACACTGGATGCCTTGCTTCCCTTGCCGCTCAAGATGGTTTTGGAGGTGTTGATTCTGGTCTGCCAGTTTCTCTGCGGCCTTGCCACAGTCACATCGGCCTCCCGTATGATTTATGCGTTTGCGCGGGATGGTGGTTTGCCTGCCTCGGGCGCACTGAAGCGCGTGCATGCGAAATTCCGTACACCGGTAGCGGCCATCTGGACTGCAGCGTTCATCTCGATTGCCTTCACGCTCTACACACCGGCCTACGCGACCATCGTGTCCGTCACAGTCATCTTCATCTTCTTGTCTTACGGGCTTCCCGTCATTGCTGGTCTGTTTGCCTACGGACGGACATGGACCAAGATGGGTCCGTGGGACATGGGCCCTGCCTTTCGCATCGTCGGTGTGCTCGCAATTTTGGCCATTGCATTGATCTTCTATCTGGGTGTGCAGCCGCCCAATGATGCGGCGTTGTGGATCACCGGTGCGTTTCTGGTGGTCACCGCCATCGTGTGGTTCGGGTTTGAGCGCCGCCGTTTCAAAGGCCCACCCGTGGGCGATGAAGTGGCACGCCGCCAGGCCCAGATTGCCGCTGCTGAACGCGCCCTGGTTGGTGCCAAATAGGGGCAGCTATGAGCGATCGTCTCATGGGCCGGGTGGCCATTATTTCCGGGGGCGCAACCGGCGTCGGCGGAGCGGCCTCCCGGCTGTTCGCTGCCGAGGGCGCCCGGGTTGCGGTGCTGGACATCAATGCCGTGGCTGCTGCTGAAACCGTACGGGCCATTCTTGATGCGGGCGGACAGGCGATGGCCATCGAAGTGGATGTCTCGCAGTCGGCTGCTGTGGCCAGTGCCGTGAAACGTGTGGTGCAAGAATGGCAAACCGTCGATGTGCTGTTCAACCATGCGGGCTCCATCGTGGTGAAACCTTTTCTGGAGACCACCGAGGAAGAGTGGGACCGGTTGATGGCCGTGAATGTCAAAAGCATGTACCTGGTCACGCGTGCGGTGTTGCCCCATATGCTGGCTGCAGGCCGTGGCGCTATTGTCTGCACCTCGTCCATTTCGGCGGTAGCGGGCACACCCATGGAAGTGCTGTATGACACCACCAAAGGGGCTTGCCACATGTTTGCACGCGCCATTGCGGTCGAGTACCGGGACCGGGGTATCCGCTGCAATGCGGTCTGTCCGGGATTTGTGCGCACTCCGCATGGTTTGCGAGAGGTAGAGGCCCTGCAGCGGCTGGGTGTTGATGTGTCATCCGCTGCCATGGCCGCTGCACAGGGGCGCATGTGTGAGCCCGAAGAAGTGGCCGCAGCAGCGCTGTTTCTCGCCAGCGACGAGGCGAGCTTTGTGAATGGAACGCATCTCTTCGTTGACAATGGATTCACCGCCATCTAAGGTTGGCCAATTCCGTTTCTTCCTGCCATGAGTTACTCGCACACTATTGGTTCACACCGTTACCGCTTTGACGATTTGCGCACGCTGTTGGGTCGTGCCAGCCCAGCACGCTCGGGGGATCGCCTTGCCGGTGTCATTGCGGAGAATGCGCAGGAGCGCGTGGCAGCGCAGATGGCGCTGGCCGACGTGCCGCTTGCCACTTTCCTCAACGAAGCGGTGGTGCCGTACGAGACCGACGAGGTTACCCGACTGATCATCGATACCCATGATGCCGCGGCCTTTGCCCCCGTGGCCCATCTGACGGTGGGTGATTTCCGAAACTGGCTGCTCGGCGACGCTGCCAACGAACAGTCGCTGGCTGCACTGGCCCCCGGCCTGACCCCCGAAATGGTGGCGGCAGTCAGCAAGCTGTGCCGTGTGCAAGACCTGGTGCTGATTGCCCGCAAGTGCCGTGTCGTCACGCGCTTTCGCGGCACCATCGGACTGGCCGGGCGGCTGGCAACCCGCTTGCAGCCCAACCACCCCACAGACGATGCAGCGGGCATTGCGGCCAGCCTGCTTGATGGCTTGCTGCATGGCAGCGGCGACGCCGTGATTGGCATCAACCCCGCCACTGACAACGTGCCGCAGGTGGTGCGGCTGCTGCACATGCTCGATGAGGTGATCTCGGGCTACAACATTCCGACCCAGTCGTGCATCCTCACGCATGTCACCAACACCTTGCAGGCCATGGAGCGCGGTGCGCCGGTCGATCTGGTGTTTCAGTCCATTGGTGGCACCGAGGGCACCAACCGCAGTTTCGGTATCGACCTGGCTTTGCTGGGCGAGGCCCGCCAGGCAGCCCTGGCCATGCAGCGCGGTGCCCTGTTCTCAGACGGCCTGCGCGGCGAGCATGTGATGTATTTTGAAACCGGGCAGGGCAGTGCGCTGTCGGCGGGTGCCCATCATGGGTGTGACCAGCAAACCATCGAGGCCCGCGCCTACGCGGTAGCGCGGGCTTTCAAGCCACTGCTGGTCAACACGGTGGTGGGATTCATCGGACCCGAGTATTTGTTCGACGGCAAGCAGATTATCCGGGCCGGTCTGGAGGACCACTTTTGCGGGAAGCTGCTGGGCGTTCCCATGGGCTGCGATGTCTGCTACACCAACCACGCAGAGGCCGACTCTGACGACATGGATGCCCTGCTGACCCTGCTGTGCGTCGCAGGTTGCAACTTCATCATGGGAATTCCCGGGGCCGACGACATCATGCTGAATTACCAGAGCACATCGTTCCATGACGCGTTGGTCATGCGCCAGGTCATGGGGCTGCGTGCATCACCGGAGTTTGAGGAATGGCTGCAGACCATGGAGGTGTTTGAGCCTGGCAATGCCTCCCGTCTGATGGACCGGTTGCCCGCGCCATTTGCGGCGGCGCTCAAAAGGCTGGAGGCATCCGCATGACGCACAAGCCCCTGGTGACGTTGGCGCCCTGGGATTCGCTCAAGCGCTTCACCGATGCGCGCATTGCGCTGGGGCGCGCCGGGCACAGCCTGCCTACTGTGGCGCACCTGAGCTTTCAACTCGCCCATGCGCAGGCTAGAGATGCCGTGCATTTGCCACTGGACGCATTGGGGGTGGCCGATTCGATTGAGTCGGCTGGCTTGCAGACGCTGCAATTGCACAGCGCAGCCGTGGACCGGACCACCTACCTGCAGCGCCCCGACTTGGGCCGGCGTCTGGACGAAGACTCGCGGCAAGCGCTGGCGCATTGGTCGGCATCGACATCGACATCGGGCCAAGAACAGTTTGACGTGGCATTGGTGATCGTGGATGGACTCTCTGCTTTGGCCATTCACCAGAACGCTGCGCCCTTGCTGGCTGCGGTGCTAGCGCGCCTGCGCGGCGACGCGGCACAGGCGTGGTCGATTGCTCCCGTAGCGTTGGTGCAGCAGGGACGCGTTGCCATCGGTGACGAAGTGGGGCTGGCGCTGCGTGCCCAAGTTGTGGTCGTGTTGATTGGCGAGCGCCCCGGGCTGAGTTCGCCTGACAGCCTGGGCATTTACATCACCTGGGCACCTCGCCCAGGAACGACCGACGCCCAGCGCAACTGCATATCCAACGTGCGCCCGGCAGGGTTGTCGGTAGACGCTGCAGCCGCCAAATTGCACCACCTGCTGACGCGATCACGCACGCTGCAATTGACGGGTATTGGCCTCAAGGATGAGACCGACGACTCCGCTAGCTTGGCGCTATCCCGTCCACCTGCAGCCTGAGCACCCGATCCGCTTTTGCGGTAGCCGCCACCGAGTGGGTTACCAGCACCAGTGAGGTGCCGTGCAGGCGGGTCTGCGCCACCAGCGCATCCATTACTTTGGCGGCGGTGGTGGGGTCCAGATTGCCGGTGGGCTCGTCGGCCAGCAACAGGGTGGGGCGGTGAATCAGTGCACGGGCAATGGCCACGCGCTGCAACTGCCCGCCGCTGAGCTGCTGCGGCAGGCGCTTGCCCAGCCCGTCCAGACCCACGGCCTCCAGCATGGCCTGCACCCGCGCGTCGTCAGGTGTGCCCAGCAGCAGCAAAGGCAAGGCCACGTTTTGCGCGACATCCAGATGCCCCAGCACATGAAACGCCTGGAACACAAACCCCACCTTCTGGCGGCGCAGCAAGGCGCGGGCATCGTCGGTCAGCTGGCCGATATCGGTGCCGTCCAGATGCACGGTGCCGCTGTCCCAGTGGTCCAGGCCCGCCATGCAGTTGAGCAGAGTTGATTTACCCACGCCGGACTCGCCGACAATGGCCACGAACTCGCCGGGCGCCACGTCGAGCGAGACATTGGAAAACACGGCGTTTCCGTCATAGCGCTTGCTGAGTTGGTGGATATTGAGGCTCATGGTTCTCCTGCAATCGATGATATAGGCACAATGCAGAGCACTCCCTTTTAACCCACCAAAACCCCATGAAAACTAAAGCTGCAGTCGCCTGGAAAGCCGGCGCCCCCCTGACCATCGAAACCGTGGACCTGGAAGGCCCCCGTTTTGGCGAAGTGCTGATTGAAATCAAGGCCACCGGCATCTGCCACACCGACTACTACACGCTCTCGGGTGCGGACCCCGAAGGCATCTTCCCCGCCATCCTGGGCCACGAAGGCGCAGGCATTGTGGTCGATGTGGGCCCCGGCGTCACCACGCTCAAAAAGGGCGACCACGTCATCCCGCTCTACACGCCAGAGTGCCGCCAATGCAAGTTTTGCCTGTCCCGCAAGACCAACTTGTGCCAGCTGATTCGCGGCACGCAAGGCAAGGGCGTGATGCCCGATGGCACCAGCCGCTTCAGCATCGACGGCCAGCCCATTTTTCATTACATGGGCACCAGCACCTTCAGCAACTACACCGTGGCGCCGGAGATTTCGCTGGCCAAGATTCGCGAAGACGCGCCGTTTGACAAGGTTTGCTACATCGGCTGCGGCGTCACCACCGGCATTGGTGCCGTCCTCTTCACCGCCAAGGTCGAAGCGGGCGCCAACGTGGTGGTCTTTGGCCTGGGTGGCATTGGCCTGAACGTGATTCAGGGCGCCAAAATGGTGGGCGCTGACAAGATTATTGGTGTGGACTTGAACCCGGCGCGCGAGGCCATGGCGCGCAAGTTCGGCATGACGCACTTCTTGAACCCCAAAGCCATTGAAGCCGCAGGCGGCAACATCGTTGACGCCATCGTGCAGCTGACCGACGGCGGAGCCGACTACAGTTTCGAGTGCATCGGCAATACCCAGGTCATGCGCCAGGCGCTGGAGTGCACGCACAAGGGTTGGGGCCGCAGCATCATCATCGGCGTGGCCGAAGCGGGCGCTGAAATCAGCACCCGGCCGTTCCAGCTGGTGACCGGTCGCAAGTGGGAAGGCTCGGCCTTTGGCGGCGCCCGGGGCCGCACCGATGTGCCCAAAATTGTGGACTGGTACATGGAAGGCAAGATCAACATCGACGACCTGATCACCCACACCATGCCGCTCGAAGACATCAACAAAGGCTTTGACCTGATGAAAAGCGGCGAGTCGATCCGTGGCGTGGTTATTTACTAGTCCAATCGGCCTCTAGCCCCCGTGCAATATGCGCGGGTAGCTATCAAATGAATAGTGAAATGCATCCAAACCCATTGACCCTGCAGAGTGAACACGCCTGCTTTGGCGGCGTGCAGCGCTTCTACCAGCATGCCTCCACAGCAATCGGCCTGCCGATGAAGTTCTCGGTGTTTCTGCCGCCACTGGCTACCTTTGGCGCGGCGTTGCAACCGGTGCCTGCGCTCGTCTATCTGGCCGGGCTCACCTGCAGCGAGGAAACCTTCATGACCAAGGCTGGCGCGCAGCAGTTTGCCGCGCAGCATGGCATGGCGCTGATGGCCCCTGACACCAGCCCGCGCGGCGCCAACGTGCCCGGTGAGACTGAAAGCTGGGACTTTGGCGCAGGGGCCGGGTTTTATCTGGACGCCACTGAGGCGCCGTGGTCTGCCCACTACCGCATGGAGAGTTACATCACGCAGGAGTTGCTGCCTCTGGTCGCTGCGCACTTGCCGATTGACGCCACGCGCATCGGCATCACCGGGCATTCGATGGGCGGGCACGGCGCGCTGTCTCTGGCGCTCAAACACCCCGGCCTGTTCAAGTCGGTGTCTGCCTTTGCGCCGATCTGCGCACCCACCCAGTGCCCGTGGGGTCAGAAAGCTTTCAACGGCTATTTGGGTGCGGACCCCAGCACCTGGGCGGCGCACGACAGCGTGGCCCTGATGGCGGCTCAATTGTCAGCGCCTTACCCGGGCGGCATTCTGATTGACCAGGGGCTGGGCGACAAGTTTCTGGCAGAGCAGCTGCATCCGCATCTGTTTGAAGCGGCTTGCCAGTTGGTCCATCAGCCTTTGATGCTGCGCCGCCATGCGGGTTACGACCATGGCTACTATTTCATCTCGACTTTCATGGCGGACCATGTGGCGCACCATGCGGCGGTTTTGTAGCTATTTCGCTGCAGCAGGCGGCTATCAACAAAGTTGCATTTGCGCAGCCGGCACAGGGCTTTTCTGGAAGACTTGCCTGTCATGGGGGGACATTTCATTGCTGGGGCTCACGTGTCCGCCGCAATAGCCTCCGTTTGGTGCCACGTGCCGCCCACAAAATACGGGCCGACCCATTTGCGTGTTGCCAATGGCGTGCTGGCATGTTTTGACTGGTAGGTATTTCATTGTTCAAGTTCTTTTTGCTGCGTACAGGCTGAGACTGTATTCATTCGCACCTGGACGGTTTGTGCGGTAGAGCACATCCGTGGCCCTGATGGCCGCTGGTGGCCAGTGCCTTCCTGGGCCAGGGCGGCACTGTCTATTTTTGCTGCCGCGCTTTGACCTTGGCACCGTCTTTAAGCTTGATATCGGGGTACACCACGACCTGCGTGTTCAGCACCAGCCCCTGGGGTACCCAGGCTTGCGTGCCGTTGCGTGCCTGCACAGTCACTTCCTGCAAGCGCACATGTCCACCGTCCAGCACAAACACACCTGAACGTGACCCGATGGGAAACAGCGCACTCACCGGCACCATGACCGCGTTCTCCTCTACCTGCACCAGCAAGCGCACATCCACCTTGAATCCGTCACCCAGGCCCTTCCAGGTATCCGTTGGGGTGGTGATGTCGGCAATGACGTTGACTCGCTGCTCCTCCACACCCAACGCCGACACTTTAGTAAACGCCGCAGGCTCTACATAACGCACCTTGCCCTGAAGAACGCCAGGGCCACCCCAGTTCAGGAGTTGCACCAGCGTGCCGGGCACCACTTGCGCGGCTTCCTGGGTCAAGATGTCCACCACCACTTCCAAGCCTACAGGGTCACCGATCTCCACCAAGCCGGTGCCCGCTTGCACCACGCCTTCGCTCTGCAACATGATCTTGAGCACCTTTCCCGCTACAGGCGAGCGCACGACTACTTCATCTTTGGTGCCCCGGCCTGCGATTGCGCGTGAGCTTCCGTAGTCGCGCAAAGGCGCGCGGGTCTGTTCCAACACAAAGAGGGCGGCAGTTTGCGCCTGCCGGGCGGCTTCCAGCTCGGTTCCACGCAGCTGCTCAGCCAAGCGCGTTGTCTCGCTTTGGACGGCTGAGATGAAGCCCTGACGTACCAGTGCGCTGTTGCGCTGCACATCCTGGCGGCTTTGCGCCAGCGCTGCAATGGCAGCCGCCACATTGGCCTTTGCCTGCGCCACTGCGGCTTGCGCGGAGCCCACGCGGGCAGCCTGTTCGGCTTGGCTGCGGGCATCCAGCAAGGCCGGGGTCAGTGGCGAGATGACTGCCACCGCACCGCCTTGCACTACGCTGTCGCCCTGCACCAGCAAAATGCGCGACAGGCGGCCCGCCACCGTGGTGGACACCACATAGCGCTCGCGCACGCGGGTTTTTCCGTCCTCTTGCACGGCGCGCTCAAATCGGCCTTGGGTTACAAGCGCTACCTCCACTTCCAAAGGGCTTGGCCAAAACGCCCATACCAGCCCGGCGACAAGAGCCAGAACAACAGCTCCCACAATGAGTTTGAATTTCATGCCCTTATCAACAGATTTAGGCTGGTCAGTAGCCGGCTTGTCTTTCGGTTGGCTTGGTGTTTGTTTTGGCGCTTGGCTTGTTTCTTGGTTCATGTTTGGTTCACTCGCGAGTTTTGAGTACGCTGACCAGGTCGAGCTGGTCGATACGGCGGCGCACGATCAAGGCGCTGACGACACCGGCCACCACCACACAGACCACTGCAAAGGCGTAGGTGGCCGGCTGAATGGCAAATGGAAACGAAAACTCGTCGCTGCGAATCATCGTGACAATGCCTAGCGCCAACAGGTAACCCAGGCCCATGCCCAGGGGCAGCGCCAGCACAATTTCAATGCCCAGCTCGCCCAGCAAAATGGCAGACACCTCGGTGCGGGTGAAGCCCAACACGCGCAAGCTGGCAAGTTCCCAGGAGCGCTCGGCCAGCGCAATGCGCGCGTTGTTGTAAACCACCCCTACGGCGATGATGGTGGCAAACACCGTCAGCACCAGGCTGAAGACGAGGATGTTGCGGGCTGTCACATCGGTGATGTTGCGCGCCATCACCCGCTTGCTGACGGCCACACCCACGCGCGGCAACTCCTTCAGGCGGTTCAGCAGCTCCGGCTCATGGCCGCGCTCCACCGCGACCATGATCTGGTTGACCAGGTCGCCCTCGCGCAGCAGGGTGTTGAGCGCAGTGCGCTCCATGTAGGCGTTCATACCCAAGAGCTCGTGCACCGTGCCGGTGACGGGCAGACTGAATATTTCACGCCGGCCCTCTTGCAGTTCCACACGCACCAGGTCACCGGGCTTGACCTCCAGCTTCTTCGCAAGGCGGTCGGTCAATAGCAGCCCGTTGCGCGGAGCGTTCAAAGCCTGCTTGTCCATGTTGACAATGCGAAACAGCTCGGGCACCTCTGCTTTGCCCTGAATGAAGCCGCGGTGATGGTGATTGGCGTTGACCAGCCGCACTGCCACATTGCGGCCGCCTTCCACCGCCGTCACATGCGGCAAATGGGCAGCGGCTTGCAGTGCACGGGCTGGCGTGACTTCCAGCAAGTTGATGGACACATCTCCCCGCAGCACCTGGCTGAACTGCGTATCCATCAGCACCACCACCGCATCGCGCATGAACGCACCGGTGATCACCGTGGCCATGGCCATGGCCACGCCCAATATGGTCAGCAGCGTACGCAGACGGTGGCGCTCCATGGTGCGCAAAATCATGCGCAGCGGCGGAGAGAACCACTCCTTCATGCCCCAGCGCTCCAGCAGCATGGGCTTGTAAATTCCGGGCGATGGCGGACGCATGGCCTCGGCCGGAGCCAGCAGCACGGTGGCGCGAATGGCGCTGATGGTGGCCAGTACAGCCGCTGCAATGGCGACCCCGGCGGCCATCACGATGAGCATCGGTGCCAGCCGGTAATCCAAGCCCGGAAAACGGAATGACTTGGCATACAAGCCGACAAACCCATGGCCCAACAAGGCACCCAGCGCGATGCCTACGGCCAATCCCAGTACCACGATCACCAGCACCATCTTGAGGTAGTGCCAGCCAATGGCGCGGTTGCCGTAGCCCAGTGCTTTCAACGCGGCTACCTGCTCACGCTGGCTGGCGATCTGGCGGCCCAGCACCACGTTGAGCAAGAACGCAGCGACCGCCAGAAAGATGCTGGGCAACACCGTACCCATCACCCGCTGCTGCTTGATCTCGGAACTGAGAATGACATTCGACATCTGCTGGTCGCGCCCGTGCGCGCTGACACCGCCGTAGGGCGCAAGCAGCCGGTCCAACTGGTCGATGACTGCGCCCTCGCTGGCACCTGGGCTCAGGCGCACCGTCACCTGGTTAAAGGCGCCTTCCATGTTGTAAGCAGTGGCCAAGGCCTGGCGGTCAATCCAGAAGATGCCAAAGCCACGCTGATCCGGCGACCCACCCAATCCCGCAAAGACGTACTCGGGCGACAAGCCGATGCCCACCAGGCGCAGGCGTTCACGTTTGCCGTTGATGAGCGCGGTTACCTCGTCCCCCGCTTTGAGCTGGTGGGCCTCGGCAAAGGCCTCTGACACCAGAGCGTCAATCGACCCACTGCTGTGTACCTCCACCATGCGCCCGCTGCGCAGGGTTACGACATTGATCTGCTGCGGCGCAAGGGGGTCCAGGCCGATGAGCTGGCCTGCAATGGGGTCCGACACATCCGGAATGGTGATGGGTACCACCTGTGCCAGCCCTGTCTGTACGTGCGCCGCACCCTCTATCATTTCAAGTTGGCGCTGCAAGGCCATGGGCGCGCTTTTCAGGCTGCTGAACACATCGGCAAAGCGCGACTCGGCGTAGTACCTGTCGCGCGACCACGACAGCGAGTCGAACGCGCTGAAGCTGGTGACAAAGCCTCCCACCCCGCTGGCAACCACCAGAGCGATTGTGAGCGCCTGGCTCCACATCAGACGCAAATCACGCAGCAGTTTGCGGTCGAGGGTTTTCATGGCGTGGGGCTCACCACGCCAGCTCGGAGGGTGCGACCTTGTGGTCGTTTTGCTCGATGCGCTCAATGCGCCCGCCGCTCAGATACAGCACACGGTCTGCCATGCCCGCAATGGCGGCATTGTGTGTGATCACAATGGCGGTGGTACCCATTTCGCGGTTGATGCGGGCAATGACCTCCAGCACCAACTTACCCGTCTGGTAGTCCAGCGCGCCCGTGGGTTCGTCGCACAACAAGACTTCCGGTTTTTTTACAATGGCGCGCGCTATGGCTACACGCTGCTGCTCTCCGCCCGAGAGTTGGGACGGAAAGTGATCGACCCGCTCGGCCAAACCCACCAACGTGAGCGCCTCTACGGCGGGCATCGGGTCCTTTGCAATGTCGGTCACCAGCTCTACGTTTTCCCGCACCGTCAGGCTGGGAATCAGGTTGTAAAACTGGAATACAAAGCCCACATGGTCGCGACGGTACAGCGTCAGCTCGTCGTCTGTGGCGTGGGTCAGGTCGTGGTCGGCAAACTGCGCGGTGCCACTGGTGGGGCGGTCCAGCCCGCCCAATATGTTGAGCAAGGTAGATTTGCCGCTGCCCGAGGCACCCAGCAACACAATGAACTCGCCCTTGTAGATGGTCAGTTCCACGTCCAACAGCGCATTGACCTTGACCTCACCCATGTCATAGGTCTTGGAAAGGCCTTTGGCTTGGAATACGGCCGCTCTGCCGGATGCGTCAGATGGCGTAGCAAGGTCAGCGGCTGTGACCGCGGCCGGTGCGGCCGTGGCGGGAGTAGTAGCCAATACATCAGGCATAAGCCCCTCGTTTGGTGATGTGGCTTGAAATAGCGAGTGTGCAGGCTCGCCGTCCCAAGCGTATGTTCGCTACCGCACAGTGGCGGCACACAGAAATCAAGAAGCCGCGCAGCACTGCGCGCTCAAAAGTGAAGTACACGACACCCCATTTGAACGCTAAAAACCCATGGCGAACCAACATTTCTGAGCGTCATAGATGACATTCCTGGCCAAGCCGGTATCAAGCTCAGCCCACTGCGACTCGATATTCAGAGCCGCCCCGCTGAATTTGACTACTAGGCGCGGATGTTCATTCTCGATACCAATGTGATTTCCGAATTGCGCAGGTGGGCCAGTTGATGAGCAGTGCGGGCACCATCTATATCTCAGCAAGGGGATTGCCGTACCAGACCTACACAGCAAGGGCGGTAGATGGCAATGTTTGCGCACTCAACAGCCAATGCCTCAAAGGCCCGATGAAGCCCAACGA
>JBBRYR010000064.1:0-16361 GCA_038237415.1 Burkholderiales bacterium
CAGCCGTCAAAGCCGCTGCAAAACCGGCGACGAAACGCGCCGCTCCGGCTCGCAAGGTTGCAGTCGCCGCCGCCGCTTCAGAGCCCGCAGCTCCCGCGCAGGCCTGATGACCGTTCTGGTGGTCACACCGCAAAGGGGCGCTGAGGCGCCCTTTTTTTGGCCTGCTGCAATGCAACAAAAAAACCCGCTGGGTCACTCTACACTTTACGACTATGAACGCTAATACAAATACCCCACCAAAGATCGCCTTGGCGTTGGCTGGTGGCGGGCCTTTGGGCGCGATTTATGAAGTAGGCGCCCTGTGCGCGCTGGAAGAATCCCTGCACGGACTGGACTTCACCAAGCTGGACCATTACGTTGGCGTGTCGGCTGGCGGCTTCATCGTGGCGGCATTGGCCAATGGCATGTCACCACGCGAGTTGTGTGCGTCGTTCATAGAAAACGACAGCGAGTCTTCGGAAACGTTCGATCCGTCCTGGTTAATGGAACCCGCCTATGGCGAATTTGTCCGGCGCGCAATCATGCTGCCAGGCTTGGTTCTGTCCGCCTTATGGCACGTGTCTTCAGGCCGCAAGTCCATGCTGCGCGCCTTGGAGCAGCTTGCTCCGGCTTTGCCAACGGGGGTGTTTTCGAACAAGCAAGTCGATACCCAGTTGGCCCGACTGTTCAGCCGCGGTGGCCGAACCAACGATTTCCGCAAGCTCAAAACCAAACTGACCCTGGTTGCCACCAACCTCGACAGCGGAGAGGCGGCTCCCTTTGGGCGCCCCGGATGGGACCACGTTCCCATCTCGCAGGCCGTGCAGGCCAGCTCGGCCTTGCCCGGACTATTCCCGCCCGTCGAAATTGATGACCAGTATTACGTGGATGGGGCCTTGAAAAAAACCATGCACGCCTCCGTTGCATTGGACGATGGTGTGGACCTGATGATTTGCCTGAATCCGCTGGTGCCGTTTGACGCCACTTCACCCCAGGTGGCCAAGGTGATGCAGCGGGATTTGCCCGCCCACAAGCGGGAGATTCCCCGCATTGTCGACGGCGGCCTGTCGGCAGTGCTCAGCCAGACCTTCCGTTCCATGATCCACTCCCGCCTGGAGCTGGGCATGAAGCACTACGCGCACAGCTACCCCCATACCGACATTATTCTGATTGAGCCCGATCACCGTGACCCCGAGTTGTACCTGGCCAACACCTTCAGCTATGCCCAGCGCCGCCACTTGGCCGAGCATGCTTACCAGCAAACGCGCCAGATGCTGCGCTCGCGCAAGACCGGCCTGTCGGCCAAACTGGCACGGCACGGTATCAGCCTGAACCATGATGTGCTGGACGACCCCAAGAGGCATTTGTCGGCACCCGCCAAGTCGCCGACCCGGTTGGGACGCGCCATTGCGACGCTGCAGGAAGTCATGGACGACCTGGATGATGCGGTAAAAACCGCCGCACACCAGCGGGTTCATTGAGTAGCAGCCATGGTTAAAAAAGCACCCCGACGCACGGCTGAACGCATTCTGGAGGTGACGCTGGAGTTGTTCAACCGGTTTGGGGAGCCCAACGTATCCACCACGCTGATTTCTGCGGAAATGGGCATCAGCCCCGGCAACCTGTATTACCACTATCCGGCCAAAGACGAACTGATCAACTCGCTGTTTGACCGCTATGAAAAGGCGCTCAACGAGCTGCTCAATGCGAGCGACAGCGTGCGTGATGTGGAGGATGCCTGGTTTTTCATGCACACCCTGTTTGAGTTGATCTGGCAATACCGGTTTTTGTACCGCGACCTGAACGATTTGCTGAGCAAGAACCGGCGGCTGGAGACCCATTTTCAGTGGGTACTGAAAAACAAGACCCGATCGGTCAAAGCGCTGCTGGACAGCATGAGCCGCGCTGGAGCCATTCAAATTGATTCCCGCGAGGTAGAACCTACCGCCACCAGCATGGTGGTGGTGCTGACCTACTGGCTGAGTTTTGAGTACGTGAAGGACCCGCGCAACGCATTGGAGCCGGCGAGCGCGCAAGCGGCCCTGATGCGGGGTGCCCACCATGTGTTGAATTTGCTGGTGCCCTATCTGGAAGCCAGTCAGCGCACCCACCTGCTTAATCTGGCAGGCGCGTACAGCACGCCGGCCGCACCCTGATCCCCAACATGCACACCACGGCCCCATGGACCGCCTTTGCCCACGCCGGTGACTTCCCGTTTGATGCGGACAGCGTCAGGGCGCAATGGGCGAAACTGCATGCGGGCGACCAGGAACCATTGCCCCAGGACCCCAAGGTCCTTGCCGCCTGGGTACTGTTTCATCAGGGGGCTTTTCAAAATGCAGTCGAGGCCGGGTTGCAGGCTGGACCAGCGGGTATTACGGTCGCCAACAAGGCCACGTGTATCTACGCCAACTACCTTGAGCCCAAAGAAAGAAACCGGCTCGATCTGTTTTTGCAGGTTGCTGAGCGCGCCGCGGCGCAAGCCATAGCGGAGCCCGGCAATGCCAACGCTTTTTACTGGCAGGCGTATGCGCTGGGCCGCTACAGCCAGGGCATCAGCGTGGCCAAGGCGCTGGCGCAAGGGCTTGGCAGCACAGTCAAATCCACGCTGGAGGTTGCGATTCGGCTGCAACCGAACCACGCCGACGCCCACATTGCATTGGGCGCATTCCACGCCGAGGTCATCGACAAGGTAGGCGCGCTCATTGGAAACATGACGTACGGCGTAAAAAAAGACGCGAGCCTGGACCTTTTTCAGCGAGCGCTCACCCTTACACCGCAGTCCGCCATCGCCAGGATTGAATTGGCCAACGCCCTGGTGATGCTGGAGGGCGACGACCGCGTGGCAGAGGCGACAGGCTTATACGAACTGGCCGCAGCCAGCAAGCCGTTGGATGCCATGGAGCGTCTGGATGTGGAACTGGCCCAGACCGAACTGGCGGATTAGGCGGGCTCGCCCCACGGCAGCATCAGGGTCACCGTCGACAACCGGGCAAACTCGGGCTCGAACTTGTCGATGATGTTTTGCGGGTCCGGGCACAGAGTGGCGTCAGACACCACGCCAAACTGCACACCGCCGCCATAGCTGAGGATCGAAACGCCCAGCCCCACGGTTCCGCTTTGTGGCACCCAGACCAGGTTTTCCTCTACGGTTGAGCCGCACAGTTTCAACTTTTCGCGGGGGCCGGGAACGTTCGTCATCACGGCAGTCGTCTTTTTGGAAAACAGGCCCAGCATGGCGTCCTGCAAGGGCTTCACCAGCATACCGGCCACCGCCAGCAAGCCAAAGGCAAGTAAGGGCTGCATGCTGCCCTTGAGCCCCTGCATGCGCCGGCGTACTTCATACACCCGCTCAATCGGGTTTTCGATACCCAGGGGCAGCACCAACGGAGCCAAGCCGAACTGGTTACCCAGCTGGTAGGCCTTGCCAGCGGCGCGCAGGTTCACCGGCACCATGGCACGGATCTCCTTGCCGTCCACGGAGTCACCATGTTCCTTCAAGTACGCGCCAATGGCGCCGGCGACACAGCTGAGCAGCACATCGTTGATGGAGCAGTTCAGCGCCTTGCCCACCGCCTTGACTTCGGCGAGCGGGATCGGCGGACACCAGGCCACGCGCTTGGTCCGGCCCGGAATCCCCTTGAGGCGGGTCGGCGAGTCGTCATCCATCAGCGCCAGTGCAGCCATGTCAGTGACCGCCCGGTAGGCCAATCTGGCCAGGTCCGCAGAACCATGCAGGCCCTTTTCCATTCCCTTTTGCGGCTCCATCAGCAAGCCCATGGACCGCACCGCACCTTCGCCGGCGGCACCCAGCGCTTTGACCGTCATATTGGTAAAGGGCTTCAACAGGGAGTCGGCCACCCACTCCTCAGCCCCTTCAAGGCCCTCTTTATGTGCTGCGTGGTGCGGCCGCTCAGGGGGTAGCTCCCCACCGTCTACAAGCGACTGGGTCACCTGAACCAGGGCGATACCGTCGGCGATGCAATGGTGAATACGCACCATCATTGCGGAGCCGCCCTTGTAGTGTTCAACCAGATGGAATTGCCACAAAGGGTATTGTTTGTCCAGTGCTTGCATGGTCAGCTCGGCCAGACGGTCCTGCAGAGCCTCCTGCTCCCGACCGGCAGGCTTCTTCGGCAGCTTTTCAATGACCAGGTGGTTTGCCATGTCAAACGCCGGATCGTTGATCCAGGTGGCACCAACCGGGTCTTCTACCGCGCACTGCATAAAGCGCGGGTACCTGAGCAGGCGCTCCTGAATACGCTGGCTCAGATCTTCGTAGCGAATGCCGGGCTTAACAACCCAGACACCCACAATCATCATCAGGTTGGACGGTGAATCCATGCGAAGCCAGGCCGTGTCGACCTTGCTCATGCGTTCGCCGTGCAAACCCAGGGCGCCCACTACCGCATCGGTCACGCCCTTCTGGATCACTTGCACGGTAGTTTGGTGTGGAATTT
Source organism: Burkholderiales bacterium (assembly GCA_038237415.1). Taxonomy (GTDB): domain Bacteria; phylum Pseudomonadota; class Gammaproteobacteria; order Burkholderiales; family Burkholderiaceae_C; genus Allorhodoferax. The sequence continues at coordinate 4,440 of JBBRYR010000064.1, forward strand.
CGGGCGCAACTTTTTTGGCTCTGACTCGGGTAACCATAAAGACTCCATGAACACGGATTCCTTATTTTGCAGGCAAAAGGCACCTTAAGATACGAGGGAAGTCCCCTAACCCAAACGGAGAGCCCCATGGCCAATCTGAAGAAGCAATTCGAAGCCGCTGTCGCCCATTCCAAGAGTCTGACCGAGCGCCCTGACAACAGCACCCTGCTCAAGATTTACGCCCTCTACAAGCAGGCCAGCACCGGTGACAACACCGAAAAAAAACCCGGGTTCACCGACATGGTGGGGCGCGCCAAGTGGGATGCATGGAACGGCTTTAAGGGCATCAGCACAGACGATGCCATGCAGCAGTACGTCGACTTGATCGAATCACTGAGCTAGCGAAAGCTTGCGCTAGCGCGGGGCCAGCAAGTCGTCGAGATTTTTGACGATTTCGGCTTCAATCCGGGCTTTGAACGCACCGAGCAAAAAGCCCAGTTTGGCGTCCAGATCAAAATGGTCGGGCGTGACGTGCAAAGTGCCATTGACCCCTGAGCGCGTGAAGGTGACCTGATCCGCCTTGGCACCTTTCTCGTAGGTGCACTCCATACCAAATTCTTCTTCCACCTGCGCCGCCCAGGCGAGTGCAATTTTTCGTGCGGCAGCCAGGGTGAGGGAGTGTTCGCGCCGAATGTGAAGGTTTGCCAATGTGATACTCCAGTGCTATTCTTGTTCGCATGCTCTACAAATTCAAATCCCAGGCCGCTGGTGACATCATCATGCTGGAGACCAATGGTCACCAATTGTTGAAGATCATCGGCAAGGACGATGCGGCAAGCCTGATTAAGGGTATTTTGCTACCAGAGCAGATGCCGGCAGCGATTGCTGCGCTGGAAAGTGCCATTGCAACAGAGGAATCAACCCTTCAGCAGCGCATCAAAGAGGCCCAGGCCGCAGGAGAAGCGGTGCCCCGGCCCGAGGCCATCACCTTGCGCCAGCGTGCCGTGCCCTTCATTGACATGATTCAGCGTTGCCACAAGGCGCAAAAAGAGATCGTCTGGGGGGTGTGACCCCCGCCGGTCGCCATTCGCGCAAAATCAGTCGGCGTAGACGCCGGCCGCCTTGATGACCGGGCTCCATTTCGCAATTTCCGCCGCGACAAAATTCTTGTGCTCGGCCGGCTCTGTGCGCTTGTCGGTGATCACCACGGCGCCCAGCGCCTCCTCTTTCTTGATGAAATCCGCATCTTTCAAGGCGACTTTCAGAGCTGCGTTCAACTTGGCCAGCACCTCAGGCGGGGTTCCCTTGGGGGCGTACAGACCGTGCCAGACCGATACTTCAAAGCCCTTGAGCCCGGAACCCTGCAGCGTCGGCAAATCTTTGAGTGCTGGCGTGCTCAGTTGCCTGGCCGTGGTCACGGCGTAGGCGGTGACCTTTTTGGCTTCAATTTGTGAGGACGTGTTGGTGGTTTGGTCGCACATCAAATCAATTTGCCCGCCAATCAGGTCGGTCATGGCCGGTGCCGTCCCTTTGTAGGGCACGGTGGTCATATCCACCTTCACAGCATTCTGAAACAGCAGCCCACACAGATGGGAAGCCGAACCGACACCGGCGTTACCCAGATTGATCTTGCCCTTGTTCTGATCGATCCAGACAACGAGCTCCTTGAAGTTTTTTGCAGGCAGGGAGGGGCGGCCAATCAGGGTCATCGGCACTTCATTGATCATTCCCAGGTACTCGAAATCACTCTCCACCTTGAACGGTATGTTGCGCACCAGTGTGGGCATGGTCGCCATGCCGATATGGTGCAACAACAAGGTGTAACCGTCCGGTGCCGCCTTGGACACCTTGTTGGCCGCAATGGAGCCGCCAGCGCCCGCCGCGTTGTCTACGAGAATGGTGCCGCCTCCCAGGGGCTTGCGCATGGCCTCTGCCAGATCGCGGGCAACCCGGTCGGTCGGTCCACCCGCAGCGAACGGAACGACGATGGAAATGGGTTTGGACGGATAGGTGTCTGCGTGGGCGAACACGGCAGAGACGGCGGCAGCAACGACGAATAATTTTTTCATGGAGGATCTCTAAAAAACAGGACCCCCACAGTCTATCGGCAACCCTATTTCCGGGCATGGCGGAAACTACCTAGGAAGCCCCTCCATCGCCTGCATGGTGCTGTTGCTACTTGTAGCTTCGGGCGTCTTCAATGACCTTGCCATCGTTGGGCAAACTGCCGGGAGCCAGAATTTCTACCTGGCCGCGCAATTTGGTTACATCGCGAATGGCTTCACCGATACGGGCTGAAAGGCCCTCCGTGTCACCGGTCGCTTCTACCTTCAGGGTCATGATGTCATTGGCCATTTCTCCGCTCACCACCAGACGCGCGCGCGCGACATCGGCAAAACGTTTGACGATGTCATCCACCTGCTTGGGGTGGACGAACATGCCCCGGATTTTGGTGGTCTGATCAGCACGCCCCATCCAGCCCTTGATACGGGTATTGGTTCGCCCGGTTGGGCAATGCCCCGGCAAAACGGCCGACACGTCACCCGTGCCAAAACGGATCAGCGGGTAACCGGGGCTGAGCGTGGTCACCACCAGTTCGCCAACCTCGCCCTCTGCCACCGGGTCGCCGGTACCGGGGCGCACGATTTCAACAATTACGCCTTCGTCCAGCACCAATCCCTCACGGGCCGATGTTTCATAGGCGATCAGGCCCAAGTCTGCCGTGGCGTAGCACTGGTAGGCGTCAATGCCGCGTGCCAGAAACCAGTCGCGCAAGCTGGGGGGAAAGGCTTCGCCGCCAAACATGGCCTTGGTCACGCTGGGCAAGGCCACACCCATTTCGGCCGCCTTGTCCACAATAATTTTCAGAAAACTGGGGGTGCCGATGTAGCCGGCCGGTTGCAGGTCGCGCATGGCTTGCACCTGTTGCTCGGTCTGCCCGGTGCCACCGGGAAACACGGTACAGCCCAATGCATGCGCACCGGTTTCCATCATGGAGCCTGCGGGCACAAAGTGGTAGCTGAAGCTGTTGTGAATGAGCTCACCCGGGCGAAAGCCAGCCGCATAAATGGCCCGCGCCATGCGCCAGTAGTCACGACCCATGCCTTCGGGCTCGTAAATCGGCCCCGGGCTGGCAAACACGCGTGGCATGGCTGCGCCAAACCCCAAAGCACTGAACCCGCCAAACACATTGCCAGCGGCCACCACACCCATAGAACCCACGGCACTGTCCCGGGCCGCTTGCTGGCGTTCCTGCAGCTCGTGCTTGCGAATAACCGGCAACTGGGCCAGCGCGGCCCGGCTCATCACCGCAGCCGGGTTGACGCCTTGCAGCAGGTCGGCAAAGGCCACGCTGTGGTTTTTGGCGTGCGCCACCTGGGCAGGCAAAGCCGCCATCAGGGCCGCTTCGCGCGCCTCAGACAATCGGGTTTCGAGCGCGTCAAACGCAGAAGTCATGCGGGCCTCCACAAGCCAAGTCAAATGCTATAAAAATAATAGCTGCTTGCGCATGTTCCATGCGGGCTACAGCCATAAAAAACATTAAATGAACGGATCAGGCAAGCCAGCGCTTGCGCCGCTTGTAGCTCTTGACGTCCTTGAAACTCTTGCGCTCGCCGCCGCCCACGCCCAGATAAAACTCTTTGACGTCTTCGTTGCTGCGCAGGTCTTCGGCAGCGCCGTCCATCACCACCCGGCCGGATTCCATGATGTAGCCGTAGTCGGCGTATTTCAGGGCCATATTGGTGTTCTGCTCCGCCAGCAAAAACGTGACGCGTTCTTTGGCGTTGAGGTCTTTCACGATCTCGAAAACCTCTTCCACGATCTGGGGAGCCAGTCCCATGGAGGGCTCATCCAGCAGCACCATGGTGGGGTTGGCCATCAGGGCACGGCCAATGGCACACATCTGTTGTTCGCCGCCCGAGGTGTAGGCCGCCTGGCTGGTACGCCGTGTTTTCAGACGCGGGAAGTAGTTGTAAACCTTCTCCAGATTGGCCGCCACTTCTGCGCGACTCTTGCGGGTGTAGCCACCGGTCAGCAGGTTTTCTTCGATGGTCAGGTGGGCAAAGCAATGCCGCCCTTCCATGACCTGCACCACGCCGCGCTGCACCAGGTCGGCAGGCGAGAGGTTTTCAATGCGCTCACCCCGCAGCTCGATCGAGCCTTTAGTCACCTGGCCACGCTCCCCGGCCAGCAGATTGGACACCGCCCGCAGTGTGGTCGTTTTGCCCGCGCCATTGCCGCCCAGAATGGCCACAATGCCACCCTCCGGTACCTGCAGCGACACGCCTTTGAGCACCAGGATGACGTGGTTGTAAATGACTTCGATGCCATTGACGTTGAGAACAATTTTTTTAGGTTCCATTTGCATTACCTTGTGACCAAATGAAAGGCTCGCAGAGCGACCCTTTCATTTGGCGGCTCCGAAGAGCCGCTACCCGGTGACAAGCCGGGCGTGTGCTCAATCAGGACTGGCAATCCGCAGGCGTGCGGGGCGTCAGCTTCTTGTCGGTCGCGTACTTGGCGGCCGTAGCCTTGACCAGTGGCTTGATGATCTGCTCGTCACCCTGCAGCCAGTCGGACGTGAACTTCCAGCCCTTGCCATCCCACGTGTGGATACGCGCCCACGATGCACCCATGTGGTCTACGCACGAGGTGCTGATGGGGCGCATGACGCCTGCAAAGCCCAGGGCATCCAGCTTGGGTTGGGTGAGGTTCAGGTTTTCCAGACCCCAGCGCACTTGTTCACCGGTCATGACCTTGCCCTTGCCGAAGCGTTCCTGGGCCGAGCGAATGCCTTCAATACCCAGCATGGCGCTCATGGCTCCGCGCATGTACAGCACTTGGCCGACCTCGTCCTTGGGTCCGGTGCCCTGGCCCTTGTCGTGCACCATGGACATCACGTCTTTCACCAGTTTGGACTGAGGCTCTGCGCCGTGTTGCATGGTGACCGCGTTGTATCCCTTGGCACCGTCGGCCACGTCCTTGACGTCTGGCTCTGCACCGGCCCACCACACGCCATACATCTTCTCGCGGGGGTAGCCGGTGGCTTGCGCCTCTTTGATAGCGGTAGAGTTCATCACGCCCCAGCCCCACAGCACCACGTAGTCAGGCTTGGCCTGGCGCACTTGCAGCCAGGTTGCTTTTTGCTCGACGCCAGGCGCAGTCACTGGCAGCATTTGCAGCGTGAAACCGTGCATGGCCGCGCGCTCTTGCAGCAGGGGAATGGGCTCTTTGCCAAACGGGCTGTCGTGGTAAACCAGCGCAATTTTCTTGCCCTTGAGTTTGTCCAGTCCACCTTCTTTTTTGCCGATGGCCTGAATGATCGCGTCAGCAGCCACCCAATAGGTTCCGGCGATGGGGAAGTTCCACTTGAAGACCGAGCCATCCGCGCTTTCGCTGCGGCCATAGCCCACCGTTACGACAGAAATTTTGTCGATAGGCGCTTTCTCGGTGATCGCGAAGGTTGCACCGGTAGACAGCGGCTGCACAAAGGATGCGCCCTTGCCCTTGAGACGCTCGTAGCACTCCACGCTACGGGCGGTGTCGTAGCCTGTTTCACACTCTTCGTAAGACATTTTCACGCCATTGATGCCACCACGGGCGTTGGTCAGCTTGATGTAGTCCACAAAGCCATTGGCCCATGGCACACCGTTCGGGGCATACGGCCCGGTGCGGTAGGACAGCACCGGAATAAATTGCTCTTTGGCTTGTGCGAATGCCGTGCCTGTAACCAGGACCGAAGCACCAGCTGCCACCAAGGCGGTTGCAAGTACGAGTTTGCGAAGCTTCATTTGTCTCTCCTGTTAATAAATATGGAAGCGCGGGAAAAAACCAGTTGTCAATGCAGCGATCAGTGCGGGAAGGGCCACAGCCGCAGCTTTTGTTTACCGATGGACCACAGCTTGGCCAAGCCATGGGGTTCAACGATCAGAAACCAGACGATGAGTCCACCAAAAATCATGAGCTCCGCATGGGATACGCCGGCGGTTGAAATCTCAAACCCCAGCAGGCGAGCCAACGCAGGCAAAAACTGGCTGAGGAAAATGGGCAACAGCACGATAAAGCCTGCGCCAAAAAAACTGCCCATGATGGAACCCATGCCGCCAATGATGACCATGAACAGCAACTTGAATGACTGGTCTACCGAGAAGGCGGCAGGCTCCCACGCGCCAAGATAGATAAAGGCCCACAAAGCGCCCGCCACGCCCACGATGAACGAGCTGACCGCAAAGGCGGTGAGCTTGGCGTACATGGGGCGAATACCGATCACCGCAGCCGCCACGTCCATATCGCGAATGGCCATCCACTCGCGCCCGACCGCACCGCGTACCAGGTTCTTGGCCAGCAGGGCGATGATCGCCAGGAGTGACAGGCAAAAGAGGTATTTGGACAGCGGGCTAGCCAGAGACAGACCAAACACCTGCAAGTTGGAAACGGACACCGAGCCGGACGGTGAGTAGTTGGTAAACCATTGAATCCGCAAGAACATCCAGTCGGCAAAGAACTGCGCAGCCAATGTAGCGACCGCCAGGTACAGGCCTTTGACCCGCAAGCTGGGTAGGCCAAACAAAATACCAAACAGCATGGCGCAGATGCCACCGAGAATCAATGCGACGATCAGCGGAATGCCCTCCACGCGCACAAAAAAGTTGTAGGCGGCATACGCACCCACTGCCATGAAGGCTCCCGAACCCAGCGAGATCTGGCCACAGTAGCCGACCAGAATATTCACGCCGATGGCGGCCAGCGAAAAAATCAGGAAGGGAATCAGGATATTGGTCAGCCAGTAGTTACTGGCAAGGGCAGGCACCGCGACAAACGCAACGGCCAGCAAAGCATACAAAGCCATGCGGTCCTGCGCGATGGGAAATATCTGCTGATCCGCGCGGTAGGTGGTTTTGAATTGACCGTTTTCTCTGTAGAACATGTTTCTTCTCAATCAGTTGGAGGTCAGACGCGGTCAATGATTTTTTCGCCAAACAGGCCTTGCGGACGGATCAGCAAAAACCCGAGGGCCAGCACGTAGGCAAACCAGATTTCGATGCCCCCGCCCACAAAAGGCCCCAGGTAGACCTCAGACAACTTCTCGCCGACACCAATGATCAGGCCACCCACAATGGCTCCCGGCACCGAGGTCAGGCCACCCAGAATCACCACCGGCAGCGCACGCATGGCCACCGTGGTCAGCGAAAACTGCACGCCCAGCTTGCTGCCCCAAATCATGCCAGCCACCAGCGCCACCACACCAGCGACGCACCACACAATGACCCAGATGCGGTTCAGCGGAATGCCAATGCTTTGTGCCGCCTGGTGGTCATCTGCCACTGCGCGCAAGGCGCGGCCGGTTGCGGTCTTTTGAAAGAAGATGCTGAGCAGTGCCACCAGTGCGGCAGCAATGACGGCGGCGTACAAATCTTCCTTGTTGATCAGGATGCCGCCTTCAAACGCGCTTTCCAGAATCAGCACCGGGTCTTTGGGCATGCCGATGTCGATCTTGTAGATGCTGCTGCCGAAAATGGTCTGGCCCAGGCCTTCCAGAAAGTAGGTGATGCCCAGCGTGGCCATCAGCAGCGTGGTGCCTTCCTGGTTCACGAGGTGGCGCAGCACCAGGCGCTCAATCACCCAGGCCACCACAAACATCACCACACCCGCACCAATGAAGGCCAGCACGTTCGCAACCAGCGGGTCAGAAATTCCGGTGAGAGCGGGAATCCACTCGGCCAGGCGCGCCATGGCCAATGCCGCAAACAGCACCATGGCGCCCTGTGCGAAGTTGAAGACGCCGGATGCCTTGTAAATCAGCACAAAACCCAGTGCCACCAGTGAATACAGCATGCCGGCCATCAGGCCGCCCAGCAGTGTTTCCAGAAAAAATGCCATCTCAATAGTCCTTTAGTGGGAGGTGCCCAGGTACGCGCTGATCACGTCCGGGTTGTTGCGCACTTCATCAGGCGTTCCGTCACCAATTTTTTTGCCGTAGTCGAGCACCACCACGCGGTCGGAGATGTCCATCACCACACCCATGTCGTGCTCGATCAGCACCACGGTGGTTCCAAACTCTTCGTTGACGTCGAGCACAAAGCGGCACATGTCCTGCTTCTCTTCCACGTTCATGCCGGCCATCGGCTCGTCCAGCAGCAGCACTTGCGGCTCCATGGCCAGTGCGCGTCCCAGGTCGACCCGCTTTTGCAAGCCGTAGGGCAACTGGCCCACCGGAGTTTTGCGGAACGCCTGGATTTCCAGAAAGTCGATGATGCGTTCCACCGCCTCGCGGTGCATGATTTCTTCACGCTCCGCCGGACCAATGCGAATCGCCTGCATCAGGATGTTGCTTTTGATCTTGAGGTTGCGCCCGGACATGATGTTGTCCAGCACACTCATGCCCTTGAAAAGCGCCAGATTCTGGAACGTGCGGCCAATGCCCATGACCGCCACTTGGTGGCTGTCCATGTGCTTGAAGGTCTGCCCCCGAAAGCTGATGGCACCTTGCTGCGGCGTGTACACGCCGTTGATGCAATTGAGCATGGAGCTTTTGCCCGCGCCGTTGGGCCCAATGATGGCGCGCACTTCATGCTCGCGCACATCAAACGAAATATCGGTCAGTGCCTTGACGCCACCAAAACTCAAACTGATGTTTTTGACGTCCAGAATGACGTCGCCAATTTTCTTGCTCATGCTGCCACCTTCACCGGCGCAAATGTCTTTGCGTCGTCAATCTTCAAAGTGGCGCTCACCTTGCCGGTGCGCCCGTCTTCAAACTTGACCTGGGTTTCAATAAACTGCGATTTTTTGCCGCCATACAGTGCGTCAATCAACTGCACGTAGCGCTCGGCGATAAAGCCACGACGAACCTTGTTGGTGCGGGTGAGCTCGCCGTCGTCGGCATCGAGCTCTTTGTGCAGCACGAGAAAGCGGCTCACCTGGCTACCCGCCAGCAGCGCGTCTTCGCTCAAATCGGCGTTGACCTTTTCCACGCATTCCTTGATGAGCTGGTAGACCTCGGGCTTTTGCGCCAGATCGGTATAACCCGCATACGGCAGGTTGCGCCGCTCGGCCCAGTTGCCCACGGCATCAAAGTCGATATTGATCATCACGCAGACCTGATCGCGGCCATCGCCATAGGCCACCACCTCTTTGATGTGCGAGAAGAACTTGAGTTTGTTTTCCACGTACTTGGGCGCGAACATGGCAGCATCAAAGGCCCCGCCCTTGATACGACCCACGTCCTTGACACGGTCAATGATCTTCAGGTGACCATGGGCATCAATGAACCCGGCGTCGCTGGTGTGGTACCAGCCTTCCGCGGTCAGAACCTCCGCGGTGGCAGCCGGATTTTTGTAATATTCCTTGAGCAACCCGGGTGACTTGACCAGAATTTCACCGTTGTCGGCGACCTTGATCTCCACACCGGCGCACGGAACGCCTACCGTGTCCGCGCGGGCCTCGTGGTCGGGCTGCAGGCACACGAACACAGCGGTCTCGGTCGAACCGTAGAGCTGCTTGAGGTTGATGCCAATGGAGCGGAAAAAACTGAACAGGTCCGGCCCAATGGCCTCGCCCGCCGTGTAGGCCACCCGCACGCGACTCAGACCCAGGTTGTTGCGCAAGGGGCCGTACACCACCAGATTACCCAGCTGGTAGAGCACGCGGTCCATGAACGGAATGGACTTGCCCTCCATCAGCGTGGGGCCCACGCGTTTGGCGACATCCATGAAGTAATGGAACAGGCCGCGCTTGATGGTTGAGGCATCTTCCATGCGGATCATCACGCTCGTCAGCAAACCTTCAAACACACGGGGTGGCGCAAAGTAATAGGTGGGTCCGATTTCCTTGAGGTCGATCGTGACCGTGGCGGCCGACTCGGGGCAATTCACCACGTAGCCGCAGGCCAGCCACTGCGAGTAACTGAAAACGTTTTGTCCAATCCAGGCCGGTGGCAGGTAGGCCAGCACTTCTTCCGCATGGGTGAGGTGGTCAAACGCTGCGCCCACGCTGGCGCGGTTGAGCAGCGAGTTGTGCGTGTGCACTACACCCTTGGGGTTGCCAGTGGTGCCCGAGGTAAAGAACATGGCACCCACATCCGAGGGCTGAATCTGCTTGACCTGGTCAGCATAGAAATCCGGATGAACGGCAATAAATGCGCGCCCGGAGCCCAGAAGCTCATCCAGCGCAGCCAGGCCCGGCTCGTCGTACTGGCGCAAACCACGCGGATCGTCAAAGTAAATGTGCGTCAGCTGCGGGCAGCTCTCGCGGATTTCGATCAGCTTGTCGACCTGCTCCTGGTCTTCCGCAAAGGCGAAGCGGACCTCGGCATTGTTGATGGGGAACACGCACTCGGCCGCGGCAGCGTCCTGGTACAGCGGCACAGGGATCGCACCCAGCGATTGCACGGCCAGCATGGTGGCGTAAAGGCGGGGCCGGTTGGACCCCACCACCACCATGTGTTCACCACGGCGCAGGCCGGCCTGGTGCAGGCCTGCGGCGAGTTGCTGCACCATGGTCGCCAAATCGGCCCAGGACAGCGACTGCCAGATGCCATATTCCTTCTCACGCATGGCGGGCGCCGTCGGGCGCTCACTGGCGTGCTTCTGAAGTAATTGCGGGAAAGTCGTTTGCATTCCGGTTCCTTGTCACCTGTGCGTAACCCTGTTGCCGTGCAGCAGGGTTTTGTATGGCGTGATTATTGATCCGGCATTTGACGTCAAGTTGTCGTTTGGACGACAATTGAAGTCTTTCCAAATAGGTGTTTTCCCTTCACTTATCCGCAACTTACAGCAAACGCCATGCAATCTGATTCCGCACTCCACCAGCGCCGACGCAGTCTGACGGTGGCTGAACTCGACGCCATTCCCTGGATCCACCTGCTGTCGCCCGCTGAACGGGAAAGGGCGGTGGATGACCTGAAAATTGCGGATGCCGGCCCGGGAGATTACATCTGCCGAACGGGCCGCCCAGTCACCTACTGGTTTGGCGTGGTGGACGGTTTATTGAAGATGAGTAGCGATACCGCCGACGGGCACACCATGACCTTCACCGGCGTGCCCCCCGGTGGCTGGTTTGGCGAAGGCACGGCCATGAAGCGCGAAACCTACCGCTACAACATCCAGCCCCTGCGCAAGAGCCGTGTCGCGGGTCTGCATGTGGACACGTTTCACTGGCTGCTGGACCACTCGATTGGATTCAACCGCTTTGTCATGAACCAGCTCAATGAACGGCTGGGGCAGTTCATTGCCGCGCGCGAGATTGACCGCATGACCAACCCCGACATCCGGGTGGCGCGCAGCCTGGCGTCCCTGTTCAACCCGGTTCTCTACCCGGGCGTGGGCGAGGTGCTGCGCATCACCCAGCAGGAGCTGGCGTACCTGGTGGGCCTGTCACGCCAGCGCGTCAACGAAGCCTTGACCGCACTGGCTGCGCACGGCGCGATACGCGTGGAATACGGCGGCTTGCGGGTACTGGACCTGCCGGCACTGCGCAGCCATATCTTTAAATGAAATTGGGCTGTAGCCCCCGTATTACTTGCGCAAGCAGCTATATTTTTAATAGCATACTGAAGTGCAACCTGCAAGGGATGACGTTGTGCGAGCCGGGCAGCAGGCGACGGGTTGCATTGACCCACTGCGCACGTTCACAGAACTCCTGCCAGCGACTGTGTATCGCAGGAAAGACCATCAGTGTCTACCAGACGTGTCCTCAAAGCAGTGATCAATTGCCAAGCTGCAGCTAACGCGGGTGTCGACTCGGCCGTGGAGGCATTCAACCCTGGGCGACAGGGGTTCTACGACGGCGAACGGCGGCAACTCCGGCCAGCGCCAGACCGACCAGGGCCAGAGAGCCAGGTTCAGGCACTGGCTGCGGGTCGCCAGTGATCATGTCTTGGGCGCCTTTGGCTTCCAGCGTCATCGCGTATTGCGCTTGCAGGTCATTCACATGGGCGTTGGC
>JBBRYR010000065.1:0-16229 GCA_038237415.1 Burkholderiales bacterium
CATGGATTGATCGAGGTCGATAGCGTGCCAGGCCGTACGGATTTCAAAATATTGATTCCGCTTCCGTAATAGCCAGAACTTGGGGACGCAAAAAACATGAAGCCGATTTGGATCGTAGATGATGACCAGTCCATCCGCTTCGTACTGGAGAAAGCACTTCTGCGCGAGCACCTGCCCACGCGCAGTTTCTCCAACTCACGGGATGTATTGGCCGCATTGAACACGGCGTCAGACGATGACGGACCGCAAATTCTGGTGAGTGACATTCGCATGCCGGGTGGCTCGGGTCTGGATTTGCTGGAGAAAGTAAAAGCCAAGCATCCAGGCCTTCCCGTGATCATCATGACGGCGTTTTCCGACCTGGACAGCGCGGTGAGTGCGTTTCAGGGCGGTGCCTTTGAGTACCTGCCCAAACCTTTCGATTTGCCCAAAGCGGTCGAGCTGATTCGCCGTGCAGTCGAGGAAAGCCAGCGCGAGGAAGTGGCTGAGGAACGCATGGCTGAAGCCCCGGAGATGCTGGGCCAGGCACCCGCCATGCAGGATGTGTTTCGCGCCATTGGTCGGTTGAGTCAGAGCAATGTCACGGTCATGATCACGGGCGAATCGGGTTCGGGCAAAGAACTGGTGGCCCGTGCCCTGCACAAGCATTCACCCCGCGCCAATGGGCCATTTGTTGCTATCAATACTGCAGCAATCCCGAAGGACTTGCTGGAGAGCGAACTGTTTGGCCATGAACGCGGTGCCTTCACCGGCGCGCAGACCATGCGCCGCGGCCGGTTTGAACAAGCCGATGGTGGAACCCTGTTTCTGGACGAAATTGGCGACATGCCGTTTGAATTGCAGACACGCTTGCTGCGGGTGCTGAGCGACGGACATTTTTACCGCGTAGGTGGCCACAGCGCGGTCAAGACCAATGTGCGTGTGATTGCTGCGACCCACCAGGACCTGGAGCAACGCGTCAAGGACGGCGTGTTCCGTGAGGACCTGTTTCACCGTCTGAACGTGATCCGTTTGCGCCTGCCTGCCCTGCGGGAGCGCAAAGAAGACATTTCCATGTTGACGCGGCATTTTCTGCAGCAAAGCGCCAAGCAGCTGGGTGTGGAGCCCAAGCGCATTTCTGAGGCCTCTTTGGCATGGCTGGAAGTTTTTGGCTTTCCCGGCAACGTGCGGCAGTTGGAAAATATTTGCCACTGGCTGACAGTGATGGCGCCAGCGCAGGTCATTGAACCGAAGGATCTACCGCCTGAAGTGGGTGTGTTACGTTCGGATGTTGCCCCGATGGCCGCAGCCCAGGCGGTGAAGCCTGCCCCGTCCTCGCCAGCAAGCGTTGCCGTATCTTTCACTTCGGAGCCGGATGCGTCCGATGTGCCCATTCCATTACCAGCCCAAAGTACGCCTGCAACCGGGTGGGAGGCTGAGTTGGAACTGGAGGCCGTGTCCTTGCTGGGTGCGGGTCAATCTGACGTCTGGGATGCCTTGACGCGCCGCTTTGAATCGCGCCTGATCTTGGCGGCGCTTGCCAATACAAAAGGTCGCCGCATTGAGGCTGCACACAAGCTGGGCATTGGCCGCAACACGATTACCCGCAAAATCCAGGAACTGGGGCTGGAGTAGATTCACTCTGTTTTTTTGCTTCGCTTTTGCAAGTCATAATCTCTCACGGGGGTGGAAGGCAAGTATGGAGTGATTGATTCATGGCTGTGTCATGGGATTGGGTTGCTGCAGCAGCGGGTGCCGGATTTTTATTCTGGGCGGGGTGGCGACTGGGGGCTGGAAAGAGGGCCGCCAGTATCCGTGACTTGCCCATTGAAGCGGTGTTGGACAGCCACTCCGACGCATCGGAAGGGCTGCGCAATGCCATCTTTTCCAAAGTGTTCAATCTGGTGCCAGAGACGCTCACAATCACCCGCATTGCAGACGGCCGCTTTGTGGAAGTTAACCGCAATTGGGAGGGCATGACGGGTTTCACCTACGAGGAGGCGATCGGTCGGACCTCCAATGAACTCGGGGTTTGGGTCGTACCGGAGCAGCGCGACCATATTATCCAGAGCATTCGCCGTGACGGCGAGGTGCGTGATGTGGATGTCACTTTCCTGCATAAACAGGGGCATCTCTACTACAACAAGGTGTCTGCCAGCGTCTTCGATGTTGCCGGAGAAAAATACATGATGCTGGCGGTGCAGGACGTGAGCGCTCAGCGCGCGGCACAGCAGCAAATACGCGAGCTCAACCAACAACTGGAAGATCGGGTGCGCCAGAGAACCCTCAGTCTGCAGCAAGCCAATGTCGAGTTGGCGGATGCGCTGGGAACACTGGAGCGCGCCAAGGACGAGCTGGTCCGTTCCGAAAAAATGGCAGCACTGGGCTCTCTGGTGGCGGGAGTCGCCCATGAACTCAACACGCCCATCGGCAATAGCTTGACCGTGGCGACAACATTCGAGCACCGCATCGCTGAATTGGCGCAGGCCGTAGAACAGGGGCTGCGGCGATCAACGCTGGATCAGTTCGTTGCCGACGCGCGCCTTGGGGCGGACGTGCTGGTACGTAATCTCACCCGGGCCGGTGAACTGGTTCGCAGCTTCAAGCAGGTGGCCGTGGATCAGGCGAGCGCACAGCGGCGGCGCTTTGTATTATTGGAGGTGGTCTCTGAAATTCTTGTGACGTTGAATCCAGCGATCCGCAAGTCCGGCTGTGCTGTCACGGTGAACATTGATCGTGCTCTGGAAATGGACAGCTATCCGGGTCCGCTGGGGCAAGTTTTTTCGAATCTCATCGTCAATGCAATGACCCATGGATTTGCAGAGCAGACCGCCGGGAACCTTCAGATAGCCGCTCGTGCACTGGATTCGCAGGAAGTAGAAATCTTGGTCAGCGACGATGGGGCTGGCATCGATGCGGAGAACATCAAACGGGTATTCGATCCCTTTTTTACCACCCGTCTCGGCCAAGGGGGCTCAGGCTTGGGTCTGCACATCGTGCTGAATATTGTCACCTCGGTCATGGGGGGCAAGGTGGATGTAAGCAGCCAGCCCGGTCAGGGCGCGACGTTTTCGTTGCGTCTGCCGATGCGACCCCCTGAAGCGGGTCAGGTGGCCTGAATTTCCAGCACGACCGGTGCGTGGTCGCTGGGGCGCTCGTTCTTGCGCGGAGTTTTGTCGATGGTGCAACCCGTCGCCAATCCCTTGAGCGGGTCACTGACCAGAATATGGTCAATGCGCAGGCCGCGGTTGCGGCGAAAGCCAAAGTCCCGGTAATCCCACCAGGAGTAGCTCTTCTCGGGCTGCTCAAACAGCCGATAGCTGTCGTGCAGACCCAGCGCGATCAGCGCACGCAGGTGGTAGCGTTCTTCTTCGGTGCAATGGATGGTGTCTTTCAGCCCGATCGGGTCCCACACATCCGCATCATCAAACGTGATGTTGTAGTCGCCCATCAGTACCAGGTTGGGATGTCTGGACAACTCGTCCTTCACCCAGTTGCGCAGGCCCTTGAGCCATTCCATCTTGTATTCAAACTTGTCGCTACCCGGTGCCTGGCCATTGGGAAAATACGCACCAATCACCCGAATGTCTTGCGGCGTCGAACCCGATGAGGAGGGCAGCGCATAGGTGGCAGCGATGACGCGGGACATGTCGTCAGAAAATCCGGGGATGTTCTTGACCACATCGGTGGGGGGCATGCGCGAGAGTAGCGCCACGCCGTTGTACGTTTTCTGTCCAAACCACTGCGCGTGGTAGCCCGCGGACTGGAATGCGTCCGCTGGAAACTTGTCGTCCGTCAGCTTCAACTCTTGCAGTGCCAATACATCAACCGGGTTCGCAGCGAGCCAGTCCAGAACCTGTGGCAGTCGGACCGTGAGGGAGTTAATGTTCCAGGTGGCAAGTTTCATATTTTTTCAGGTTTTTGGAGCGCTAGCCCGCGCTGAGTATGCGTGGGCCGCTATCAAATGTGTAGCGCGGCCAATATGCCGACCACCATGCCAATGGCACCGCCGGCAAACATGCCGTATTCCAGCCACTTTTTCTTGGTCAGCAGGGCAATGGCCGCGAGTGCAATGGAGACCTGCAGCACCGTGGTGGCCTGTGCCCAGCGGTGGTGTTGGTGCATCTGCTCATCGCTTTGGTGATCCCACGCGGTGGCTTCTGCTTCCATTTTCTCGGCGCCCAGCTTGATCTCGCCCTTTTCCTTTTCGTAGCGGTCTACCTTGCCTTGGTACGTGTCTTTTTTGTCGGTCGGCGCGAGGTCGCGGGCCAGTTCAGCCAGAGACTGCTTGGTGCTTTTGGCCTGAAAGAAATTCCACTGGTTGGAGGCTTCCGTCTTCTTGATGGCCGCGTTGTTTTTGTAGAGCCCGGCGTTGGCCTGGGTGGCCCCTCCCATGTACGAGAAGAGGGCGCCGACTGTCGCAATGATGGCGGTGAACATGGCGATCTGGTTGATCATGCCGCCAGCGCCATGGCCACCCTGCTGTGCGTGCTCGATTTCATGGTCGTGGGGGCCGTGTACGTGGAATCCATCTGAAGACATATCAATTTCCTTGGTTGTGCTGGTAGGTCACGAAGCTGAAAGGCAGCCCGTTGACCGATGTGTGGTTTTCGCGGGCGGTTTCAACCCACTGCGGCCCGAATGGGGGAGCGAAGGCGTCGCCTTCAAAGTCGGCGTCAATCTCGGTGACCACGGCAGTGTCGGCCATTGGAAGCGCCAAGGCATACAGCTGGGCGCCGCCAATCACCCAGACGTCAGCACTTTGCTCACAAAACTGTAGCGCCTTGTGCAGACTGTGCGCGGGCTGGGCGCCATTTTCATGCCAATCGAGTTGGCGAGTGACTACCACGTTGGCACGCCCGGGAAGGGGGCGGAATTTCGGGGGCAGCGAGTCCCAGGTCTTGCGCCCCATGATGACCGGGCAGCCCAGCGTGACGCGTTTGAAGTGCGCCATGTCTTCAGGCAGATGCCAGGGCAGGGTGTTGTTGTTACCAATGACGCCGTTGCGCGCACGCGCAAAAATCAGGTGTAGTTTCATGTAATCAGCGTGCCGCGTTAGACCGCCACTGGCGCTTTGATGGCGGGGTGGCATTCGTAGCCCAGCACTTCAAAGTCCTCGTATTCGTAGTCGAATATCGACGCCGGCTTGCGCTTGATCTGCAGCGTGGGATAGGCGAAGGGCGCGCGGCTCAGTTGCAATTCCACCTGTTCATGGTGGTTGCTGTAGATGTGGCAGTCGCCACCGGTCCAGATGAAGTCACCCACATCCAGATCACATTGCTGCGCCACCATGTGCGTGAGCAGTGCGTAACTGGCGATGTTGAAGGGCACACCCAGGAAGATGTCGGCGCTGCGCTGGTACAGCTGGCAACTCAGTTTGCCTTTGCCTCCTGGCTCAGTAGCCGGGGCCACGTAAAACTGAAAGAACGCGTGGCAGGGCATGAGCGCCATTTTGTCCAGGTCGGCCACGTTCCAAGCGCTGACGATGATGCGGCGCGAATCGGGGTTGCACTTGAGGGTGTTGATGACTTGGGCAATCTGGTCAATGTGGCCCCCATCCGGTGTGGGCCAGCTGCGCCATTGCACGCCGTAGACCGGGCCCAGGTCGCCGTCGTCACGCGCCCATTCGTCCCAGATGCTGACGCCGCGTTCTTTCAGCCAGTTGTTGCTGCTGGAGCCGGTCAGAAACCACAGCAGTTCCTGAATGATGGAGCGCAGGTGCACCTTCTTGGTGGTGATGAGCGGAAAACCTTCATTCAGATCAAAGCGCATCTGGTGGCCAAACACACTTCGGGTGCCGGTGCCGGTGCGGTCGGCTTTGAAAACGCCGTGGGTCTCCACATGGCGCATGAAGTCTTCGTATTGCGAGCGGATGGGGCGATCGGGTGTGGATGGTTTCATGTGGGGCCAGGGCTGCGGGTTAACGCAGAATTTTAGTGGGAAGCTGCAGGCAGCGTTACAGTAGTGCTCTGATCCTACGCATACAAGGTGACTGAAATGAAAAAAATTGTTACTCTGGCCTTGCTGCTGCTGGCCACAGCGAGCCACGCGCAATCATCCACTTCCAAAAAGGACCTGATTGCCCGTATCCTGGTACTGCAACAACCGGCGATTGAGCAGACCGCGCAAATGCTTGTCGAGCGTCCCGCGCTGCAATTGCAGCAGCAAGCCGGTGTCGCATTGCAAACCCGCGTGGCGCCTGAAAAGCGTGAGGCTGTGGCAAAACAGGTTCAGCAGGATCTCAAGCAATATGTGGATGAGGTGAGCCCTTTGGTCCGGCAACAGGCCGTGAAGCTGGCGCCATCGACCATTGGCACGCTGCTGGATGATCGATTCACCGAAGAAGAACTCAAGCAGTTGATCGCCATCATCGAGTCTCCGCTCAATCGCAGATACATGCAAATGGGTGGCGAATTTCAGAAGGCCCTGGGCGAAAAGCTGGTGTCTCAAACGCAGACCCTGGTCATGCCGAAACTCAGTGCGCTGGAGCAGGTGATCGCCAAAGACCTCGGCTTGCCACCACCGGCCGCAGCCAAAGCATCGGAACCAGCCGCCAAGCCGGCGAAGAAGTAGGGTTGTAGCCCCCGCAAAATATGCGTGGGCAGCTACTTCATTGATAGCACCCGCCCCGGGTTCATCCGGTTCTGCGGATCCAGCGCCTGCTTGATGGCGCGCATCATGCCCAGTGCTACGGGCGATTTGTGCTGTTCCAGCTTGTCACGCTTGAGGCTGCCTACGCCGTGCTCTGCCGAGATGGAGCCCCTGAATTGATCGACCATGTCATACACCACGGCGTTGACGCCCTTTTCCTGATCTTTCAGGAAGGCTTCCGCATCGCACCCTTCCGGTGCCTGCACGTTGTAGTGCAGGTTGCCGTCGCCCAAGTGGCCGTAGTTGACCAGACGTGCGCCGGGGAAGGCGTTTTGCAGCAGTTCGTCTGTGATGCGAACAAACTCAGGGATGCGTGACACCGCAATCGAGATATCGTGTTTGATATTCAGGCCTTCCTGCGCCTGGGCCAATGGAATGCTCTCGCGGATGTGCCACAGCTGACGCGCCTGGGTGATGCTCTCGGCCACCACCGCGTCGGTGACGCAGCCCTGCTCCATAGCGGCCTCCAGCAAGTGCTCGAACGAGGCGCGCGCATGGGTTTCAGATTCGTGGTCTGAGTTCTCCAGCACCACGCAATACGGAACGCTTTCAAAAAGCGGCACCTTTTGCTGCGGGAAGTGTTTAACCACCAGACGCAGGGCAAACTGACCCATGACTTCAAAGCCTGTCAGACCCGAGCCCAGATGGCGATGCGCCAGGCCCAGCAGTTCGACCGCCGCGTCCAGCGACGGAACCGCCGCAAAAGCGGTGAGTTGCGACAGGGGCAGGGGATACAGCTTCATGGTGGCCGCCGTAATGACCCCCAGCGTGCCTTCGGAGCCAATCATCAGGTGGCGCAGGTCATAGCCGGTGTTGTCTTTGCGCAGACCCGAGAGACCATCCCAGATGTCGCCTTGCGGCGTCACCACTTCGAGGCCCAGGCACAGCTCGCGGGTGTTGCCGTAGCGCACGACTTGCGTACCGCCTGCGTTGGTGCCCAGATTGCCGCCAATCGTGCAACTGCCTTCGGAAGCCAGGCTCAAGGGAAACAGGAACCCTTCCTTTTCACAGGTTTCCTGAATGGTCTGCAGCACACAGCCCGCGTCTACCGTGATGGTGAGGTTGGCCCCGTCGAGTGCGCGCACCTGGTTCATGCGCAGCAGGCTCAGCACCACTTGGGTGCCACTGGCATCGGGCGTGGAGCCCACGACCATGCCGGTGTTGCCGCCTTGGGGCACGACGCTGATGTCTGCCGCCGCACACGCTTTGATGACCGCTGCCACTTCGAGGGTGGACGCGGGGCGAACCACTGCCAGCGCCTTGCCGCGCTCGCGTTTGCGCCAGTCCAGTTCAAAGGCGCTCAAATCGCCTTCGGTCAATACATTGGCAGGGCCAACGATGTGGCGCAGTGCATCCAGCAGTGTTGTGTGTTCGGTCATGGTGTCGAGTCGGATGTTTCAGCCAGGCGGGAACTTTTTCTGCTTCCCAGGCGCATGCGCACATGCAGAACGCACGCAGCAAACAGCGTCAAGCAAAGAACAATTTCGACCATCGCCAGGGCGTTGCCCGGTGGTTTGTCGCTCCAGGCGCGTACGACGCCTTCGATGAAATAAAGCCAAACCATCAGGCTGACCCAGCGGTAGGTGTACATGCGGTTCTTGAGCAAGCCCGCCAGGGGGATGCACAGGGGCAGCGCCTTGAGCGCCAGCCAGGAGCCACCGGGGCGCAGGGGTGCCAGCACCAGCTCCCAACTCAGCGCCAGCGCGATGAGGCCCAAAAGACTTCCCACCGCGAGCCATCGGATGAGTTTTACGGTATTTTCGGTATCGGTGGGTGTGTTCATGTCGGTGGCATCATAGCGGCATGCAAGCATTTCAGCGTTTCCAGGGTTGGCTACAAGACGCCGCCCATATTCCGTGGTTTGACGCCATTCACACCCTGCGTGAGCGGTTTCGGGAAGACCGTCTGGGCTTGACGGCCAGCAGCCTCACTTTTACCACCACCATTGCTTTGGTGCCCTTGATTACGGTGGCGCTGGCGGTGTTCACCGCGTTTCCGATGTTCGCCAAGTTTCAGGATGTGCTGCAAAAGTGGCTGATAGAAAGCCTGGTGCCAGACAATATTGCGCGCCAGGTGCTGGGCTACCTCAACCAGTTTGCTGGCCAGGCCAGCAAACTGGGTGTGGCTGGTCTGGCCGTGCTGCTGGGCACGGCGCTGGCCCTGATATTCACCATTGACCGCACGCTCAACAGCATCTGGCGCGTGCGCACGCCCCGGCCGTTTGGGCAGCGCGTGCTCATCTACTGGTCTGCCATCACCCTGGGTCCTTTGTTGTTGGGGGTGAGTCTGAGCATTACTTCGTACGTCGTGTCTGCCTCCAAAGGCGTGGTGGGCGGACTGCCGGGCGGCGTGACGCTGATTCTGGATTCGTTGCAATTCTTTCTGGTGGCCGGCGGCATGGCGGCCATGTTTCACTACGTGCCCAACACCCATGTGCGCTGGGGGCACGCCTGGATGGGCGGATTGTTCGTTGCTGGCGGGATGGAGTTGGCCAAAAAAATACTGGCCTTGTACCTGAGCAAGGTACCCACCTATTCGGTGGTGTACGGCGCGTTTGCCACGGTGCCGATTCTGCTGGTCTGGATCTATGTGGCCTGGGTCATTGTGCTGCTGGGCGCTGCGCTGACGGCCTATGTTCCGAGCCTGATTGCCGGAATTCCGCGCAGGCGCACCGGGCACGGTTGGCAGTTTCAGTTGGCGCTGGAGGTCTTGAAGCAACTGGACCAGGCCAGAAATCAATCTGACAAAGGAAAGACCACTAGCCAGCTGTGTTCTTTACTGCAGACGGATGCGCTGCGGCTTGAGCCGGTGCTGGAGGCCTTGATGGACATCGACTGGATTGGCCGGCTCAGCGAAGGTGGGGCTGTGGAAGCCGAGGCGCGCTATGTATTGCTGGTGGATGCCCGGCAGACCGCCCTGGGGCCGCTGATCCACGCCTTGCTGCTGCCACACAGCCCGGTGACCGAAAAATTATGGCAAAACGGCCTGTGGCCCTCAAGCAACTTGCGTGATGCGCTATGAAAATAATAGCGTTTCGAGTAGTGCGGAGCACGTGCAATCGATGGGTGGCGCAGCGCAGCGCGACTCGCTACAAACCACGCGACAAAACCTTTTCAGAGTCGCATCTGCTTCAGTTACACGACAGGCTTATGCCCTGCAGCGGCTCGCCGGTTTTCGGGTCTGCGACAACTAAATTGATTCTTCTGAGATGGTCTGGCTGTGACGGGATAGCAAAAAATTTCAAAACCTGGGACCCCTGGTAACGGCCAATAGGCGTGAACTGGCGCACAACGAAGTCATGTTTTAAAAATTCACCGGCATTCTCGCCAGCCTTGACGCGCGAGTTGTGACCGTCTTCTGTAACCGTCCAGTAGGCTGTCCATGTCCCGTTGCTGTCGGCCGGGGACACACGGGCTTCAAAACCATCCGACTCTCCCACGCGATGCAACGAAATGGTGGCCTTGGCTGGTAGCCTTGCCGCCAGAATCTGGTCGTAATCATGCGAGTCTCGCCCATTGCGAATCAGCTGCGGCGTGTAGATTCCTTTCAAGCCGTTCAATGCTGCAATGTCTTTTTGCCGGGCGGTAAACACGGGTTGTGCAAACCGGTCCTTCCAGCCGATATAGTCCCAATACGCAACGTGAAAGGCTTGCGCAACCACAGGTTGCCCCTTCAGACCAGACAGCCACTGGTCGGCCGGTGGGCAGGAACTGCAGCCTTCGGAGGTGTAAAGCTCAATGACCGGGGTCAGCGTTGGGCCAGATTGAATTTCGCAAGCGGGATTGATTGCCAATGCAGCGACGGGAACCCAAAGCAGGCTGGCGATAGCCCAATGCGATGCCGTGAACCGGTAGGCACTGGAGGGCAGTGTTAGTCTAGACATCATGGAGTTCCCTACTCAAGCAATGGTTGCAGCGATAGGCCTTGGTCGAAATCGGTCGAAAAAACTTACACGAACCATTCCTTTTGTACTGGGTGATGCAACGAAACTCCGCTCGAGCCCGTGATTCAAATCTTGCTATTTTTGCACAGTCACGCAGCGGGAGAAATATGGCAAAACGGCCGCTGGCCCGCAAGCAGCCTGCGTAATGCGCTATGAAAAAAGTAGCTAATTCGCTAAAAAGTCCCGTATGGCAGACAGCGTTTCTTCCGGCGCCTCAGTCATCTGGTGGTGGCCCACTGGCAGATTGGTGATCTGCACAGTCTTGCCAGAGGCACGGGCTTTTGCAATCAGGGTCTGAGCGGCCTTGGGCAGGGTCATCTGGTCTTGCGCGCCCAACAAAAACAGTACGGGGCAGGTGATTTGCGCGATCGCGGCTTCACCGTTTGCGTAGCTGTCGCACGCCTTGAAACCGCGGTGGAGCACGTTGACTTTTGTGTTGCTGGCCAGTACGCGGCGCCCCAGTGCCATTCCCAGGCCATACACCCAGGTACCCGGGCCCAGCGCCGAAGGGGGCGCGGCCAGCGTGCTGCGGGAGAACACGTTGATCATGGTCAGGGCTTTTTCGGGCTCGTTCAGTGACGCCTCAATCAGCACCGGTGACACCTTCATCGGGAAGGCGGTGCCCACCAGCACCAGGTGGGTGATGCGGTCTTTGAGTCGGGACGCGGTCTCCAGTGCGATGAGCGAGCCCCAGCTGTGGCCGACCAGCGCGGCATTTTGCACGCCAGCTGCGTCCAGCAAGGCACCAATGAAGGTGGCTGCTTCTTCCACGCTGGAGGGTGCTTCGCCCAAGCTTCGGCAGTGCCCGGGCAGGTCCACTGCCAGCACATTCCATCCATGGTTGGCCAGGTAGCGGCTTTGCAAAATCCAGACGCTGTGGTCATTGACCACGCCGTGAATGAACACCACAGTGGGCTTGGCCGCATCAAAGGGTTTGCCGCCTGTGTAGCAATAGCTGGTAGCGCCATTGACGGTGAGTTCCATCATGCACCTGCCTTTTCTGCGGCTTTCAATGCGCGCTTCAAGTCGTCGATCAAATCGTCCGGATCTTCCAGCCCGATGGACAGGCGAATCGTGCCCTGGGTGATGCCTGCACCTGCCAGTGCCTCATCACTCATGCGGAAATGCGTGGTGCTGGCAGGGTGAATTACCAGACTGCGGCAATCACCCACGTTGGCAAGGTGACTGAATACTTTCAGGGTCTCAACGAATTTTTTGCCTTGTTCCCGAGTGCCCTTGAGGTCAAAGCTGAAAACCGAGCCTGCGCCCTTTGGGAGCAGCTTTTGCGCCAGCGCGTGGCTGGGGTGGCTCTCCAGCATGGGGTGGCCAACGCGACCCACAAAGGGCTGGGCAGCCAGAAACTGCACCACGCGTTCGGTATTGCTCATGTGGCGCGTCATGCGCAGCGACAGGGTCTCAATGCCCTGCAAAATCAGCCAGGCAGTGTGCGGACTCATGCAGGCGCCAAAGTCGCGCAGGCCTTCCCGGCGGGCACGCAGCAAGAAGGCTCCCACCGTGCTTTCTTCGCTGAAATTCATGTTGTGAAAGCCATCGTAGGGCGCCGCCAACTCGGCAAATTTTCCGCTCGCGGCATACGCTTTGGCCCAGTCAAAACTGCCGCCGTCCACCACAATGCCACCAATCACGGTGCCGTGGCCCGACAGAAATTTGGTGGCCGAGTGGTACACCAGATCCGCCCCCAGCTCCAGCGGTTTCATGAGCCAGGGGGAGGTGAGAGTGGAGTCCACCAGCAGGGGCAGGCCTGCGTCGTGCGCAATGCCTGAGATGGTGGGAATGTCCAGCACATCCAGCCCGGGGTTGCCCACGGTCTCGCCAAACAGCAGTTTGGTGTTGGGGCGAATGGCCGCGCGCCATGCTTCAATATCGCCCGGCTTCACAAACGTGGTGTCAATGCCAAAGCGGCGCATGGTGTAGTGCAGCAGGTTTTGCGAGCCACCATACAGCGCTGTGCTGGCCACAATGTGCGAGCCAGCGCCCATCAGCGTGGCAATGCTCAAGTGCAACGCGGCTTGCCCGCTGGCGACGGCAATGGCACCAATGCCGCCCTCCAGTGCGGCCACACGTTGTTCCAGCACCGCGTTGGTGGGGTTGCTGATGCGGCTGTAGACGTGTCCGGCGCGTTCCAGGTTGAACAGCGACTGCGCATGCTCGCTGGACTCAAAAACAAACGAGGTGGTGAGGTGAATCGGCACAGCCCGCGCGCCGGTGGCGTCGGGAACGGCGCCTGCGTGCAGGGCAAGTGTGTCAAATCCGGGGTCAGCGTAGCCGGGCATAGGGTTCTCCGGGTGTAAAAGATGGTGTAACTGCGCGATTGTGGGCTATATTAAGTTCACAAAATCCAATCATGTGTCAAGAGGAAGAATCATGAAAGTCAGCGACATCCTTCGCGTCAAGGGCACCACGCTTTACACCATCACACCAGAAGACACGCTGGCAGATGCTGCCACTTTGATGGCAGAACGTGATATCGGCTCCCTGGTCGTTATTTCCCACGGACTGGTCGTGGGCATGCTCACATTTCGCGAGGTCATTCAGGCGGTAGTGAAAAATGGAGGCTCGTTCGACGCCACGACTGTTTATCGTGCGATGGATTCGGGGCCACTCATCTGCACCCTGGAAACCGATATGGATGAAGTGCGACGCATGATGCTGGATCGCCATGCCCGCTACATGCCGGTGATGGACAAGGGCATGCTGATGGGCGTCATCAGCTTCTATGATGTGGCCAAGACCGTGGTGGACAGCCAGAACTTCGAGAACAAGATGCTCAAGGCCTACATTCGCGACTGGCCCGACGAAGATAATTCCGCGTCGGGCTGAAACGTCAAACGCTGATCAAGGGCAGGCTCCGCTGGCGCTTGCCAGTCAGTGTGAACAACGCGTTGGCTACCGCGGGTGCCAGAGGCGGTACACCCGGTTCACCGACACCACCGGGGTGGCGTTCGCTGGGCACAATCCAGGTTTCAACAATCGGTGATTCCGCCAGCTTGACCATGGGGTAGCTGGGAAAGCTGCTTTGCTGCACTGCGCCATCGACAATGTCAATGCGGCTATACAGCGCGGCGGTCAGGCCGAACACGACGGCCCCTTCCATCTGCTGGGCCACGATGCCGGGGTTGACGACGGTGCCACAGTCAATGGCACATACCACCCGATGCACGCGGGGAGTTTTGCCATCAGGCAATGAAACCTCGGCCACTTCTGCCACGATGGAACCAAAAGATTCATGCAACGCGATGCCGTGGGCATGCCCTGCAGGCAGAGCTTTGCCCCAGCCCGCTTTGTCAGCCGCCAGGTTCAGTACGGCGAGATAGCGCGGTGCCTGCGCCAGCAGCTTGCGCCGCAGAGCCAGAGGGTCTTGTTGCGTGGAAGCGGCCAGTTCGTCAATAAAGCTTTCTGAAAAGAACGCATTGTGGGAATGGCCGACCGACCGCCAAAAGCCCACGGGAACGCCCATCCGCGTGGCCGCATGCACCATCTTCTGGTTGGCAAAGCCATAGGGCAAATCAAACAAACCTTCCGCGGTTGTTTTGTCGGGTGTGTCGAACGGGCCAGATAGCGCAGGAATACCGCGCGCCATCCAGCGCGGGGTGATGGCGTCGCCGGCAGATGCAATGCGCAGGCCGGTCACGTTGCCCTGGGCATCCAGGCTGCCCGTGAGCTGCGCCACATGCATGGGGCGATAGAAGTCGTGCGTCGTGTCCTCTTCGCGTGACCAGATCAGTTGCACCGGCTTGCCGCCGGTTGCCATCGCCACACGCACGGCCTGGCCCACCGAGTCCACTTCCAGTCGCCGACCAAATCCGCCCCCAAGTAAGGTCACATGCAGCGTGACATTGTCAATATCCACGCCTGCAACCCTGGCCGCAAGCGCGCGAGCCATTTGCGGCACTTGGGTCGGAGCCCACACTTCCACCTTTCCATCCGCCACTACTGCGGTGCAGTTCATCGGTTCCAGCGTGGCGTGGGCAAGGTAAGGTGCGCTGTACAGGCTCTCAATCTTGCGGGCTGCCTGTTGCTCGGCCTGCGCAATGTCGCCCCGCTCATGAAAGGTGTGGCCATCCGGGTTTTTGACTGCCGCTTCCAGCGCGACCCGAATTTTGGCAGAATCCAGGTGCCCTGCCGGACGCGGTAGCCACTTCACATCGACTGCCAAGGCCGCCTGCTGCGCCTGCCACCAGGTTGTTGCCACCATGGCAAAACCTTCGGTTGACTCCCCGAACGAAGCCAGTCGAACCAGGCCTTGCACTCCCCTCATTGCCAAAGCGGCCTTGTCGTCCAGACCGCCGACCGAACCACCGATCATGGGACAGTGGCGCACAGCGGCAAACACCATGCCCGGCAAGCGCACATCCAGACCAAACTGGGCCGTGCCATTGATTTTTGCCGGAATGTCGGCGCGCGGCGCCGGTTGACCAATCAGCTTCCAGTCTTTTCGGTCTTTGAGCGCCACCATGCTTGGCCGAATGCCCGCTGCGGCCTGGGCCAGTTCACCGAAATGTGCGGACTTCCCGCTGGCATGCGTTACTGCGCCCTCCTTAATTTGCAATTCGGCCACCGGAACTTTCCATTGGGCCGACGCGGCCTCCAGCAAGCTGGCCCGCACGGTCGCAGCAGCCATACGAACAACGTCCCAGGCATCTGCGACGCTGGACGAACCACCGGTGGCGTTAATGCCCAGTTCACGGGCAATCTTGCCCACCATCCATTCACCAACCCTGACTTTGACCGGCTTCTCGCCGCCTTCTGATTCCAGTGGGTGAAAGGGCAGGGTCGCTACCAGCGTGGCCACATTGCCGTAAATGGTGTCAGCGCCCGCTTGCTGCAGGCGCACGGCGCTCAGCGGGAGGTCCAGCTCCTCTGCGACCAGCATCGGCAACGCGGTGTGCACACCCTGGCCCATTTCGCTGCGGGGCATGGCCATCACGACCTGGCCGTCGCGGGTGATCTTGATCCAGCCGTTGAAGGCGACCTCGCCGGACTGCAGCGCCATCAAATCGCCGCTGCCCATGCGCGAGCGTGCCGGCATAACCCCCCACCCGACAACCAGCGCTCCAGCGGCGCCTGCAGCGCTCAACAACCAAGTGCGTCTTTTCATGCTTGCTTCTCCATCGCCAAGGCGCTGGCGACAGCCGGCGCGCCAGCCATTTCGGCTGCAGCGCGGTGAATGGCGGCCCGTACGCGCGGGTACGTTCCACAGCGGCAAATGTTGGTCATCGCAGCGTCAATATCTGCATCAGACGGTTTTGGGGTACGGGCCAGCAAAGACGCTGCCGCCATCAGCATGCCGCTCTGGCAGTAGCCGCACTGGGGCACCTGCTCGGCGATCCAGGCTTTTTGCAGGGCGTGGGGTTTCTCAGAAGTGCCCAGGCTTTCGATGGTGTCGATGCGCTTGCCGGCTACCGCAGACAGCGGCATCACACAGGAGCGAACGGCCTGCCCGTCGATGTGCACGGTGCACGCGCCGCAGGCGGCAACACCACATCCGAACTTGGTACCTGTCATGTTTAGCACGTCCCGGAGAACCCACAGCAGGGGCATTGTGGGGTCGGCTTCGGTTTGCAGCGATTTGCCGTTGATGGTCAATTGCACGTTTAACTCCAGATGTGAACTGGACGCAATATAGCGAAAACAC
>JBBRYR010000066.1:0-15787 GCA_038237415.1 Burkholderiales bacterium
ACCGACACCTCTACAATTTAGATGCGCAACACCGCACGCTGCGCCACCGGTCACGATCGACCGGAATCAGCGGTCACGTTCGCCGGAATACGCAATAGTGTCAAGATCATCAATATCTGAGTCTGTTGTCACTATGTGTATATCGTTCTTATAAGCTGTTTTTGCTTTTCGAGCATTCATGGGATTTCTCCAAAAATTGCGTTTATTCAATACGTCATAGCGAATTTGGCGATTCGCTAAGGAAGGTGGCGGTAGTGATGTAGTGAGCTTTCCGCTACGCGGCCACATGTTCACAAAATGCTGCCACCGAGGGCTTTTTCCCTCGGTATGCACTACGTCATGCGGAAAGTTGCATCTGCTGTATTTACAGTGTTTGCGACTTTCCGCCAGTAGCTCGACAGCCAATATTTCTCTCGGACAACCTAATGGAAGACCTTTGCAGAAGCCTCGTTGGACGAATGTTCGTCAAATGCGTTCGCATCGCCGTGATCAGGCTCCGACTTCTCACAGACCCCGATGAGTTCAGCCATTTCTCGCATTGTCGTTAAGAGCAACATTCGCTTCCGCAACTTCTCAGATTTGTCTTCAAAGCTAATAACGAGCACTTCTTCCAAATAGCTTGGGGACCAAAAATAATCGACTCCTTTAGCGACCGATTCAAAGTAGTCCAAGCTCTCCTGAGAATCGCCACACCCCACTTCAGCAGCAAAATTCTTCAGAAGAGTCTTGACAAACCACACGTGCTTTTCGGTTGATTCAAAAAAAAGATCTGAAAAGGAAATGCAATCGTGCGTCAGTGGTTGCCCTTTATAGCCAGGTGGATATTCGATGACGTGATATGCCTGTTCCGTGTCTACATTGCCTTTATTTGAACGACGCTTCATTGCACACATCCTTCCGTAATTTGCTCACGGCACGTGATGGTCAAACGGCGGGTAAATGTGCCCTCAACCTCAACAGTTTCACCCTGAACAACCAGTTCACTGCCGTCGCTCAAACGATGGACGTAAGTGCTGACCTTGGGGTCGAGAACGAGCAAACCTTTGTCGTTGCCGCGAGTCAGTTTGCGCAGCAAGTGGCCGCGATAGTTTTGAGCGAACGCTTCGATCAAGAAGAGAGGCGTGATGTAAGCGTTCTTGATGGCGGCCTTTGAAGCCGGATGCGCATACACACGCTCAAGGTCGAACACGCGCACGTGGCCTACCGCTTCACCGGAATGAACCGACAAGCTACCAAGCTGGTGAATGGATAAAGATTTGTCGCGAATCGCGTCGGACATATCCAGGGGCTCAAGACCTAAGTTGGTCAAGATTTTGGATGAACTTTGGGCCGCAGTTACTGGGGCCTTTCCGGTGCTCGATTCAAGGACAGAATGTGTTGTATCGCTCATTTCTGCACTCCTTGCATTCCAACCATGTGGTTTGACATAAAGAGTCGGACAGATTCAACGCGGTATCGAATTGAACGGCCAATCCGAATGAATTCAAGGTCTTTGTGTTTACCTTTGCAGCGCCAATTGGCAAGAGTCTTATGGTTGGCTAGGCGGAGCATTTCCGCAGCCTCTTTATCCGTGAGCAACATGTCGTTTTCTGACATGATGCGTTTGAGTAAAACTGACATTTCAAGTACCTCGCGGTTGTTGGGGAGGCTTGAATTGTGAATTTTTAGCTCGCTTTCATGAGACAACGAATTCTTCCAAATTCATTGTTTGGGGGCGATCCTCATTTGTGGTTACTCAAGAAGTGCAAGGTATCCACGATGACAAACTAGCCGATATAGATGATCGCTGCTCCAGTTTCTAAGCTGAGTTACCCGCAAAGTCTGTGTGATCCAAGTTCGATGAGAGCGGTCCATCTTGAAAACGTTATTCGATGCCTCTTGAGTTAGGTGTTTCAGAAATGCTTCGTAGCTAAATTTTGGACAATCAAACTCTTCAGAAATTGAACTTGGCTTGAATGAGTTCTGCAATTGGAATTCCCGAATCGCATCAACCAGACGTAACATTACCCATAGCTCATGCGGTAGCGACGTATATTTTTTTGTTTTGCGGCGAGGGGCTAACCTTTCCTTCGCGAATGCGTCTTTACTAAAGTCCTCCAATCTTTGATTCAAGACTCGCATCTGTTCTTTGATGTCGGTAAGGTCAAGAACGATCAGGGTCTCATATGGCATCAACCCAAGCTCTATGTGTCGCGGCCTGGATAGAGTTTTTACATCGAGATCAAAGTTGCCTGTACGGTGATGTTGGGCTTTGAACTTCACCAATTTTTCGTCGTAACTTTGCTCTGGTCGGATTGGCTTTGACAGACCCCATCTCCGGGGTACTAGCAAATCACGGCGGATTCCAGTATCCGGTCGCTTCCCGAACTTTTCAATGTACTCGTTGACAGTTGAAGAAATAGGTGACGCAGGAGGAAAGCACTTCCATGGCAACAGAGTTTGGCTACCCGGCCAATCGTCTGGTAAATACTCAGGTATGTTGACCATTACGAAATTCCACTTCTCTGGAAACTTCTTTTTTTTGTCATGACGGTTGAGCATCAGCCTACGTACTGCATCAACGTCAGATGCGTAGTACCTTGAACGGCGCAAGAACTCCCAAGCCCATTCGGTTTGCGAGGTTCCGTTTATGGGAGGGTAGTTAGTAGCATCACGCCAGTCAGTGACGTGATGCTTTGCTTTCCCTGTCAATTTTTTTCCGTTTGTCATGCCCCATTTTTACAGGACTGGAACGACCTCAACTACGGGTTCACGATGTTTGAGCATTGCTGACGTGGCCGTTGCCATGGCATCCCGCACTGGATCAAGCGCCAGTCGGGCATAGACTTTGGTCGATTGCGGTGACTTGTGATTCAAAGTTCGCCCGATGATTGCTAGGCTTACGTTCAAGCCAGCCTGCCAAGAGCCAAGAGTGCGTCTTAGATCGTGGACTCGTAAGTCGCGCATGTCCAGCGGTTTGAGGTCAACTTTGATCTCAGCGCACATCTTTGTATAAGTTGCCACGGCATGTGCTGGCTTGGTGTCTGTGATGGCAATTGCTTGCAGTTTCTCCGAGTCAGGCCAGCCATGGTGTTCTGCGAGTTTGTCGATCAGGCGATATGCCGTTGCGCGCTCTAGTATCGTAAACCAGCCCTTTTTCGGCTCAACGTAGTGTCCGGGCGCGCTGTTTGCCGGAAAGACCCATGGTGAATCGACTGTCTTGCGTCGTTCTTTCAAGAGTTCATGAAGCGGTAAGACCAAAGGAATCGTCTGTGGTGTGCCGTTTTTGGTCATGCCAATTTTCCAAACCTGTGCATCAAAGTCGATGTCTTCCCATCGCATTGGTAGGACATTGCCGCGACGGGCTCCGGTGAAAAGTGCAACGTAAATGAAGTCACGCAGCATTACATTGTCTTCATGATCAAGCGCACGAAACAGATAAGGAAGTTCAATGTTGTCGAGCCATCGTTCGCGTGCTTGCTCCGGGTTTCGCATGACTCCCTTGCACGGATTGTCTCCAGTCCAGAGGTCCCAGGCCGTAGCACGGTTGAAAACGCTGCGAATCAGTGCGAGAACGCGATTCGCATGTACAGGTGCGTGTTTTGAGATTTCAGCAAACAGCTTACGGATGTGCTCTTTCTTGATGTCACTGAGCCGCATTTGAGAGAGCGGTTTGCCATATCTTGTCGTTGCGAGATAACGGTCATAGGTGACAACGTTGCGTTCAGGTGTGCGGTTGTAAATGCGGGAGTACTCATTCATGAACTGGGTAAAAAGTTCTGAAAAGGTCATACTTTCTTTTTTTGCACGGGTTGGATCGATACCTTGCGCGAGTTGGCTGTTCCATACTTGTGCAACTTTGCGGGCAACATCGATGTCAACGGTTGGATACTTACCAATCAGAAAGCGGCGTGCTTTCCCTTCGAACTTGCGGATCAAGTAGAAGGTTTTTATCCCAGTGCGACCAATGCCGATTGCAAGTCCTGGTTGGCGTATGTCGTAGTGCCACTCCCAAGGACTTTTTCCTGACGTAGTGTGAGTGAGCCCATCAAGCAATTTTTTGCTGAAAGCTGCCCGCTGTGTCTCTGAGCGTAGCGTTGCTTTTGGTATTGTTTGGTCTTCAAGTTTTTGTGTCATGGCGGTATGCTGATTTGTTGGTCAAATCGATCCACCGTGAGGTCATCCAAGGCAATCACTGTCGTTGCAAATAAATCATTGCAACCCCATTGCAACCATGGTGTGTGAACTCGCGTGGTGGTCGGTGGCGTAAGGTTACGTCGCCGTCACGCTAAGTTGTTGATTCAAAAGAGAAAAGTGACGTATGATGAGTAGCAGGGTGCAACAGTGATTGTTTGCCAGAAGCGGCTCATAATCCTTTGGTCCACAGTTCAAGTCTGTGACGGCCCACCATTCAATCCCGCATCCCCTCAGCGCTTCGCACTGGTCAATTCCCCAGCGACGCTGTCACCCCACGTTTTTTGTTCTGCTATAAAAAACATAGCTGCTCGCGCAGTGTGCACGGGGGCTAACCCCGGTTTTCATTCAATTTTTCACTGGCTGATGCGTGGTGGCGTCGCCACTGGTTCAAATAGGCGCGGACAGGCTGAGTCCTACGGACCAATTGTTCGGCAAGCCCGACTCATAGAACTGGGAACTGGCTTGGTTGACGATGACGGAGCCGATGTAGCGTTCGTCGGACACGTTGTTGATTCGACCGTACAGCGTCAAGCCGCCCTTGCCGATACCCCAACGGTGCCTGGCGGAAAGGTTCAGGACGGTGTGGCCGTCTGCTGAGGCTGTATTCGTATCATTGGCATAAATGCGACCCGCTTGAACCAATTCAATGCCAAGGCGGGTTCCGTTGGTGAGTGCACCTTTGCCCGTGCTGGCGGGCTCACTGGTCCAGGCCAATTCCGAAAATACGGATGACTGCGGGATGCCCGGAATCTTGTTGCCTGACGTAACGTTGTTGAATGATTGGGAATATTGGGCGTCAATCATCGAGGCGGATAGATTGGCCGAGAGATGGGGAGACAAAAGAGTGCTGCCCGAGAGTTCCCACCCGGTGCGCGATGTACCAGGTGCATTTTTGTAGGCGGTTTGACCCAAATTACTTACGGCAACGACGATTTCATCGGTTGAGTTGATTTGAAAGAGTGCCAAATCAACGCGCGACTCCCGATTGGGTACCCATTTCACACCCAACTCGTAGTGCTGGCTTTTAGACGCATTCAGGCTGGGATTGAATTGTGCAATGGGCACCGTGGTTCCACGATAGGCCACCTCTGAGAGGGTGGGGGTTTCAAATCCCTGGCCATAGTTGGCATACAAATTCAGTTCGTCGGTTGCATGGTACGTGAACCCCAGAACCGGGTTTGTGGACGTATAGGTGGCATTTCCTGACCCGTCACTGCCGTCCGCCAGATAGTAGTCATCACTGGCAAAGCGTACCGTGCTGTAACGCAGGCCCGCCACGATGGACACCATGTCTGTAGCGAAAGCGGTGCCCTGCAGGAAAAAATCGCTGTTCTCGGACTGGTTGTCTTCTCTTCGGGTGGTTGTTGCTTTTTGGCCGAGCAGAGAGGCACCCGCTTGGCGCAACTCGCGTGAGCGATCAAACTCATAACCGCCGGCCCATTCGATCGGAGTACGACCCCAGACCGTTCTTTCGTTGTACTGAAGCCCGGCTCCGTAGTAGTTGCGGTTGAGTCCTGTCCAGAGTCCATTGACCGGAGTTCCCGTTGGCGCCTGGTACTGAAGGTTGTCGCGTGTGCCGTAATAGAGGCGGCTGGTTACCGACCGGTCTTGGTCAATTTTGTAAGTGGCTGAGCTTCCGATCTGATTTTGCAGAACGATCTTGCGGACAAAATACTTCGCTGCGTTGGTGCCCGCCATCGACGGATCGGCCTGCAGTTGTGCTCGGGTCAGGCCCAAAGGGTCTTGGGCCAGTGGCATGTCGAACTGGTTGACCGCGACGTTGACGTGCAATTGCTCGGTGGCATCAAAGCTTATTTTCCCGTTGAACTGCTTGCGCTCTGTCTTGCTGTTGTCGCGGTAGCCGTCAATGGAGAGCGTGCTGTAGTCAGCTACCAATCCATATATTCCCGCCCGGCCGGAAACTTGGTAGTCCGAGCGGTGCATTCCGTAGGACCCCACGTAATACTGGTATCCAATTTCCGGCTCTGCGGGTGCTTCCTTGGTGAAGGCTTGAATCACGCCTCCCGAAGAGTTTCCGTACATTTGCGCCAGCGGGCCGCGCAGCACCTCAATGTGATCAGTCGACGTCAGACTGATGGACGACCCTTGCCCCTGTCCATCGGGTGTGGTTGCCGGTATGCCGTCAACGAGCAAGCGGATACCCCGGATACCAAAGGCCGAACGGGCGCCAAACCCCCGTATGGAGACCTGCAGGTCTTGTGCGTAGTTTTGTCTGTCGAGAATAGTCAGTCCCGGTACGCGGTTCAGTGATTCCGACAGGCTCACTTGCGGTCCGGCGCCTTGAATGGTTTCCCGGTCAATTGACCGGATGGCGGCAGGGGCATCGAAACTGCGTTGCGCGTTGCGGGAGGCAGAGATCACCACTTCATCGAGTGTCTGTCCGAAGACAGGAATCCCCATTGAACTCACCACAATCAGATAGGGCCTGAGACTTGAAAACCGAGAATATTTGCGCATGATGTTCCCTGAAGATTTGAATATTTGCTTGTGAGAATGGTGCACGACTGATGGCGTTCATGTCGCCGAAATGACATTGATTCTGGGCAGTAACTTACGTAACCGCAAGCGGCACTTGGGCTTTTCACCAAATGCTGAAGCAATTGAATTTAATTCAATATTGGGTTGCAAAAATAGACGCAAGCAGAGCGCCTCCAATCAGGTCGGAATTCGGGTTTACCCTGTTTGCACCTTGAGTTTTACGGGCTATCTCGAGTGGGGTTTCGGGGCGCAGCATTGCTGCGCATCCTGTTGGACCGTCAGCACCACAATCCTTCCATTCCTTAGCAAGTAAATTCCGTCATGAAACTACATTGCCTCGCCGTTGTCTTCTTGCTCCACAGTGCTGCAGCACTTGCCGATGTCAAACCATTGCCACAGGCGCAGTGGCCGAGGCGGTTCCGCACATCCTTTCTTCGATGACGCCAACACAGCGGTCGATTGTGAGCGACACCAAAATCGATAGCCTGTTCCTGCTGCTGGGAGAGTGGGGCGAGGATGTTGGGAAACTACTTGGACTCGACAATGGAAACAGGGCACTTATCGAGGACGCCTGTGCTCGCGCATGTTCTGTCGAAAAGGCTACGCTAACGCTCATGGAAGCCACCTGGAACGCGTTGAAGCATTGATTGACGGCGCCATAGCGGGTTTGCATGGGCTGAATTTTTTTTCAAATTAGATTGAAAAAATATACAGCGTATTGCTGTCCCTGTCGTGACGCGTCAAGGGTTTCCCCTAGCCGGGCCACGCACCCTTGCCCCTACATTGATATCGGTCTATGGCAAATCATCTGCGTTTGTTTGAGACATAAAACTGCTGTCAATCCAACCAAGGGGAATATCGTGAAACAGGTCAAACTCACATCACTCGCTTTAGCTGTTGCAACTTTGGGCGCCATGTCGGCTTATGCCCAAGACGCCAACCTGTCAACTCTCCAGCGCATGGGGAACACGGCTACGAACATGGTCATTCCTACCATTCCGCAAGAGGGTAAGAATGCCGATGCCATCCGTGCCAATCTGAAAAAGATCAAACTGCCAGATGGATTCAAGATTGACCTGTACGCAGTGGTGCCTGATGCACGCTATATGGCGGTTGCTCCCTCCACCAACATGCTGTTTGTCGGCACGCGCAAGACGAATGTCTGGGCTGTAACGAACCGCAACAACGGTGATGCAGCGACCGAAGTCAAGGCCTTTGCGCCATCGGTCAAATTCAGTAACCCCAATGGCGTTTGCTTCACCAACGACGGTTTCCTGATCGTTGCAGAATCCAATCGTATCTTGCACTTCCCCGCAGCTGAGTATTTCTACGAAGGCCCGGACGTTGCTGTCGGCGTCATAGTTCCTGAAGGTAAGTTGATCCCTGTCGAAGAGCAGTCGTTCAACCACACCGGTCGAGTCTGCAAGGTGGACAAAGACGGCAAGATCTTTGTGAACCTAGGCCAACCCTATAACGTGCAACCCGCAGAAAAAGTGGCGCTGTACGAAGAACAGGGTATTGGTGGCATCGTGCGTTACAACGGTCTGGACGGAACCGGTCGCATGGTCTACTCCAAGGGCATGCGCAACCCCGCCGGCCTCTCTATCGGGCCAAAGGGCGATATTTGGGCCACTGACAATCAAGTGGACGGATTGGGCGATGGCATTCCTCCGGGCGAGCTGAACAAAATCTCCAAGCCTGGAGAGCACTTCGGCTTCCCCTATTACAACGGGCATTTCAAAGTGGCAGGCTCAGCTGCCGCGCCTGACCTGAAGGACATGAAAGAACCCGCAGGTGCCATCTACCCGCAAGTGGAATTCCCTGCACACCAAGCCCAGCTCGGTTTGACCCACTACACAGGAACCGCGTTTCCCAAGAAGTACCAGGGTGGCCTGTTTGTGGCATCTCACGGCTCCTGGAACAGCACCGTACCAACTGGTTACCTGATCAACTTCGTGCCAATCAAGGCCGATGGCAATGCCGGCTCGGCAGAAGTGTTTGCCGACGGCTTTCTGGACAAGACGACGAAACGCGCTTTGGGACGGCCGGTAGACGTTGCCAACCTGCCTGATGGCTCGATTCTGGTGTCGGACGACTACGCAGGCGCGCTCTACCGCATCAGCTATAGCGGCAACTGATCCGGGGGGTGAAGCACGGGCCTGATGTCCGTTGCTGAACCATACAGGGGCCCCTTTTTCAGGGGCCCCATTTATTTTTACAGCTCCACTATGAAGAATCTATTTTTTATTTTCCTGGTCTGCGCCGCTGTCAATGCCTTTGCCGATGACGTTTCAGAGGGTCGGGCAAAAGCAGAGGTGGCGTGTGCCCTGTGCCATGGCCCCACCGGTTTGGCCATGCTTCCGAATGCACCGAACCTGGCCGGGCAACAATCAATTTATCTGAGCGAGCAATTGAGAAATTACCGCAGTGGCAAGCGGCAAAACGAAGTGATGAACATGATTGCAAAACAGCTCACCGATTCGGAAATTACCCATCTCGCTGCCTGGTACAGCGCCGTCAAGATCACAGTTGAAGCGCCTTGAATCCGGCGTTGAAGGTATCAAAGATATCGCTGTTGCGTTCGGACAACCGATCAGGGTATTGATGACATGTCAGCCTGGTACTCGGCCATTCGCGCGGACGTGACCCTGCTGAAGTAGTCCTTGTTCTAGACCTTCTCCGACAGCCGCTTGGTCTCCAGATGCTTGCGGCAGCTGGCGTTGATGACCCGCAATTCGGCCAGCGTTTCATCAATCTGCGCGCGTTTTTGTTCCAGTTCTCCAATGGCCGTATCGGTGCGGTCAATCACGTAGGTCAGCTGCTGCGCGCGGCCTTCGCCGTGGTCACCATACAAATCCAGGTAACGTTTGATCTCGGCCAAAGACGAACCAATATCCTTGGCCCGAAGGATGAGCGCAAGCCGCGCACGGTCGCGCCGTGTGTATACGCGCGCACCATTGATGCGTCGGGGTGCCAGCAGCCCTTTGTCTTCATAGAAGCGCAAAGCGCGCAGGGTGATCCCGAACTCTCGACACAGCTCGGTGATGCCGAAGAGTTCGGATGCCGCTTCGTCGCGATGGGAGTCGACGAAGGCCTGCGCGTCGGCTGCAGACATCAGATCACGCGCTGCAGACGCATGGCAACGCCCATGTCGCCAGAAACCTTGAGCTTGCCCGCCATGAAGCCGGTGGTGGGCTCCAGGTCGCCGCTCAACAGAGCGTTGAGGTTTTCCAGCGTGATGCCCACGGTGCAGTCGGAGTCGATGTTGTCATTGCTCACGGTGTTGGGGGTGGATACGCCGTCAATGCGAATCACGCCGTCGGTTCCGCAATCGAATTTCAGAGTGGCTGCCAGGCCGCTGTCAGCGCCCACTTTGGTGCGGATGGTCTGGGTGCATTCTTCGATGTTCATGTGTGATTCCTCTGAGTTAGGGGTTAAAGGCGATGCTGGTGGACTTGCCACGTCAACGGGGCTGAATGCTATCAGTCTTCCGTAACGTAACTCTCAGTATAAACACCTATACGACATTTGATTGACGTTAACGTAACCCTCGCTTCTAATACGGCAACTTCAATGCGAGGACCCGTTCTGATGCCTGCTATTCGCTCCAAGATCAACGCCAAGGCGGACACATTTGCCGCCAATGCCCTGCGTATGCAGGGCTTGCTCACCGAGGTGCAACGGCTTGAAGGCCTTGTTATCGCCGAATCCGAATCCAAACGCAGCAAGTTCGAGAAACGCAACCAGCTGCTGCCGCGTGAGCGCGTGGCGCGCCTGCTGGACCGCGGCACGCCATTCCTGGAGTTGAGCCGTCTGGCGGGCCTCAACATGCACGACGACGACGGCAAGAAGTCGGTGCTGGGCGGAGGCTCCATCATTGGCATCGGGGTGGTGGCGGGCAAGCGCTGTGTAATTTCGGTCAACGACAGTGCGGTCAAAGGCGGCACTGTAGCGCCCATGGGCCTGAAAAAAGGCCTGCGCGGCCAGCAAATTGCCCAGGAGAACAAGCTGCCTCTGATCTCCCTGGTGGAGAGCGGTGGCGCCAACCTCATGTACCAGAGCGAGATCTTCATTGAAGGCGGGCGCAGCTTTGCCAACCAGGCACGCATGTCGGCCATGGGGCTGCCGCAAATCGCGGTGGTGCATGGCTCCAGCACTGCCGGTGGCGCGTATTTGCCGGGCTTGTCCGACTATGTGATTCTGGTACGCGGGCGTTCCAATATCTTTCTGGCAGGCCCGCCCCTGGTCAAGGCCGCTATTGGAGAGGACTGCACGGAGGATGAGCTGGGCGGTGCAGAAACCCACGCACAGATCACGGGCCTGGGGGAATACCTGACCGAAGACGACGCCCACGCCATTGGCATGACGCGCGAGGTAATGGACAAGCTGAAATGGGATGCCGCACCTGCGGAGCCCGCTTACATTGCGCCTCTGTATGACGAGCAGGAGTTGATGGGCATCGTGCCCGCAGACGAGCGCGAGCCCTACGACGTGCGCGAGGTCATTGCCCGGCTGGTGGATAGCTCTGATTTTCTGGAGTTCAAAGCCAGCTATGCCCCCGAGATGATGTGTGGTCACGCCCGGGTGCAGGGCCATCTGGTGGGCATTCTGGGCAACAACGGTCCGATTCAGCCGGCGGGTTCCACCAAGGCGGCGCAGTTCATCCAGTTGTGTGACCAGAGCGGCACGCCGCTGGTCTTTTTGCAGAACACCACGGGCTACATGGTGGGTTCGGTGGCTGAGCGTAGCGGCGCCATCAAGCACGGCTCCAAGATGATTCAGGCAGTGGCCAACGCCCGTGTGCCCAAGTTCACCTTCGTGCTGGGTGGCTCGTATGGTGCGGGCAATTACGGTATGTGCGGTCGCGGGTTTGACCCACGCTTCATCTTTGCCTGGCCCACCGCGCGCACCGCGGTGATGGGCGGTGCGCAGGCGGCCAAGGTGATGGATATTGTCAACCGCGCCAAGGTTGAGCGCATGGGCTTGGAGGCCAATGAAGAAGCGCTGGCCGCCATGTCCGATGGTCTGCGCCAACGGCTGGACAAGGAGTCTGCCGCCCTGTTTGGCACCGCGCGCCTATGGGACGACGGCATCATCGATCCGCGCGACACGCGCCGCATTCTGGGCCTGGGCCTGACCCTGGCCGACGAGGCTGATAAACGCACGCTGCGCCCCAATACCTTTGGCGTAGCCCGCATGTAGGCGCCTTGCTCACTTCATTCAAACCACCTCATTTGCAAGAAAGATTCCCATGAAATTCACCCCTGAACACGAACAGATTTCTGACACGGTGCGCAAGTTTGTCATCAACGAAATCAACCCCCATCTGCCCGCGTGGGAAGCCGCGGGGCAGTTCCCTGCCCACCAGTTGTTCAAGAAGATGGGCGACCTGGGTTTGCTGGGCATCAAGTACCCCACCGAGTTTGGTGGCATGGGTCTGGACTTCAGCTACTCCATGGTGATGGCCGAGGCGCTGGGTGAATGCAACGCGGGCGGCGTGCCCATGGCCATTGGCGTGCAGACCGATATGTGCACCCCCGCGCTGGCGCGCTTTGGCTCTGATGCACTGCGCCACGAGTTTCTGGCGCCGGCCATTGCGGGCGACATGGTGGGTTGCCTTGGCGTGAGCGAGGCCGGTGGCGGCTCCGACGTGGCGGCGCTCAAGACGACGGCGCGCAAAGACGGCAGTGACTACCTCATCAATGGCTCCAAGATGTGGATCACCAACGGCATGCAAGCCGACTGGTGCTGCCTGCTCGTCAACACCTCGGATGCCGCGCCCCACAAGAACAAGTCATTGATCATGGTGCGCATGGACAGCCCTGGCATCACCCGCCAGAAGATCGAGAAAATCGGCATGCACTCCAGCGACACCGCCCAGCTGTTTTTTGACAATGTGCGCGTGCCCCAGAAGAACCTGATTGGGCAGGAGGGCATGGGCTTCATGCTGCAGATGCTGCAGTTTCAGGAGGAACGCTTGTATGGTGCGGCCGGATGCCTGCGTTCGCTGGACCGCCTGATCGACCAGACCATTGACTACACCCGCCAGCGCCAGACCTTTGGCAAGCCGATTCTGCACAACCAGGTGGTGCATTTCCGGCTGGCCGAGTTGCGCACCGAGGTGGAGGCACTGCGTGCATTGACTTACCGTGCAGTAGAGTCGTATGTATCGGGCAAGGACGTCACCCGGCTGGCTTCCATGGCCAAACTCAAGTCGGGTCGCCTGAGCCGCGAGGTGGCTGACAGCTGTCTGCAGTACTGGGGCGGCATGGGCTTCACGGCGGACAACCCGATCTCGCAGTCATACCGCGATGGCCGTCTGATTTCCATCGGCGGTGGTGCTGACGAGATCATGCTGGGCATCATCTGCAAGTACGAAGGCACTTTGCCGGGCAAGGCGTGATGGCAGACATGATCAGTAGTGCTATGAATTTAGTAGCTGTCTGCGCAGAGCAGACGGGGGCTACACTGCAAATAACCTTGAATCGGCCCGAGTCGCGCAACGCCATGTCGCTGCAAATGGTGGCCGAGTTGCGCCAGCTGTTGAAGGACGCAGAGGCCACGGCCGGGCAAGCTGGCGCGGTGCGGGTGGTGGTGTTGCGTGGCGCTGGTGGCCACTTCTGTGCGGGTGCCGACCTGAAAGACATGGCCGGGGCACGCATGCGTGCCATGCAGCGCGCTGGGGGTGAGCCCGACCCGATTGCGCAGGTCAACGCGGAGTTTGGCGAATTGTGCGTGGCCTATGCCCGCACGCCACTTGCCGTGGTGGCCGTGCTGGAAGGCACGGTGATGGGCGGCGGTTTTGGCCTGGCCTGTGTGGCCGATGTGGCCATTGCCAGCGAGACGGCCAGCTTCCGGCTGCCGGAAACCTCCCTGGGCGTGGTGCCTGCGCAGATTGCGCCGTTTTTGGTGGAACGTTTGGGCTATTCACAGGCCAAGCGGCTGGCAGTCACTGGTGGCCGTCTGGACGCGGCTGCCGCCTTGCATTTGGGCCTGGTGCATGCGGTCGCCGCCACGGCTACGCTGCAAACCGTGCTGGAACAGACCTTGGCCGACATTCTTGCCTGCGCCCCCGGCGCACTGGCCGCTACCAAGGCGTTGATGGCCCAGGCCCGCCTGAGTGAACCACAAGCGTTGGTGCAGCAAGCCGCTGCGATATTTTCCCGCGCTGCCCAGAGCCCCGAGGGGCTGGAAGGCATGACCGCATTCATTCAAAAGCGCAAACCACAGTGGGCACCGCAATGACATTCTCCAAAATTCTGATCGCCAACCGGGGTGAAATCGCCTGCCGGGTCATTCGCACCGCCCGTGACTTGGGCTACCGCACGGTGGCTGTGTTCAGTGATGCGGATCGCGACGCACCGCATGTGGCGCTCGCCGATGAGGCCGTGCACATTGGCGCCTCGCCTGCAGCCGAGTCGTACTTGCGTGTGGACGCTTTGCTGGAGGCCGCGGGCAAGACCGGTGCCGATGCACTGCACCCGGGTTATGGCTTTTTGAGCGAGAACGCCGCGTTTGCGCAGGCGTGTGTGGACGCTGGACTGGTGTTCATTGGCCCGCCTGCCAGTGCCATTGAGGCCATGGGCGACAAGGCGCTGGCCAAGCGCCGCATGCTGGACGCCGGGGTGCCGTGTGCACCGGGTTATTTGGGTGCAGAGCAGGGTGATTCGGTCCTGATGGCCGAGGCCGAGAAGTTGGGCTACCCACTACTGGTGAAAGCGGTAGCCGGTGGCGGAGGACGCGGCATGCGCCTGGTGCGTTCCACCGCCGAATTGCAACAAGGTATTGAAGGCGCACGCCGCGAAGCGACCAGTGCGTTTGGTGATGGCACGCTGATGCTGGAGCGCCTGATTGACAACGGCCGCCATATCGAGATTCAGGTGTTTGCCGATGCCCACGGCAACGCGGTGTATCTGGGCGAGCGCGATTGCACCGCCCAGCGCCGCCGCCAGAAAGTGATTGAAGAGGCGCCATCACCCGTGGTGACACCGCGCATGCGCGAGGCCATGGGCAAAGATGCCGTAGCGGCCGCGCTGGCGGTAGGTTACCGCGGTGCGGGCACGGTGGAATTCATTGTGGATGACAAGCTCAACCACTACTTCCTGGAGATGAACACCCGCCTGCAGGTGGAGCACCCGGTGACGGAGATGATCACCGGCTTCGACCTGGTGGAATGGCAGCTGCGCGTGGCGTCTGGCGAGCCCTTGCCCGCCCGGCAGGCCGACATCACACTCACCGGCCACGCCATCGAGGCCCGTCTGTATGTGGAAGATCCGTATGCGGGCTTCACGCCGCAAACTGGCACCGTGCTGTGGTGGCAGCCCGCCAAAGCCTTGCATGCCGGTGTACGCATTGATGACGGTATCCGCCAGGGCAGCGTTATTTCTCCGCATTACGACCCCATGGTTGCCAAAATTATTGTGCACGGTCGTGACCGTGACGACGCCATCCGCCGCCTGCGCGCCGCACTGGCCAACGCGCCCTTACTGGGCTTGCGCAATAACGGTCGATTTCTGAGCGATCTGGTGGATCACCCGGCGTTTCGCAAGGCTGAGATGACCACCACCCTGATTGACCAGTGGCTGGAGCAGGGCGAAGCCTTGCTGCAAGAACCCGCAGCCGATGACGACGTGTGGCGCGTGGCCGCCATGGCCCTGGCCATGCGCCACGGCAATAGCTGGCGTGCAGACAGCGTGGCTTCATTCGATTTGCTTTTGCAGTGCGGGGACATGGTGCGCAGCATCCGGGTA
This sequence comes from Burkholderiales bacterium, assembly GCA_038237415.1. Classification (GTDB taxonomy): domain Bacteria; phylum Pseudomonadota; class Gammaproteobacteria; order Burkholderiales; family Burkholderiaceae_C; genus Allorhodoferax. The sequence continues at coordinate 15,426 of JBBRYR010000066.1, forward strand.
CGCCCGGATCGCCATGGCGGTGTGACTTTGGCTCTGGACGGCATCGCAGCCCATGCCCGGGTACTGGCCCTGGCGGATGGTGAATTGCGCTACGAGATGGAAGGCGTGGTCCGTTCTGCGGTGGCGGTTGTCAACGGTGCCCATTTGCATTTGGCGCTGGACGGGCGATCGTTCGTGTTTTCGGAGGTGTCGCCTTTCCCGGATGCCGATGCACTGAAAGACGCCAGCCGTGCGCGTTCTCCGGTGGCTGGAAGAGTCACACAGGTACTGGCGACTGCAGGAGCCCGCGTTGAAAACGGTCAGCAGCTGGTGTGCGTCGAAGCCATGAAGATGGAAATGTGGCTGTGTGCCGAAGCCGCGGG
>JBBRYR010000067.1:0-15185 GCA_038237415.1 Burkholderiales bacterium
CGCGCAACCGAACTGAAGTATTCAACGGACGAAATTGCGCTGGAAGCCTCCAATATTCTTCTCAAAAAGAATGATTTCAAAAAGCTGACCGACCAATTTTCCGATGTCACGCTCGGCAGCACAGCGGCCAACGCTGAACTGAAGACGAATATCGCAGTGGCGTTTGCCGCCCAAAATCAACCGGAAAAGTCTCGCGATGCTATTAGCAAGGCCATCGAACTGCAACCAGACTCACTCCCGGCTCTGCTGACCCAGGCCCGACTCAAGGCAGAACAAAAGGATTTTGATGGCGCCATCGCGGTGCTGGATGCGGTGTTGTCAAAAAACCCACAGAAGTTTGTCGCTCTGCGGCTTAAGGCAGACGTTCAGCTAAAGGGAAAAAATGATACTGCGGCAGCGATTGCCACGTACAAACAAGCCTTGGCCGTTCAAACTGACTCGGCTGAACTGCATGCAACGCTAATTTCCTTGTACTTGAGCCAAGAGAACACAAAAGCGGCCAGCGACCAGTATGTCGCCATGAAACAAGTGCTCCCCGAGCATGCATTGACGCGATTTTTCGAGGCCCAGTTAGCATTTGCAAACCAAGACTATCCACGCGCCCGGGAGATTTCGCGTGCAATGTTACTGACCCATCCTGACAACCCGGCGACTCTCCATTTGGCGGGGGCCACAGAGTTTCAGCTGGGCGCGCTGGCACAGGCAGAAACCTACCTCACACAAGCGGTGCAATTGCAACCGCAATTCGTTGGAGCCCGCCGCCTATTAGCACAAACCTATTTGCAGTCGGACCGCCCAGCCAGAGCCGTTGTTGTACTCCAGCCGCTGTTGGATCGCCCGGGAGTCGACGTGGACACGCTTTTGCTTGCGGGACGCGCGTATTTGTTGGTTGACGATACAAAAGCAGCCGACGCAGCATTTAAGCGCGCGGGGACCATGCGACCAAAAGACAATAAAGTTCGGACCGAGCTTGCCATGGCGCAGCTGGTCCAGGGTAAGACTGATATTGCTTTCAGCGAACTGCAGACCATCGCCGCTGGCGATACCGGTGTGAGTGCCGATATGGCCACCATCAGTGGCCGCATGAAACGCGGGGAATTCGAACCGGCGTTGCGTGCCATAGCAGAGCTGGAAAAGAAGCTACCCAAAGATCCATTGCCGGCGGACTTGCGTGGGCGTCTATATTTGCTGCGGGGTGATCTGTTGACGTCTCGCCAAAACTTCGAACAAGCCGTTGCACTGAACCCCCGCTACACGCCAGCCATCATCAAATTGGGAGCCTTGGACCTGATAGAAAAAAAGCCTGATGCTGCCGACACCCGCATAAGAAACTTGCTCAAGCTAGATCCAAAAAATGTGCAGGGCTGGCTCGCACTGGCAGATTTGAAACGCAGAAGCGGAGGTACAGAGGATGAAGTCGCCAAGCTGATTACCGAGGCCATCACCGCAAGCCCAATGGACCCAGAACCCAGGGTTGCACTCATCGATCACTATTTTGTGAACAGCGACGTAAAAAATGCCTTATCCGCAGCGCAAAACGCTGTCGCAGCGATTCCATTGAGTGCTGAATTGCTGGACAAACTGGGTCGCAGTCAAATGGCGAATTTCGATCTCAATCAGGCCAGTACCACTTTCACCAAGATCACAAGCCAGGAACCCGAGTCACCCATTGGATACCAAGGTCTGGCAGAGATTGCCATTGCGAAACGGGACTTGCCTGCTGCGAGCAAATACGTCAACCGCGCCATTGAGCTGGGGCCGAAGTCCCTGGCGGCGCAGCAGACGGGTATTCTGGTCGCCATGGCCCAAAGAAAGCCTCGCGACGCGCTGTCACTGGCCAACACCATACAGACACAGCATGGGGACGATTCGCTCGGTTTCATATTGGAAGGCGAGATTGAGGCCGATCAAATGCGGTGGGACCAGGCGGCGGCCGCGTTTCGGCGGGCACTGAAAAAATCCAATCCTGGGCGGGCGCCCATGCGGCTGCATGCTGTACTTTTGTCCGCTAAAAAATCTCCGGAAGCCACAAAATTTGCGGAACAGTGGGCCAGCGAACACCCTCGGGATGCCTTGTTTGCAGCGTACCTGGCCCAAACGGCGACCAGCCGCGGCGACCTGATGCAGGCGGAGCAGCAGTATTTGCGCATATTGCAATGGCAGCCGCAAAATGCCATCGCATTGAACAACCTGGCCTGGCTTCTGATTAAGCAAAATCGCAACGGTGCAGTGGCGTATGCCGAAAGAGCACTGAAGAGCGCCCCCGATCAGGTCGGGATGATGGACACGCTTGCCATGGCGTACTCCAATGAAAACCAGCATGCTAAAGCGATTGAACTGCAAAAGAAGGTGTTGGGCTTGTCTCCAGAAGAACCCACCTTTCACTTGACCATGGCGAAGATTTATCTTCGTGCTGGCGAAAAACCGCTGGCGAAAGCAGCACTGGATGACCTCTCCCAACAGAAAAAGCCATTCCCGGGGCGGGAAGAAGTGCCACAACTTTATAAAACACTGAACGGTGGGTCATAGCAAAACAATGTGTCGGGAAAATTGACATTTAGAGCAGTTGCTAAAAAAAATCCGTTACAAGTTGTTGCTTTTAAAGGAGATTTAATTTTGGCACGATCTATGCTTAATTTTTTCTGACCGCCAACACGGGTTCAATCACAGTGTTTACGACGGCATAAGGAAACCACCCCGCAAGGGCTGGCCAATGTTTGTTTTGCCACAAAGGAGATTCAAAATGAAAAAAATTCTTACCGCCGTTGCGGTTGCTGCAGGCCTTCTGTTCGGTTCCGCAGTACACGCGGGGCCCTTTATTCTTGCTGGCACAGACGCCGATGACCACGGTGGTGCGTCAGGTGGCGTAAACAATCAGGGATGGCTGTTCATGCAGCGTGCTTTGGAGAATTTGGCAGTTGGTGTTACCACCGGCGTTAAGACGGTAACCATTTTGGGCAGCACCAGTACAGCTGGGGCCGCTGCTAATTCTGCATACAGTCTTTCCACCTTGGTCGGTGCAGGTTGGTCTGTCAATACGGTTTCAACAGCAAACTTCAGCACGTTCTTCGGTGCTGGTGGAAACCTGGGCTCCGGCATTTTGATGATGGATTCTGGCGGTAATGTGGGTGGTGGCGTCGACGGAAGTAGTTTCGTCCCATACGCCAGCATCATTGACAACTTCCTGGGACTTGGCGGTGGGTTGTTCAGCCAAGCGAATGGCTACCAGTGGCTCAGCACGTTGGTTCCCTCTTTGACTGTCGTAGGGTCTGGCAATCAAGGGCTCGCACTTACCTCTTCTGGCAATACATCTTTTCCTGGCTTGACGAATGCGGACCTGAGTTCTGGCCCATGGCATTCTTACTTCACTAATGTTGGTGCCATTCCTGTTCTAGCAACCTCTGCAAACTCCCCTGTGGGAGCCGCGGTGATCATCGGTGGAGCAACAGGCTCCATCACGAACCCTGGTGGTGGAGGGACTGTTCCGGAGCCTGCGTCTATTGCACTCATCGGTGTTGGTTTGGCTGGCCTTGCAGCCGCCCGCCGCCGCAACGCTGCAAAACAGTCCTGATACAGATTTCAAATACCGCCGCGTCCAACGGATTCGGTATTTACCGGCCCCCTTTTAGGGGGCTTTTTCATGATCGAGAAAAAACAGACCTGACTGCGCAGTGTTTTCGGAAGGTAGGGGTTAAAACGGCATCTTCGGCATGCCCTTCATGCCGCCCATGCGTTTCATCATCTTCATCATGCCGCCGCCCTTCATCTTTTTCATCATGTCCTGCATCTGCTCAAACTCCTTGAGCATGCGGTTGACTTCCTGAACCTGCACACCGGCACCGGCGGCAATGCGGCGTTTGCGGGTGGCTTTGATGAGTTCGGGCTTGCGACGCTCCAGCGGGGTCATGCTCTGGATGATGCCTTCCTTGCGCTTGATGTCCTTCTCGGCACGGTCCATGTCCACGTTGCCCGCCTTGGCGGCCATGGAAGCAGGCAGTTTGTCCATCAGGCTTGACAGGCCACCCATCTGTTTCATCTGCTGAATCTGGGCCAAAAAGTCGGTCAGGTCGAAACCGGCGCCGCTCTTCACCTTGGCCGCTAGCCGCTGCGCGGCTTGAATATCGACACCAGCGGTGACCTGCTCCACCAGCGCCAGAATATCGCCCATGCCCAAAATGCGCCCGGCGTGGCGCTCGGCATCAAATACTTCGAGGCCATCGAGCTTTTCGCTGGTACCGGCAAACTTGATCGGCGCTCCGGTAACCTGGCGTACAGACAGCGCCGCACCGCCGCGAGAGTCACCGTCCAGCTTGGTCAGGATAATGCCCGTCAGTGGCAGGGCTTCCTTGAACGCTTTGGCGGTGTTGACCGCATCCTGGCCCTGCATGGCGTCGACCACAAACAGGGTCTCAATCGGGTTCAGGGCGGCGTGCAGGTCCTTGATCTCGCGCATCAACGCTTCGTCAATGGCCAGACGGCCCGCGGTATCGACCAGCAGCACATCAAAAAAGTGCTTCTTCGCGTAGTCCAGGGCCGCCAGGCCAATGTCAACCGGCTTCTGGTCGGGCGTGCTGGGGAACCATTCCGCTCCGGCCTGCGCGGTTACGGTTTTGAGCTGCTCGATGGCGGCGGGGCGATACACGTCGCCCGAAACCGTCAGCACTTTCTTCTTGCGCTTTTCGATCAGGTGCTTGGCCAGCTTGGCGGTGGTGGTGGTTTTACCCGCACCTTGCAGACCGGCCATCAGGATGACCGCGGGTGGCTGGGCGGCGAGGTTGATGTCGCTCACGCCCTCGCCCATGGTGGCCGCCAGCTCCTTGCTGACAATGCTCACCAGCACCTGTCCCGGCTGCAGGGAGCCCAGTACTTCCTGGCCCAGAGCTTTTTCTTTCACCCGGGCAATGAAGTCGCGCACCACCGGCAGGGCCACGTCGGCCTCCAGCAGGGCCATGCGCACCTCGCGCAACATGTCGGTCACATTGGTTTCGGTGATGCGGGCCTGGCCTCGCATTTCCTTGACGAGGCGGGAAAGTTTGTCGGAAAGAGCGGAGGCCATAGTAGGTCCAGTGGTGGAGGTTTCCGGTACGCGGAATCTCAAGTGAATGCCGGCCGGAGCCAGCAGGGTGCGAAACGCTAAACTGTACCCATGATTTTAGCCAGTGCGTCCCCCATTCACCTGATTTTGTCGGTTTCAGCCGCTGCAGCCTATGCGTGGCCTGCAATCCTGGCCAACCGCCTCAGCCAGCGATCGGCGCGCCTGTGGGTAGCTGTGGCGTGGCTGCTGCATGGCGCCATGCTGGCCTGGACGCTCTTTGGAGAGCAACCGCACTTTGGTTTTGCACCCGCCATGTCGGTCACCGCCTGGCTGGTGGCGGCCGTCTATGCCGTAGAGAGCCAGATCTACCCACAACTTCCAACCCGGTGGACCTTGTGCGCGCTGGGCGCATTGGCCGTGCTGGTGGCGCTTCTGTTTCCCGGCAGCCCCATGCCCGCCACGGCATCGGCCTGGCTGGCCCTGCATCTTGCATTTGGCGTGGCCTGCTACGGACTTTTCGGTATCGCGGTGGTACATGCCTGGTTCATGACGCGTGCCGAGGCCCGCATTCGCCATGCAGAAGACCCGCAAAGCGGTTTACCCCTGTTAACGCTGGAGCGCCTGACCTACCGCTTTGTGGGTGCAGGCTTTGTTCTGCTCAGCGCCACTTTGCTTGCAGGCTTCCTGTTTGGCGACTCGCTGTATGGTCATGGCCACGCTTGGCGCTGGGACCACAAGACAGTTTTCTCCGTGCTGGCCTGGATCACTTTTGCGGTGCTGCTCATTGGGCGGGCCGCTTTCGGATGGCGTGGCAAACGGGCCGTGAATGTGCTCTATATCGGCTCTGCGCTTTTGCTTCTGGCGTATGTGGGCTCGCGCTTTGTGATGGAAATCGTACTGGGGCGTACACCATGAAGTACCTGCTGATTTTTCTGGTGGTGTTGTTGCTGGCGTGGCGCTGGCGCTCGTCACGCTCGACCGAGCAACGCGATGTTCAGCGAAAGAAGCCAGCCTCTGCGATCCCGCAGGACATGGTTCGTTGCACCCAGTGTGGTGTGCATATCCCCGCAAACGAAGCGGTGATTGGCACCAGGGGGGCTTATTGCAGCGCAGGCCACCGCCAAAAAACAGAGTCCTGAATGGGCGAGCCAGACTACCAACACTCGTGGTTTGATCCTGCCGGTATCAAAGGGCCTTCGGATACGCCAGATGATTCGAACGAATTGACCCGTTTGTGGCAGGGCTTCATGACCGCCCGGCTCATTCTGGGACTTGTGCTGGTGGTGCTGCAAACAGCACTGTTTGCCACTGGCACATCCCACAGCGTTTTGTTGATTGCCATCAGTGCCGCCTATTTCGCGGGCACGTTGGCAGCCCGGCTATATATCAAGCCACGGCCACTGGGTGAGTCATTCAACCGCGCCTGGGTGGCGCTGGTGGGACTGGACGTCGTTGCATTTTCTGCATTGCAGCTGTTGCAGGGCAACAGCATTAACTACACGCCCCTTTTCGCACTTCCGATACTGTTGGCGTCCATTTTGGGCTCCCTGAGTCTGGCACTGGGTACCGCAGCCGGAGTGACCGTTGTTTTGCTGGGAAGCACCTTGTGGGCCTACGTTCAGGCTCCGACCGATGCCGCACCATATTTTGTACAGGCCGCGCTCAGCGGAGTAGGCTATTTTGTGATTGCGCTGCTGGGAAATCAGCTCTCCACCCGCTTGGCGAGCGAAGGACAGCGCGCCCGCCAGAGCCAGCACGCAGCCACCATTCAGCGTCAGGTCAATGAGCTGGTCATCGAGTCACTCCCGGACGGCGTACTGGTTGTGGATGACAGGGGTCGTGTGCGCGCTGCCAATCCTGCTGCGCGGCAGCTGCTTGCTTCGGAGCGAGCCTCGCTCGCGAATGTTTTTGACCTGAAAGACGAAGCAGGCTGGCTTCCTCTGCTGAAGTTGACGCGCTTGACGGTCGGAACCCACCAGAGCCAGGAACAGGATGTGATCATTCATCACCAGGCCCATGGTCCGCGCCGATTGCATGCGCGCACCCGTCTTGCTGCGCCGCACGGCAGCAGTGGCGAAAGCCTGTGCGTGCTCTTCCTGGAGGATCAACGCGAACTGGAGGCGCGCATGCGCACGGAAAAACTCGCCAGCATGGGCCGCTTGTCTGCTGCAGTGGCACACGAAATCCGCAACCCTCTAGCCGCCATTGCGCAGGCCAATGCCCTGCTGGATGAAGACCTCTCCGATTCCAGGCACAAGCGATTGACCCTGATGGTGAGCCAGAATGCCAAACGACTTGCAAAAATCGTGGATGACATCCTCAATATCTCAAGAGCACAACCCGAGGACCAGCCGCACACAACACTTGCCCTGAACGAGTCCACTCAACACATTTGCGCTGATTGGGCGGGGCAAAACGGCAGCCAGAGGCAAATGGGCATCCATTTGCTCGATCCGGAAACCAACGTCCGCTTTGATGATGATCACTTGCGTCGGGTGTTGGTCAACCTGCTGGACAATGCACTGCGATACGCCAGCGGCAACCCCGACTCCATCCAGGTCAGCAGGCTCCTGGTTGACGCACAGCATATCGGCATTTCTGTCTGGAGTGACGGCGCCGCCATGGAGCAATCCGTGGAACGGCATTTGTTTGAACCCTTTTTCTCGTCGGAGAGCCGCTCCAGCGGTCTGGGGCTCTACATTTGCAGGGAACTCTGCGAAGGGCATGGCGCTTCCCTGATTTACCAGCGCACGACCCGCAGAACCGATGACCACCAGACAGGTGGCAATGAGTTTGTAATCACGTTCCTGCGCACCGACGCACAAGGCAACGCCGCTTTGACGGAAACTAATGCGACACCATGGCAAACCACACTGTATTGAGCAACGCCCAGATTCTGGTGATAGACGACGAGCCCGATCTGCGAACTCTGTATGAGCTGACGCTGTTGCGCGAAGGCTATCGGGTGGAAACAGCGGGCAGCCTGCAGGATGCCTGGCAACTGCTCAACACGCGACGTTTTGACGTGGTCATCACCGACATGCGCTTACCGGACGGACTAGGGATTGAAATATTGTCCAGTATGAAGACGCAACAGCGGGCGGAGCGCTGCATCGTGATAACGGCCTACGGTTCGGCCGAAAACGCGGTGGAATCGTTAAAGGCCGGCGCTTTCGACTACCTCACCAAGCCAGTGGATTTAAAACAATTCAGATCGGCAATTGCTTCTGCAGTCCAGGGTACAGCGCCGCACAGTGGTCCGGCGCGCCGGGCTACGGACGCCAGATTGTCTGATTCATCGTCCCCAACCTCTGCCGGCCAGTTGACCCTGTCGAAGTTGGCAGGTGAATCCGCTGTCATGCGCAGCGTGAAGGATCGGATCGTCAAGGTTGCTCGCAGCATGGCACCTGTCTTGATACGCGGCGAGTCGGGCACCGGCAAAGAGCTGGTCGCGTCCGCATTGCATGCCAACAGCCACCGGGCGGCAGGGCCCTGGATCGCGGTGAATTGCAGTGCGATACCGGAAAACCTTCTGGAGACCGAGTTTTTTGGCGCAAAGAAAGGCGCCTACACCGGGTCTACCCAAGACCGGCAAGGTTTTTTCCAGGCCGCGACCGGGGGGACACTGTTTCTGGATGAGATTGGGGATCTACCATTGGCAATGCAGTCGAAACTACTTCGCGCCATCCAGGAGCGCTGTGTGCGGGCAGTGGGGTCCAGCCAAGAGGAGTCAGTTGATGTGCGCATCATCAGTGCCACACACAAGGACCTCCCCGAGGAAGTGCATGCGGGTCGGTTCCGGCAGGATCTCTTCTACCGGTTGAACGTCATTGACATTGTTATTCCCCCGTTGCGCGAGCGTCGCGAGGACCTTCCCGCATTGTGCGAGGCGCTGCTTGCGCGAATCGCTCAGGACTCGGGGATGCCCGCACCGCGACTGGCCCCAAGCAGCATCGAACAGCTTGCGATGCTGCCGCTCAACGGCAACGTCCGCGAACTGGAAAATCTGCTGCACCGCGCCGTTGCCCTGTGTGAGGGCGACGAGCTTCATTTTGATGACTTGCAGACGCCTATCAGTGGAACCATGCCACTGGAAACCGTCACGTCACCCGCGCGCCTAGCACCGACTGATTCACCTTTGCCCACGGATCTGCAAAGCCACCTGGATCAGCAGGAGCGCGACATTCTGGTCAAGACACTGAAAGAAACCAGCTTCAACCGCACCTTGGCAGCCTCTCGCTTGGGCTTGAGCCTCAGGCAAATCCGCTACCGGATAGCACGGCTGAAAATCGATTCACCCAGGGACGAAGACCCCGATGCCTGAAAAACATCCTTTAGATGCCGCACTATGGGATGGCGGGTGGTACCGCTTTGCTCACCGCGTGCCTTCTCCCAACTTCGGCTCCCGCCCAACAAAGGCCCGCATAGACCTTATCGTGCTGCACTCCATCAGCCTGCCGCCTGGCGTCTATGGCGGAAATCAGGTTCAGGAGCTATTTACGAATCAACTCGACTGGGAACAGCACCCCTACTTCAAACAGATAGAAGGCATGGAGGTATCCGCCCACTTCTACATTCAGCGCGGAGGCGATGTATGGCAGTTCGTCAGTTGTGATGACCGAGCTTGGCACGCAGGCGCATCGCACTACCGAGGGCGCAATGACTGCAACAACGACTCCATAGGCATTGAGCTTGAGGGCCTGGAGGGTGACATATTTGAGCCCGCGCAATACGAAGCACTGCAAGCCCTGTGTCCCGCACTGGCCCAGCGGTATCCGATTTCGTACCTTGCGGGCCACGAACACATTGCACCTGGGCGAAAAGGAGACCCCGGCGTTGGCATGGATTGGTCGCTTCTGCAGAAAACTCTGGGATTTTCTCCTCCGTGTTTTCCCGTAAGCGCTTAAAAAAAATTGACTCCAGGGTCTATTGGACGCCACCCGAAAAGTCCAGCGCTTACAGTTTTCAAATGCACCGCTGCGTTATCCCGCAGGCATCAAACCGCGACCGCATGCGGTTTTTCCAGGTAAAAGCTTTTGAAAGCAGCGACAGCATTGGGTTTCCTGGCTCAAACACACGTCAGACAAGGCCTGCAAAGCATTGTCCACTTTACGGGCGCCGCGTAGGCTTGTAGCGCAGGCGATTAGCACAAGCCGAGCAACTGCATCGGCCTGGCAAACTTTGACCGGATACACTACCGGTAGTGGCTTGCAACCACCCGGCACCCCATATATAGTGTGTCCTGCTTTCACTGGCTTTTCGGAAATTCCGCCAAAAAAGCCAGCAACCAGTTTCATTTGAGCCCAATAAAAATACCGATTTAGACGAGGAAATCATGCAATCTGTTTCAAACGCCACCGCTCTCGCCTCCAGCGCAGTCCCACCCGCCCTCAGTGAGCCGATGGCTGACGGTGGCGCCATTAACCTGCTTGCCCACTACCAGATCATTCGTCGCAATGGCGCCGTCGTACCTTTTGAGCCCAACAAAATTGCGGTGGCCATGATGAAGGCCTTTCTGGCCGTTCACGGAACCCAGGGTGCAGCGTCTGCCAGCGTTCGCGAAATGGTTGACGTGTTGACGCAGCAAGTCATCCGGGCGCTGATGCGTTCGCGCCCAGGCGGTGGAACCTTCCATATTGAAGATGTCCAGGATCAGGTGGAACTCGGCCTCATGCGGGGCGGACACCACGAAATCGCACGTGCGTATGTTCTGTATCGTGAGCGTCGCACTCAGGAGCGCGCCAAACAAGTTGCGCAAGTGGCGCCAGTCGCGCCCGTATTACATGCCATTGAAGGCGGTCAGCGCGTGGTGCTGGACCTCGATCAGCTCAAGTCGCTGATTCAGACAGCCTGCATGGGTTTGGGAGCCGATGTCAGCGCGGAGCCCATTCTGGCCGAAACCATGCGCAACCTGTACGACGGCGTGCCCATGGACGAGGTGTACAAGGCCTCCATCCTGGCGGCCCGAACACTGATTGAAAAAGACCCCGACTACACCTACGCCACAGCACGCCTGCTGTTTCACACCATTTCACGCGAAGTACTGGGACATGACGTCGCGCCTGCCGACATGGCGGCGGCATACACCGATTACTTCCCCGGCTTCATCAAGCGGGGAGTTGGCGCCGAGTTGCTGGATGAACGATTGATGCAGTTTGATTTGAAGCGTTTGGGCGCAGCCCTCAAGGCCGATCGTGATCTGCAATTTGATTACCTGGGCTTGCAGACACTGTATGACCGCTACTTCCTGCATGAAGGCAAAGTCCGCATTGAATTGCCCCAGGCTTTCTTCATGCGCGTGGCCATGGGTCTGTCCCTCAACGAGATCGACCGCGAGGCGCGGGCCATCGAGTTTTACGAAGTACTTTCCAGCTTCGACTTCATGTCTAGCACCCCGACACTGTTCAACAGTGGCACGCTGCGCTCCCAGCTCTCCAGCTGCTACCTGACAACGGTGCCCGATGACCTGGACGGCATCTACGAATCCATCAAGGAAAACGCGCTCCTCTCCAAATTCGCGGGCGGCCTGGGCAACGACTGGACGCGTGTGCGTGCCTTGGGTGCCCACATCAAGGGTACCAACGGCGAATCACAAGGTGTGGTTCCGTTCCTGAAGGTGGTCAATGACACGGCCGTTGCCGTGAATCAGGGCGGCAAGCGTAAAGGTGCCGTTTGCACCTACCTGGAGACATGGCACCTCGACATCGAAGAGTTCCTGGAACTGCGCAAGAACACTGGCGATGACCGCCGCCGCACACACGACATGAATACAGCCAACTGGATTCCTGATCTGTTCATGCGCCGCGTAATGGAAAAAGGCCAGTGGACCCTGTTCTCCCCCAACAATGTGCCCGACCTGCACGATTTGTTTGGTGCGGAGTTCGAAAAGGCCTACGTGGCCTATGAAGAAAAAGCAGCCCGCGGCGAGATCAAACCCTCCCGCACCATCCAAGCCAGCGACCTGTGGCGCAAGATGCTCACCATGCTGTTCGAAACCGGACATCCCTGGATTACCTTCAAGGACGCCTGTAACGTTCGCTCGCCCCAGCAGCATGCGGGTGTCGTGCACTCATCCAATCTGTGCACCGAGATCACACTCAACACCTCCGACACCGAAACGGCCGTCTGCAACCTGGGTTCCGTCAATCTGCGCCAGCACCTGAAGAACGGCGCACTGGACCACGACAAGCTCAAGCGCACCATTTCGACCGCCATGCGCATGCTGGACAACGTCATCGACATCAATTACTACGCCGTCAAAAAAGCGCGTGACTCCAACCTGCGCCACCGCCCGGTCGGCCTGGGAGTCATGGCGTTCCAGGACAGCCTGTATGAGTTGCGCATCCCCTACGCCAGCGATGCTGCCGTCGATTTCGCGGACCAGTCCATGGAAGCCATCAGTTACTACGCCTACTGGGCATCCACTGATCTGGCCAAAGAGCGCGGCAAGTACTCCAGCTACAAGGGATCGCTGTGGGACAAAGGCGTTTTGCCACTCGACACCCTCGACATGCTGGCCAGCGCACGTGGCGGCTATGTGGAAGTGGACCGTTCGTCCACAATGGATTGGGATGCGTTGCGCCAAAAGATTGCGGTTGACGGCATGCGCAACTCCAACTGTGTTGCCATTGCGCCGACGGCAACCATCTCCAACATCATTGGCGTCGATGCCTCCATCGAGCCCAGCTTCGGCAACCTGTCGGTCAAATCCAATTTGTCGGGCGAGTTCACCGTCATCAATGGCTATCTGGTCAAAGACCTGAAACGCCTGGGCCTGTGGGATGACGTCATGGTGATGGACCTGAAACACTTCGATGGTTCACTGAGCCCGATCGACCGCGTACCCCAGGACGTGAAGCAGTTGTACGCGACAGCCTTTGAAGTGGAGACACAGTGGCTGGTTGAGGCTGCAGCGCGCCGTCAGAAGTGGATTGATCAGGCGCAATCACTGAATATCTATATGGCAGGCGCTTCAGGCAAGAAGCTGGACGAGACGTACAAGCTTGCCTGGCTGCGTGGCTTGAAGACCACCTACTATCTGCGCACCATGTCGGCAACGCATGCGGAGAAATCGACCGTCACGGCCGGACGCATGAATGCAGTATCCAGTGGCAATGACGCCAAGGGCTCCATGCGGAGTTCCAGTGCGCTGGAGACCGCAGCAGCAGCCGCGCAAATGCAAATGGAGATGGCGACAAATGCGGCGACAGACATCAAGTTTTGTGGCGTTGATGACCCAACCTGTGAGTCATGTCAGTGAAGCAGAAGCATGCATCGCCTTTCACGCGATGCAATTGAACAACACATGCAAGCAACGAAATGCATGATTACTTTTCATTTCATTTCGCTGCTCTCATAATCCGCTGATTGGAATAATTTATGTTGACCTGGGACGAAGAAATCAAGCCCACATCGCTACCGAATTTTGCGCACACGCCGATGGAAGAACTGTCTGCGGTGCAGGCGCAAAACGCTCCCGTTGTTCGCACATTGAATGATGGCGCGCAGGTAGCACCCCACCCCATGCAATCGACGCCTGTTGCAGCCCGCCCATCTGAGGCGCCTCGGCGCATGAAGGCGTCGGACAAGCGAATCATCAACGGTCAGACCGATGTCAATCAGCTGGTCCCGTTCAAGTACAAATGGGCGTGGGAGAAGTACCTTGCGAGCTGCGCCAACCATTGGATGCCGCAAGAGGTCAACATGACCAGGGACATTGCGCTTTGGAAAGACCCGAACGGCCTGACTGAAGACGAGCGCCGCATCATCAAACGCAATCTCGGGTTTTTTGTCACTGCAGATTCACTGGCCGCCAACAATATTGTGCTGGGCACGTACCGGCATATCACCGCGCCCGAATGCCGCCAGTTCTTGCTGCGTCAGGCGTTTGAAGAGGCCATCCACACGCATGCATACCAGTACATCGTGGAGTCGCTGGGGCTGGACGAGAGCGAAATTTTCAACGCATACAACGAAGTGCAGTCCATCCGGGACAAGGATCAATTTCTGATCCCGTTCATTGATGCGATCATGGATCCCAACTTCCACACAGGAACACCAGAAGCCGATCAGACATTGCTGAAGTCGCTGATCGTGTTTGCTTGTCTGATGGAAGGCCTGTTCTTCTACGTTGGCTTTACGCAGATCCTGGCGCTGGGACGGCAGAACAAGATGACCGGCGCAGCAGAGCAGTACCAGTACATCCTGCGCGATGAGTCCATGCATTGCAATTTCGGCATTGACCTGATCAATCAGCTCAAGCTCGAAAACCCGCAACTCTGGACTGCGGAATTCAAAAGCGAAATCAAGGCTTTGTTCGAGAAGGCTGTGGAGTTGGAATACCGTTACGCAGAAGACACCATGCCACGTGGCGTGCTGGGCATGAACGCTTCCATGTTCAAGGGCTACTTGCGCTACATCGCCAATCGACGTGCCACCCAGATCGGACTGGAAGCATTGTTCCCCAATGAAGAGAACCCGTTCCCCTGGATGAGCGAGATGATCGACTTGAAGAAGGAGCGTAATTTCTTCGAGACACGCGTGATTGAGTACCAATCGGGCGGCGCCCTGTCCTGGGACTAAGACGTTGAAAATGGTTCTGCGAATTTCACAAATCCACCAGCACTCCGTAAAGGATGCGATGGGTTTGTGTCACCAAGTTCATGCTGCTGGGCCTTTGCCCAACAACATGAATCGCTTCTTGCGATCCAACCGGCAAGAAGTGCTCTTTGTAAATTGATCAAGGAGAAAATAATGGCAACTGCAAAAAAAACGGCTCCAAAAAAAATGGCCGCATCCGTAAAGAAAGCTGCACCAGCGAAAAAAGCTGCGCCAGCAAAAAAAGTAGCTGCTAAAAAAGCGGCTCCTGCCAAGAAGGCCGCTCCGGCAAAGAAAGTAGCTGCAAAAAAAGCGGCTCCTGCCAAGAAGGCCGCTCCGGCAAAGAAAGTAGCTGCTAAAAAAGCGGCTCCTGCCAAGAAGGCCGCTCCGGCAAAGAAAGTAGCTGCTAAAAAAGCGGCTCCCGCCAAGAAGGCCGCTCCGGCAAAAAAAGTAGCTGCTAAAAAAGCGGCTCCTGCCAAGAAGGCCGCTCCGGCAAAAAAAGTAGCTGCTAAAAAAGCGGCTCCTGCCAAGAAGGCCGCTCCGGCGAAAAAAG
>JBBRYR010000068.1:0-14493 GCA_038237415.1 Burkholderiales bacterium
CGGGCGATGAACAGCCCAAGCGCATGGGTGGGCTGACGCAAATCATGACTTGCGGCCGCCAGAAAGCGGGATTTGGCCAGCGTCGCTGTTTCAGCCTCTTCCTTCTTCAACCGCAGCTCGTGGGTCACTGTCGCCACGCGCTGTTCCAGTTCATCGCGCCCCCACTGAAGGCGGCTCGCCATCTGGTCCAATTTCAGTTGAAGCCCATACAAAGGATCATCGGGCTTGATCGACGTATCTCCGGAAAATTCACCCTGACCAATGCCCTCAATCCTGCGCGATATACGCAAAATCGGCTGCAACACGCCCTCCCCCATACGGGTGGCCAGCAAACCACCCAGGAGCAGCCCGATCAAGCCTACACCCACGGAAAGGAGCAACATTTCCCGTTCACGCGCACTCAGGCTGTCGCGTGACACCTCCACAACGGCGTGCCCCAAAACCAGCGCTTGCGCAGGTCGCATCGTCCCCTGCCCAGCGAACAAGTCATCCAGAGGAACCTTGCTTGAACTGATTGTCGCAAATAAGGTGTCAATGCCCCGTCCGTGCTGACGCGATGCGTATTTTGAATCCGAGAGCTCCGCCAGGGTCTTGTAAACCGGAAAACCGACGCTGACCAAGAGAACACCGCGCGAATCAAATACGGCCGCAGACCGCACGTCCACATCCGCCTGCATGGCGTTGACCACACTCTGAAGGCTTTCGACATTACCGGAGAACAGTCCGTATTCGCTGGTTGTCACAACCTGCTGCAACAAGGACTTTCCCCGCTGAATGTGGGTCTCCTCCAGATCAGCCAGACGGTTTAACCAGAATACGCTGACCAGCGCCACCACGACCATCGCCACCGGCACCAACGCGGCGACCAGCATTCGCACGCGAAGCGAATGGAAATTCATGGCCGTCTTTCCATCCGGTGCAACCGATCCGACAACGTTGCCTCATCCAGTGTCAGTCCCAGCGACCGGGCGACATGCACATTCACGCTGACGCGGAAATCCAAAGGGTACTGGGCCGCAGGCACTGCACCACCCAGCAAAATACTCCGAACGATACCTGCCGCTTGGACGCCGATTTGGTCGGGAGCGGTGTGCAGAGACAAAAGCGCGCCAGCCTTGACGTAGGCCGGCGAGAAAGCCAGAACAGGGATCCGTGCCCGGTAAGTCGCCAACAGGATGTTGGCAACGGTGCCACTGTTAAAGACCTGCGAATCGGCCACCGCGAGCAGCACGTCGGCGTCGTCCAGCGCCGCTTTGAGGCCTGCAAACAGCGAACCATTGAGAGCCACAGCACCACTGCTTACCGTCATGCCGCGTGCTTGCCCAGCAGCTACCAACGCGGACTGCTGCACCATTGACTCAGGACCCCAGATGACGCCCACCCGTCGGGCATCGGGAAGTGCGAGTCGCAGGAGGTCCAGCTGGCGGCCAAAGGGTTGATCCAGATACAGCGCTGTTACGGGGGTCGAGGCCTTTCTCCCCCATTCCCGGACCACTCTCTCGAAACCGCTGCGAGGAATCAGGGCAGCGACCACTGCCGCCCGTGGTTCGAGGCTCAGCAAACGCTGCAGGGACTCTGCACCCAGCGTCACGAATACCTTGGGAGCCGCAGTTCCAGCAACGTCAGCATTGTTCAAGTCCATCGCAGACACTTGAACGATGTCCGAACGCGCTACCCCGCCCCGTGCCAACTCTGCCACCACCGCTTCTGCGGCCTCGGTGTACCCGGGGCTGCGTTCGCTGAGAACAATGGCAACGCCCGCCGCATGGACCACACCCACCCAGCACAGCATGCACACAAAGCACGCCATAAACTTGAGCAAGGTCCGCGTCATGAAATCAATCTCAGTTCTCAAATCGCAAGGTCACCATCGCGCGGCGATCAAAGTAGAACTTGCGGTCCCCATCCTGGTAGGGTGTGTCCAGGTTTTGCACGGTCAGCGCCATCTCGGCTTTGCTCTTGCCCACCTTGAATGACTTGCCCACGCGGATATCCGTGCGCCGCGATGAATACAGTTGCCCATAGAGGCCCGACATAAGCGCCGCGTCGTCAGACCAATTGTGCATCAGCGAAAGAGTGACGCCCGTTGGAAGGGTGTGCATTAAGGTCAACGACCCCGCAAACCTTGGAGCACTATGGCTCATCCTGAAGTTGAGCATATCCAGGGCGGATGTTTGCACAACGGGGTAAGGTGCACCTGAAATGCTGGTCCAGGTCTGATTGAGAATGACCCGCGTTGCCGTTGCCGGCATCCAGGTAACCTGGTATTCGGCACCGGTAGTGGAGTAATTATTTTTGTTGATGCAGTCTGATGGAATATCAGTGGTGCACCAAATGCCATCTGAAATGAATTCATTGAATAGCCTGACATCTCCGCTGAGGTTGGCCGACGGCAGGTTCAGGTAATAGCCCAACTCCCGCGAGAATATGTGCTCTGGCGCAAGATTGCCCGTACTGAGCACATACGGCGGAGTCACTGCGCCGTTGGCGCCGTAGTACCGGACATTCCCGTACTTTTCGAAAGCGCTGGGAGGCCGAAACCCGGTGGACACACCTGCGCGCAGCGTGTGTCCCGGGGTCACATGCCAGTTCAACATCACGCGCGGTGAGGCAGTGTCTCCACCAATGTCACTGTGCTCCGCCATAAGCCCTGCATTCAAGACTAACGAAGGATTCATCCGCCACTCCGCGTTCCCAAACAATCGAAAGAAATCGGTTGTAACCTGTTCGCGATCGTCAAAGCTGGAACGTGAAAGAACTCGCTCCCGTCTCAACTCTGCACCCCACACCGTACGCAATGTCGGCGACTGCCTGACGGTCTGCTGCAAAGTCACTGCATCATTGAATTCCCGACCACTGGTCTCGATTGGTATTCCAAAGAAACTGGCATACGCAACATCTGGATTCAAATACGGAAAGCTGTCACGGTAGGTGTTCTCGGTATGCGAGGCGGTGAGCGCGAGGTCTTGATCGTCGGTCAAATTCTTGCGCCAATCCAGTTGCAGGAACTGAGAACCCATATAACGCAATCGCGCGGCATTGCCGTACTCGGTAGGATCTGTACTGCCGCGGCCGGCGTCGATACTCACGATTCCTGCGCGAAGGTCTACCTCGGAACCACCCCCCGGCGTCACTTGAGCGACAAAACCGGCCCGTTTGATGCGGCTCTGGCCAAACGCGTTGCGTAAACCGTCATCGCCACGTGTATCCGCACTAACCCGGTACATCGCCGACTCATCTCCCCAGCCGATGCGAGCACCCGCATCGGTCACGCCGTTATCGCCTGTTGTGACGCCACCTGCTGGACCAATCGTCTCCCGTACATCTCGGGAAACGATGTTGACCACCCCCAAAAAGGCTCGCGCACCATAGGCCGCGGAATTGGAACCCCTTAACACCTCAATGCGGTCAACATCATCAATCGCCAGAGTTTGAAGCCCAAGACCGGCAGAACTGGAAAGAAACCCTGAATAGACAGACCGCCCGTCTACAAGAACCTGAATGCGGTTGGCCCAGTCGTCGACCCGGCCATGGTAGGTGGCCATGGGGGCATCGGTCTCATAAGAATTGGTTGTCTGAAATCCAGGCACCAACCGCAGCAAATCGACTACGTCCCGCGCACCCGACATGCGGATGAACTGCCGATCCAGAATGGTCACGGCCCCCGGAGTCTCATCCAGCGGCTGCGCAAGACGGGAAACCGACAAGACAATGGGCATATCGCCCAAAAAATCCCGTTCGGTCAACGCCGACGCAGTGGTGCCCGTCTGCGCCCCCACAGGCGCAATCCTGAGTAACAACAAAAGAAAAATAAGCTTCTTGTACATAATCGTGTCTCCAACGAATACCGTGCTCTTTTTAGATTGACGCAATTTTGCACTGTGTTTCGTCATAAATTTGCCACCGCCAGTAAACAATAGCCCTATGACCGAACGTTCTGCGCCCCGAGTTATTCCCTTGTTGGATCTGCGCACCAGCGCGATGCGGCCTCCGTCGGGCGCGTTTGCTGAGAGCAGTCGCATTGAAGCGCATGGGTTATTGAGTGACACGCTAGGGCGCAATTTGCGGGATCTACGCATCAGCGTGACAGACCGATGCAACTTTCGCTGCAGCTACTGCATGCCCAAAGAGATTTTTGACAAGGATTATCCTTACCTGCCGCATGCGTCCTTGCTGTCCTTTGAGGAAATCACAAGGATCGCTCAGCAGTTTGTAAACCATGGCGTGCAAAAAATCCGACTAACGGGTGGTGAACCTTTGCTGCGCAAGAATATCGAGATATTGATTGAAAAGCTGGCGGCGCTGCGGACAGTCGAAGGCAAAGCCCTTGATCTGACGCTCACCACCAACGGATCTCTTCTGGCGCGCAAAGCAAAATCACTGAAAGCTGCAGGCTTGCAGCGCGTGACCGTCAGCCTCGACGGTCTCGACGATGCTGTATTTCGCAGTATGAATGACGTGGATTTCCCGGTGGCGCAGGTGCTCGATGGCATACGCGCGGCACAGGAAGCAGGCTTGGGACCCATCAAGGTCAATATGGTGGTCAAGCGAGGTACCAATGACCACGAAATCATCCCCATGGCCCGCCATTTCAAGGGCAGTGGCATTGTGTTGCGGTTTATTGAGTACATGGACGTGGGCGCCACCAATGGCTGGCGCATGAACGATGTCCTACCCTCTGCGGAGGTCATTCAACTCCTTCAGACCGAGCTACCCTTGATTGCATTGGAGCCCGCCAGCGTGGGGGAGACTGCGCAACGCTGGGGCTTCGCCGATGCGTCGGGAGCTCATGATGTGCAGGCGGGGGAAATCGGCGTCATCAGCAGCGTGACACAGGCTTTCTGCCGCGATTGCAACCGCGCCCGATTGTCTACCGAAGGCCAACTCTATTTGTGCCTGTTTGCAAGCCAGGGGCATGATTTGCGCAATCTGGTGCGCAATGGCGCCTCTGACGAGGATCTGGCATCCGCCATCGGCCATATATGGACGGGCCGCACCGACCGGTACTCCGAACTGCGCAGTGGCATGGCTGCCGATACGGGCAGCGGCGTTCGTCGCGTAGAGATGAGTTACATCGGCGGCTGAGCCGCTTTTCGTCAGAGGCTGCGCCCAATCACCCGCAGTGCCTTGCCACTGCGTCCGCGCGGTATGGGTTGCCCCAACTCCCCAACGACACGCAACGCACCGAGCCCCTGCGAAGCGGCGAACGAATGAAGCACTGATCGGCAGCGGGCCATGGCCTCTTCGGCAGCCACACCGTCAAGCCCCAAGCGAAGTACCAATGTATGGTCGCCAGTCTGGCGAAGCTGAAAGTCAAATACATTGGCCTGCTCTTCCAGAACCGTTGTCAGTGCCAAAGGCAGCAGCGTTACCAACTGCCCGTGATCACCCGTCACCACCAGCGGTTCGTCCTGCCGCCCCTGGACTTCAATCACCGGTAGCGGGGAACCACACATACAGCGCTCAGTTTGCAGGGTGACCTGGTCGCCCAGATCGTAGCGAATCAGGGGTTGCACCGTATTCGCAAGGTTCGTAAGCAGCACAGTGCACGAAAGTTCCCCGGGTGGCACCGGTCGATGGCGTTCATCCACGGGCTCCAGAATCGCCCAGTCAGCGTTAACGTGCAAGTGGCCCTCTGCACACTCCCAGCCAAGAGCCAGAAACTCGGATGCACCATAGCTATTGCGCACCGTGCACCCCATCACTTGCTTGAGACGCTCGCGCACCGTGGGGCTCAGGCACTCCCCACCGGTCCAGATTTCCCTCAAGTTGACTTGCAGGTTTCCTTTTTCAGCCTCGTCTGCCAGCAGTGCTGCGGCCGTAGGGTAGGTCGCAATTACCGTCGGGTTGAATGCATTGAGTGACGACACCAACGCATTCGTGGACTGGAGAATGGAAAAACTGCGCGTCGTTTGCGCCATCCAAGGGTTAAGCCGACGCAGACGCTCCAGCGTTACATAACTGGCAAAGTGCCCACTGGTAGCGCCGACAAAAGCAGTGCGCTCGGACAGGCATAACGGATCCATCCAGCGCGCGAGTGGCCGCGGTGCGCTGCGGCGCAGTGCTTCCAGCGCATCGTAGACCGCCATGGCTTCGCCATTTTGCACAAACATTCCAGGTTGCCCACCGGTACCAGAACTCTCCCAGACCACGTACCGCCCGAGATAGGGCTCACCGATGCGCGTGGGATCGGCGGTAAAAGCGCGCAGTTCATCCAGCTTCAAGCGGGGATCTGTCACCCAATCGTCAAAGCGCTGCATCAACTCTTCACGCGTCACAACGGGAATTCCCGACAACAAATCACTTTCACCGCGGTGCAGTGACTTTCCCTTCAGGCGTTCGCGATACACAACTGAACTGCGCTGCGCAAGCGCCAGCATCTTCCGCAAACGCGTGGCCTGACGTCTTGCGATATCGGCAGGCGCAGCCTGATTGACGACCGCTATATCCATTGCCACGGAAGCCAGACGCAGGGGGTCAAACACCGGGTTCATGGAAACCTTCTGCAGAATGAGTCGTACACGCAGGATAGAAAGGCGGCATGAAAATGTATTGTCTTTTGTCAAGCGTCGATAAGTGAGCCCCATTCTTCGTCGCCTTCCGGGTTTTTTGATTTGCATCAATCGACAGGAAATCCGTTCTTTGCAGAATGTGGCATGCCAAAAAACACTTTGCCACTTCATCCGATGGATGATTCCGTTCCCACGCCAGATGAATCGCCTACTGCGCGACTGGACCGCTTGTTGCACGCTGCTGGTGCGCCGCTGACGGGCGGCTTGTCGCCCGTTGCGCTCGCTCTGGCTGCCGCTGACTGGGCGTGGCACTTGGGCGTATCGCCAGGGCGACAGATGGAACTGGCTGCTTTGGCAAGCGAACTGGCATTGAACACCTTGCGCGTGCAGGATGACCACGAAGACGGTGCTGGCGCAGCTGACGATGACCCCCGGTTCCGTCACGAAGCATGGGCAACTTGGCCCTTTAGTCAAATGCGTGCCGGTTTCCGCAACGCGGAGGCCTTTTGGCGCGAGGCCGCTCGGGTACCGGGCATGACCGCTCACCACACGGACATGACCCAGTTCTTCGCGCGCCAATTTCTGGGGGCCATTGCGCCAGCCAACTGGCTCCTGACCAACCCGGTGGTCCTGCGTGATGCCATGGCAACGCAAGGTGTGCATCTGCGCGAAGGTGCGATGCATTGGCTGGCTGACACCACGGGCACGCCAGAGCCTCGCTACCAGCAACCTGCCCAGCGCTTCAAAGTGGGGCACGACGTCGCGGCAACGCCCGGCAAGGTGGTTTACCGCAACCACCTGATTGAACTTATCCAGTACGCCCCTCAAACGACCACAGTGCATCCAGAGCCAGTCTTCATCGTTCCTTCGTGGATCATGAAGTTCTACATTCTGGACCTGTCTGCACACAACTCCCTGGTTCGCTATCTTGTGGGTCAGGGGCACACGGTCTACATGCTGTCCTGGCTCAATCCTGACGCGCATGACGCCGAGTTGACCATGGACGACTACCTTCAGCTGGGTGTTCTGGACGCACTGCAAGCCATTGCTGAGCGGTCAGGAAAGAATCTACCCGTGCATGCCATGGGTTATTGTCTGGGAGGAACCTTGCTGTCCATAGCTGCCGCAGCATTGGCTCGCATTGATGGCGCGGCAGGCAAACGCAAGCTGCCCACCCTGAAAACGCTGACCCTTCTGGCTGCACAAACGGACTTTTCGGAACCGGGCGAGTTAGGTCTGTTCATTGACGAAAGTCAGATTGGCCTGCTGGACAATATGACGCGCGGCCAGGGGTTTCTGAGCGGAAAGCAGATGGCCGGTTCCTTCCAGTTCCTGCATTCACGCGATCTCGTCTGGACACGCCGCATGCGGGAGTACCTGATGGGCGAACGCGAACAACAAAATGACCTGATGGCCTGGAATGCCGACACCACCCGCATGCCTGCGCGGATGCACCATGAATATCTCACCTCCCTGTATTTGCACAACGCGTTGGCCACCAGCAGCTACCGGGTTGACGGCCACACCGTTTCATTGAGCGACGTGCATCAACCGATATTTATGGTGGGAACACAGCGTGACCACATATCGCCCTGGCACTCCGTTTACAAACTGCACCACCTGTGTGATGCAGAGATCACGTTTGTACTGACCAGCGGTGGCCACAATGCCGGAATCATCTCGGAGCCAGGTCACCCGAACCGCAGCTACCAGATGGACATCCGAAAGGCGCATGGGCCTTGGGTTGAGGCGGATCAGTGGACCGCTCGGGCACCACAATACGAAGGTTCCTGGTGGCCCACCTGGCAGCGGTGGCTGGCAGGACATTCCTCACCGAAGAAAGCTTCCCGCCCGATCCCTGCACCGACGGACCTGGGCGATGCGCCGGGTGCGTATGTGATGGTACGGTACGCCGAGTGAGCGCCGTGCTCAGTCGGTCATCGTCTCGGCGGTCAGCACCGGCCCGCGGCCACTGAATCGATCCATTGCGAGATAGATCACGGGCGTGATGTAGAGCGTGACGGCCTGAGAAAAAACCAATCCACCCACCACGGCCAAACCCAGGGGTTGGCGCAACTCGGCGCCTGCGCCAAGTCCCAGTGCGATGGGCAAGGCTCCCATCAACGCGGCGAGCGTCGTCATCATGATCGGGCGAAAACGCAGAATGCAGGCCTCGCGAATGGCCTGCTCAGGCGACATGCCGTGGTGACGCTGGGCGTCCAGTGCGAAGTCGATCATCATGATTGCGTTCTTTTTCACAATGCCAATCAGCAGAAGAATGCCAATCATGGCAATCATGGTCAGGTCCTGCCCAAAAAGCATCAGCGTTCCGAGCGCGCCGACCGCCGCGGACGGCAGGCCGGCCAGAATGGTCAGAGGATGGATATAGCTTTCATACAACACGCCGAGCAGCACGTAAATCACCAGAAGCGCTGAAATGATCAATACAAGCTGGTTGCCTTGCGAGCTCTGGAACACAGCTGCGTCGCCGCCGTAGCTGGTGATGATGGAACCCGGCAGGTTGATTGCATCACGCGCTTTGGCAATCTGGGCAGTGGCATCACCCAATGCAGTTCCTGGCGCCAGATTGAACGACACGGTAACGGCCTGCAACTGCCCCACATGGTTGATAGAAGTGGGGCCAACGGTTCGCTCCACCCTGGTGAAGGAAGCCAGTGGAATCAACGCACCGGTATTCGCCCGCACATAGATACTGTTGATTGCACTTTCGTCCAGTTTAGCCTCCGGCGCAACCTCCAGAATCACCTGGTAACTGTCGGTCGGCAGGTAAATTGTCGAAACCTGGCGTTCACCAAATGCGCCAAAGAGCGCGGTCCGGATCGCGTCAATCGAAACCCCCAGCGCGTTGGCACGGTCCCGGTCAATGCGCAGCTGGGCAATTAGTCCGCGCAGCTGGGCATCGCTGGTGACGTCGCGAAACAGCGGATCCGCTCTCAGCTTTTCCTGCAACTTGACGGCCCAGTCATTCAGCTCATCGGCCCGCACGCTCTGAAGAATGTATTGATATTGCGCCTTGCTCGGTCGTCCGCCCAACTGCAGATTCTGGATGGGGCGCATGAAAACACTGATGCCGGATACGTCTCGCAGCTTGCGCCGCAGTCCCTCTACGACCTGCTTCATGGGAAGCCGGTCAGTGCGTGGCTTGAGCGTGATGAACATGCGCCCGGTGTTTTGTGCGCCGCTGCCGCCGTTGAATGAACTGACAGCAAATACGTTCGCATCCGCCCGAATCAGCGCTGCAGCCCGCTCCTGCAAACGCAACATTTCAGGAAACGAGGTGTCCTCGGCCGCCTCGGTACTCACCGTAATCTGACCTATGTCTTCCTCCGGAAAGAATCCCTTCGGAATGGTATTGAAAAGCCAGGCTGTCAACAGAAACGTGATGACGGCAACGCCCAACACCGTCTTGCGGTGTGACATTGCGGCATCCAGCGTGCGGGTGTAGCCGCGCAGTGTCGCATCGAACCCGCGTTCAAACAGTGTTGTCATAAATCCGTGCTTTGCGCCGTGGGTCTCCGGGCGCAAGAAACGGCTGGCCAGCATCGGAACCAGAGTGAGCGAAACAAAGGCCGAAACCAAAATGGAGAGCGCCACGACCACCGCAAATTCATGGAACAACAGGCCAATCACACCGGGCATGAAGAAGATGGGAATGAATACAGCAATCAAGGACGTGGAAATCGAGATGATGGTGAAACCCACTTCGCGTGATCCGCGCAGCGCCGCGTTGAAAGGCTTCTCCCCGTTTTCGACATGGCGCATGATGTTTTCCAGCATCACAATTGCATCATCGACTACCAGCCCGACGGCAAGCGTCAAACCCAGAAGCGACACATTGTCCAGGCTGTAATTCATGCCCCAAAGCAGAGCCACCGCACCAATCAAGGACACCGGGAGAGACAAGGTCGGAATGGCAGTTGCGACAAAACGACGTAAGAACAGGAATATCACCAACACTACGAGGGCAATCGTGCCCATCAAGGTGAGTGAAACATCATGGAGTGCCTCACGCACGGAAACTGAACGGTCATTGACCGAGGTCAGATTGACTGACTGTGGCATCTGCTCCTTCAGCTTTGGCAAAGCCATCTTCACTGCATCCACTACCCGCACCGTGTTGGCACCAGGCTGACGCAGAATAGCCAGCGTAATGGACGCCTCGCCATTCAAGTTTGCGTACGACTTGGCGGTTTCGACACTGTCTTCCACACTGGCTACGTCCTTGAGTCGCACGGTGATGCCATTGCGACTGGCCACGATCAACTCGGCAAACTCGGCGGCACTGCGCAACTGTCCGTTGGCCTGGAGCGTCAGGGTCTGGCGGTTGCCATCCAGCGTACCCACCGGCGTATTGACATTGGCAGCGCGCAAGGCAGCGGACAGTTCTTCAAGGCTGATGTTGCGCGCTGCTACCGCCGCAGGCAGCACCCGCACGCGGACCGCAAATCGTTTGGCGCCAAAAATATTGACCTGAGCCACACCTTCAATCGTTGACAGCGTGGGCGAAATCAGGTGCTCCGCATAGTCCTGCAGATCCGACAGGGGCATGGAGGGCGACGTCATCGCAACCAGCAAAACAGGCGAATCGGCCGGATTGACCTTGCGGTATGCCGGCAGTTGCGTCATATCTTGCGGCAGGGAACGCTGCGCACGCAACAAAGCCGCCTGCACATCGAGTGCAGCACCATCAATGTTGCGTCCCTGGGCAAACTCCAGCGTCAATGACGTATTGCCGAGCGTGCTCGTAGAACTGATGACGTTCAGGCCTGCAATGGTCTGAAATTGCTTCTCCAGAGGCAAGGCGACGGAGGTAGCCATTGTTTCCGGGTTGGCTCCTGGAAACGACGCGGACACGTTGATGACGGGCGTATCGTAACTGGGCAAAGCCGCTACAGGAATGCTGCGATAGCCGATGACACCTGCCAGAACAATGGCGGCATTCAACAGCACCGTCATCACTGGACGGCGAATAAAGAGTTCCGAAAGATTCATGGTGTCGACGAAGACGACGCAGCGGCAGGTGCCGACGCAGGCGCAGATACCGGCGCGGTTGCAGGAGCATTTGCGCCGCCAGGCTTGCGCTCCGCAACGGCGGAGTCAGGTCGTAAATTCTGACGCCCCTCCAGCACGACACGGTCGTCTGCGGCTACTCCGGTTACCGCCGTCTCTTCACCGCGCGACGCAAGCACCTTGATCGGGCGCAGCACTGCTTTGCCCTTATCGACTATGTAAACGACCGTTCCGCGCGTGCTTTGAATAATCGCGGCCGTTGGAATCACCACTGCCTCCTTGATAGTGTCTGAAATGAGCGCAATATTGACAAAGGCCCCGGGCCACAATTTATTCTCCCGGTTCTCGAAAGCCGCTTTAACCTTGATAGTCCCAGTAGCTGCATCGACTGCATTGTCGACAAACTGGAGTTTCCCTTTGATGACGCCCTTGGCCTCTGGCAATGTGGCGCTAACAGCGGCACCGCCCGACTTCAACCCAGCCAAAACCGACTCCAGATTGCGCTGAGGCAAACTGAAACTGATGTTGATGGGGTCAAGTTGCGTTATGGTCACCAAAGCGGTTTGATTGGCCTGCACGGCGGTACCGGGAAAGACACTGATAGACCCCAATCGCCCGGCAGCGGGTGCCCGAACACTGTTATATGAAAGGGATAACCGGGCTGCGTCCAGCGCGGCGCGGTCGGCTACCAGATTGGCCAACTGGGCGTCCACCTGCGCCTGACTGGAGTCCAGAGCACCCTGAGAGACAAAGCTCTGTGCCAGCAGTTCGCGGCTGCGCGCCAGTTGTCGCTGGGCATCCGCCAACACCGCTTCGTCCTTGGCCATCTGCGCGCACACTTTGGCGACGTTTGCCTCATCCGAACGGGCGTCCAGCGTAAACAGCAGCTCGCCCGCCTTCACAAACTGCCCTTCCTTCACATGGACACGGGTAACGAGGCTCGTGGTCTGGGGCTTCACATCGACACTGGACAACGGAGTCACTGTGCCGATCGCATTCAGCGCCACATCGAAATCACGCTGCTTCGCCTGGTAAGTTGTAACAGCAACAGGAGCAGCCGGTGCGCGGCCGGGATTCGAAGGTGCACTTGCAGCACTGGCAGCACTGGCAGTCGGCGATGGCCCAGCCACACCTTCATTCTTGTTTCCACAGGCCGTCAGCAGGATAGCAATGGCAAAAACTTCCAGCAACAAGGCACAAACGTCTGATTTTTTTTTCATAAATTGAGCCGATTATGGGCGGCGGGTAGCATGCCACAAGGGCATATAAAGTAACTTTGCATAACTTTATACCCAAGCCAATACTCGTCCCCAGCGGGGGGGAAACACTCAGCGTTGACGAAGAACCTGTTCGACCCCGAGATTGGCCAACGCATCGGCCCGCTCGTTCCCTGGATCCCCCGCATGCCCCTTGACCCAGCGCCAGTCAATTTTGTGTCCCATCTGGGCGACCAGCTGGTCCAGTTGCTGCCATAGGTCCACATTCTTGACCGGCTGCTTGGCTGCAGTCTTCCAGCCTTTGGCCTTCCATCCAGCGAGCCACTCGGTAATGCCTTTCAGTACATATTGACTGTCCAGGTGCAGGACCACTGCACACGGCCGCTTCAGTGCTGTCAGAGCCTGAATGACCGCCATCATTTCCATCCGGTTATTGGTGGTGACCAAGTCACCACCAAACATTTCTTTCTCCGAGCCATCCGGCGAGCGAAGCAAGGCGCCCCAGCCGCCAGGCCCCGGATTACCCTTGCAGGCCCCATCGGTATAAATTACTACGTGATTCAATCGTCTACCCTCAACAAAAATTCAGCAATGACCGCATATCAATGATCATGTGCGCGGTTGGCGACCGAAACCGCCTTGTTTCCGCGCACCGGTGCGGTCTTCCACGCCGGCTCCATGAGCCGCATTCCACGCACGCGCTTGACGGCCACCAAAAAATACGCTGCCCCAAAAATGGGCCACCAACGCTCGCCGGCGCGGTCCATCCAGTCAAAACGCTGCAGCCATTTGTCACTGCGCACTGCGGGGCTGTAGCAGCCGAATTCACCTACCTCGACCTCAAAACCCAATAGACGAAGCCAATCCCGCAGCCGCCAGTACCCTATAAATTCACCGCAATCCGGCAGAAACAGACTGTTTACACCCAACCGGCGGTACAAATGACCGCGTCGC
Source organism: Burkholderiales bacterium (assembly GCA_038237415.1). Classification (GTDB taxonomy): domain Bacteria; phylum Pseudomonadota; class Gammaproteobacteria; order Burkholderiales; family Burkholderiaceae_C; genus Allorhodoferax. Next base: position 13,715 of record JBBRYR010000068.1, read on the forward strand.
TGCCGCAGCCCCCACAGGCTTGCCGGATTGAGTCCGCATATCACCACCCGCCCCTCGGGCACCAGCACCCGCTCAACCTCTCGCAAAGTGGCATGCGGATCCGCACTGAATTCCAGTGTGTGGGGTAGAACGACCAGGTCCAGGCTACCCGCCGGAAATGGCAAGGCCGCAAAGTTACAGAGGAATTCCGGTTGACCGACTCCATCGCCGCCATAGACTGGCATATGCTCGGTTGCCAACCACCGGTGCGGCATGCGATTGGTCTGCAAGCCCGCAAGATCCGGTACACCCAACTGCAGCGCGTGATAGCCAAAAATATCTGCCACAGTGGCGTCCACACGCGTACGCTCCCATTCCAGCAGATAGCGGCCTGCCGGTGTCTGGAACCAATCGTGCATACCTATAATTTGATCGCTCATGAAGTTAATACCGCTGCCCGCCTTTGCCGACAACTACATCTGGATGCTGCACGATGGGAAAGAGGCGCTTGTCGTTGACCCCGGGGATGCCCAGCCAGTGCTCCTGGCCCTGCAACGCGAACGCCTGCAACTAAAGGGCATTTTAGTCACGCACCACCACGCCGATCACACGGGTGGCGTCGATTTGTTACGCGAAACAACCCACGCGCAAGTTTTCGGACCGGCGTTTGAGCCCATGCCAGAGCCCCTGCAACGCGTGGTGGGCGGCGACACGGTGCGCCTGCTGGGACTGGATTTCTGCGTGCTGGATGTGCCAGGCCACACGGCGGGCCATATTGCCTACTACTGCGAGAACGTGGA
>JBBRYR010000069.1:0-14453 GCA_038237415.1 Burkholderiales bacterium
CGACCATTCCGGCGTCGTGACCGGTCATTCCGGTCAAACCCCAAAATCGGTCACGATCGACCGGAATCAGTGTTCACGATAAACCAGAATCGTCGGTCACGATCCGCCGGAATCATCGGTCACGGTCTCCCGGAATACCCAGTCAGTTGAAAATTTTCCCGCAAATAGAGAATCAACGCAACACTCGCGCATTTTCGGGATGACTAACTGGGAGATGTCTTAGACAGCCGGTTCGGGGACTACAGCCCGATTTTCTTCAAAATCGTGCCGACAGCGGATCACGGAACCGCTTCACCGCGTCAAGCTGACAAACAGCCGCGTCAGCCGCTCCGGCAACTGCTCGATGCGGTCCAGCGGCGGTGCGCAGCGATGTGTGCCAGCGCCATGCGGTAGCGGTCCAGGCTGCTAACGACAGGCGTGCCTGTGGCCGCCAGACCCTCTTCACCGGGGCGGTGGGTGCTCCAGGGCATAGACCTACCATTCAAGCCGATTTCATCCTGTAATCCTGTGGCGTAGGTCGGTCAGCGGGTGAATCACCACCGTAGTGTCTTGCCGTGCCTCGACGATTTCGTCTAGGTAGCAGATGGCACCGGTGCGGGCGGCAGCCGTCAGCGGGCCATCTTGCCACTGCGTACCACCCGCATCCAGCAGATAGCGGCCCACCAGGTCAGATGCGGTCATGTCTTCGTTGTAGGCCACCGTAATGAGCGGCCTTCCCATCCGGTGCGCCATGTGTTCGATGAAGCGCGACTTGCCACAGGCCGCGGGCCCTTTCACCATCGCGGGCAAACGGGCCGCATAGACTGCCTTGCAAATGAGCAGTACGGGGCGTTTGGGACCTTTGGGTACTTCGCCCAGTCGCCCGGGCAGTTGGCGCATCGGCAGAAGTTGCGCATCAAGTGCTACACCAGTGGAATATTCTTGCGGCTCGCGTATGTCAGTGACGGTTGATTGTTCGGTTTCAAGCGCTTTGCGGGCTTGGTCCAGGTTGACCGAGTCAGCATTTGCCACTGTCTGGCCCTGCACCAAGCCCATGGCGCTCAACCCTTAGGCTGCGATCGCTGCGCGACGGGTCAATGTGCGTGTTTTCGTTTTGGCACTGAATTCCTGTTGTCAGTCTGTGAATATACCGTGTGGGGTATGTCGAGACCCATTGAGGACGGCGGGATGCAACGTTGGAATGCCATGTCACCCAAATTCATAAGGAATAACTGATTTAAATATTAATATAAATGAATATTTCTTATGCGATTCAACTTTTAAGATTGCTCCCAGGTACTCGGCGAGTTTGCGTTGCTTGGCAGGGTGCTTCAGACATGAGAGCAACGATTTCATTGATTCAACCTATCAGGAGCAAGCATGGCAGTCAAAACCTACAACGCTGGCGTAAAAGAATACCGCCAGACCTACTGGACCCCGAACTACACCCCGCTGGATACCGACATACTGGCGGTGTTCAAGATCACGCCCCAGGCAGGCGTATCCCGCGAGGAGGTTGCCGCCGCGGTAGCTGCCGAATCGTCCACTGGCACTTGGACCACGGTGTGGACCGATCTGCTGACCGACCTGGACTACTACAAGGGCCGCGCTTACAAAATAGAAGACGTGCCCGGGGATGACACTTGCTTCTACGCTTTCGTGGCCTACCCGATCGACCTGTTCGAAGAGGGCTCCGTTGTCAACGTACTGACCTCGTTGGTGGGCAACGTGTTTGGCTTCAAAGCCCTGCGCGCCCTGCGCCTGGAGGACATTCGCTTCCCGATCGCCTATGTCAAGACCTGCGGCGGCCCCCCAACCGGCATTCAGGTGGAGCGCGATCGCTTTAACAAATACGGTCGCCCATTGCTGGGTTGCACCATCAAGCCCAAACTGGGCCTGTCGGCCAAGAACTACGGCCGCGCCGTGTACGAGTGCTTGCGTGGCGGCCTGGATCTGACCAAAGACGACGAAAACGTTAACAGCCAGCCCTTCATGCGTTGGCGCGACCGCTTCGAATTCGTGGTGGAAGCCTGCCAGAAAGCCGAACGCGAAACCGGTGAGCGCAAGGGACACTACCTGAACGTGACCTCGCCAACGGTCGAGGAGATGTTCAAGCGCGCTGAGTTCGCCAAGGAACTCGGCGCACCGATCATCATGCACGACTTTTTGACCGGTGGTTTCACCGCGAATACAAGTCTGGCCAACTGGTGCCGTGACAACGGAATGATGCTGCACATTCACCGCGCCATGCACGCCGTGCTGGATCGCAACCCGCACCACGGCATTCACTTCCGCGTGTTGACCAAGTGTCTGCGTCTTTCGGGTGGTGATCACTTGCACTCCGGCACGGTGGTGGGCAAGCTGGAAGGCGACCGCGAAGCCACTTTGGGCTGGATCGACCTGATGCGCGAACGCTTCATCAAGGAAGACCGTTCACGCGGCCTGTTCTTTGATCAGGACTTTGGCTCCATGCCAGGCATGTTCCCAGTCGCCTCTGGCGGTATCCACGTGTGGCACATGCCCGCACTGGTGAACATTTTTGGTGATGATTCCTGCCTGCAGTTCGGCGGTGGCACTTTGGGCCACCCATGGGGCAATGCGGCCGGCGCCTGCGCCAACCGCGTCGCGGTTGAGGCCTGCGTCAAGGCGCGCAATGAAGGCGTCGAAGTGGAAAAAGAAGGTAAGGCCGTGCTGCAAGAAGCTGCGACCCACAGCCCTGAGCTGAAGATCGCGATGGAAACATGGAAAGAGATCAAGTTTGAATTCGACACCGTGGACAAGATCGCCGGAGCGCACAAGTAAGCCGCTCGTGCCACGTCACCAACATTGAAAGGAATTTGAAATGCAAGATTACACCTCCCGCCTGTCCGACCCTGCCAGCCGCAAGTTCGAGACGTTCTCTTACCTGCCCGCCATGACGGAAGCAGAAATTCGCAAACAGGTCGAGTACCTGGTGAAGAAGGGCTGGAACCCGGCCATCGAGCACACGGAGCCGCAGTACCTGATGGACTCCTACTGGTACATGTGGAAGCTTCCGATGTTCGGTGAGACCGATGTGGACAAGGTGCTGGCCGAAGCCGAAGCCTGCCGCAAAGCCAATCCGGAGAACCACATCCGTCTGGTGGGCTACAACAACTTCAACCAGTCGCAAGGCACCGCCATGGTGATTTTCCGCGGCAAGACGGTCTGATACCGCCGAGCCCTTGAGCCTCACAACAGCCCGGAGACAAGCATGAACGACATCATCGACCAGTACCGTGTCACCCAAACGCCTTACTACCGTCCGGTGGCGGACGAGGTCGAATTGTTTGAAGCCGCTTATTCTGTGCGCATGCCCATGATGCTCAAGGGCCCCACCGGCTGCGGCAAGACCCGTTTTGTCGAGTACATGGCGCACAAACTGGGAAAACCGCTGATTACCGTGGCCTGCAACGAAGACATGACGGCCTCTGATCTGGTTGGGCGCTTCCTGCTCGACGCACAGGGCACGCGCTGGCAGGACGGCCCGCTGGCGCTGGCCGCGCGCCATGGTGCCATCTGCTACCTCGACGAAGTGGTCGAGGCGCGCCAGGACACCACCGTGGTGATTCACCCGCTGACCGATAACCGGCGCGTACTGCCGCTGGAGAAAAAGGGTGAGCTGCTGCGGGCGCACCCCGATTTTCAGATCGTCATCTCCTACAACCCGGGCTACCAGAGCCTGATGAAAGACCTGAAGCAATCCACCAAGCAGCGCTTTGGTGGTCTGGATTTCAACTACCCCGAGCACGGCATCGAGACCGAAATTGTGGCGCATGAAACCGGCATCTCCCTGGAAGTGGCCGGCAAGCTGGTGTCTATCGCCGAACGTTCGCGCAACCTCAAGGGTCACGGGTTGGATGAAGGCCTGTCCACGCGCATGCTGATTTACGCGGGAAGCCTTATCGCCAAAGACGTGGCCCCCATCTCCGCATGCCGCGTGGCGCTGGTACGCCCGGTGACCGACGACCCTGACATGCGTGACGCACTGGATGCCGCGGTAGCCACCTTCTTCTGATGACCCGCGCGCAGGAGTGAACCATGGCTATCCATCTGGACGACTATGCTGACTTTCTTGATGACCTGTCGCCGCACACCCGCGAGGTGCTGCAGTCTGCGTGGCCTGATGCCGCCAAGGTGCTCAGCCCGCGCGGGCTGGACAACTACATCAAGGGCGCTGCCGCATTGCGTGGGTTAGGCAAAGGCGACTCGCTTGTGGAAACCTGGATCGAGTGTGTTCCCGGCGTAGCCCGGGAGGTGGGCGAGGACGTAGTGGGGGACTTGGCCAGCGCATCGCTAAGCCTGGCCTCGCGCACCTCGGGCTCGGTGATCGAGCTTTTGCTGGTCACCGCCCCAGCCGCAGCCAAGCGCCTGGCCGATGGCCAGTTGTTCAGCAACTACTTGCAGTTCATCAATGTTCTGATTGCCCAGGCCCCGCGTGGCGTGCGGCCGATGCTCAACAACATTGAGCGTCTGTTGCACCAGCTCACGCTGGGTGGTTTGCGCCGCTGGGCGCTGTGGGGCGCGCATGCGCACCGCACCAACTACGAGGAGCAGATTCGCTACTTCGGACTGGACTCCAAGGAGTCGTTGGCAATGCTGCAAAAGGAGCGCAAGGGCACGTTGCTGGTCGATGTGCAGCGGCGCATCAACATGTATTTGCGTGCCCTTTGGGCGCGTGACTTCTTCATGCGCCCGACCTCGGGCGACTTCGAAACCCGCGAGGGCTACCAGCCCTACATCGAAGACTATCTGCTGCACTTGCCCGATGCCTTCGATGACCTGGCCATCGAGGGCCAGGAGCCGGTGTCGGCGCTGGAGTTGTACCGCGCCACGGCTGCGCACTGCGCCGCGCATCTGGTGGAAACGCAGCAGCCCACATCGGCCGAGGCGCTCAGCGCGCTGCAGATGGCGGTGATCGGTGTTATTGAAGATGCCCGCGTCGAGGCGCTGTCGATTCAACGCTTTCCCGGTCTGCAACAGCTGTGGGGCAAGCTGCACACCGCCACCCCGGCCATGGGCCGCAGCGTGGGCGATTACCTCAACCGGCTGGCGCGCGCGTTGCTCGATGAGCGTTATGCCGACACCGATCCGTGGGTCATGGAAGGGCGGGCGCTATTCGCAGCCGGGCAAGGCCAGCTCGCCAGCCATCAGCTGTCGTGGGACGTCGGCGTGCAATTGGCGCACAGCCTGGCCGTCAAGAAACTCGCGTTCAGTCCGCGCACCGATGTGCAGACCGCACCCTACCGCGACGACAACCGTTACTTCTGGGCGTTCGAGGAATTCGATGCCAACAAGGCAGCTAACGCCGGTTATGAATCCGTGAAACAGGTTCGCCGTCATGTCAACGTGATGGAGATGGTCAACGAGATCGACGTGGAAAACGCCGGTGACGACGCCGAGGAAATCTGGGTGCTGGAGTCCGAGCTGTTTCCCTACGAGGACATGGGCCAGAGCTTCAACGCGCTGGAAGGCAAGGAGCCGGTGTCCGAGCCCTTCCACTACGCCGAGTGGGACTACCAGATTCAGCTGGATCGCCCGGCCTGGGCCACCGTGCTGGAGCGGCGCGGCAAGCGCGGCGACTTGGCCGTGATTGATGCCATCACTGCGCAGTACAAGCGTGAAATTCACCGCATGAAGTACCTGCTCGACGCGATGGCACCGCAAGGCGTACAGCGCATGCGCAAGCTCGAAGACGGCGATGAGATCGACATCAACGCGGCAATTGCCAGCCTGATCGACATGCGCATGGGCCAGCAACCGGACCCGCGCATCATGATGCGCAGCGTGCGCAAGACGCGCGACTTCTCCATTTTGGTGCTGCTCGACCTGTCAGAATCGACCAACGAAAAGGTCGCCGGGCAAGACTACAGCGTGCTGGAACTCACGCGCCAGGCGTGCGTGTTGCTGGCCGATGCCATCAGCAAGGTGGGCGATCCGTTTGCCATCCACGGCTTTTGTTCGGATGGCCGACACGACGTGCAATATGTGCGTTTCAAAGATTTCGACCAGAGCTGGAACGATGAACCCAAGGAGCGTCTGGCCGGTATGACGGGTCAACTGTCCACGCGCATGGGCGCGGCAGTCCGCCACGCGGGCCACCATCTTGAGTTACAGAAAGCAGCAAAAAAGCTGCTCATCGTCATCACCGATGGAGAGCCCGCTGATCTGGATGTGCGTGACCCGCAGTACCTTCGTTCCGATACTAAAAAAGCAGTCGAAGAGGTTGCCAAAAATGGGGTTCTCACGTACTGTATGAGTCTGGACGCTCGGGCAGATCAGTACGTTTCGCGGATCTTTGGGCAGAAGAACTACATGGTCGTTGACCATGTTGAGCGACTGCCTGAAAAATTGCCATTACTTTATGCAGGCCTAACTCGGTAGATACCAACAATGAACACCACCTATTCCGGGCTCAATAAAGACAGTCATGGCATCACGCAACTCGGACGCATTGTGTTGGATGCGCGGGTTTTCTCCATCATTGCGGATACCGAGGACTGCACTGGTTGGGATATGGGGCGTATGCAGCCTTTGATGGACAAAGTGAGTGAGCAATGGGACAAGTATTCAAACTTGCCCAGCCGTTTGCCGCAAGACCTGCAAAGGCGGCATTCGGAAATTTATGCCGTGGCGATGGCCCGTGCGCGCGACAGTGGTTGGAATCCGGAACTCGCTGACGACGATTGAGCGCCATCACGCCCAAGTTTCGATCAGCGGGCCCCCCTGCTCAATAAGAAATGCCTTGAATGCCTGTGCCGCCGGTGCCAGGCGCTTCTGGCGCAGATGGGTTACATACCAGTTGCCCACCAAAGGCATGCCCGTGATGTCGATCTGTGCAATGCGTCCGCTGGCCAGTTCATGGCGCACAGTGCGTATCGAAAGAAAACTCAGGCCCATACCAGCCATAACCGCTTGCTTGATGGTTTCATTGCTGGGCATTGCCATGACCAAATTGAGAGGCACCTCATTTTGGGCAAACAACCGCTCCATGGCTGCGCGGGTGCCTGAACCCTGCTCGCGCACCACAAAGCCATGCTCCCCCAGTGCGCTGAAAGGCAGGTGCTTGCGCCGTGACAGCACGTGATATGGCGCGGCGACGATACCCATAGGGTTGGTGGAGAAGGGCACAGATTCACAATCCAGCGTTTTGGGTGCGCGGCCCATCACCACCAGATCGGCCTCATTGCGGGCCAGCATTCCCAGCACACTTTCACGGTTCTCAACACGCAAAGTGATATCTATCCCGGGGTGGAGTTTCGAGAATTGCACTAGCAGCATGGGGATGAAGTACTTGGCAGTGCTGACCACCGCGAGACTGATGTGGCCTTTTTTCAAGCCCACGTGCTCCGCCATCACGGCCTCCAGATCCTTGAGCGCCCCGGCGGCTGCAATGGCTTGGGCGAGAAACGCTTCGCCTGCATCAGTGAGGCGGATGTTGCGTCCGGCCGGTTCCACCAGCGCAATTCCAAACGCGTCTTCGAGTTGCCGCAGTTGCATGGAGACGGCCGGCTGGGTGACGAACAGGCGCTCCGCAGCCTTGGATACCGAACGTTCCCGTGCGACCTCAATGAAGGTATGGATTTGTTTGAGGGTGTAGTTGTGCATGGCGACATATTCATCAGATATTTCTGATGAAATTTACAATAAACATGATTAGAGTTTATGTGTATTGCCGGATAAAGTAAATCCGTGGTGACCTATATTCGCCACTGAATTGAACCCTTTAAAGGACTTCCTCCATGCTCAGCGCCCTGATTTTTGATGTCGACGGAACGCTCGCCGACACCGAAAGCGCCCACCGCGCCGCGTTTAATCACGCGTTTTCCGAGGTGGGGCGTGATTGGGTCTGGGACGAGGCTACCTACAAGAAGCTGCTGGAGATTTCGGGCGGCAAAGAGCGCATCCTGCATTACTGGAAGCAGGTTCAGCCTGACATCACCCAGGTCAATGGCTCGGGTGTGCAAGATACTGTGGACCGCATGCATGCCCTGAAGACCGCCGCCTACGAGCACGCTGTGCAGGACGGCTCCGTGCAATTGCGCCCCGGCGTGCTGCGTCTGATTGAGGCGGCGTACCAGGATGGCCTGCGTCTGGCCATTGCCACCACCACATCGCCGGTCAATATCTCGGCGCTATTGCGCGCCGCCATTGGTCCGGACTGGTCGCACTACTTCATGGTGATCGAGGATGCATCCACTGCACCCATCAAAAAGCCGCATCCCCAGGTTTATCTGCAGACACTCAAGCGCCTGCAATTGCCGCCAGCCGAATGCCTCGCTTTTGAAGACTCCGCCAACGGACTGAAAGCAGCGCTCAAGGCGGGTTTGCCAACCATCATTACACCCAATGGTTTTACGGCGGACCAGAATTTCACCGGTGCCTTGCGCATCCTGCCCGATCTGCTGGGTGTCACCATGGCCCATTTGCGTGCCTGGCATGGCGAGGCTTCGGCCCGTCGTCCTGGGTCCCCTGTTTCACGTGCTGCCTGAGAGACTTTCATGACTACTTCCCACTCGCCCATCCGCATTGCACCGTCAATCCTGTCCGCCGACTTTTCCCGTCTGGGCGAAGAGGTTCGGGCTATCGAGGCCGCCGGTGCCGATTTCGTGCACTTTGACGTGATGGACAACCACTATGTGCCCAATCTCACCATCGGACCACTGGTGTGCGAGGCGATTCGCCCGCACGTCAAGATTGGAATTGATGTGCATTTGATGGTGGAGCCGGTGGATGCGCTCATTCCGCTGTTTGCCAAGGCCGGTGCCAACCTCATCACCTTTCACCCCGAGGCCACGCGCCATGTGGACCGCACGCTGCAGCTGATTCGCGACCATGGATGCAAAGCCGGCATTGCCATCAACCCCGCCACGCCGCTGAGCTGGATGGTGCATGTCATGGATCGCCTGGACATTGTGCTGCTGATGAGCGTGAACCCCGGCTTTGGTGGGCAGACATTCATTCCTGCCACACTCAAGAAGCTGCGTGAAGCTCGTCGCCGTATTGACGCCCACACTGCTTCGGGTGGCCAGCCGATCCTGCTGGAGGTGGACGGTGGCGTAAAGACCGACAATATTGGCGAAATTTGCGCTGCTGGTGCTGACACCTTTGTGGCCGGTAGCGCCGTATTCAACGCCCCGGATGCCGATGGCGGCTACCGCAATGTCATGCAGGCGCTGCGTCGCGCAGCCCACCCAGCCTGAACCCTATTCGAATTACCCGGAGACTTTCCCCATGTCCTTGACCCTTCGTTCCAACCGTTCCACGCTCACGCAGTTCCTGATCGAGGAGCGCCGTCGCTTCCCCGGTGCCAGTGGTGACTTCAACGCCCTGATTCTGGATGTAGCGCTGGCCTGCAAGGGTATCGCCAAGGCGGTGGCTTTCGGTGAGCTGGCGGGCGTCATGGGCAACCATGCGGCGGACGCCGGTGGATCGGTCAATGTGCAGGGTGAGACGCAGAAAAAGCTGGACGTGCTTTCCAACGATGTGTTCATTCAGCGCACCGAATGGGCCGGTAACCTGGCTGGTATGGCCTCGGAAGAGATGGACTTGCCCTACCAGATTCCGGCGCAGTTTCCGCGCGGTAACTACCTGATCGTGTTCGACCCGCTGGATGGCTCCAGCAACATTGACGTGAACGTGTCGGTGGGCAGCATCTTCAGCATTCTGCGGGCACCGCAAGAGGTGATTGATTCGGGTCGTGACGTGGTGGAGGCCGATTTCTTTCAGCCAGGTACCAAACAAATGGCGGCTGGCTATGCACTGTACGGCCCCACCACCATGCTGGTACTGACCGTGGGCGATGGCGTCAACGGCTTCACGCTGGACCCCAACCTGGGCGAATTCATGCTGACGCATCCCAAGATGCAGATTCCGGCGGACACGCAAGAATTCGCCATCAACGCGTCCAATGCGCGTTTCTGGGAAGCCCCTATCAAGCGCTATGTGGACGAATGCCTGGCGGGCAAAACCGGGGCGCGCGGCAAGGATTTCAACATGCGCTGGATTGCCTCCATGGTGGCCGAGGCACACCGCATTCTGATGCGTGGCGGTGTGTTTTTGTACCCGCGTGACACCAAGGATGCGTCCAAACCCGGCCGCCTGCGCCTGCTTTATGAGGCCAACCCGGTGGGCATGATCATGGAGCAGGCCGGTGGCCGCGCCTCCACCGGCGAGATGCCCATGATGAATGTGCAACCCACATCGCTGCACCAGCGCATCGGCTTTGTCTTTGGCTCGAAAAATGAGGTGGAACGCATTGAGCGCTACCACGCCGAGCCGGTTGAAGCAAAACTGGACAACCCCCTATTTGCCGAACGCAGCCTGTTTAGAAACTAATAACTATTGAGGACGAACCCATGTCTGAACGCCATCCCATCATCGCCATCACCGGTTCCAGCGGTGCAGGCACCACCTCGGTGACCCGCACGTTCGAGAACATCTTTCGCCGCGAGGGCGTGAACGCCGCCATCATCGAAGGCGATAGCTTCCACCGCCACGACCGCAAGACCATGAAGGTCAAGCTCGAAGAAGCCGAAAAGGCCGGCAACAAGAACTTCAGCCACTTTGGCCCCGAGAACAATATGTTCCCCGAGATCGAAGCACTGTTTCGCGACTACGCCAAAACCGGTACCGGCAAGCGCCGCAAATACCTGCACGACAAAGAAGAGGCCGCGCCCTACAAGCAGGACCCCGGCACCTTTACGCCGTGGGAAGATGTGCCTGCCAATACCGATTTGCTGTTTTACGAAGGCCTGCATGGCGCCGTGGTGACCCCTGAGGTCAATATTGCCCAGCATCCGGACCTGCTGATCGGCGTGGTGCCGGTGATCAACCTGGAATGGATTCAAAAGCTGTGGCGCGACAAGAGCAAACGCGGCTACAGCACGGAAGCGGTGACCGACACCATCCTGCGCCGCATGCCCGACTACGTGAACTACATCTGCCCGCAGTTCATGCACACGCACGTCAACTTCCAGCGCGTGCCGATGGTGGACACGTCCAACCCCTTTATCTCCCGCGACATTCCCTCGCCTGACGAGAGCATGGTGGTGATTCGCTTTGCCAAGCCCAAGGGCATCGATTTTCAATATCTGCTCAACATGATTGATTCCAGCTTCATGAGCCGCGCCAACACCATCGTAGTGCCCGGCGGCAAGATGGAGCTGGCAATGCAGCTCATCTTCACCCCCTTCGTGTGGCGAATGATGGAACGCAAAAAGAAGGCGTCCTGAGACTGAGCAGGACGAACACCATGACTACTCCTACACCTGAATTCGCCCGCCAGATGGCCAACGCCATCCGCATGCTCGCCGTGGATGCGGTTGAAAAAGCCAAGTCTGGCCACCCCGGCGCGCCCATGGGCATGGCCGATATTGCCGAAGTGCTGTGGAACCGCCATCTGCAGCACAACCCGACCAATCCGCATTGGCCGGATCGCGACCGTTTTGTGCTGAGCAACGGCCACGGCTCCATGCTGATTTATGCGCTGCTGCACCTAACCGGCTATGACTTGCCGATGTCGGAGTTGAAGAACTTCCGCCAACTCCACAGCAAAACAGCGGGCCACCCGGAAGTGGGTGTGACACCTGGCGTGGAAACCACCACTGGCCCTCTGGGGCAGGGCATTACCAATGCCGTGGGCATGGCACTGGCCGAGAAGCTGCTGGCCAGCGAGTTCAACCGGGAAGAAGACGGCGTAGAGCACGCCATCGTCAACCACTTCACCTACTCCTTCATGGGTGACGGTTGCCTGATGGAAGGCATCAGCCACGAAGCCTGCTCGCTGGCCGGCACGCTGCGTCTGTCCAAGCTGATTGGGCTGTATGACGACAATGGCATCTCCATCGACGGCCACGTCGAAGGCTGGTTTACCGACGACACGCCCAAGCGCTTTGAGGCCTATGGCTGGAACGTAATTGCCAATGTCGATGGCCACAACCCCGCCGCCATTGATGCGGCCATAAAGGCCGCCAAAGCGCAGGCCGTTTTGCCCCACGGCAAGCCGACCCTGATCTGCTGCAAAACCGTGATCGGCATGGGCTCGCCCAACAAGGCGGGCACGCACGACGTGCATGGCGCAGCCCTTGGCGCGGCTGAAGTAGCGGCGACCCGCGAGGCCCTTGGCTGGACGGCTGCGCCGTTCGAGATTCCGTCTGAGATTGCCGGCGCCTGGAACGCGGTGGAGCGCGGTCAGGCCGCTGAGCGCGCCTGGCGTACGCGGTTTGAAGCCTATCGCGCCCTGTACCCGCTGGAGGCGGCTGAGTTTGAGCGCCGCATGGCGGGCGAGCTGCTGCCCGCATTTGCCGACAAGCTGCCCGAACTGCTGGCCAACATTGCCGCGCAGCCCGCTGCGTTTGCCACCCGCAAATCCAGCCAGAACGCACTCGATGTGCTGGCCCCCCTGCTACCCGAATTTTTTGGTGGCAGTGCGGATTTGACAGGCTCCAACCTGACCAACTTCAAGGGCTGCGTCAAGGCCGGCCGCGACAAATGGGGCAACCACCTGAGCTACGGCGTGCGTGAATTCGGCATGGCTGCGATGATGAACGGCATGGCGCTGCACGGCGGCTACATCCCTTACGGCGGCACCTTCCTCACCTTCAGCGACTACAGCCGCAATGCCATCCGCATGGCGGCACTCATGAAGATTCGCGTCATTCATGTGTTCACCCACGACAGCATTGGTCTGGGCGAAGATGGCCCCACGCACCAGAGCGTGGAACACATTCCGTCCTTGCGCATCATCCCGGGGCTGGACGTGTGGCGCCCGGCCGATGGCCTGGAAACGGCCGTGGCCTGGGCCAGCGCCGTGGAGCGCCATGACGGCCCCAGCGCTCTGTGCCTGTCGCGCCAGAACCTGCCGCGCCTCACCGAGGTGGGCATGGTGGACGCCATTCGCCGCGGCGGCTATGTGTTGTCCGATATGGAAGGTGCGCAAGCGGTGATCGTGTCCACTGGGTCGGAGCTGGAGCTGGCCATGCAGGCACAGGCCACATTGGCCGCGGAGGGTGTTGCCACCCGCGTGGTGTCCATGCCCTGCACCAATGTGTTTGATCGTCAGAGTGAGGCGTACCAGGAATCGGTGCTGCCGCTGAGCTTGCCCGCGGTGGCCATTGAGGCTGCGCACCCCGACTTCTGGCGCAAATACGTGGGCCGCACCGGTGTGGTGGTGGGGATGCCCACGTTTGGCGAGTCGGCCCCCGCCAAAGACTTGTATGCCTACTTTTGCATCACCGCGCAGCGCGTGGTGGACGCGGCGCGCACCCTGGCGCACCGCGCGGCGCATCGGCACGAGGTGCCTTTGTCCGACCAGATTGTTCGCTCAATCAACTGAGGGGTGTGCATGCAAACGACTTTTGATCTGGTCATGTTTGACCTGGATGGGACGTTGATCGAGACAGCGCCTGAAATCATGGATGCGGTGAACGACACCCTGCGCCACTTTGACCTGCCCGAGGTCACGCAGCAGCAGGTGAACGACTGGATCGGCCACGGCACCCGCGAGCTGCTGATCCAAGCCTTGGCCTTTACCGGTAAAACAGACGTGGCCTCTGTGCGTGCAAGTGACAGCCTTGCCGCGATTGCAGCCGAGTTTGACAAGCACTACCAAAGTCGTTGCGGCACCCGCAGCCACCTGTACCCGCAGGTGCGTGAAACGCTGGTGGCGCTGCGCGAGCGGGGCGTCAGAACGGCAGTGGTCACCAATAAGGAGGGGCGCTACACGGCAACCGTGCTGGATGCCCACCAGTTAATGCCCCTGCTGGACTGCGTCATCAGTGGCGACACCTTGCCCACCAAAAAGCCCAACCCGGCGGGCATCCGCAGTTGCATGGCGCAGTTTGGTGTGACGGCAAGTCGCGCGCTGTTTGTGGGTGACTCGTCAATTGACGTGGCCACTGCACGTAATGCGGGCGTCGCGGTGTGGGCGTTGCCCTACGGCTACAACATGGGCCAACCGATTGAAGCGTGCGGGCCAGACCGGGTCATTGCCGATTGCTCTGCGCTACTGAATTGATAGCTGCCTGCGCAATGGCGACGGGGGCTACAGGCCATTTTTATCTAAAGAAATCACCATGACTATCAAAATCGGCATCAACGGCTTCGGCCGCATTGGACGCAACGTCTTGCGCTCCGCTCTGCAAAACTTCAGCGACATTGAAGTCGTGGCCATCAACGACCTTTTAGAGCCGCACTACCTGGCCTACATGCTGCAATACGACAGCGTGCACGGCCGCTTCCAGGGCGACATCGCGGTGGACGGCAACACCCTGATCGTCAACGGCAAGAAAATCCGTTTGACGCAAGAGCGTGACCCCGCCAACCTGAAATGGAACGAAGTCGGTGCCGACATCGTGATTGAGGCCACCGGCATCTTCCTGGACAAGGCCGGTGGCGAAAAACACCTGGCTGCCGGCGCCAAGAAGGTCATCTTCTCCGCCCCTTCCAAGGACGAC
>JBBRYR010000070.1:0-14381 GCA_038237415.1 Burkholderiales bacterium
AAGTCACATTGGCAATGCTTTCGCCACGACTTTCCATGGCATCAGCCGCTTGCTCAAGCTGCTCATTGGACTGGATTTTTACTGTCATCAACACTTTGGTAACGTCGTTCTTCACCGAGTCCAGCAACTGCCCAAATAGCTCAAAGGCCTCGCGCTTGTATTCCTGTTTGGGCTGCTTTTGGGCATAGCCCCGAAGGTGGATGCCTTGTCGCAAATAGTCCAGTGAACTCAAATGGTCGCGCCAATGGCTGTCAATGCTTTGGAGCAGGACCATCCGTTCGAACTGGGTGAAATTATCCGTTCCAACATGTTCGACTTTGGACTTGAATAGCGCATGAGCCGCATCAGTCACCGTGACCAACAAATCCCCATCCGTAATGGCATCGGCCGCCTGCACCTGCTTCTGCAGGTCCAGATCCATCTGCCACTCATCCGCGAGCACTTTTTGCAGTCCCTGTACGTCCCACTGCTCCTCGACCGATTCGCCTGGAACGTACTGATGCACCAGGTCATGAAAGCAGCCCTCGCGCAGCGAAGCAATTTGAGCACTCAAGTCCTGGGCATCCAAAATAGCATTGCGCTGCTGGTAGATCACCTTACGCTGATCGTTGGAGACGTCGTCATATTCCAGCAACTGCTTACGCATGTCAAAGTTGCGGGCTTCCACCTTGCGCTGCGCGCTTTCAATGCTACGCGTCACGATGCCCGCTTCAATCGCTTCGCCATCGGGCATTTTCAGCCGATCCATGATGGCTTTAACCCGGTCACCCGCAAAAATGCGCATCAGTGCGTCATCCAGGCTCAAGTAGAAGCGCGAAGACCCGGGATCACCCTGGCGGCCCGACCTACCGCGTAACTGGTTATCGATACGGCGTGACTCGTGCCGCTCGGTTGCAATGATCCGCAAGCCGCCGAGCGCCTTCACCTTTTCATGCTCGACGGACCACTGAGTGCGTAAATCCACAATTTGCTGCTGCTGAGCCGCCTCATCCAGCGTGTCGTCGGTCTCCACTGCTTCGATCGCTTTCTCTAGGCTACCGCCCAACACGATGTCGGTGCCGCGACCTGCCATGTTGGTAGCAATGGTGATCATTTTGGATCTGCCTGCCTGAGCCACGATTTCCGCCTCACGCGCATGCTGCTTGGCATTGAGCACTTGATGGGGCAGCTTTTCCTTGTCGAGCAATTGGGAAATAATTTCTGAATTCTCGATCGACGTGGTCCCGACCAACACCGGTTGTCCGCGCTCATAGCATTCCCGGATGTCCTGGATTGCAGCCTCGTACTTCTCGCGCGTGGTTTTATAAATGCGATCGAGTTGGTCTTCCCGGCGGCTGACGCGGTTGGGAGGCATAACAATGGTCTCCAGACCATAGATTTCCTGAAACTCGTAGGCTTCGGTGTCTGCTGTACCGGTCATGCCCGCCAACTTGCCGTACAGACGGAAGTAATTCTGGAAGGTAATGGACGCCAGCGTCTGGTTTTCCGCCTGAATGGCAACACCTTCCTTGGCCTCCACCGCCTGGTGCAATCCGTCGCTCCAGCGGCGCCCCGTCATCAGGCGCCCAGTAAACTCGTCGACGATGATGATTTCCCCCTGCTGCACCACATAGTGCTGGTCCCGGTGATACAGGTGGTTCGCCCGTAATGCGGCATACAGGTGATGCATCAGTGTGATGTTCGAAGGATCATACAAAGATGAGCCGGCAGGGATTAATCCCATTTCCGCAAAAATGCGTTCTGCGCTCTCGTGACCTTGCTCGGTCAGGAAAACCTGGTGGGTTTTCTCGTCCAGAGTGAAGTCACCGGGCTTGGTTACGCCCTCGCCTGTGCGGGGATCGGCCTCACCTTCCTGTAGCTCCAGTCCGGGAATTGCCTTGTTGATGGCCAGGTACATTTCGGTATGGTCTTCGGCCTGGCCACTGATGATGAGCGGCGTACGCGCCTCATCAATCAGAATGGAATCAACCTCGTCCACGATGGCGTAGTTCAGCCCGCGCTGCACGCGGTCTGCCACTTCATAAACCATGTTGTCACGCAAGTAGTCGAAACCGTACTCGTTGTTGGTTCCGTACGTAATATCCGCACTGTAGGCTGCCTGCTTTTCCTCTCGGGGCATTTGCGGCAAGTTAATGCCCACCGTCAAACCCAGAAAGTTGTAGAGACGCCCCATCCAGCGTGCATCACGGCTGGCAAGGTAATCATTCACCGTTACCACATGCACACCTTTGCCCGTCAAAGCATTCAGGTAAACAGGCAAAGTAGCCGTCAAGGTTTTACCTTCACCCGTTCCCATTTCGGAAATTTTCCCATTATGCAGTGACATGCCGCCCAGCAACTGGACGTCAAAATGACGCATCTTCATTACCCGCTTTGATCCTTCCCGCACAACGGCGAAGGCTTCGGGCAGGATGTCATCAAGCGATTCACCCTTGACCAAACGGTCTTTGAATTCCTGTGTTTTGGCGCGCAGCCCGTCGTCGGTCAGCTTCTCAAACTGGGCCTCCAGCGCATTGATGCGCGCAACCCCGACTCGATACTGTTTGAGCAAGCGATCGTTGCGACTGCCGAAGATTTTGGTAAGTATGTTGATGGCCATGAATGCAAGACTGGCCTGTGTCCCACATGGGCTCACAGAACAGCGCAGTCCTTTTTTCTAGTCTGGATAAGATGGGGCCATTCCTGTGAATTCCAGCCCCAATCAAGGGACAGGCCGACACCAGAAAAGCCAAAATGGTGATTTTACCGTTGCCCGGTCGATAAGAAACCCGTTGCTGTTTTCTGGGTTGCTGCTGGAGCCGACGATGGCGAGTTGCCTTGCGCCACCTGACCAGCTGGCAGGCTCTTTCCCGCATTGAGAAACTTTTGCGGATCTTGGGGGACGCCCTGCACCAGCACTTCAAAATGGAGGTGCGATCCGGTGGACCGCCCAGTGTTGCCCACTTCCGCGATTCGTTGCCCGCGCTTGATCAAGTCGCCCTTTTTCACATACACCCGCGATGCATGTCCATAGCGGGTGATCAAGTCATTGCCGTGATCCACTTCGACCATGTTTCCATATTCGGGGTGAAATTCCTGTGTAACGACTACGCCGCCAGCTGCGGCATAAATAGCGGTACCTGGCATCGCCGGGAAGTCGAGTCCCGTGTGCAAAGCCGATCGGCCCGTGATGGGATCAATACGCCATCCAAACACAGAGCCCAAGTTGGCATTGACAACCGGCGTCTGCGTCGGAACCATCATGTTCCTGATTTTTTGCTCAAACAGCCGACTTTCCATCACCGCCATCAGGTCAGTACGCTGACCTGCCAACTGGTCCAGTTGCTGCAAAGTGATCTGCAATTCTTCCATCGACAGATCCCGACCGGGCACCAGCATTCCACCTTGCCCGGGCTTGATCTTTATATCCGCTGGGTTGACCCCTGCCAAACCGGAAACACGTTCACCAAGAGACTCCAGTTGCAGCATCTTCGCCTGCATTTCACCGACGCTTTTTGCCATGACTTCAATGTTTTCACGCATGAAACGGTCGCGCTGGGCAAACTCATCTTTTACCACCAGCTTGACTAGCGATCCAATCACTGGCCACCCTTCGCGAGCGCCTTTGACAAATACCCAGTGGTACAGGCCCGCTGACATCAACATCAAACCAAATGACAGACCAATGAGGGCCAGGATGAGCTTGGTGCCACTCAAATGAAAAGCGCGACTTTTAGCGAGCCACGTATCCGTGATAATCAATTGCACTGAGAACCCTCCACGCAAATATCAGGTCATGAACCGTCGAAATCACTCTATAACACTGCTGCAGGCCACGCAGGAGTCGCCGACGCTATCTCGTCTGGCAGACCTTGCAACTGAGTCATTTGCACGACTTAAAGCCATTGAAACACTTATTCCGGCAGCGCTGCGATCTGCCGTCAGAGCGGGCCCCATTGAAGGAACAGTCTGGTGTCTGATACTTGACAACAACGCTGTTGCCGCAAAGGTCCGCCAGCTTTTGCCATCCCTGGAATCACATCTGCGAACTAAGGGATGGGAAGTCAGCGCGATTCGACTTAAGGTTCAAACATCGCATCCTTGCACGTGAAGGATGCAGCAGTGCGCAAGAAATGGTGCCGATTATCGGATTCGAACTGATGACCTACCGCTTACAAGGCGGTTGCTCTACCAACTGAGCTAAATCGGCACGTCTTAAATTTTACATCAGCGATTGCACCTCAACGGCGCGAGCCAAATAAAATCCAATTATTTGATACGCGTTAGTGATGGCTTCCCCGCACCAGACGGACGCGGCGCACCAGTTCCACCATCATCAGGCGGACTGACAACACTGGCCAAAGTGGTCGCCTTGGGCTCCACCGGATGCGCGCCGCGTGGCTCACCACCAGCGGAAGCCAACATCGGGAATGCCATGCCCTGGCCGTTCTCACGGGCGTAGATAGCCAGCACCCGGTCTACGGGCACCAAGATATCCCGGGCAAGCCCTCCAAAACGGCCTTTGAACTCGATGAATTCATTGCCCAGATTGAGGGAGCTCGTCGCATCAAAACTGACATTCAACACGATTTCACCGTCTTTAACGAACTCGTTGGGAACCCGTACCGAGTCATCGACGAGCACCGCAATAAACGGAGTAAAACCGTTGTCCGTGCACCACTCGTACAACGCCCGGATCAGGTACGGGCGTGTTGAACTGGAGTCTCTTGCATCAATCATGGCAGGGTGCGAAAAAATTACTTTCGCATCACTTTTTCTGACGGCGTCAATGCTTCGATATACGCAGGACGCGAGAAAATCCGCTCGGCATACTTCAACAACGGCGCGGCATTCTTACTAAGATCGATGCCATAAAAATCGAGACGCCAGAGCAACGGTGCAATAGCCACATCCAGCATGGAAAAATTGTCACCCAGCATGTATTTGTTCTTCAGAAATACCGGGGCCAGCTGGGTCAAACGATCCCGAATATGGGCACGCGCCTTCTCCAGCGCCTTCTCATTACCCTTGGAAGTCCGAGCTTCCAATGTTGAGACATGCACAAAAAGTTCTTTTTCAAAGTTGAGCAAGAACAGTCGCACCCGCGCGCGGTCAACCGGGTCACCAGGCATCAATTGGGGATGCGGAAAACGCTCGTCAATGTATTCATTGATGATGTTCGACTCATAAAGAATCAGGTCACGTTCCACCAAAATGGGAACCTGTCCATAAGGATTCATGACGTTGATGTCCTCGGGCTTGTTGTACAAGTCCACATCGCGGATCTCGAAATCCATTCCTTTTTCGAACAAGACAAACCGGCAGCGGTGGGAAAAGGGGCAAGTTGTTCCCGAATACAGAACCATCATGGCGAAAGCCTCCTAAAAATTAAAAAGAGTGGGTTGCTGAAAGCGAACCCACTCCGAAGCCATCAAACTGCTCGCCTCAATGCAAGCTGCTTGATCGCATAAGAACGTATTACTTGATGTCTTTCCAGTACGCTGCATTGAGACGCCACGCAAAGAATGTCATCACCAGCAAGAAGAGCATGACTCCAAAACCTACGCGGATCCGGTTATTTTGGGCTGGTTCTGCCATCCATTGCATGTAGCTCACCAAGTCACCCACCGCCAAGTCGTATTGTGCTGGTGTCATGGTTCCAGGGGCTAACTGCTCCCAGCCCTTGAAGATGTGCACCTCATGGCCATGCTCAGTTATGGTTTCATACACAGGCGCCCGTTTTCCCTGCAATTCCCACAAGGCGTGGGGCATGCTTACATTGGGAAAAGCCAAGTTATTCCACCCAGTCGCTTTGGTATCGTCCGGGTAGAACGTCCGCAAATAGGTATACAAGTAATCGGCGCCAGTACCCTGCCCAGCGGCCGAACGCGAGCGTGCAATGACGGTCAAATCGGGTGGGTTGGCACCGAACCACGACTTGGCCTGACGTGGATCGATTGCCGACTTCATGGTCTCGCCCACCTTTTCTGTCGTGAACAGTAGATTGTCTTTAATCTGCTGCTCGGACAGCCCAATATCTTTCAGGCGATTAAAGCGCATGAACGCCGCAGAGTGGCAATTCAGACAGTAATTGACAAACAACTTGGCGCCATTTTGCAGGGCGGCCAAATCGTTGGTTTTGTTCGGCGCCTTGTCCCAGGCGATGCCACCGGTATTGGCTTGGGCGCTCACCACAAAGCCCAGAGCCGCAATCAGAGTCAACAGTATTTTTTTCATGTGCGTAATCTCCGGCTCTCAGTGTGCAGTGAAATTGACACGGGTCGGCACCGGCTTGGTTTGACCCAAACGACTCCACCAAGGCATCAGGAGGAAAAATCCAAAATAGAACAACGTTCCAACCTGCGACACTCGCTCTCCGATAGCCGAAGGTGGTTGCGTACCCAGATAAGCCAGGATGACGAAATTGATCACAAAAACACCGTACATGTATTTGTGCCAGTCTGGCCTGTAACGAATCGACTTGACCGCGCAGTTATCCAGCCAAGGCAGGAAGAACAAAATAACGACGGCGCCGCCCATTGCGACCACACCCCAGAATTTTGCGTCAATCGAAAGCATCATCGCCACCACGACCGCAGCACCACCCAGAATCACACCTTTGAAGATGGCGGGCATCTTGAACTTGACGACGCTCAGCAGAGCACCACCCAGCACGCAGGCAATCAGGACATACACCATCTCGCTGGTGATAGCACGCAACATGGAGTAATAAGGCGTGAAGTACCAGACCGGAGCGATGTGCAACGGTGTCTGCAGTGGATCAGCAGGTATGAAGTTGTTGTACTCCAGGAAATAGCCACCGAACTCCGGCGCAAAGAAGATGATGGCGGAGAAGACCATCAGGAACATGCACACGGCAAAAATATCATGCACCGAGTAATAGGGATGGAACGGAATTCCATCCAGAGGCACCCCGTCAGGCCCCTTGGTAGCCTTGATCTCGATTCCATCCGGATTGTTGGAACCCACATCATGCAAGGCCATCAAGTGGGCAACCACCAAGCCCAGCAAAACCAGCGGCACAGCGATCACGTGAAAGCTGAAGAAGCGGTTCAACGTTGCGTCGCCGACCACATAATCACCACGGATCAGCAAAGCCAGATCCGGACCAACGAATGGCACGGCAGCAAACAGATTCACGATAACCTGCGCGCCCCAATAGCTCATTTGCCCCCAAGGCAACAAATAGCCCATGAATGCCTCAGCCATCAGGCACAGGAAAATCGCGCAACCGAAGATCCACACCAATTCGCGCGGTTTACGGTAACTGCCGTAAATCAAACCACGGTACATGTGGAGGTAAACAACCACAAAGAACATGGAGGCACCGGTGGAGTGCATATAGCGAATTAACCAGCCCCACGGCACATCCCGCATGATGTATTCAACCGAACCAAACGCCAATGCGGCGTCAGGCTTGTAATGCATCACCAGGAAAATACCAGTCACGATCTGAATGACCAGAACCAACATGGCCAGAGAGCCAAAGATATAGAAAAAATTGAAATTCTTGGGCGCGTAGTACTCTGACATGTGAACGCGGTAAGCGTCAAATGCCGTGGGCAAACGGTTCTCAAACCAATTGGTGAGCTTCGCACCTGCCGACGCGTTGGGGGAAACTTCCTTGAAATCAGCCATGTCTATTTTCCTCAGGCTTTCTTGTCTTCGCCGATCAGCAGCTTGCTGTCGGACAGGTACACGTGCGGCGGCACCTCAAGGTTGTCCGGCGCGGGCTTGTTCTTGTAAACCCGTCCAGCCAAATCAAAGGTAGAACCATGGCAGGGGCATAAGAAGCCACCAGGCCAGTCGTTCGGCAATGAGGCCTGCGGGCCCGGCTGAAACTTATCCGAAGGAGAGCATCCCAAGTGCGTGCAAATACCGACTGCAATGAAAAACTCAGGCTTTATCGAGCGACCTTCGTTCCGAGCATAGACGGGGGTGAACTCGTCAGGCTTGCGCTTGGACTCTGGGTCTGCCAATTGATTGGTGTCCTTGGACAGCGAAGCCAGTTGCTCCGGCGTTCGGCGCAAAATCCAGACGGGTTTACCGCGCCACTCCACTGTCATTTTTTCGCCCGGCTTCAAACCGGCGATATCCACTTCAACCGCTGCGCCAGCCGCTTTGGCTCGCTCTGACGGTTGAAATGTACTGACAAAAGGCACAGCCACCGCGCCAACGCCAACCGCGCCGGCGCAGGTGGACGCGATCAACCAGGTTCGTTTACTGGAGTCGAACTTCTGGGTGTCGACAAGGGTTTCACTCATGAGAATCCTCAATGAACATCACTACTAGGGGAAGCCGGCATTGTAGCCGACGGGCAAAGTGTGGATTAATACCGCTGCGCCTTACATCGTGCGCTTGGACGGTGAGTATTGTCAGAGATACTCGTGATTTTTCAACTTACAGGAGGATGTGACCATGGGAATGATGCAGGAATTTAAGGAATTTGCCGTTAAAGGCAATGTGATGGACCTAGCTGTAGGTGTCATCATTGGCGGCGCTTTTGGCAAGATTGTTGACTCGATCGTTGCGGACCTGATCATGCCGGTTGTCGGCATGATCTTCGGCAAGCTCGATTTTTCGAATCTATTTGTTGTTCTGGGCCAAGTACCGGCAGGCACTGGCGCCACGCTGGCGGACCTGAAAAAAGCAGGCGTTCCGGTGTTTGCCTACGGTAACTTCATTACCGTTGCGGTCAACTTTGCCATTCTGGCGTTCATCATCTTCTTGATGATCAAACAGATGAACCGGTTGAAGAAAGAGGCTCCTGCTGCGCCAGCAGCACCGGTGGTCACTCCGGAAGATGTGGTTTTGCTGCGCGAAATTCGCGATAGTCTGAAGAAATAAGCCACTTGGAGCTGATTACGAAACCTGCCGTTTTGCTACTGCGGGTTTTTTTATGCGTGCGCCCCGGCAGAAAGCGCTCGCGCAACCCGGATCGCCTCCAGAAGACTGGACGCATCCGCGACCCCAGATCCAGCTATATCAAACGCCGTTCCATGGTCCGGACTGGTGCGTACCAGCGGCAAACCCAAGGTGACGTTGACGCCTTTTTCCACACCCAGGTATTTGACGGGTATCAGCCCCTGATCGTGGTACATGGCTACCACCACATCGAATTCGCTGGCCACTCCAGGTTTCAGACGTGCGCGCATGAAAATCGTATCGGGAGCCCAGGGACCGCTGACATCGCAGCCCTCCTGGCGCGCCGCATGGATCGCTGGGCTGATGATGTCGAGTTCTTCTCTGCCAAACAAGCCACCCTCGCCCGCATGCGGGTTGAGCCCTGCCAAGGCAATGCGCGGCGCTCGCCCAAGCATTCTGGATAAGGCTTCATGTGTGATTCGCACCGTCTGCAGGACATTTTCGAAGGTCACGGCTTCAATCGCATGCCGTAACGACATGTGGATGCTCACCAGCACCGTGCGCAACTCGTCATTGGCCAGCATCATGCGGACGGGCACGTCTGATACGGACTTTCCCAGGTGGCGCGCCGCCCGGTCCTGCAACATCTCTGTATGGCCGGGAAACCGGTCATAAGGGTCGCCAGCAGCTGAGATCGCCTCCTTATGCAGAGGAGCCGTCACGACGGCGCACACCTGCCGACTGAGCGCGGCGTCTGCCGCCCAGAGGACACATTGCCCGGCAAAGGCACCCGCAACCTTGCTGACCCTTCCCCAAGCCACCGGCGCCAGCGCATCTGCGACCTGCAGAACTGCAATGCAGTGCGGCGGCACATCCAGCGCCTGTGCGGGCGACGTGATCACCGCCACAGGCAGTGCAATTTGACCGGCTCGCACGACAACGCTTGCCGCGCGGCGCATGGTGCCGACATCACCCGCAACAAAACACCCGCGCAATAGTGCCGGCTGTTCGCGGAAAGCCTTCGCAATAATTTCCGGCCCGATGCCTGCCGCATCGCCCATGGTGATGGCTATCGGCTCCAAGCTGTCGACTTCTTGTGTCATGGTGCGTTAAACGTCATTCCGCTCAGGCGGGGTTGTCAATATCAATGAAAGTATGTTCCAGCCCGAACCGGTCAGCAACATGGGCAGCGACCGCGGGTGCACCATAGCGCTCCGTGGCATGGTGTCCGCAAGCCAGAAAAGATACCCCGCACTCCCTTGCGAGATGGGCTTGGGGTTCAGAAATCTCTCCGGTGATGAACGCGTCCACGCCAGCGGCGATGGCAGCCTCAAAATAGCTTTGCGCACCCCCGGTACACCAAGCGACGCGCCGCACCCGACCCGGTTTTCCCGGCACCAGGAGTACGGATCGGCCCAGCGCTCGCTCTACGTGACCCGCAAGCGACTGCGCATCGGCAAATGCAGGCTCGAATTCTCCCGCTGACGCAGCCAAACCAGCCGTCGCCGGCACACCCAGCCAGCCCAATTCCTGCTCACCAAACCGCCCTGTCGGCTGTAAACCCAACAGGATTCCCAGTTGCGCGTTATTACCCAGTTCCGGGTGTGCATCCAGCGGCAAATGGTAAGCAAAGAGATTGATGTTGTTCGCCAGCAAAAGCGCCAGGCGCTTGCGCAGCCATCCAGTCACCCGGCCGTCGTGTCCCCGCCAGAACAGTCCGTGGTGCACAAAAATCGTGTCCGCTCCGGCCGCTACAGCGAATTCAATCAGGGACAGGCTGGCGGTCACACCGGAAACGATCTTTCTCACCTGCTGGACACCCTCGACCTGCAAGCCGTTGGGGCAATAGTCTTTGAAACGCTCGGGTTGAAGCAAAGCATCCAACGAGACCTGCAATTCCTGGCGATCAATCATGGGTAGTGGCCTTCGCGTCATGGGAGAAATCAGGGGAGTCGGCCATGGTCGCTGCCGCCCTAGGCGCCGGTTCGAGATTGCTGTCACAACCCACGCCAGCTGCAATCCACCGCAACGCCAGACTACGCAGCAATGGTGCCGTCGGTCTTGCCAGCCAGCGCAGGGCGCGTGGCAAAGAACGCTCCAGAGTCTCCTGCGGGGTGACTATTGCGCCACACCGGTATTGGTGGCTCGCCTCTTGCCAGTGCAGCGCCCTGCAAGCGCCACGGCGCTGACCCGACAGCACCACGCCCAACGGGCAGGGCTCTACGAGGCAGCAAACGCCGCATCCGTTGCACGCAGCGCCCTCTGGTGGCTTTGTGGGCGCGTGCGGCTGGATATGAATGATGGTTGGGTAGCTGGCCATGTAAGACCTGCAAATGTACCGCGGCAGGCCATGCCGCCTACAATTTCACCCAAGGTTGCAAACTGTGCATGCAGCCCCATCTGGAAATCCAATGAAAAGACTCTGGCTGCTTTTTTCCCAAACCGCTACGGTGCTGCTGGCGGCGTACTTTGTCGTCGCCACACTCAAACCCCAATGGGTCGGGCACAACACCTCGCTATCTGGCGCTATTGCGCTCATTGAAGCGCCCGCCGTCAATCCCGGCGACGTGCCTCCGGGCAGTTACCGCATCGCCGCGCAGAAGGCCTCCTCCGCGGTCGTGAGCATTAACACCAGCAAGGCCGCGCGCAAGAACCCCAATAGCAATGACCCCTGGTTCAAGTTCTTCTTTGGAGAACAAGGAAACGAACCCCAGGCAGGCTTGGGCAGCGGCGTGATCGTGAGCCCTAGCGGCTACATCCTGACCAATAACCATGTGGTTGATGGAGCTGACGAAATCGAAGTCGTGCTGAACGACAGCCGAAGTGCCCGCGCCAAGATCATTGGCACCGATCCAGACACGGACCTGGCCATTCTCAAAATTGAACTCGACAAGCTCCCGGTCATCGTGTTGGGCAACTCGGACGCCGCGCAGGTGGGAGACCGGGTTTTGGCCATTGGAAACCCCTTTGGCGTGGGTCAAACCGTCACCAGTGGCATCGTCAGTGCGTTGGGCCGCAACCAGCTGGGAATCAACACATTCGAGAATTTCATCCAGACCGATGCCGCCATCAACCCTGGTAACTCCGGCGGTGCGCTAGTCGATATCAATGGCAACCTGTTGGGAATCAACACCGCCATTTACTCCCGTTCAGGCGGCAATATGGGCATTGGCTTCGCCATTCCGGTGTCCACCGCCAAACTGGTGCTGGAGGGAATTGTAAAAGACGGACAAATCACCCGCGGATGGATTGGCGTGGAACCGAACGACCTTTCACCCGAGCTGGCAGAAACTTTTGACGTCAAGACCAAGCGCGGCGTCATCATTACCGGCGTGCTCCAGAATGGCCCTGCGGCCCAGGCCGGTATTCGCCCAGGAGATGTCATCGTTCAGATTGCGAACCAGCCGGTTGTCGATGTAACGCAGTTGCTGGCGCAGGTTTCAGCTCTCAAGCCGGGAACGCCTTCGCGCTTTTCCATTGAGCGCAAGAACCAGCCCCTGGAATTGGAAGTCACCCCCGGAGTGCGTCCGAAACCCCGGCAGGTCGATCGTTAACTATCTTTTTCATAGCACCCCAGTTATATTTGGCGGGGGCTAGCGGCATTTATCTTGCGCCCTGCCTAAAGCCGACTAGGGCTGACTAGCCGGAGCCTCTTCCGGTGGCGCCTGTGTGTGTTTGATGAATATCTGCGCGGACCAGATGCCAATTTCATACAAAAGGCACATGGGCACCAGCAGGGCCAGCATGGACACCGGGTCAGGTGGCGTCACTACTCCGGCAACGGCTGCCGCACCCACCACAAAATAAGCACGGTACGACTTCAACTGGGCCACCGTCACCAGACCCATGCGCGCCAAAATCACCACTGCAATAGGCACCTCGAACGCCACGCCAAAGGCGATAAACATCGTGATCACGAAGTCCAGGTACGCATCAATATCCGGACTGACCGCCACGGATGAAGGTGCCATCCGCTGAATGGCCGGAAAAGCCTGCCCAAAAACAAAGAAATAGCAAAAAGCCGCCCCGGTGTAAAACAACAGCGTACTGGCAACCACCAGCGGCATCACCAGCTTTTTTTCATGCTTGTACAAACCGGGCGCGACAAAGGCCCAAACCTGGTACAGCACCCAGGGAAGCGCCAGGCCAAAGGCGGCCAGAACAGTTACCTTGATAGGCACCAGAAACGGTGACACCACGCCCACCGCAATCATGCGGGAGCCTTCGGGCAAGGATTTGACCAGCGGCATGGCCATCAGGTCATACAGATGCGAAGGGCCGGGGAAAAACGCCAGCACGGCAAAGATGGCGCCGACACCGTAGATGCAATACAGCAAACGGTCGCGCAGCTCCATCAAGTGATGAACGAAGGGTTGCTCTGTTCCGCCGAGGTCGTCGGGGGGAGTTTTGTTATCGGCCATCAGTTCATTTTTTGAGGGCGGAACCGGGCAACGCGTGCGGCACCCGATAGCGCCTTGGTACGCACACCCGCGCGCGCCTTGTACCATTGAGGGGTTGCCCCCTGTTTCAAACGCCAGTTCTTTTTGGGATGCCGGTATTGCGGGACGCTGAGCGCGGAATCGCCCAAAGAAGGAGTCGACGCGGTATCGGTCGCCTCTGCCCAGCTCTTCTCGAAATCACTGGCGCTGGTTTGTATGGAGTTCTCCACATCCCGCGCCGCGCTTTCGACGGTGTCCTTCATTTTCCGGAGCTCATCGAGCTCCATGGACCGGCTGACTTCGGCTTTGACGTCCGCCAGATAGCCCCGCGCACGACCCATCAACGTGCCGATCGTACGTGCCAGCCCGGGCAGACGCTCCGGGCCAATCACAACGAGAGCAATAGCGCCGATGATGGCGATCTTGGTGACGCCGATGTCAAGCATGGAGAAGCTCTGTCAGAACGGACTGCAACGGAAAACCGTGATCAGCTCTTGATTTTTGCTTCAACATCAATCGTGGATTTGGCATCCGTTTTCTCAGACGTCACGATGGCGGGAGGAGCCGTCTCGGCGGTTTTTTCCGCAGTAGTACTACCGTCCTTCATGCCGTCCTTGAACCCCTTGACGGCGCCGCCCAGGTCAGAGCCGATGTTGCGGAGTTTTTTGGTTCCGAAGATCACGACGATGATGACCAGAAAAATAATCAGATGCGTAGTAGAAAAGCCCATGGCTAACTCCTTGGTAATAAGAACATTTTAGACCCTCACCCGCGCAGCCACGGACGTGGCCCGCCCATCACGTGAAAGTGCAGATGGTTCACTTCCTGTCCGCCTTCGGCTCCCGTATTGGTCACCACACGAAACCCGCCCTCGGGGTACGGATTGCAGCCTTCCTGCAGCGCGAGCCTAGGCACCAGTGCCATCATGCGCCCCATCAAGCCCACATGCTCGTCACTGACTTGCGCCATGGACGGGAGGTGCAACTTGGGAATAATCAGGAAATGCACCGGCGCCCAGGGATGGATATCGTGAAAAGCAAAAAGTTCATCATCTTCGTAAACGATGCGCGACGGAAT
>JBBRYR010000071.1:0-13956 GCA_038237415.1 Burkholderiales bacterium
CTTGGCAATTGCCTTCAAACGCCCACGCTTATCGGCTGTATATTTTTAATGATCTCAAGCAGCTTTAACACTACTTTTTTGTCTTCACTGTGATCAGCGAAGCCTTGAATTATGACACGCTTTTAAGGCCAATGTCAAAAATCGTTAACTATTTTCCGTTTGTATACACATGACTGCTACTCTTAACGAAGACTTCCGCTCAACACTTGCCCCGCAGTTACAAGAAACGCAGAGGCAAGAATTTGACGATCACGCTACAAGAACTAGACCCGATATCGGTTCAACGCACCGCTCAACTTAGTCAAAAGTGCGGCGGCAATGTCAGTCAGAGGCAGCACTTCATCCGCCGCACCATGGAGAATCGCCTCTCGAGGCATTCCAAACACAATGCAACTCGCTTCATCTTGCACATAGTTGTAACTGCCCGCATCTCGCATTTCCTTCATGGCCTTGGCTCCGTCGTTACCCATCCCGGTAAGCATGATGCCAAACGCGTTTCGCCCAACAAACTTAGCTACGGATCTAAACAATACCTCAACCGAAGGTCTATGCCTGTTAACCAACTCACCATCTTCGACAATACAAAGGTAGTTGGCACCACTCCTATCGACCCGAAACTGCTTCCCCCCCGGAGCGATGTAGGCGTGCCCAGGGAGAATACGGCCACCATCAACTGCCTCTTGCACCGTAATACGGCACAGGCTATTCAATCTGGCCGCGAAACTGGCTGTAAAACCAGGGGGCATATGCTGAGTAATGACGATGCCAGGAGAGTCAGCGGGCATGCGCGTCAGGATTTCCTTAATTGCCTCTGTTCCGCCTGTTGAGGCACCAATACAAATCAATTTTTCAGTCGATACACGCCCTAAACCTAAAACGCCCAGCCTCTGCTCCCCTTCCTGGAACCCGGCTGCATCTCCACCACTCGATGACGGCTGATTCAGCCGCCGAACGTGAGCCCCAGCTGCAACCCGAATTTTATCGACGATTTGCCCAGCAAGATCCCCGATGCCGTCTACCAATCCGATCCTTGGTTTGGCCACAAAATCCACGGCTCCAAGCTCCAACGCGCGCATTGTCACTTCGGCCCCGCGCTCAGTCAGCGTGGAAATCATCAAAACAGGCATTGGACGCAATCGCATCAGACGCCCCAGAAAATCAATCCCGTCCATCTTGGGCATCTCAATATCCAGCGTGATCACATCAGGATTCAATTCACGTATAAGCTCCCTGGCTATCAATGGGTCGTTTGCAACCCCAACACACTCCATGTCATTCTGACGATTGATGATTTCGGACAACAAGCTTCTGACCAAAGCGGAATCATCAACAACGACGACACGAATCTTCTTCAATCTACAATCCTAGAACAAGTCCACAGAACCGCCAGCCGTGGACTTCGCCACAGAAGCAGCATTCCCTCGACGCTCCTCGACCGCAAGAGTCTCGGGATGGGAGTGCGCGAGCCGCTTAACCAATGCCTTTCCCGTAAGAGGAAAAAAGCATACCTTGCGCGGGTGAATGTCGAGAACATCCTGAGACACAACAGGAATCCGCTCAGTCGCCAGGTAATTCAACACGAACTGGGTATTCCGCTCCCCCACATTCATCGTAGTAAAGCCTGCCATTACCTGTGCTCCCCCAAATATCTTGGCCTGCATTGTTTCACGGCGCGCACCCAGCTTGATCATCTCGTTGATCAACAACTCCATCGCATAGGAGCCATATCGACCGGACCCCTCAGCGTTGTCACCATCGGGCAGCATGAAGTGATTCATACCTCCAGTACGCGCCTTCCCATCCCATATACAGGCAGCGATGCATGACCCCAGAACGGTCATCACGACCAAATCTTCGTTAGAGACGTAGTATTCACCGGGGAGCACCTTGACGGCATCGTATTGGAAGTGGTGGTCCGCATAGAAAAAGGACGCCTCGCCTGGCTTGCGAGTCTGTGCCTTCAACTGATCGATCCGGGACACTCTACCATTCGCCAACACTTTAGCAGGCGGCAAATTGTTCGCAGGTCCACTCGGTAGGGCCCACGACGGAGATTGAAGCGATTTCATGTTCGCCTTGCGATCAATTAAAAATACCCACAGCAAAACAGACAGACTTCAACATCGTAATCCTAGCGCCGCTCGTAAACAGTTTTCCCATTCAGCGCAAACAAGTCCCGAGAATCACTGAAATTTTCTGCATGCCCAACAAAAAGCAAGCCCCCAGGTTTCATGACTCGATGAATACGTTCAAGCACCTTCCGCTGCGTCTGTGAGTCAAAGTAGATCATGACATTCCTGCAAAAAACAACGTCAAAAGGATCCCTGAAGGGCCAATCGTCTCTAATCAAATTGACTATAAGGAACTCGATCCGCTGCGCCAGTTCAGACTTGACCCTGACCAGCCCCTCATTCGCGCCCTTACCCCGCAAAAAGAATTGCTTCATACGCTCAGGACTAACGCCCTTTAGCCCCTCAAGTCGATAGGCCCCCTGAGTGGCAGTCGCTAACACTTTCGAATCGATATCACTCGCCTTGAGTGTGAAATTGCCGCGTTGCCCCAAAGTCTCCAGCGCCGCCATGACTATTGAATAGGGCTCCTCACCTGTCGACGCAGCACTGCACCAAACATTCCAAGAAGTCTCCAGGGGCTTTGTCTTCAAATATTCTGCAAAAATATCAAAATGGTGTTGCTCGCGAAAAAATGACGTCAAGTTAGTGGTTAGCGCGTTGACGAACTCCTGCCATTCCGGACCTTCTGTCGCCTCAAGCCAAGTCAAATACCCGCTAAAACTTTGATGCCCTGTATCCCGAAGCCTTCTGGACAATCTGCTGTAGACCATTGCATGCTTACCATTATGCAAACTGATCCCCGCACGGCTGTAGATCATCGACTGCACTTTGTCAAAATCTGCGTTGGTCCACGCGAATTCCCGACCTTGCATATGCACTGCATCATTCGAGCCGTCTCGCTCCGGCGAGGTGCTGTCACCTCGTCCCGACCGCGAATTCATGGCGTCGCACTCACGGTGGATGCGCATCGGATCAGCTGGCCCGCATCAATCTGAACCACCCACTAATCCCATATCAGCCGCAGACATCAACCGCTCAATGTCAAGCAGAATCAACATCCTGTCACCCAATGAACCCAACCCCAGCACGGCTCCGCTATCGATAACGCTATCCATTTCTGGTGCTGACTTCAGGCTCTCCGAAGGCAATTCCATCACATCACTGACGGAGTCAACCACTATTCCTACGATTCGGTGCCTAAGATTAAGAATGATGACTACGGTAAAAGCGTTGTACTCAGCCTTGGAACAACCAAACTTCAGCCGCATGTCCACAATTGGAACTATCGTACCCCTCAAATTCACGACACCCTTGATGAAATCCGGGGCATTTGCCACTCGGGTGGGATGTTCGTAACCGCGAATCTCTTGCACCTTCAGTATGTCTATACCGTACTCTTCCTGGTCCAACCGGAAAGTCAGGTATTCGCGAGCGCCTGAGGTTCCTAATTCGTCGAGTTTTTCCATCATGCCCATGCTGCTCTCCTTCAATTTTCGGGAATCAATGCCGAGACCGTCGGACTAAAGCGCCCGTATCAAGAATGAGGGCTACTTTTCCATCCCCCAGAATCGTGGCACCGGATACATTGGGCACCTTTCGGTAATTGGATTCCAAGTTTTTAACCACTACTTGCTGCTGACCTAACAACTCATCGACGAGCAACGCTACGCGACTACCATCCGCCTCAACGACGACCATGATGTCACACGCTTTGTCGAAATCAGATCGGGGAATCTGGAAGACCTTTTCCAACTCAATAACCGGCATGTACTCGTCACGCACCTTAATGAGCTGAGACCCCTGCCCTACAGTGCTAACGGCGTCAGCCTTAACCTGAAAAGACTCAATCACAGACGACAACGGAAGAATGTAGACCTCTTTGCCCACACCCACCGACATGCCGTCCATAATTGCCAGCGTCAACGGCAATCGAACCGAAACCTTCATGCCATAGCCCTCGGCAGAATCTATTTCGACTGTCCCATTGAGTGCTGTGATGTTTTTCTTCACGACGTCCATACCAACGCCACGACCAGAAACATCTGTAACAACTGCTGCCGTAGAAAAACCAGGCGCAAATATCAAACCCCACACATCGGCATCTGACATCTGGTCAGAAACGTCCAGCCCTCGCTCACGGGCCTTACTCAAGATTTTTTCCCGCGACAAGCCTCGTCCATCATCACGTACTTCAATCACAATGGATCCGCCCTGATGCGAAGCAGAGAGCGTTATGGTCCCTGTTTCAGGCTTACCCGCGGCCAAACGATCAGCAGGCAATTCAACGCCATGATCACAACTGTTTCTCACCAGATGCGTCAGCGGATCGGTTATCTTTTCGACCAATCCTTTATCCAGCTCAGTTGCTTCACCCTGAGTCACAAAATCAACCTTCTTGCCCAGTTTTCCAGCCAAATCGCGCAACATCCGCGGAAACCTGCTGAACACGATTGACATCGGAATCATTCGTATGGACATAACGGACTCTTGCAAGTCACGCGTATTGCGATCCAAGTCGGCCAGCCCGGTCAATAGCTGTTGGTATACAGCCGGATCAAGTGCCCGGCTATTCTGGGCAAGCATGGCTTGAGTGATCACCAATTCGCCGACAAGATTTATAAGTTGATCTACCTTGCTGATAGCCACTCGAATCGTCGCAGCCTCTGGCTGAGCAGCAACTCCAGCGTTTGCAGTCTTGACGGGCGCCTTGGCAACAGCGGCGGATTCAGAATCAACGCCTATGCCGGTAGCGGCTACAGATGGCTGAACTGGCGCACCTGGAGCGCCGTCAAAGAAGCCAAACCCTGGTAACGGCGCCAGAGGCGCACCAGGCAGAGGATCATCCAGATAACCCAAGGCTAGCGCTTCAGAATCGTTATCACTTATGGTGATGTAGTCCCGTGAGACATGAAACGCGAATAGGTCCAGAAGATCCTCATTAGAGGAAGTCGTCGTCACAGCAAAAACGCGGGTGTCTTTTCGGTCGGATGACATGACTGTTATGTCTCCCAACCCCGGAATATCCCTGAATAGCTCCCGAATCGCATCTGCCTGCTCCGGCAACTCCAGTGGGCCAATACGAATGGTTAATGATCGAATAGATTTATCTCGTGGCACGCTCGGTTGAGCGACAAAGTCCGCAGCAACGGCTTGCACTATTGGCGCTATGGCGACAGGTGTTATACCGGCTGCCAACTGACTGATCCGCCTGACCAAGTCAGCAGTCGGAAGTGCTTCACCTTCGCCGCCAGCTTGATGGCGGGCCAACAAACTACGTGAAGCATCGGCAGACTCAAGCAAAACATCGACCATTGCAGAATTCGGCTGCAGTTCATGCCTGCGCAAACGATCCAGCAAAGACTCCATTTGATGGGTCAATTCGGCAACATCCGCAAAACCAAATGTTGCAGCGCCGCCTTTTACTGAGTGTGCACAGCGAAAAATACCGTTGAGCTCCTCATCGTCGGCAGTTTCCAGATTCAAATTAAGCAGCATTTGCTCCATTTGATCCAGATTTTCGCCGGCCTCTTCAAAGAAGATTTGATAAAACTGGGTTAGATCAAAATCCCCACCCCCGCCACTGCTATCTTGGTGCACCTCAGCCATACCCAACTCCTGTTTTCGTTCTAACAAGCCAATATCAAAAACTATTTGATTACCTTTTTGATTACATCCAATAATCTTGCAGGATCAAATGGCTTCACCAACCACCCAGTCGCACCAGCGGCTCGTCCAGCCTGCTTCATCAAGTCGCTGGACTCTGTGGTCAACACTAGGATAGGTGTTGACTTGAATTGCGGGTGTTCGCGCAGTTTGCGCGTAAGGCCAAGACCATCCAGACGAGGCATATTCTGATCAGTCAATACCAAATCAAAATTCTGAGCTTGGGCCTTCTCATAAGCATCCTGCCCATCTACCGCCTCCACCACCTGGTAGCCAGCGCCCGTCAAAGTAAAAGACACCATCTTTCGCATAGATGGCGAATCGTCAACAGCGAGAATTAAAGGCATGTGAAGCTCCGACTAGTTCAGTTTGGACAATTTCAGTTGTCAAGATTCAAAAAAGCTCAATGGATCCCGCATCCATTTCATCCTGAGTCACAGGATTCGGACGTTCAGGCACTTCCTCAACAAAAGGAACCGCCTCACCATCCTCCGACCCCATGGACTCAGAAGCTAAGCGATAAGCACAACCCTGCAGTATTTTTGAAGTGTGAACGATGAGTTGCGACGCCATGTCTTGAAACTGCAACTCAGTCACAGCTGCACGCAAGGTGCTTCGAACAACATCAAGCTCCCTGGAGTCCATCAGCGATGGATCAGCAAGGTTCGCGCTAGCGCTGGTAAAACGCTCCATCAAGTTCTCCATGGTGTGCGCGAGCAACCCGTCGAGCCGAGTCAAATCGTGCACTACCACCAACAGCGAGTCCTGAACCTCCGCCACAAGCATGACGGGCAATTGCACAGCAGGCGCGGCGGTTGTTGTCAATGATTGCTGCATCGTCATTTATCCTCATAAACACACTTCAGTTCAATCTCGGTCGTATCTTTCTCCCTCAACCCAAGCATCTAGGTTAGCAGGAATACCTGGCGCCAGGCAACTTTTGGCCCGCAATGGTCAACACGTTTCAGCCACCCTTGCTTCCCTCATCCCCAAGCATTGATAATGCGTAGTCAATGATAACTTCGAACCAAGTGGGCGGTCCACCGGATAACCCTATGAAGATACTCCATCTTGAGGATTCTGCTCTGGACCACCAATTGGTCTGTCATGCATTGAGCAAAGCGCGGCTTCCAGCTGAAATAAGTCGTGTTGATACGCTGGCGCAGTTTTGCGCAGCGGTGAATCAAACGTCATTTGACGTCATCCTGGCGGACTATCGATTGCCTGGCTTCACTGCTTTGGACGCTTGGTCAGCACTCTCCACACTCAGCGTTCGCCCACCTTTTATTCTCCTATCCGGCGCAATCGGTGAGTCGGCTGCCGTTTCCGCGATCCATTTGGGCATCAGCGACTACCTGCACAAAGACGACCTGGGCAGACTCGCCAGGGTCATTGGTCGCGCTTTGGAAATGAATCAAACACGCGCAGCCAAGGCAAAGGCTGACTTGGAACTGGCAGCGTCAGAAAAACGGCTCACTGAGTTTGCGGGCTATTTGCAATCGGCCATCGAACGGGAGCGCGGGGCTATTGCACGGGAAATCCATGATGACATCGGCGGGTCCCTCGCTGCGGCCAAACTTGATCTCGCGTGGGTTACCCGGCACGGCTCCGACCCAACAATTCAAGCCCATATCCAGGCGGCCACAGAAATGTTGCAGCACGCTCTTGGCGCCAGCCAGAGAATCATGATGAATTTGCGCCCCTCAATTCTGGACCAGGGCCTTTTTGCGGCCATTCAATGGCTCGCCACAAGTTTCGAGAAGCGTACCGGCATTCAAACAAGCCTGCGAACCAACAATGAACATCTGTCTCCCTCGAAGTCCATCGAACTGACGGCCTACCGTACCGCACAAGAAGCGCTGACTAACGTGTCCAAGTACGCAAGCTGCAAGCGGGTGGATATAGAAATATCTGACGCCGAGAACGTTTTGACGCTGGAAGTGACGGACGATGGCAAAGGTATCTCTGAGCACGAACTGAAAAACCCGGACGCCTTTGGCATCCGCGGATTGCATGAACGCGCCAAGACGGTGGGTGGGTGGCTGGACGTCAGCACTCGAGAAGGCGTTGGTACGTCAATCATCCTCTCAATTCCCCTGAGTCCGACAAGTCAGGCATTGCCGGAGGAGCAGTTCAAATGATACGAGTTGTTCTTTGTGACGACCATGCGATGGTCCGTCGCGGCATTCGCGACACGCTGGCTGACGCTGTTGATATCCAGGTCGTTGCAGAATCCGCAAGCTACGCCGAAGTTCGGGAGGTACTGCGAACGACCGCATGCGATGTATTGCTGTTGGACCTGAATCTCCCGGGCCGTGGCGGACTCGAGGTCCTTGCGAGCTTGCGAGAAGCGAATTCGCCTATCCGGGTGTTGGTCGTTTCCATGTTTGCTGAAGATCAGTACGCGATCCGGTGTTTGCGCGCCGGTGCCGATGGGTACCTGAACAAAGCCGGGGATCCAGCAGAACTGATCCCCGCCGTGCGCGCCATAGCCAATGGTCGCAAATACGTTACGCCCGAGGTCTCCGAAATGCTGGTGGGGAACCTGGCTTCCCCAAGCACCCAAACGCTGCACTCCACTCTGTCTGAACGCGAATTGCAGACGCTGCTCAAGATTGCGTCCGGGAAGCGCTTGTCTGATATTGCAGAAGATCTGATGCTCAGCCCCAAAACTGTTAGCGTTTATCGATCCAGACTTTTGGAAAAACTGAAATTAACCAACAACGCGGAGTTAACCGTTTACGCCATTCGAAATGAGCTTGTGTAATGTCGATCACTAGTTGTTCACAAACACTTCAACCGCTTTCTCCATAAGCGCCATGAAAGGTTGGTCCAGCATTGGCAAGGTCACCGTGATTCCGACCAAGCCCACAACCAGGGTAATGGGAAACCCGACGGCGAAAATGTTCATTTGCGGTGCGATCCGGGAAATGATCCCCATGGCCAAGTTCGCAAACATCAGCATGCCGATCATGGGGAGGGCGATCCACAGCGCGCTCGCAAACAAGTCCGCCCCGAGGCGTTGCAATTTCATTTGCTTCAGCGTTTCCAGAAAATTCTGATCCAGCGGGAACGAATGGAAACTGCGTGTGATGGCCATCAGCACCATGAGGTGACCGTTCATTGCCAAAAAAAGCAATGAGGTCATTTGACCAAAGAATCGGGCGACAGCGCTGGACTGTGCGTTGATCGTCGGGTCAAAAAACGCCGCAAAGTTCAGCCCCATCTGGAACCCCACCACCTCCCCAGCCAACTCCACGGCGGAAAACACCAGCCGAATGGCAAAACCGATCGCCAAGCCAACACCAACTTGCTGCACAACGACACCCAAAACCTGCGGATCGTCAAACCCAATAACAGGCATGTTCGGCAGACTGGCCTGGGTGGCCAACGCCACAAAGAAAGCCAATGCGACCTTTGCACGCACCGGGATGGCCCTCATGGAGAACACAGGGGCCGTAGTGAACACCGCCAGGACACGCAAAAACGGCCAAAATATCGGCGATATCCATGCCGCAAGCTGCGCTTCAGTTATGGATATCACGGTTGGTTCTCAATCAAACCACCGAGCCGGGAATCGCTTCGAACGTTCGTCGAATGTACTCAACCAGCATAGTAAGCATCCAAGGTCCGGCGATGGCAAACACGGCGATGACTGCGATCAATTTGGGGACAAATGCTAGCGTTGCTTCATGGATTTGGGTAACCGCCTGAAACAGGCTGACCAACAGCCCCACGACTAAGGCCGTCCCGAGAACCGGCGAGGACACCATCAAAAGCATCAACAGGGCATCTTGGCCCATTGTTAAAACCATCTGCGCATTCATGGCCCAAACGCCTCCTCAAACAACAAAGCTGGCCGCAAGAGAGCCAATCAACAAATTCCAGCCGTCTGCCAGCACAAAAAGCATCAGCTTGAAGGGTAGCGCCACCAATACGGGAGACAGCATCATCATGCCAAGTGACATGAGTACGCTTGCCACCACAATGTCGATAACCAGGAACGGGATAAATATCATGAACCCGATCTGGAAGGCTGACTTCAACTCACTTATGACAAATGACGGAACCAGCACCCTCAATGGGGCTTTTTCAGCAGTGACATCTGGTGCGAGCTTGGCAAGCTTTGCAAACAGAGAGAAGTCGGACTGACGCGTTTGCTTAACCATGAATCCACGAATGGGTGACTCCGCCTTTTCCAGGGCCTGCTCAAACGTAATCGCACTCTTGGTGTAAGGGACATAGGCATCCTCGTACATCTTATCCAGCGTTGGGCCCATAACAAAAAAGGTAAGGAATAAAGACAAACCAACGATAACCTGATTGGGTGGCGCAGATTGGGTTCCCAAAGCTTGACGAAGCAGCGACAGAACAATCACGATCCGGGTAAAACCCGTCATCATTAACAATACTGCCGGCAAAAAAGAAAGCGCCGTGAAGAACAGTAGCGTTTGAACGGGAACAGAGAAGCTAGTGCCAGCCGCACCAGTTCCAATCAACAACGGCAACTGCCCCGGAGTCTGCGCACAGACTACCCCGTGAAGAAAGACCGCACACAATCCAATCAGAGATTTTCCAGCAAAGCCCATCCGGCTCACTCCAGCGCCATGAACTGCGGTCCAGCCACGCATTCTCATGAGCTCGTCACCAATGAACCGGATGTTTCGGTGGCACTTGAATGAGGGGATGAAGCAATATGGGCGCTGTGCAGGCAGGTTATGGCCTGTGGGGTAACACCCAAAGTCAACCACACGCGCGCGTCTTCCGGACCCACTTCGACTGTCACAACTCGTTGATGGGGTCCAACTGCAACCGCTGAAACGAAACGTGATTGTCCACCCACCTCGCGCACGTTACCTGTCGAACGAGCCTTTGCCCATTTGATCGCAAAAGGCAAACAAGCCAACAGCGCAATGAACACGCCCACGGAGATCAGCGACTGGGTCATCCCCATCCCTCAGTTCTTACTAACGCGGCGCAAACGTTCAGATGGTGTAACCACATCGGTCAGGCGAATACCAAACTTGTCATTCACCACCACCACCTCGCCCTGCGCTATCAAATAACCATTAACCAAAACGTCCATTGGCTCTCCGGCAAGCGCATCCAACTCTACGACCGACCCTTGTCCCAACTGCAAAATGTGCTTGATAGGGACCTTGGTTCGGCCCAGTTCAACGGAAAGCTGAACTGGAATGTCCAGCACCATATTGATGTCATTGATCGGCGCATCGCCGCCCAACGGCATGGACGAAAACGGCTTGGGAGCACTCCCGTCAAGCACTCCACCTGGTTCGCTGGACGACTCGGTTGCTTTTTGCTCCAGCAGAGCCTCAGCCCAATCAGCCATGCCGTCGTCTGCGGCTTCATCGGGTTTGTCTTCAGATGCCATTTCTTTCTCCCAACCAATTTTGGTCATTGCCCCTCAAGGCTTTGTCTATGCGAATCGCGTACTTGGAATTGTGCGTGCCATAGTGACATTCAAAAATCGGTACGCCGTCTATCGTCGCCTGAATTTTCGGCTCACGATCTAGCTCAATGAAATCGCCTTTCTTCATGGCCAACAGTTGCGCCACAGTCGCATCCGCCCGAGCCAACTCGGCTACCAGCGTCACTTCTGCCGCCTGGATCTCACGCGTCAACACCGTTACCCATCGGCGATCTACCTCAATCGAATCGCCCTGAGTCGAAGAGTAGAGCACATCCCGAATAGGCTCCAGCGTGGAGTACGGAAAACAAAAATGAATGGCACCAGAGATGTCACCGATTTCAAGCTGGAAGGAGGTCGAAATCACAATTTCGCTGGGCGTTGCGATATTGGCAAACTGAGGTTGCATCTCGGATCTCTGAAACTCCAGCTCCAGTGGGTAAATCCCCTTCCAAGCCTTCTTGTACTCTGTCGTAATCACATCCACCAAACGATTGATGACCCGTTGCTCAGTCGCAGAAAAGTCGCGCCCTTCAATCCGGGTCTGAAATTTTCCTATGCCCCCATACAGCGTGTCAATCACGCCAAAGACCAATGCGGGCTCACATACGATCAATCCACTTCCACGAAGCGGCCGAATGGCGACAATGTTGAAATTGGTCGGCACAGCCAACTCGCGCAAAAAAGCACTGTACCTCTGCACCGCCACGGGGCCCACAGAAATTTCAGGACTTCGACGAATGAAGTTGAACAGCCCCACTCGCAAGTTACGCGTAAAGCGCTCGTTGACAATCTCCATCGTCGGCATACGCCCACGAACGATGCGTTCCTGGCTGGAAATGTTATAAGCACGGACCTCTCCGTGCTCGGCGGCCTCCTCCACCGTCTTCTGACTCTCACCAGTCACGCCCTCCAGAAGGGCGTCGACTTCCTCCTGGGAAAGAAATGACTCACTCATATATGGGTACCTGCTGCGACTTTACTGAACAATAAAGCTGGAAAACAACACACCGACAACGGGCATGTCCGAGTGGGCGTCTTTTTTAGCTGCTTTTTTCTTGGGCGCAGGCTCTTCGCTGCCATGCGCATCTTCACCGCCGCCAAACGGAATCGACGCTTCTCTAAGAATGTCTTTCGCCAATTTACTCTTGCCTTCAGCGCTTAACAACTCCTCAGCGGTTCGCTGAGAAATCAGCATGAGGACACCGCTACGAATCGTGGGCAAGAACGCCTTCACGGTATCTGACGCATGGGCATCCACCACTTCCAGCGTAATTCCGATTTGGGCAACTTTCTCACCACCGGGGTCAGCAAGATTGACCACCATGTTGTCCAGCGGAAGATACGCAGGCGGAGTCTTGGGCCCGGAATGCGCCGCAGCCTTTTCAGGCACTGCGTCTTCCCCTTCAGCCGCAGCGGCTCTCTGCTTGCTGATATAGAAAAAAGCACCGCCCCCGCCCAATGCCAGGACCAGGACTGCGCCCAGGATGATGATCAGCATCTTCTTGCTCTTGGCGGGCGCTTTGGCGGTATCAGCGGCTTCGGGTTTCGCAGACAAAATAGTTCCTTGGTTACAGAGACGGCTCAGGCATTATTTGCCGCGCCGGGAAGAAGTAAAGCGCAAATAAAGAGTGGTAAACCCACTACCAACCCGGAATACTGACACATTTATAGCTGGTTAGACAAAAAGGTCCAACGCGCGGCCAACCGGGCCAGATGAAACCGGCCGCAAGCCCGCACTCAAGGGCTGTACGGATCCGATGGACACTTGCTTTGCGCCCGGGCGCGGCTTGCGCTCTTGCGCGTCGGAATCCCCTGCACCTGAAGTGCCCACAGAAACGCCGGACAGAATCACGCCTTCGCGCTGCAACATATCCTTCAAATGCAGACTCGCATTTTCCAGCACTTCGCGGGTCTGAAGCTCATCCGTGCGAAAGGCAATATGCGCCTCGTTGCCATGCATTCGAATGCTGACCTCCACCGGGTGGTCACCCATACCGTCGAGCTTCATTTCAGCATTCTGGACATCGTTCGAAATCCAGTAGGAAACCTGTTCAGCAACGTAGGCCTCCGTTGGAGAGACGGCCGCTGGCGGACCCGTCCCGCTTGAAGTGGTCACGCCGGTCGCTGTGGCGGGCTGTCCTAACGTTCCCTCCGGGGTGCTCATCTTGAAGATAGATTTTTCCAGCAGCGCGTCCTCCCGCCGGAGTGGCATTGCAGTGCTTTCCAGCACTCTGACCATCGCAAGCGGTGCGGCCTGGGCGTCCGCAACTCGCTCGGCGAGCGCCACGGTCTTGCCATCGGGCTGGCCCGTGATTTGAGTGGCATTGGTCAAAGCGGCGGCTTCTTGACTTTGTTTCAACGCGGCATTAATTTGCCCGTTCCCCCCCTTGGGATAGGGCTCAGGTGCAACTTCGCCCGCCCCAGCCGACAAACCGGGTGTGCTGCTGAGTGCAGCCACAGCACGGGCCGGCTTTGCAAGCAACGCGGGGCCTTCCGTAGCTCCGGAACTAGGTGCCACATCAGCCTGTGTTTGCACAGGACTCCATTGCGAGGCCTGCGCGAGAAGCGCAGCGGCATCGACCGTCACGGGCAGCGTGTCCACTGGCGCAGATGTTGCCGTCTGCAAAGGCGTCAACCCGTCATCCACCGGCACAGGTAGTGCTGCCGCAGAGTCATCCAAGGCGGTCAGAATCGCCATAAAACCGCCCGGGGCGTCCACAGCGGGCTTGCCGCGGCTGCCCGTCTTGCCATTTGCGCCTGCCGCGTCCGCTGTTGCGGCGGGTTTCGCAC
>JBBRYR010000072.1:0-13887 GCA_038237415.1 Burkholderiales bacterium
CGTCTAACTTCCTGAACTAGGAGGTTGGCCCGGGGTCCCGAACACTTCGTACCGGAGCCCTTTGTTTAACCTTGGAGTATTTTTAAATGAAAAAGACACTAATCGCTTTGGCCGTTCTGGCTGCTTCCGGCGCTTCCTTCGCTCAAGTGACCATCACTGGCTCTTTGGCCATGGGTTACAAAGCTACCACCACCAACAGCTCTGACGCTTCTGGTCTGGGTGTTGATACTTCCGAAATCAACTTCATGGCTACTGAAGACCTCGGCGGCGGCATGAAGGCTACTGCAAAAATGGGCCTGGCCGGCGCTGACCGCAGCGGTGAGTCCGGCAATGGCACCGTTGGTGGCCGTGATGCAAGCTTGGTCTTGACCGGTGGTTTCGGTGCAGTTGCTCTGACATCGGTTCGTTCCGCTGACTACCTGTCAGGCGGCGTGTCTGGCGTGGCTGGCATTGGTTTTGACGGTAAAGTTTTCGGCGCTCGCCGTATTGCTGACGCCATCAGCTACTCTGTTCCAGTTGGTCCAGTCAGCTTGACTCTGCAACACCAAGAAAACAACGTTGCTTCCAATCTCGCTGCAGGCGGTTTGGGTATCGGTGCTGCAGGTTCTTCCGCACAGCGTCTGAACGTTCTGAGCGTGACCTACGCTGCTGGCAAATTGGTTGCAAATGGCCAGTACCTGTCTTACGACAACCGCAACAATGCAGTAACCAGCACCACAGCTGATTACGTTACCCGCGCTGCTGCTTCTTATGACTTCGGTATGGCCAAGTTGGGTCTGGGTTACTCCCAAGCCAACTACTCGTCCGGTGGAACTGGCAAAGAAGGTTTGGTCGGCGTATCCGTGCCTTTGGGCGCTGTGACCGTTGGTGCACAGTGGGGTCAGCGTAAAGTGGACGACTCCCCAGTCGGTTCACCTTTTGCCAACGGCACAACAAATGGCACAGGCCTGACAGCAGCTTACGCTCTGAGCAAGCGCACCAGCGTTGTTGGTACATACGCCCGTTGGGATGTGTTGAACCAGTCTTCGGCTAACACTGAAACCAGCGTTCTGGTTGTTCACAATTTCTAATCGGACGCTGGCGTAAGCCAGCTTGTCGACTAGACCTAAAAGCCCCACTGCAGCA
Source organism: Burkholderiales bacterium (assembly GCA_038237415.1). Classification (GTDB taxonomy): domain Bacteria; phylum Pseudomonadota; class Gammaproteobacteria; order Burkholderiales; family Burkholderiaceae_C; genus Allorhodoferax. The sequence continues at coordinate 1,126 of JBBRYR010000072.1, forward strand.
ATGCAGCGGGGCTTTTTTCATGGCGGGCGCCAGGAAGAGTAGGTCGTTGTTCAGCAGCAACTTGCATGTCAGATATTTAACGTTATCCACACTTACCCCAATGCCATTTCTTTGCTACCTGGCCAAAATGGAATTGGCCTCAAGCGAAGTGGTTTTCTGCTGCTTTGTTTTGTGATTCTCGAACTTTCATTTTGCGAAAACTGATATGAAAAAAACACTCACCGCGCTAGCTGTCATGGCGCTTTCTGGCGCTTCCTTTGCGCAGGTCACCATTTCAGGTACGCTGGCTATGGGATACAAGGCCACCACCTCCAGCGGTACCAGCCGTGTCGTTCATCCACTCTTTCCTGTCGTGATCAACGCCGCAACTTCAGGTGTAGATGCTTCCGGCCTGGGTGTTGATACCTCCGAAATCGACTTCACAGTTAACGAGGATTTGGGAGGTGGACAGAAAATTGAGGCCAAGCTGGCATTTGCGGGTGCTGATCGCAGTGGCGAATCAGGCAATGGAAATGTGACTGGCCGCGACGCTACCCTGTCTTACACCAATAATTCCTTTGGCCGTGTTCAATTGGGCACCACCAGGGCCGCGGCGATTCACAGTGGCATTCCCTCTGCGGGTGCGCCGGTGATCGATATGGATGGCAAGCTGTTCGAAATACGCACCAGCAGCGACTACATCAGCTACGCGGCGCCGATTGGCCCCGTCATTTTTGTCTACAAACTCGCTGAATCGTCCAAAGGAATTGGGCTCGGCGTAGGCACCAGCGGAACAGCGGGAAACCCGGTTGGCCAGCGCTCCAGTGATTTTGCTTTGGTCTATGGCAAAGGCCCTTTGCAATTGGTGGGAGCCTACCGCTCATATGACAACCGCAACTCTGCAACCATTGCATCTGCGGATGGGCTGACCAAAGATACCGTGTATGTTTTTCAGGCGGGTTACGATGCCGGCGTTGCGAAGTTTGGATTTGGCTATAACTACGCAACCGCTTCAATCGGTCCCAAAGTTGCGGACATGCTGCTGGGCGTTTCGGTGCCTGTGGGCGCCTGGACATTGGGTATGACTTTGGGGCGGGCTACAGCCTCTGGAGTTGCTGACGCTGCAACCACTGTGTTTCCATCTGCCCCCACCCAATTTTTGAGTCAGGCAAATATCAAATCATTTATGCAACTGGCGGACGGAACCGCGAGCAGCATCAGCGTCGGGGCCAAGTACGACTTTAGCAAGCGCACCAATCTGACCATGCGCTACGCCACGTGGACGCGCAGCGGCTATGAGCAGTTTGAAGCTTTTGGCAAGACTAACAACCTGGGCGAGTTCGGTTACACGGCCAATGCAAACGAAGCGAGCATTTTGCTATCGCACTCCTTCTAACACCGCCGCTGGCTTGTGCCAGCCTGTGACAGTGAAAAAGCCCTGGCTGGAAACGGTCCGGGCTTTTTTTTTATGCGTACCGCTTGTTCCGCAAGTTGTGCTTCATCTCGCTCAAAAACGGCTGCAGAGTAGCACTACCAATGCGCAGCGCAACGCAGGTGGCGAGAATGTCGATGATCAGCAGGTGCAGCAGGCGCGAGACCATGGGGCTGTATTTGTCATAGCCTTCCGGGTGGTCTGCGCTGAGGTGAATGTTTCCAGCGCTCGCCAAGGGTGAGCCGCTGGCGGTGATGACGATGGTGGTCGCTCCATTCTTGCGTGCAATGTCGCAGGCGTCCATCAGGTCGCGCGTGCGGCCCGAGTTGCTGATGACCACCACGCAGTCGCCGGGCCCCAGAATGGATGCGCTCATCACCTGCATGTGGCCGTCGCTGTAGGCGTTGGCATTGATGCCAAGGCGAAAGAACTTGTGTTGCGCGTCCTGCGCCACGATGCCCGAGTTACCCACCCCAAAAAATTGGATCTGCTTTTTGGCCTGGTAGGCCGCCACCAGTGCGGCTGCGGCTTTTTCAATTGACACGCTGCTGGCATCGTTTCGGTACTTCAAAAAGGCCGCGACGGTGTTGTCGATAACCTTGACCATGATGTCGCTGGTTTTGTCGTCCACGTCCACGCTGCGGTGGATGAACGGCACACCTTCGTTGACGGTGCCGGCCAGCTTGCGCTTGAAGTCCGACAGGCCGTCGTAGCCCACACTGCGACAAAAGCGCACCACGGTTGGCTTGCTCACATGCGACCGGTCCGCCAGTTCACTCACCGGCAGCTTGGCAAAAGCACGCGGGTCGGCCAGGCACAGCCTGCCCACGCGTTGCTCGGCGGGCGCAAGGGATGGCAGCGCGGCCTGGATTCGGTCCAGCATGGTTAGTTTTCTTCCGACCAGCAAAAACCGTCGCGTGCAATCATGGCGCTGGATGCGCTGGGGCCCCAGGTGCCGGACGCGTAGGGGCGTGGGCCTTGCACATCGTTGGCCCAGTAATCCAGTATGGGTTCCACCCAGCGCCAGGCTTCTTCCTGCTCGTCGCTGCGCACAAACAGGTTCAGGCGGCCGTCAATCACGTCCAGCAGCAGGCGCTCATAGGCGCCCACGCGCTCCGAGCCAAAGCGTTTGTCAAAGTCCAGGTCCAGTTGCACCGGAGCGAGTGACTGCGCTGCAGCAGGGCGGCTCTGGCGATTGGTTTGACCTTGCGCCAGCAGGTGCAGCTCCAGCCCGTCTTTGGGTTGCAGGTTGATGACCAGGCGATTGGCGACATCGATGTTCGAGTTGAAAATTGCGTGTGGCGTGGGCCGAAAGTTCACCACAATGCGTGCGTCGCGGCCCGCCAGACGCTTGCCCGTGCGGATGTAGAAAGGCACACCAGCCCAGCGCCAATTGGCAATCTCCGTACGCAGTGCGACAAAGGTTTCGGTATGGCTTTGGGGGTTGACGCCTGGCTCCTCGTTGTAGGCGGGCACCTTGATTCCACCGCTGGTTCCGCTGGTGTACTGGCCCCGGATAACATCCTGCGCAAGTGATTCCTGGGTCCACGGCTTGAGCGAGCGCAACACCTTGAGTTTCTCGTCACGAATCGCGTCCGCATGCGAGTTGATGGGTGGCTCCATGCCGATGGCGCAGAGCAGTTGCAGTGCGTGGTTTTGCACCATGTCCCGCAGGGCGCCAGTGGTTTCGTAGAAGGCGCCGCGGCTCTCGACGCCCAGGTCTTCGGCAATCGTGATTTGAATATTGGCAATGTGTTCGCGCCGCCACAGGGGTTCGAACAAAGCATTGCCAAAACGCAGTGCAAACAGGTTTTGAACCGCAGGCTTTCCCAAGTAATGGTCGATGCGAAAGACCTGCTTCTCTTCAAAAAACTGGCGCACGGTGCGGTTGATGGCGCGGTTGGAAGCCAGGTCGTGGCCAAGGGGTTTTTCTAGAACGATACGGGTCTTGGGTGTGTTCAACCCTGAAGCGGCCAACTGCTCGCATATGGTGGTGAACAAGGCGGGCGCGGTGGCCAGGTACATCACCACCGTGTCGGCATTGCGGGCTTGCAGACTGGTGGCCAGGCGGGTGTAGTCGTCGGGCTTGGAGAGGTCCATTCGAACAAACTCGATCAGCGCCGCAAAGCGGGCAAATTCCTCGCTGCTGGGGCGCTTGGCCAGCTCCACCTTGTCAAAGCGGGACTGCATGCGCGTGCGGTACTGGTCGTCGCTCAGGTCGTCGCGGCCCACGCCAATAATGCGGCCGCCTTCGGGCAGTGAGCCATGGCGAAAGGCCTGAAACAGCGCGGGCATCAATTTGCGCCACGCCAGGTCACCGGTACCACCAAACAAGACAAGATCAAAGCTCATGGTTCTATAGTTACATAAAAAAGGTCGTTGTAATGTAACTTTGTTTCATCGATAATTCAAGTTCCTTTTTTTAACTTCGACTGTCTGGCGCTGCCCACATGAACCAACTCGACGCACTCAAACAATTCACCACCGTGGTGGCCGATACAGGCGACTTCAAGCAGCTGGCCCAATTCCAACCGACGGACGCTACGACGAACCCGTCGCTGATCCTGAAAGCGGTGCAAAAGGTGGACTATGCGCCCCTGCTCCGGGACACCGTTGACCAGTTTCGGGGTCGTCCAATGGACGAGGTGATGGACCGGCTGCTGGTGCGCTTTGGCTGTGAAATATTGGCTCTGATTCCCGGGCGCGTTTCCACCGAAGTGGACGCGCGCTTGAGCTTCAATACCAGTGCAACCGTAGCGCGGGGGGAGCGGTTGATTGAGCTGTACCAGGCGCAGGATATCCACATTGACCGGGTCCTGATCAAGGTCGCGGCGACCTGGGAGGGCATTCAAGCGGCAGAGCAGTTGGAGCGCAAGGGCATTCACACCAACTTGACGCTCTTGTTCTCTTTTTGCCAGGCAGTGGCATGCGGCCAGGCCAATGTGCGGCTCATCTCGCCCTTTGTGGGCCGCATTTACGACTGGTACAAGAAATCGGCTGGGCCGGCCTGGGTGGAGGCCGACAACGCATTGGCCAATGACCCTGGGGTGAAGTCGGTCCGGCACATCTACAACTACTACAAGAAGTTCGGTATCGCTACCGAGGTCATGGGTGCGAGCTTTCGCAACGCAGGCCAGATCACGGCACTGGCCGGCTGCGACCTGCTCACCATCAGCCCGGATCTGCTGGCCACGCTGGCCGCCTCCGAGGCACCGCTGCAACGCGCCTTGAGCAGTGCAGCCGCGCAGCAGAGCACGCTGGAGCACGTCTATTTTGATGAGAGCGCCTTCCGCTTGGCAATGAACGAAGACGCCATGGCTACCGAAAAACTGGCTGAAGGCATTCGCGCGTTTTGCGCCGATGCGGTGAAGCTGGAACAACTGATGCGGGGGGTCTGAACGCCATGACACGTACCCGTTGTGACCGCACGCCTGCCTGGGGCAAACTCCAGGCTGTGTTTGAAGCCCAGGGCCAGGCATTTGACCTGCGCACCGCCTTTGCGGGCGACGCAACCCGTTTTGAACACTTCAGCCAAAACGCCCCCCATGTGTTTGCCGACCTGTCCAAAAACCGGGTGGATGCGGCAACACAAGACCTGCTACTGCAACTGGCACGCGAGTGCGGCGTTGAGGCGCACCGCGAGGCCCTGTTTGCGGGTGAAGCCATCAACACCACCGAGCAACGCGCAGTCATGCATTGGTTGTTGCGTTATCCGGCTGTAGCCCCCGCAGATATTGCGCAGTCCGCTATTAAAAATGTAGCGCCAGAGTTGACGCAGGTGCATGCCACGCTGGATGCCATGCTGGCCTATGCCGAGCAGGTGCGCGCCGACGACGCCATCACCGACGTGGTGAACATCGGCATTGGCGGCTCCGACCTGGGGCCGCAAATGGCGGTGCTGGCGCTGGACGCATTTGCGATGGCGGGAAAGCATTTTCACTTTGTCTCGAATGTGGACGGGCACGAACTGGCCGCCACTTTGAAGCGCATCAAGCCCGAGAGCACGCTGTTCCTGATTGCCAGCAAGACGTTCACCACCATCGAGACCATGACCAACGCGCAGTCCGCCAAGGCGTGGTTTGCAGCGAATGGCGGCACCGACACGACACGGCACTTTGCCGCGCTGACCACCAATGTGGCGGCGGCCAATGCGTTTGGCATCACCACCACCTTTGGTTTTTGGGATTGGGTGGGGGGGCGTTACTCGCTGTGGTCGGCCATTGGCCTGCCACTGGCCATTGCCATTGGAGCGCAAGGGTTTCGCGAATTTCTGGCGGGCGCGCACGACATGGATGAGCACTTCCGCACGGCGCCACTGGAGAGCAACCTGCCCGTGCGACTGGCGCTCATTGACGTCTGGTACCGCAACTTTCATGGCTTTACCAGCCGCAGCATTGCGCCGTACCACAGCGCCTTGCGCCGCCTGCCAGCCTATCTGCAGCAACTGGAGATGGAAAGCAACGGCAAGCGGGTGGATGCCCAGGGCCAGCCGCTCCCGTACGGCACGTCGCCTGTGTTGTGGGGCGAGCCCGGTACCAACGGACAGCACGCCTACTTTCAAATGCTGCACCAGGGCACCGACGTGGTCCCGGTGGAGTTTGTTGCCGTGAAGAAACCCCGGCACGATCTGCCCGGGCACCACACCCTGCTGCTGGCCAATGTGCTGGCGCAGGCACAGGCGCTGATGGTGGGCCAGAGTGACCCGGATACTGCGGGTGAAGCGGGCGGCGAAGGCCCTCGGCGTTTTACAGGCAACCGCCCCAGCACTTTCTTTTTGCTCGACGATCTGACACCCGCCAGCCTGGGCGCGCTGATTGCCCTGCAGGAGCACCGCGTGTTTGTGAGTGGCTCGGTTTGGGGTATCAACAGCTTTGACCAATGGGGGGTTGAGTTGGGCAAGGTGCTGGCCAAGGATGTGGAGGCCCGGCTTGCCAGTGGTGACGCAGCAGGGCTGGACGGCTCCACCGCGGGGTTGCTGGCGAAATTAAGAGCCAAATAGGCCGCTAGCCCCCGCAGAATATGCGCAAGCAGCTATAAAAAAGAGAGCAATAAAAAAACCCGCAAGGTTCGCACCCTGCGGGTTTTTTTTGGCATGAGGGCTCGCGCCCTCAGGCAATAAGCAATTACATGCCCATGCCGCCCATGCCGCCCATTCCACCCATATCGCCGCCGCCCATGCCGCCGCCAGCGCCTTCAGCCTTGGGAGCCTCAGCAACCATGCACTCGGTGGTCAACATCAAAGAGGCGACAGACGCTGCGTTTTGCAGAGCCGTACGGGTCACTTTGGTGGGGTCCAGAATACCCATTTCGATCATGTCGCCGTAGGTGTCGTTGGCCGCATTGAAGCCGTAGTTGCCTTTGCCGGCCATCACAGCATTCACCACCACAGACGCTTCGCCGCCCGCATTGAACACGATCTCGCGCAAAGGCGCTTCGATGGCTTTCAACACGAGTGCAATACCGTGGTCCTGGTCCGAGTTGGAACCCTTGATCACGCCAGCAGTCTGCTTGGCGCGCAACAGAGCCACGCCGCCGCCGGCAACAATGCCTTCTTCCACGGCAGCGCGGGTAGCGTGCAGTGCGTCTTCAACGCGGGCTTTCTTCTCTTTCATTTCGACTTCGGTAGCAGCGCCCACCTTGATCACGGCAACACCGCCAGCCAACTTGGCCACGCGCTCTTGCAGTTTTTCACGGTCGTAGTCGCTTGTCGCTTCTTCGATTTGCACGCGAACTTGCTTCACGCGTGCTTCGATGTCCGCAGCAGCGCCAGCACCGTCGATGATGATGGTGTTTTCTTTGCCCACTTCGATGCGCTTGGCAGAGCCGAGGTCAGCCAAAGTCACTTTTTCCAGCGACAGACCGATTTCTTCAGCAATAACCTTGCCGCCAGTCAGGATGGCGATGTCTTCCAGCATGGCCTTGCGACGATCGCCAAAGCCTGGAGCCTTGACAGCCACAACCTTCAGGATACCGCGCAGGGTGTTCACGACCAAAGTTGCGAGGGCTTCGCCATCGACATCTTCAGCAATGATCAGCAGGGGACGGCCAGCCTTGGCAACTTGCTCCAGGGTAGGCAGCAGGTCACGGATGTTGCTGATCTTCTTGTCGAACAACAGAACAAACGGGTTGTCCAGCAAAGCGGCTTGCTTTTCCGGGTTGTTGATGAAGTAAGGCGACAGGTAGCCGCGGTCAAACTGCATGCCTTCAACCACTTCGAGTTCGGATTCCAGCGACTTGCCGTCTTCAACGGTAATAACGCCTTCTTTACCGACTTTGTCCATTGCGTCTGCAATGATCTTGCCGATGGTCTCGTCGCTGTTAGCGGAGATGGAACCAACTTGCGCGATTTCCTTGGACGTGGTGGTAGCTTTGGAAGCCTTCTTCAACTCGGCAACCAGAACGGTCACTGCTTTGTCGATACCGCGCTTCAGGTCCATGGGGTTCATGCCAGCAGCCACGTACTTCATGCCTTCGTGCACGATGGCCTGGGCCAGCACGGTAGCAGTCGTAGTGCCGTCACCAGCGATGTCGGATGTCTTGGAAGCAACTTCCTTGACCATCTGCGCACCCATGTTTTGCAGCTTGTCTTTGAGTTCGATTTCTTTAGCAACGGACACGCCGTCCTTGGTCACGGTAGGGGCGCCGAACGAGCGCTCCAGAACCACGTTACGGCCTTTAGGGCCCAGGGTCACTTTGACCGCGTTGGCCAAAATGTTCACGCCTTCAACCATGCGTGCGCGGGCTTCGCCGCCGAAAATTACGTCTTTTGCTGCCATGTTTATGACTCCGAATTCAGTTAATTAATTACTTCTCGACCACTGCAAACAGGTCGTCTTCTTTCATGACCAACAGCTCGTCGCCATCGACCTTGACGGTCTGGCCGCTGTACTTGCCGAACAGAACGCGGTCACCGACCTTGACGTTCATGGCAATCAGGTCACCCTTGTCGTTCTTCTTGCCTGGGCCAACAGCCAAGACTTCACCTTGATCAGGCTTTTCAGCAGCGCTGTCAGGAATGACGATGCCAGAGGCAGTTTTTGTTTCGTTTTCGACGCGTTTGACAATCACGCGGTCTGCCAGAGGGCGCAGTTTCATGAGGAATCTCCTTGGTTTAAAACAGGGGTCGTGCGCCAACCTGAAGAAGTTGGTGCACATTAACTTGTGGGGTCGGGCGCTGTTAGCACTCAACTCCTACGAGTGCTAATGATAAGGCCTTTTCAGGGGATTTCAAGTCCCTGGGGGTTGTCGCTGCGAGCCATTGCGAAAGGCTGGACGCCCCCCCCAGCGGTGAGAACAGCCTGTTCGACACCGCCACGCCGCGATTGACCACCGCATCCGCGACGCCGCGTTGACTCAAAGCATTTTCGAAGGGGAATAGACCTATGCCGAAGCAGCCCTTTCCAGCTCTGAAAAAATGAGCGGATGACTGTTCATCGCCCATTGATTCGCTGCTTGGCCGCCTTTCTGTTGTGTATGGTCGGCGCCATGCCCGTCATTGCCCAGAGCGTCGGGGCCCGTCTTTCGTCTGGTAGCGTCATATTGTTGCGCCATGCCTTGGCACCCGGTGTGGGCGACCCCGAGCGTTTTGACCTCCATGATTGCCGTACCCAGCGCAACCTGAGCGAACAGGGGCGGGCGCAAGCGCTGCGAATCGGCGCATTTTTCCGGCAACAAGGCGTGCCTGTGAAGGGGGTCTGGTCGTCTCAATGGTGCCGAACCCGGGAAACGGCAGACCTGGCGTTCCCCGGAAAACGGGTAGACCAAGCGGCCTTCAATTCATTCTTCGGAGAGCCCGACGCCGCGCCTGCCCAAACGCGCGAGGCGCGGGCCCTGCTGGACGCGTGGCGTGGCGACGGGCTTTTGGTGGTGGTCACCCACCAAGTGAACATTACGGCCTTAACCGGCGTCGTTCCAGCGTCCGGCGAGGCGGTGGTGCTTCGCCGACAAGCCGGCGAATGGGCGACCGTGGGGCGCATTTCGCCTTAGCGCGCATCCGGGCAACTCACATCCGTTTTGCCAACCAAACGCCCACGAATCATGGTGAGCCGTTCGCAGCTCGTGGTCGGCTCGGTGGTGAGTGGCGTGTTCATGCCGTTTGTCCGGACGGCAGAAGCAACCAGACGAAGGTGAGTAGCTGCTGCAGGTTGAGTCCAACGCTGGACCAAAGCAGACGCTGCCAAGGGGGATTCAGGCACTCGCCACGCCCATCCGTGCGCCCCGCCACACGGACGACTGCGAGGCATACTATTTGCGCTCTTCGCTATTAATTAGATAGCATCTTCCGCATATTCCACGGGGGCTAGAGCCCGATTTTGTCTTCAATCAACCTGGCATCACACCAGCAATAGGTTAACGCGCTGGTTGTGTAGCATTTGTCGATCAGCTTCATGCGTTGGCAGGACAAGTCCGTCCCGCACTCAAGCCGTGCGCAATGCCATTCGAATCTCGCGTGCCAGTACCGGCCGCAGCTCTGGCCGCACATAACGTCCTATCCTGACGGTCTTGCCTTGGCCCGACAACTGGATCAATGACCGTTCGCAGGCCCCGGGCTCCACGCGCACCCAACTGCTGTGGAACTCCGATCGCTCCAACTTACCGCCACGCTCCAGCTCCACCACCAGTCGACCATCGTGCAACACAATGGTTTCACCATCGGTTGCGTGACGTACCACCATCACAAAGGACGCTGCCAAAGCCAGCAGCTCCAACAGTGCGAAAGGGAGGATCAGCGTGGCACCATGGGACCAAAAAAATCCTGAAATACCCAGGGATATGGCAGAGAGTGACAAAAAGACGGCACCAAGCTGTCTCGGCGTAACCGCGCAGTTGCGCCGTAAAAACCACTGAACGTGGTGCCCCTGAACGGTTGCAAACCGGAAAACCAGATTTGTCATGCGTCTTACCTGCTTCGCCCTGACCCGCCGGGCGTTTACCAGACCCAGGGATATGCCATGGTCTTGATTGCGGATTTTAGTCAAACGACCTCACCCTGCCTGGTGGTAGGACATAGCGCATTCAATGGAGGCAAGCAAGCGTGGCCCATTGCGTTAGCCTAAACTGATACCTCGTCTGTAACCTGCAAGCGTATGGGTCAAATACGGTTTTGCAACAAAGTCGTCGGAGTTGTCATGTCTCTTTCCCCTGCCACTCTTTCTTCCATTCAACAAGCGGGTCAAGCCCTGCATGATGCAACGCTCGCGGTCGGCGACAGCGTGCGTGACGGTGCAAAGCGCATGGTGGCCACCATTGCCAGTCAGCCATTTCATTCCGATAGCGACAGGGCTTTCGCGAGATTCCGAGCGATGGCGAAACTGGCGCATGACCTTCAGTCTTTGGAGGAGCAGTTGCGCACCCTGTACAACACTGCCTCAGAGTTGGTGTCGCAAGATCTGGATGTTTTGGTGGCCTTGCCGGACCCAGCTGGTCGCGGCCGCAAAAAGGTGCAGATGGTGGAAAACACCCCATCTGCCACTGCGAATCACATTCAGGAAGCAGAAGATGCCGTGGTGAAGGTGGCAACAAAACGAAAGGTCAAGAGCAACGGCAAGCGCAACGTGTCCAAGCCAGACAAAGCGCAGCACCTGACCGCCAACGACAACACGCTGCTGCGGTACTTGCAAAAATCATTGCGTGCAGATCATTGGACGAAATTGACTGGCTCCTCAATTGCCCGGGGCGCTGGCATGGCTCTGGGCAGCGTTGGAGTGTCTTTGAATAAACTGGTTGCGCATGGGTTGGTCAGCAAGGGAGACCAGGGACGCTACCGCTTATTGCCCTGACCAAGTGCAGAGTCCAGCCAAATCCACCACCCATTCCAATCGACACCGGATCACTTGCAAATGAATAAATTGCAATCAAACAAATTGATGCTGTCAAAGTGGACTGCTGTGAAGCCAGTCGCAAAGGAAAAGCACTTTCTGGTTTCAAAAGTGGTCGAACCTGAATTCGATGGAGAAAAGTTCGAGTGGATTGACTTGGAGGCGGTTCACTCCAGGTTGACACGCCGGATCAAATGGAGAGAACTTCAGGATGAAACCCAGTGGCTTCGCGGCTGGGTTTGATGGGCTGACCCCGCTGGTCGTTCTTCTGCACTATCGCGGGTATTGCAGCCAAGTGGTTTATCGACCTTCAAACGTCGTGTTTCAGACGCCAACGGTCCATGCGAGATGTGTCTATCCAGCGACCGCTACCAGGCACTGCTCGCGGGGTCACCCTTAAACGGGCCCGCCAAGTCCGGCGTAATCCAGCCGCCATAGAAGCCGCCGGGTTGTGGCCGCACCACCGCCCCGTCTACCGTGCAACTCAAACTACCAGGGTAAAAAGCCACGCAAGCTGCCAACTCCTCAGCGCCTGCCAGCGGGCGCGGGTAGCTCCAGGCGACGCCGTCCAGGCGGTTGTTGCCATTGACCAGCGACCAATACTGCGCAGGCCCCTTCCACTCGCAAAAAGAGCTACCGGACTGTTGCTGCAGCAGGTGTTCAGCCACATCCGCCCAAGGCAGATAGAAACTGGGTGGGTGGGATGTCTCCAACACCTTGATTGCGCGGCGGGTGCGGGCAACCTCGAGCTCGCCCCAGCGGATGACCACTTCCCGCGTGTCAGGCGCGAGCTGCGGTGGTCGGGGAAAGTCCCATACGGAGGTTTGACCGGGCCGAGGCGTCTGCGCAAATGGTGGGCGGGCTTGGCCGCGCCACTGCCAGTGGTCGCGGGCGGATTGGAGCCAGTTGGGGGTTGGGGTAACCGTGGAGTTATCAGCCATAAGAAGCCACGCTTTCTAATTGCAGTTGAGGCAGCCATTGTCTAACCGCAAGGCTTGGGGGGGCCTCGGCATGCTGTCTACGGCGGCATGGGGGTGGAGCAACTCCAGCATTCCTCAAATCCGCCTTCCACGATTTCGCCGCATGCGCAAGTCCAGCGACGCTGGCGAACATGCTGAAAGTCAAAAAGCACCTGGCGGGCTCGCGTCTCCTGTTCCGGATGTTTGATCCAGACCTCCGGCAGACACTGATCGGGCGGTAACTCGCCAGAAGCACTACCCAGGTATTGACGTTGAACATTGGCATCAATTCCCTCGCCTTTAAGTACATCCGTCCACAAGGTCGCCATGGCCAGTGTGGGAGCTTGGGTGATGCGCAGCATGGTGCTCAGGTTACCCCATATCCAGCAGACGGCTCTATTGTTTCCAATTCCGCAATGTATCGGTGCGAAATAGGCTATTTCTCTTTGTCTGTAGAAATTTTAAAGTTCACCCATCGACGAGACGAAACGTTAAACGCCCCTTCGATGCTGCTCTGACGGCCCGCCGCCACCCCAGCAGGATCTTCAACTTTAAAAGGATAGTCATCATGAAA
>JBBRYR010000073.1:0-13737 GCA_038237415.1 Burkholderiales bacterium
CTTAAATATCGTGGAATCAAATGCTAGCGAAACGCCCACGCAGGTAGCTGATGATCGCGCCCGAATCGGTCATCCATTGCACCTTACCACTTTGGTCGGTGATTTTGAGGCAAGGCACCTTGGTCAGACCAGAACCTTGCAGCAAAGCCATTCGGTTCTTTTCGTCATATTGCGCGTCACGGCGTTCAACCGGGAGCGACAAGCGATGCATCTCCTGCCTGACCTTGAGACAAAACGGGCAGGTTTTGAATTGGTACAAGGCGAGGTCCTTGCACTGCTGATCTACTGCCGCTTGCTGGGCTGGCAGGCGCTTGAGTGCAGTCGGGCGACTGATCATTTCCCAAAGCAGCATCACCGGGCCGAGCACGACACGCAGTGTTTTGAAAAATAGGCGGAAGAACGTTTTCATGAAGGGTGCCGGTAATGGGAGTCTGGGCGATTTCCGCAGCTTCCGGCCTCATGCATATGGGGGCGGAAAAGAAAAAAGCACTTAGGCTTTTGACCTAAGTGCTTTCCTTTTGGAGTTTTGGCTCCTCGACCTGGGCTCGAACCAGGGACCTACGGATTAACAGTCCGGCGCTCTACCAACTGAGCTATCGAGGAATGCAGCCTCAAATTATAACGTGATCTTTTCCGGTTTTTGCCCCGCAGAGCAAATTTTCAGTAATTGACGTATTCAGGCCCGTACCGGTGACGCGACGCCAAGCACTTTGTGCAGTCGCGGGCTGGTGGTGGTGTACTGAAGCAGAACTTTCTTGTCCGGTGCAATAAAAGGCATGGCGCCATAGGCAGCCAACACACATTCATGAAAACCACAGACGATCAGCTTTTTCTTGCCTGGATAAGTGTTTATGTCACCTACCGCAAATATGCCGGGCGTACTCGTTGAAAACGTTTCGGTGTCGACCTGCAACTGTTTGCGCTCAATGTCCAGGCCCCAGTCGGCAATTGACCCCAGTTTGGGCGAAAGGCCCAGAAACACCAGCAGTGCGTCCGCAGGGATCACTCTTTCAACACCATCGACTCCGGTTACCCGCGCCCCCGTCAACAATCCATGGTCTTCTTCATGACCGGTAATCTGCCCCACCTTGAATTGCATGTGTTGGGCATCGCACAACGCACGCATGGTTGCCACGGTGATTGGATCGCCCTGCAGCACGTCGCGCCGGTGCAGCAGTGTGACGCTTCGGGCCTTGTGGGGATTGCCGTCCTGGTGCGCGGCACACAAGTGCAGCGCCCAGTCCAGGGCAATGTCGTCGCCCCCCACAATGATCAGGTTTTTGTCAGCGTAGTCGGCCGCGTTGGTAACCCGGTAGTTCAGCTGCGTGCCCTCGAACCGCTCCAGACCGTCAATTCTCAGTGTGCGGGGTAAAAATGCCCCCACGCCAGCAGCGATGAATACGGTTTTTGTCAGAAAGCGCGTGCCCTGGCTTGTGTCGATTGCAAAACGCCCATCGGGCTGCTTTTGCACCGCAGTGACCTGCTGGCTGTAATGAAATGTGGCGCCAAACGGCGCGATCTGCTGGAGCAGTCGATCCGTCAACTCACGGCCGGTGCAAACGGCAATGGCTGGAATGTCATAGATGGGCTTGTCCGGGTACAGCTCGGCGCACTGTCCGCCCGCGTAGGGGAGTGCGTCGATGACGTGGGCTTTGACTTCCAGAAGCCCCAGTTGAAATACCTGGAACAAGCCCACCGGCCCAGCGCCCACAATGACCGCATCGGTCTCGATAAGACCTTTCGGGGCTGTCACGGGCAAACGTTCCGAACCTGACGACGCAATCAGCGGATCAACTGTGACAGTTTGCCGGTCTTGTCTTTCCACTCTTCGGCTTCGGGCAGTGGTGCTTTGCGCTTGGTGATGCTCTTCCAGGTGGGAAGTTTGGCGAGATCGGCGTTGAGCTGGGTCATGTGGCGCTGATCGGCGGGCACATCTTCTTCGGCGTAGATGGCGTTCACCGGGCATTCCGGGATACACACCGCGCAATCAATGCACTCATCCGGATCAATGGTCAGGAAATTGGGGCCTTCGCGGAAGCAGTCCACAGGACAAACGTCGACGCAATCGGTGTACTTGCACTTGATGCAGGCTTCTGTGACGGTGTGGGTCATTTTGGTTTTATGTGCGGGGATGGATTTATCAACCCCTTGATTTTATTGGCTTTTGGTGCCCCGGCATGTCACAGGGGTACGCGAGGCAGCGAATACGGCGGTTCTTCTTGTTGCAGGTCAATTCAGAAGCAATGCGCCAGATGTCTTGTGGGTGGCGGTGTCCACCAGGATCAAGGCACCCAAAACGCGCGATTGGCTGTAGGGCAGGGCGGCAATCGGTTCTTGCAGGCTGAGCTCAATGTGGCCGATGGCGTTGGGCTCGATCTGGGTGGCGTCATGCTCTTCCAGCGTATGGATGTCCAGGCTGTGCACGATGCGCTTGACCTTGGCCTTGATCCAGCGGTGGCCATGCAGCGCCCAGTACACGCGGCCTGCCACGAGAGGTTCGTCGTCCATCCAGGCGACTGTGGCCTTGATTTCCCGCGTCGTCTCGAAATGGCTGGGCGCGTCGTTGGATGCCAGCAGCCAGTCCCCGCGTGACACGTCTACTTCGCGGTCCAGCACGATGCCGGCGCTGTGGCCTGCCGTCACCTGGCCCGGTACGCGGATGTGGCTCAGCACCTGGGCCACGGTTGCCGTTTTTCCGCCAGGCAGGATGGAAATGGTCTGGCCGGGCTGCACCTTGCCAGTGGCCACACGACCCCAGAAAATGCGACGACCCTGGCTGGTGTCGCTGGATGCCGAGAATTTTTCGACCCATTGCACCGGAAAGGCGAAAGGCACATCCAGCTCGGGCGGCGTCACCGGCAGCTGCTCCAGCAGCGTCAACAGGCTCGGGCCGGTATAGCCGCACCAGCCCTCGCTGGCTTGCACCACGTTGTTGCCTTTGAGGGCCGAGATCGGCACGATGGCGCTGACCGCAATACCCGCGTGGGCCGCAAACGCTTGCAGCGACTCGCGGATCTTGTTGAACGCTGCGGTGGCGTTGCCCAAGGTTTCTGGCTTGGCTTCGCTCTCCAGTGCATCGAGCTTGTTCACGGCAAACACAATGCCGGGGACGCGCAGCAGGTTTACCAGCAGCGAGTGGCGGCGCGTCTGTGGCAACAGCTCGACCAGGCCGTCCACATTCCATTTCAGCTTGGTGGCGTCCACCAGTACCACGGCCGCGTGGGCGCTGCTGGCCGCGGTGACCATGTTGCGGGTGTATTGCTCGTGGCCGGGCGCGTCACCAATGATGAACTTGCGTGTGGGGGTCGCAAAGTAGCGGTAGGCCACGTCGATGGTGATGCCTTGTTCGCGCTCAGCGCTCAGGCCGTCGGTGAACAAGGCCAGGTCGGCTTCGCCGCTTTTGGACACGTTGGCCAACTGGTCGAGCATGACCGAGCGGCTGTCCACCAGCAGGCGGCCAATCAGGGTACTTTTGCCGTCGTCCACTGAGCCGCAGGTGATGAAACGCAGGGCAGATTGGGTGTCATTCAGGCTGCTAGCCCCCGTGGAATATGCGGGAGCAGCTATTGTTTTTGTAGCGGTTGTCATTTTAAAAGTACCCGTCTTTCTTGCGTTTTTCCATGGAGGCTTCGGAGGTCTTGTCGTCCATGCGGGTGGCGCCGCGCTCGCTGACGTCGGCTGATAGGGTCTCAATCACCACATCACCCGCGTTGGCCGCCAGACTTTCGACTGGGCAGGTGCAGGTGATGTCGCCCACGGTGCGGAAACGCACGTCGCGCGATTCCACGGTTTCGCCCGCTTTGGCAGGCGTCAACTCGGTCACGGGCACCAGCAGGCCCTTGCGCTCCACGATGTCTCGCTTGTGCGTGTAGTACAGCGATGGCAGGGCGATGTTTTCGCGCTCGATGTACTGCCACACGTCCAGCTCGGTCCAGTTGCTGATGGGGAACACGCGGAAGTGTTCGCCCGGCTGCAGGCGGGTGTTGAACAGGGTCCACAGCTCGGGGCGCTGGGCCTTGGGCTGCCATTGGCCGAAGCTGTCGCGGTGGCTGAAGATGCGTTCTTTGGCGCGGGCTTTTTCTTCATCGCGGCGGGCACCGCCAATGAGGGCGTCAAAGCGGAACTCGTCAATGGCCTCCAGCAGCGTGACCGACTGGTGCACATTGCGGCTCTCGCCGGGGTGGGCCAGGCGCACGGTGCCGCGGGCCATGGAATCTTCCACACTGCGCACGATCAGCTCAGCGCCCAGCTCTTTGGCGCGGGAATCGCGGAAATCGGTCACTTCCTTGAAGTTATGGCCGGTATCAATCATCAAGAGCGGAAAGGGAATGCGCCCGCTACCGGAGGGGCCATCCTTGCCCCCGAACGCCTTCTCGGCGCATTTCAGCATCACCAGTGAATCCTTGCCGCCCGAAAACAGCAGGGTGGGGCGCTCGAATGCGGCGGCTACTTCGCGCAGGATGAAGATGGTTTCTTCCTCTAGCGCATCCAGATGCTGGTTGCTCAGGTGGGTGAGCCGTTCCTGGTTGCTCAGGTGGTCATTTCGGGCGTTCATGCGGGTGCTTTCTGGGATTCGGTGGATGCTTTGACGTGCAGGCCGCACTCTTTGGCAGAGCCGCCTTCCAACTCGGCTTCCCACCACCAGCGACCGGAGCGGAAATCCTCTCCCATGCTGATGGCACGGGTGCAGGGTTCGCAGCCAATGCTGGGAAAAAACTGGTCATGCAGCGGGTTGTAAGGCACTTTGTTGATGCGGATGTAGTGCCACACATCACCCCAGGTCCAGTTGGCCAGGGGGTTGAGTTTGGTGCGGGGTTCCGAATGATCGATCAGCGGCACGTCTGCACGGGCGCCACTCTGCTCGCGGCGCAGGCCGGTGATCCAGGCCTTTTTGCCTTCCAGCGCGCGTGCCAGCGGCTCCATCTTGCGGATGTTGCAGCACTCTTTGCGCAGGGCAATGCTTTTGTACATGGGGTCTTTGCCTTCGCGGGCCACAAACTGCACCACGGCCTCTTTGTTGGGCGTGAAAACGCTGACTGGTGCGCGCGAGGTGGCCTTGAACTGGGTCAAAAGCGCCAGCGTTTCAGCGTGCAGCCTGCCGGTCTCCAGCACAAAGATGCCGATGTCGAGGCCCTGGCTGTTGATCATGTGGCTGATCACCACGTCTTCGGCGCCCAGGCTGGACGCCTGCGTAACCTCGGGCGCCCCGCCTTGGTTCGGTGACGCGTATTGCACGGCGGCCTGCGCCAGCAGAGCGCGCGACTCGGCGACCTTGATGACGTATTCCCGTGAGGGGCGTGCGTTCAGTTCGATGGCGGCACCGGCGGGTGCGGCCTGAAAGAGAGGGGTGAGACTCATGCGGCCTCCTTGTGGGCGAGTTGGGCGAAGGCGGGTTGCACCGTGACGGCATCCCCCTGGTAGAAACGGCTGTAGCGGTCAAACTGCGCCTGTGCGAAGGCCATGTTCTGGTCTGCGCGCAGCACCGCAGCATCAAAACCGCTGCGCTGCATCTGCACCAACTGGTCAATCAGCACGTCGCCGGTGGCACGAATTTCGCCCTTGAAGCCGAGCCGGCGGCGCAGCAAAAAGGCCTGGCTGAAAGCGCGGCCATCGGTGAACTTGGGAAAGTGCAGGTCAATGCGCTCCACACCTTCCAGCGACAGGGTTCGGGGGTCCACATCATTGGCCACTTCAATGGCATTTTGGCCTGTAGCCCCCGTGGAATGTGCGTCAGTAGCTATCAATTTCATAGTATTTTTTGCGTGGTCCATCTTAAGCTTCCTGCGCATCGCGGGCGTAACCGGGCGCTTTGGGCAACACATGCAGGTCTTCATGCGGGTTGGCCAGGCGTGCGGAATTGGCGGCGGCCTTGAAGGTCTCAAAGCCCACACGCTTGAGCGTGTCGATGAAGGTTTCAAGGTTCAGGCGGTTGAGTCGGTAGGCGTCCAGAACGGCTTCAATCACCAGTGGCACTTCATGGGCACCAAACGAGGGTCCGACTACTTTGCCGGGCACCGCAGGGCCACTCAGCGTTGATCCATCGGAGCCGCCCAGCGAAATCTGGTACCACTCCTTGCCGTCTTTGTCCACGCCCAGCACGCCGATGTGGCCGCTGTGGTGGTGGCCGCAGGAGTTGATGCAACCGCTGATGTGCAGGTCGATTTCGCCCAGGTCATGCAGCTCATCCATGTCCTGGTAGCGCTCGGTAATGGATGCTGCAATGGGAATGGAGCGGGCGTTGGCCAGCGCGCAGAAGTCGCCGCCGGGGCAGGCAATCATGTCGGTCAGCAGGCGTATGTTGGAGCGTGCCAAACCGGCGTGGCTGGCAGCGACCCACAGGGCGGGCAGGTCCGACTCGCGCACCCAGGGCAACAACAGGTTCTGGTCGTGTGTTACGCGCACTTCACCGGCGCTGAACTCCTGCGCGAGGTCGGCTGCGGTGTCCAGCTGGTCGGCATCGGCGTCGCCGGGTGCCTGGCCCAGGCGTTTGTAGGACAGGGTCACGCAGCGCAGGGCCGGGTTCTTGTGGGCGGTCACGTTCTGCTTCAACCAGCGCGCGTAGTCGGTTTGACGGTCAGCAGGGATTGCTACTGTTTTGATAGCTGCCTGCGCACGTTCTGCAAGGGCTGGTGGCACAAATGATGCTGAAACGCGGTCCAGCTCGGCGTGGCTGATGGTGTGGGGAGCGCCGTCCACAGTCAGGATCTGCTGGTACTCGGCTTCGACTTCGTCGATATAGCGTTGTCCTTCGGCCTTGACCAGAATCTTGATGCGCGCCTTGTACAGGTTGTCGCGTCGTCCCCAGCGGTTGTACACACGCACCACCGCTTCCAGATAATTCATGATCTGGTTCCAGGGCAAAAACGCGCGCACCACGGTGCCAATGATGGGCGTACGGCCCATGCCGCCGCCCACCTGAACCCGAAAGCCCAGCTCGCCCGCTTCATTTTTGATGAGGTGCAGGCCCACGTCGTGCCAGCCGGTCGCGGCGCGGTCTTCTGTGGCGCCGGTGATCGCAATCTTGAATTTGCGCGGCAGGAAGGCAAACTCGGGGTGCAGCGTGCTCCACTGGCGCATGATTTCGGCAAATGGCCGTGGGTCGGCTATTTCGTCGGCGGCCACGCCGGCGAGTTCGTCACTGGTGATGTTGCGAATGCAATTGCCGCTGGTCTGGATGCCATGCATGTTGACCGTGGCCAGCAGGTCCATCACGTCGGCGCTTTTCACCAGAGGTATCCAGTTGAACTGCACGTTCTGGCGGGTGGTGAAGTGACCGTAACCCACGGGCAAATGCGTGGTTCCCCAGGTGGCTTGTGTGCCAATGGCCGTGTCAAACACCTCTTTGCTGGGGTGGTCGTATTCACGGGCAATGCGGGCCAGCACGCGCAACTGATTGCTGGACAACTCACCATACGGCACGGCCACGCGCAGCATGGGCGCGTAACGCTGGATGTACCAGCCGTTTTGCAGGCGCAGGGGGCGGAAGTCCTCGTCGCTCAGGGTGCCGGCCAGATTGCGTTCCAGTTGGTCGCGGTGTTGGGCTGCACGGTTCTGGATGAACTGGCGGTCAAAGTCAGTGTATTGGTACATATTAGATCGCGATTAATTTGATGCCGGCATAGGCCAGCAGTACGGACAACAGGGAGCGGATCACGCGTTCGGGGGTTTTGTCCATGAGGTGGGACCCGACCCAAATGCCGGGCAACGAGCCCACCAGCAGGCTGGTCAGCATGGGCCAGTCGACAGAGCCCATGGACGCGTGGCCAAAACCTGCCACCAGGGTAAGTGGCACCGCGTAGGCGATGTCCGCCGCAACAATGCGGGGCAAGGGCAGCAAGGGATACAAAATCATCAAAACGGTAACGCCAATAGCGCCCGCGCCCACCGAGGTCAGCGTGACCAGGGTGCCAATGACGGCACCGAACAGCACCGGCAGGCTCCAGTGCCGGGGGCGGGCGGCGGCGGCCTCCTGGCCTTTGGCGATGCTGGTGGGAGCCATTTTGCCGCGCACTACCTTGTACAGCGTGGCGGCCGCCGTCAGCAGCAAGGCCAGGCCCAACGCGGTGGTCATGACTTTTTGGACGGCCGGGTTGGCCGCCCCCACCGTGTGCAGCAGGTACAGGGTAATGAGCGAAGCCGGGATGCTTCCAGCCGACAGATTGAGCACCACCGGCCAGTCAATGCGCTTGGCGCGGGCCAGTTTGATGGTGCCCCCCATTTTGGTGAATGCAGCAAAGAGCAGGTCTGTGCCTACCGCCAAATAGGGTTTGATGTCAAAAAAGAAGATCAGTATGGGCGTCATCAGCGACCCACCGCCAACGCCCGTGAGGCCGACGATGGTGCCGACAAAAAAACCTGCCAATACAAACGCTAGTTCATGCATGGTCACGACTGTAGGTGGCCATGCATATATTGAAAACTATTTTTTTGCTATTTCCATATTCTCATATTGAATATAGGGTTGTTCAGCCCGCCAGGCCGACATAGACCTCTTGCACGTCGTCATTGGCATCGATGGCAGCCAGAAAGGCTTCCACCTCTTCCAGCGCTTCCGGGCTCAGGCTCGCCGGGTCCACCGGGTTTTTGGGCTTGTAGCCCAGCTTCATGGACAGAACATTGAAGCCCTGGGCTGGTAGCGCGCGGCTGACCAGGTCCAGGTCAGCGGGATCGGTCAGAAACAGGGTGGTGCCGTCTTCCTCGCCCGGCTCCAGGTCCTGTGCGCCCGATTCGATGGCGGCCATTTCCGGGTCCGCGTCCTTGGTGAGCGGTGCGGCTTCGATCATGCCCAGATGGTCGAAATCCCACGCGACTGAACCCGAGGTACCGAGTTGACCCTTGCGGAACAGCACGCGCATTTCGGGTGCGGTGCGCTTGACGTTGTCAGTCAGGCATTCGACCATCACTGCCACCTGGTGGGGCGCAAAGCCTTCGTAAATGACGCGTTCAAAGTTGACGGGTTCATCCGTCAATCCTGCGCCTTTCTTGATGGCGCGCTCCAGCGTTTCCCGGGGCATGGAGACCTTGCGGGCCTGCTCCACCACCAAACGTAAACGGGCATTTTGAGCGGGGTCTGCGCCGTTGCGTGCGGCCAGCATGATGTCCTTGGCCAGCTTGCCGAATACTTTGCCCTTGGCATTGGCTGCCAGATCTTTGCCTTTTGCTTTCCACTGCGCGCCCATGTCGGATCTTCCTTAAGTTATGTCGATTGAATGCGAGGTTATACACCCAGGTTATCGACGTGCATTGCCCTGGATCACATCCATTCGATTGTCGTGCCCAACAGCGTGCGGAATCAACCGCATTGACGGAACATGGACATGAAATGTCCGGCAGTCACTCTGTCCATGTGAAACGCCACGACATAATGAAACTTTACCGAACCGGGCACCCAAAGCCACCCCTATGAGCATCCGAAAAGAGATCGACGTCCGGGCCATGGGCTTGATGCTGGTGTTGTCCATGGTATGGGGCCTCCAGCAGGTCGGGCTTAAGGCCACTGCATCGGACATCGCACCCCTGATGCTGATTGCCCTGCGGTCGGGCTTGGCAGCGTTGCTGGTGCTTCTGTTGATGGTGGTGCGACGGGAGAACCTGTCATTGCGCGATGGCACCTTGCGACCCGGGTTGATCGTCGGCTTTTTGTTTGCACTGGAATACCTGCTGGTGGGGGAAGGCCTGAGGCACACCAGTGCTGCGCACATCGTGGTCTTTCTTTATACGGCGCCCATCTTTGCCGCGCTGGGTTTGAACAAAAAGCTGCTTTCAGAGAAGCTTCAACCCGTGCAATGGGTTGGAATTACACTGGCTTTCTCTGGAATTGCAGTGGCGTTCTTCGGCCACAAGCAGACGGTTGCAAGCGATGCCACCCGCGTGTTGTTGGGGGACATTCTCGGCCTGCTGGCCGGTGCGGCGTGGGGCGCGACGACCGTTGTCGTGCGCACCTCGGTTCTGGCGAACGCACCGGCAACCAAGACACTGCTCTACCAGTTGGTGGGCGCCTTTGTTTTGCTTTTGATCGCGGCCATTGGTTTGGGGCAAACCGGGTTCAAGCACACGCCCATGGTCTGGAGCAACCTGGCGTTTCAGGTGGTGGTGGTGTCGTTTGCCAGCTTTCTCGTCTGGTTTTGGTTGCTCAGGCAATACGTTGCATCGCAGCTGGGGGTGTTTTCATTCATGACACCCTTGTTTGGCGTTGCGTTTGGGGTTTGGCTTTTGAATGAGCCCATGGAACCTGGCTTTGTGGGTGGGGCTGCACTGGTGCTGCTGGGCATCGTATTGGTGAGCGGCCACGGCTGGCTGAAGAAAATACTGGTCGGCCGGGCTTAGTCCTATTGCAGCCAGTCCGACATCAGCGTCGCCTCAAACAGTTCCAGGCAAGCCGCTGCATTCACCGCCATACAGACATCGGTCATGGGCAGGTGCTGGCCCCAGCCGGCCTGCGGGTAGTCAATGTAAGCGCGGCGATTGAGCATGGTTTGTCCCTGGGCAATGCCTTCAGTCACCACCCGGACGCAACCTCTTTCAAGCGTAAATAGTCCGGGACTCACCAGATAGATGAATGCCAGCAGGTCATGCGCAAAGCAACCCGGCTTGAGTGCCAGATGTTTATGCAGGCCACTGTAGAAAGTGGAATAGAAGGCTACCGCGTGGTGCAGCGTGTCGGTCGCCACATGACGGTGGTGTTCGGCAATTTTCTTGAATAGAGCCAACTCGGTCACGACCCGGTGCGTGACGTCCAGGCCCACCATGGTGAGCTTCCAGTTGGTAGAAAAAACCCGGTCTGCTGCGTGGGGATCATTCCAGATGTTGGCCTCAGCCACGGGTGACACATTGCCGGGCTCCGCCACGGTACCACCCATGATGATGACCTCCCGCAAAAGCGCCGGCAGCTTGGGTTCCAGCAGGAGCGCCAGGCTCAGGTTGCCCAGCGGACCAACAGCGACCAACGTGATCTCTCCCGGGTGCGCACGCGCCATGTCAACGATGAATTGCGCGGAAGAGCGTGGGTCCAGCTGGTTGCTCGTGGCCACACGCGCTGGCAAATTGCCAAGGCCATCCGCGCCATGAATGAAGTCTGGCGGTGCCTCGCCGGGTTTGACCCACGGGGTTGCCACGCCTCGGGTGGTCGGTACCGCGCGGCCTGCGATAGCCGTCAGGTAGAGCGCATTCGTGGCGGCCTGTTCTACCGAGACATTGCCAAAGGTGGTGGTGATGCCGACCACCTCAATGCCGGGGTGCGCCAGCGCGAAATACAGGGCCATGGCGTCGTCAACGCCGGGGTCTGTGTCATAAATAACTTTGCGGGGCAGTGTTGTTCTCATGGGTGCGCAGGTTGTTGGGATAGGAAGCGGTCCACCTCGGCCGCATGCGGAATGCTGGACTGGGCGCCCGGGCGGGTGCATGTGAGTGCGGCAGCGGCGCTGGCCTTTCGCAGAGCTGCTGGCCAGTTGGCGCCCTGGCTAAGGGCGGCCACGAGCGCGCCACAAAACGTATCGCCAGCGGCGGTGGTGTCAATAGCGGTCACGGCAAATGCGGGTTGCTGATAAAAAAGCCCCTGACTGCGCGCCACACAACCCTCACGGCCTAGCGTCACCACTACCGTGGGCACCGAAACACTTTGCAGGCAGTGGCTGACCGAGCCCGATTGGCCAGACACAGTGGCCAGCTCCCCCTCGTTGACCACCAGAATATCGATAAGAGTGAGCAGCTCTGCCGGTAGGGCTTGGGCGGGTGCGGCGTTGAGGACTACGGTGATGCCCTTTGCCTGGGCCGCACGGGCATAGGCCATGACGGTAGAGGCAGGCGTCTCCAATTGCAGCAAGATGTGGCTGAAACCATCAAGTGGCGGCAAATGTTCGGGTTGCAGGCACAGATTGGCTCCCGGTGCGACGGTGATGGCGTTCTCCGCATCATCCGAGACACAAATAAAGGCGCAACCGGTGGGCTGCTCAGTGATGTGAACCGCGTGAAGTTGCACCCCAGCGTCTTTCAGTGAGGCTTCAAGCGGCACTGCGTAGGCATCTCTGCCCAGTGCCGCCAGCATATGGGTGTCTGCGCCACCCGCACGTGATGCGGCCACAGCCTGATTGGCACCCTTGCCCCCTGGAAAGGTGTTGAAGTCGCTTCCCAGCACCGTTTCTCCTGGGCTGGGAATATGCTGCGCCCGAACGACAAAGTCCAGGTTTGCTGAGCCTGCCACCAGTATCATGAAGTCCTCCGTCGGTCTATCCATACACCCAACCATCTAGGGCTCTGATTGTGTCTTGTAAAACTGTTGTAGTGGTCGGTGGCGCGAATATGGATATCGTTGCGAGTACAAACTCCGCGCTTGCCATAGCTGACTCCACGCCCGGGCATATTCAGTGCGCAGCCGGCGGTGTCGCTCGCAACGTGGCAGAGAACCTGGCGCGCATGGAGGATGTTGTGCACCTGATCAGTGCGGTGGGTGACGACGTGTTTGGCAGAAGCCTGCTGAATACCACGTCGCAGGCTGGCGTGCAAGTGAACGCCGTGCTGGTAATCCCTCAGGAACGGACTGCCACTTATCTGTCGGTTCACGGTGCCGATGGTGACATGGCCCTGGCGGTTAACGACATGGCCATACTGGAGCGCATGACCCCCGAAGTTTTGCAGGGCCATAGGGGTCTTATTGCGCTAGCCGCTTGCACGGTTCTGGACAGCAATCTGTCCAGTGCGGCACTGGAGTGGTTATTTGATACCCGCTCCAAGGTCCCATTTTTTGTAGATGGCGTGTCAGTGGTCAAGTGCATGAAGCTGGCTCCATGGATCTCGCAGATTCACACGTTGAAAGTGAACCGGCTCGAAGCCGCAGCCTTGAGCGGCCTGGCTGTAAGAACGCCTGCCGACGCGTTGACCGCCGCACAACGCCTGCACCGCATGGGCGCCGCAAATGTCGTGGTGAGCCTGGGCGATCAAGGGGTGTGTTGGTGTGATGCACAGGGAGTCGGTGGTCATTTGGCTGCCGGTCAGGTGCCCGTGGTCAACACGTCTGGTGCGGGTGATGCTTTGCTGGCAGGTCTGGTGCATGCCTATCTGTGTGACTTGCCGTTGGCAACCGCGGTGAAATTCGCCATGGCGTGCGCGGAACTGACACTATCCAGTACATTCGCCAATGCACCGAAGCTGTCGCTTCGGGCCATAGAAGCCCGTTTGTCTGCGGGTGCTTTACCAATCTGATCATTTTCAATCCATGCCTCAACTTCCCTTCCTGGATATTGCTCCTGAAGTCGTCCATGCACTGAACATTGGTTTGCCAGTGGTGGCACTGGAATCCACCATTATTTCGCATGGCATGCCCTATCCCAAAAACGTGGCAACCGCCATGCAGGTTGAAACCGAGGTGCGAATGCAGGGGGCAGTGCCCGCAACCATTGCCATCGTCAACGGGCGGTTGAAGGCCGGATTATCAGCACAGGAGATCGAGTCGCTTGGGCGCAGCGGACGTGAGGTGGTCAAGGTCAGTCGTCGGGATATTCCGTTTATCGTGGCAGCGGGCAAGACGGGCGCAACCACTGTGGCGTCCACCATGATCATTGCTGCCATGGCGGGCATTCGCATTTTCGCCACGGGTGGTATCGGCGGCGTACACCGCGGCGCCGAGCACAGTTTTGATATTTCGGCGGATTTGCAGGAGTTGGCAAATACGCCTGTCGCGGTGGTGTGCGCGGGGGCCAAGTCAATTCTCGACTTGCGCCTGACGCTGGAGTATCTGGAGAC
>JBBRYR010000074.1:0-13686 GCA_038237415.1 Burkholderiales bacterium
CTTGATTACCTGGGTGTGGTTGGCTCCGCTGACCGAACTCAGTGCCTGCCTATTGCTGCGCGCCACCGCACCGATGCTTCTCAAGATGCAAGGGCCTCGGCAACGCGCCATCATTGTTGGCATGAATGAGCAGGGGCTGGCACTGGCCGCGAAAATCCGCAATTCGCCCTACTCCCAGATCGATGTCACCGGTTTTGTCGATAGCCGTAGCGTCGAACGCCTTACACCCACCACTCCGCAAAACCTGATGGGTGGCTTGAGTGACCTGGCAAGTCTGGTGAAAGCCAATCGTATCCAGCTGATTTACCTCTCCTTGCCCATGGCCTCGCAACCGCGCATCCTGCAAATTCTGGATGACTTGAAAGACACCACCGCGTCAATCTATTTTGTGCCCGACATGTTCGTCACCGATCTGATTCAGGGCCAGCCAGGCTCCGTGTGCGACATGCCGGTCATTTCTGTATGCGACACGCCGTTCAAGGGCTCCAACGGCGCGCTCAAGCGCTTGAGCGACGTCGTCTTGTCCATCCTGATTCTCGTGCTGATCTCCCCCGTCATGCTGGTCATAGCGGCGGCAGTCAAATGGGGCTCCCCCGGTCCGGTCATCTTCAAGCAGCGCCGCTACGGCCAGGACGGTGAAGAAATACTGATCTACAAATTTCGCTCGATGACCGTTACCGAAGATGGTGCAACCATCCAGCAGGCGCAAAAGAATGATGCCCGCATCACCCGGCTGGGTGCCTTTTTGCGCCGGTCCTCGCTCGACGAACTTCCCCAGTTTGTCAATGTGCTTCAGGGCCGCATGAGCATTGTGGGCCCTCGCCCACACGCTGTAGCCCACAATGAACTCTACCGCAAGCTCATCAAGGGATACATGGTGCGCCACAAGGTAAAACCTGGCATTACCGGGTGGGCGCAGGTTAATGGCTACCGCGGAGAAACCAACACGCTGGACAAGATGCAGGGGCGCATTGATTTCGACCTTGACTACCTGCGCAACTGGTCGCTGCGGCTTGACATCCACATCATTCTGAAAACTATTCGCCTGGTCCTCAAAGACCAAAAGGCTTACTAAACATGTTGGTGCAGCTTCGCCCCCCGCTGACGTCAGCCCTGCTCGTTGTGTTTTCAACAGTGCCCGCGTGGGCGCAATCGGAAGATACTTTCACACTCAACGCCAGCTATGCACGGCAAAGCGACAGCAACCTGTTTCGTTTGCCCTCGAACGCAAATGTCAACGCCCTGATTGGCAAGTCCAGCGCCGCAGAAGAGATTACCGTTTCTTCTGTCGGTTTCAATATCAACAAGGCCTACAGCCTGCAGCGGCTAGAGCTTGCCGCCAACCTGGTCGACAACCAGTATCAAAATTTCAGTTACCTCAACTTCGTTGCACACAATTACAACGCCGCGTGGCGCTGGAGTCTGACGCCCCATGTAACCGGCAACCTCACCACCGAGCGCAAGGAAACACTCAACAGCTTTGCCGACTTTCAGGGTTACACCCAAAGTAACCAGCGCACCAACAGCAGCACGCGTTTTGACGCGGCGTATGAAATCTACAAAACCTGGTCGCTTCTGGCAGGCGTGACGCAATCGAGCCAAACCAACCAGCGCGCGGTGCTGGGCATTGACGATTTCAAGTCAACCGCCTCAGACTTGGGACTGCGCTTCGCCTACGCCTCGGGAAGTGCACTTTCTTATGCCCTAAAGAGCACTGACGGAACCTACCTCAACCGCGCGCTGCCCTTATCCGGCTTATCTGACGACGGGTTTCGCCAGATTGACCACGGGGTCAACCTGCTGTGGGTGATCAGCGGAAAGAGCCAGGCAAATCTCAGTGCAACCCAGGTCCGCCGCACCCATCCGAACTTCGCCCAACTTGACTTCAGCGGTTTAACCACCGCCGTCAACGTCAACTGGAACCTTTCCGGCAAATCCGCATTGACTGCCGGATGGTCCCGTGAGCTCTCCAGCTACCAGACCAGCAACACCAGCTACACGCAAACTGACCGCTTTTCGGTCGGACCGATCTGGCAGATAGGCCCCAAGACGTCCCTACGGCTGCGTCACGAAGTGGCTCAACTTGACTTTTTTGGTTCGTCTACGGGCGTGCTTGCAACGCAGCGCAGCGACATCACACGAGACACCAGCTTGTCATTTGACTGGCAGCCACACAAACACCTCGCCCTCAGCGCGGCATTGCAAAACGTTTCCCGCGCTTCCAGTTTGGCGGGGTTTGATTTTGATAGCCGCATAGCCACTATTTCTGCCCAGTTCACTTACTGACCTTTAACCATCATGATCTCAACCAACTCCCGCTTCACTCTTTCCATTCTTGCCGCCACCGTGGCACTGGCCCTTTCAGCTTGCGGTAGCAAGGATGAGAGCAAGGTAGCCACGCAAGTGGCAGCCAAAGTTGGCTCAGAGGAAATCTCGGTTCACCAGATCAACCAGGTACTCGGCCGCAGCAACACATCGGGTGCAACACCCGAAGCCGTAAAAGCAATGAGCCGCGACGTACTTGAAAAGCTCATCGACCAGCAAATCGCAGTGGACCAGGCGACTGAGGCAAAACTCAACCGCTCGCCTGATGTTGTGTCGCAACTCGAAGCCTCGCGCCGCGAAATTCTCGCGCGAGCCTACATACAAAAAGTGGTGGGTGGCATCAGCAAGCCAACACCAGAAGATGTCAAAAAATACTACGTTGATCACCCGCAGCTGTTTGCCGAGCGACGCATTTTTAACGTCCAGGAAATTGTCGTCCCGGTTGCGCCTGGCATTGTCGAGCAGTTGCGCAGCTTTTCTGCAGCTGGCAAACCGATTGAAGAGTCTGCTGCTTGGCTCAAAAGCAAAGACATCAAGTTTGGTGGTGGCAGTGCCACACGCGCTGCAGAACAGATTCCACTGGAACTGCTGGCGCAGGTCCACACTCTCAAAGACGGCCAGAGCCTGGTGATCCAGTCCCCTCAATCAGTCACCTTGCTGCGTGTGGCGTCATCACAGCTGACGCCCGTTCCCGAGGCTGCTGCGTTGCCGCGCATCGAGCAATTCTTGACGAACCAGCGCGCCGGCGAGGCAGTTGCGGCCAACATCAAACTGCTGCGTGGCAACACCAAGATTGCCTACCTGGGTGAGTTCTCCAAAGACGAGAGCACGACCGCTGCGGCTGCTGCACCCGCGCCAGTTGCTTCAGCCACTGCTTCCGCTGAAGACAAGGCCAAGAGCAGCATCGAAAAAGGTATCGCAGGGCTCAAATAAGCCCATTTCACTCCGCCTTGAAGAGCCATTGCCCCGTTTTATTTCTGGACCTCTCCCATGACAAAGCGCTTGTTTCGAATTTCACATTTCTTGGTGGCCGGCGTGCTGGCCCTTGCTGGCCTCAACGCCCAGGCCGACGCTTCGCCTGACTACCCGCTGGGTGCGGGCGATGGCATACGGGTGCAGGTTTTTCAAAACCCCGACCTCACCATTGAAACCCGCGTGTCGGAAAACGGCACCATCACCTACCCATTGATTGGCGCCGTAACCTTGGGCGGCTTGTCCATTGCGGTGGCGGAACAAAAGATTGCCAGCGCCCTGCAAAAGGGCGGTTTCATCCAGAACCCCCAAGTCAACATCATTCTGGTCCAGATTCGCGGCAATCAGGTGGCAGTCCTTGGGCAGGTTAACCGCCCCGGGCGATTCCCGCTGGAGACCGCCAACACCCGCCTGAGCGACATGCTGGCCAACGCTGGCGGCGCCAATCCGGGAGGGGACGACGTTGCCATCGTTACAGGTGTGCGCAATGGCAAGGCCTTTCGCAAGCAAATCGACATCCCGTCCATTTTTCTGACCGACAAGGTCCAAGACGATATCGTGCTTCAAGGCGGCGACAACATCTATGTGCACCGCGCGCCTGTGTTCTACATCTATGGCGAGGCCCAGCGCCCCGGCTCTTTCCGCATTGAACGCGACATGACTGTTATGCAAGCGCTGGCCCAGGGTGGCGGCATCACTGCGCGCGGCAGCGAAAAACGTTTGCGCCTGCACCGCAAAGCGGCTGACGGCAGCATTGAGCAGTTGGAGCCACGGCTGACCGACCCCGTCTTGCCCAATGACGTTATTTACGTCAAAGAAAGCCTTTTCTGACCCGAGCACCCATGCCATGACACTTCAACAATTTTTGCTCATCCTGCGCGCCCGTTACAAAGCGGCGCTTCTGGTACTGATATTGACGGTAGCCACCACAGTGGCCGTCAATCTGATGATGGACAAGCAGTACACCGCCAGCACAACGGTGTTGCTGGACGTCAAATCCCCCGACCAGGTAAGCGGCATCGTGCTTCCGGGCTTGATGACACCTGGCTATATGGCCACCCAAGTGGACATCATCAACAGTGACCGCACCGCCAAGGCGGTGGTCAAGTTGCTGCGCATGGACGAAAGCGACGCCGTTCGCCAGCAGTGGCTGGAGGCCACCAAGGGCAAGGGCGAGCTGATCAACTGGCTGGCCAATCTTTTGCAGAAAAGCCTGGAGGTCAAGCCCTCGCGCGAGAGCAACGTCATTGAGATCAACTACGTCAGTACAGACCCCGACTTTGCCGCCGCGGTTGCCAATGCCTTTGCCAAGGCCTACATCGATGTGAACCTTGAATTGCGCGTGGCCCCAGCCCGCCAGTACGCAACTTTTTTTGAAGATCAAACCAAGGAGGCCCGCAGCAAGTTGGAAAAGGCCCAACTCGCCCTCTCCAATTACCAGCAAAAGAACGGTATCACTGCGGCCGATGACCGGATCGACTACGAAGTAGCCAAACTAAACGAGACATCCAGCCAGCTCACGGGTATTCAGGGCCAAACCACCGACAGCCAAAGCAAACGCCAAAACGTCAAAGCCGACACCGTCGCTGAAGTCATGCAAAGCCCACTCGTCAATGGCTTGAAGTCCGACATTGCCCGACTTGAGGCCAAGCTCACTGAGAGCAATGTCAACCTTGGTAAAAACCACCCGCAAACGCAGCGCACCGAAGCCGAGCTGGCGACCCTGAAGGCCCAACTGAGTGCAGAAACCAACAAGATCACCAGCTCCATCGAAACCACCTACCAAGTCAGCAAACAGCGTGAACAGCAGCTGCAAGGCGCTCTGGGCGCGCAGAAGGCCCGCGTGCTGGTGCTGAACAAGCAGCGCGACGAGCTCAACGTGTTGCGCCGTGATATTGAATCTGCCCAGCGCACATTTGAGGTACTGAGCCAGCGTGCCTCGCAATCCAACATTGAGAGTCAGGCCAACCAGACCAACATCGCCGTGCTTAACCCGGCATCGGCTCCAACCATTGCCTCCAAGCCCCGCAAAGTGCTCAACGTGCTGATCTCCATCTTCTTGGGCACGCTGCTGGGTATTGGCCTGGCTTTGATGTTGGAGTTGACCAATCGCCACGTGCGATCACCACAAGACCTGCTTGAAGCGCTGGACCTGCCCGTTCTGGGCTCCATCAGTTCGGCTGCGGGCATGTTTAAGAACGCCACCACTGGAGCCCGAGCATGAACACAGTCACCAGCATCACCCCGCACGTCAATGCCCCCACAGGCTCGGCGCGGTCCATCGGCGACATTCTGGTGGCTACCGGCCGCTTGAGCGCGGAAGACGCAACCCGCATCCTTTTACGCCAGCAGCAGGAAAATGTTCAGTTTGGCGATGCGGCACTGGCCCTGAATGTACTCACCAAGACCGACATCGACTTTGCACTCTCGCAGCAATTCGAATACGCCTACCTGACCGATCAGGACACCAGCCTCAGCCCCGCCCTGGTGGCAGCCTACAAACCATTTAGCCGTGTCGGGGAAAACCTGCGTGCCGTGCGCAGCCAGCTCATGTTGCGCTGGTTCAACGCCAACCCCACTCGCAAGGTGCTTGCCGTGGTGAGTCCCGGTGCACATGAGGGTCGCAGCTTCATAGCAGCCAATCTGGCCGTCGTGTTTGCGCAACAGGGCGAGGGCACCTTGCTGATAGACGGTGACCTGCGCGCCTCACCCGGCACAGACCAGCACGCCCTTTTCAAGCTTGGCCGAAGCGCGGGTTTGTCAGGCATATTGGCGGGCCGCGCCGGACTGGAAGCGGCCCAATCGGTACCCGGCCTTCCGGGCCTCTCGGTGCTGCCTGCCGGCGCCGTACCACCCAACCCACAGGAGCTGCTGGGTCGCGCCGCATTTGGCGAACTGCTGCACGCGGCCAGCCAGCAGTTTGACGTGATCATCATCGACACACCTGCGGGTGGCACCTACGCCGACGCAGAAATCATCGCTTCATGCGCTGGTGCCGCGCTGATGGTGGCCCGCAAGAACAAGAGCCTGGTTCCCCAGGCAACCCTGCTGGCCCGCCGCCTGCAAGACAGCGGTGTCGCACTGGTTGGCTCGGTACTGAATGATGACTGACCCAACACCGGCGCTTTAGTATTTATATGAACACCCGCTATCCTCCTGTCATCCGCCTGGGCCAGAACACGCCAGACTGGCGCACCAATCTATGGGTCTGGATGCCCATCATTGTCGGGTTAGCGGCCTTGTATGTGCCAAGCCTCATTGATTTGTTCAAAGGCCCCTGGAGCCAGGACGAGCAAATGCACGGCCCCATCGTGCTGGGCATCTCGGTGTGGCTGCTCTACCGCAACTGGCCTGCCATGGAACTTGCCGCCCGAGGGCAACCCGGCAGCAAATGGGGGTGGCCTGTGTTTGTCCTGGGTGCAATGCTCTATGCATTGGGACGGTCTCAAAGCATTGGCTTTCTTGAAGTGGGCTCAGTCATCTGGCTCCTGATAGGGCTGATCCTGCTACAGCGCGGTTCATTGGCCTTGAAAGCGCAATGGTTCGCCCTGTTTTTCATGCTGTTCATGATTCCGCTGCCCAGCACCGTGGTTGATACAGTCACCATGCCCATGAAAATGGCCGTCTCCTATGTGGTTGAACACATCTTGTTTTGGGCCGGATACCCCATTGGCCGCACGGGTGTCATCCTGCAAATTGGCCAATACATGCTGCTGGTAGCGGATGCGTGCGCCGGGCTTCACACCCTTTTGACTCTGGAAGCCCTCGGCCTGCTGTACCTGAACATCGTACGGCGCGACTCCACTTTCAGAAACATTGGTCTGGCCGCTTTGATTGTGCCCATCTCGTTTTCAGCGAACGTTATTCGCGTGATGACGCTCACACTCATTACCTACCACTTTGGCGACGCAGCAGGCCAGGGCTTTCTGCACGGGTTTGCAGGCATGGTTCTGTTCCTGAGCGCCCTGCTGCTGATTATCGGATTTGACACCGCCCTGCAGGCATTTGAGTCCTATCGCCAACGGACGACGCCACTGGTTACTTGAGCCAACTTCCATGAAACTCTCATTCAAAGACATCGTGCTGATGGCACTGATGCTGTTGTCAGCCGGCTTGGGCGCTGCACTGCGTCCCACCATTTATCTGGCTGATGAGCGTGCACCTATTGATCTGAAAGCCATGGTTCCCACTGCTTTTGGCAACTGGCAAGAGCAGCTCAACATGTCGGCTCAAATCATCGATCCACAGCAAAAAGAAACGCTGGAGAGGATTTACAGCCAGACCCTCACCCGCACCTTCGTCAACAGCCAGGGCTATCGCATCATGCTGTCCATTGCCTATGGAAAAAACCAGAGCAAATCACTGGAGCTGCACAGCCCTGAGGTTTGTTACCCGGCGCAGGGCTTCGCGGTTGCTGACAAACAAAAAACCACTCTGAATCTGCTGGGCCAACCCATAGCGGCCACCAACCTGCAAACCAACCTCGGTCAGCGCCATGAGCCCCTGACTTACTGGAACGTCATTGGCACCAACGTCACCACCAGCCTTCTGGACAAAAGGTTGATCGACTTGCGCTACTCGCTGACCGGAAGAATTCCGGACGGCATTTTGGTACGGGTTTCATCTATCGACACCGCCACAGACAGCGCCTACGCCATTCAACGTCAGTTTGCCGCAGAAATGATTCAGGCCATCGCACCCGAGAACCGCGACAGGTTCATCGGCGAAATCAAAACCAAATAAACCATTCAGCGCACCCAGTAATCATGAAAAAAATTGCACTTATTACAGGCATTACAGGACAAGATGGCGCCTACCTTGCCGAGTTGCTGCTAAAAAAAGGCTACGAAGTGCATGGCATCAAACGCCGCGCCTCATCATTCAATACCGACCGTATTGATCACCTGTACCAGGACCCCCACGTCTCGCAACGCAACCTGGTTCTGCACTACGGCGACCTGACCGACAGCACCAACCTGATTCGTATCATTCAGCAGGTTCAGCCTGACGAAATTTACAACCTTGGCGCCATGAGCCACGTAGCCGTGAGTTTTGAAAGCCCCGAATACACCGCCAATGCAGATGGCACTGGCACCTTGCGTATTCTGGAAGCCATTCGCATTCTGGGTCTGGAAAAGAAGACCCGCTTCTACCAGGCTTCCACCAGCGAGCTGTATGGCCTGGTCCAGGAAACGCCCCAAAAGGAAACCACACCTTTTTACCCCCGCAGCCCCTACGCAGTAGCAAAAATGTATGCCTACTGGATCACAGTTAACTACCGTGAGGCCTATGGCATGTATGCCTGCAACGGCATTTTGTTCAACCACGAAAGCCCGCTGCGCGGAGAAACCTTTGTTACCCGCAAAATCACCCGCGCCATCGCGCGCATTGCACTTGGCCTGCAAGATTGCCTGTACCTAGGCAACATGAGCGCCCTGCGCGACTGGGGCCATGCCCGTGACTATGTGGAAATGCAATGGCTCATGCTTCAGCAAGACGTGGCCGACGACTTTGTCATTGCTACCGGCGTCCAATACAGCGTGCGCCAGTTTGTAGAATTTGCGGCCCAGGAGCTGGGCATCGGTCTGACCTGGAAGGGCGAAGGGGTTGAAGAGCAAGGCGTGGTGGCCTCTGTCACGGGCAAAGACGCCAAGTGCAAAGTCGGCGACGTTATCGTTAAAGTGGACCCCCGCTACTTCCGCCCGACTGAAGTGGAAACCCTGCTGGGCGACCCCACCAAGGCAAAAGAAAAACTGGGCTGGACGCCCAAAACCACGCTCAAGGAACTGGTGACCGAAATGGTCCAGGCCGACTTCGTCAGCGCTCGGCGCGACGCACTGGTCAAGCTGGCGGGCTTTCAGACTTTCGACCACCACGAGTGAACAAACCGTCAAAAGCAGCCATGAACAGACACGCAAAAATCTATATAGCCGGCCATGGTGGGCTGGTGGGCTCGGCTATTGTTCGCAACCTGCAAGCAGCAGGCTACGACAACCTGCTACTGCGCAGCCACTCCGCACTGGACCTGACCAGCCAAACCGCAACCGATACTTTTTTTGAAACAGAAAAGCCCGACTACGTATTTCTGGCTGCAGCCAAAGTAGGCGGCATTCTGGCCAACAACACGTACCCCGCCGAGTTCGTTCGCGACAACCTGCTCATTCAAGCCAACATAATCCACGCGGCTTATTTGAACCAGGTCAAGCGGCTGATGTTTTTAGGCTCCAGCTGTATCTACCCCAAGCTGGCACCCCAGCCCATGAAAGAAGAGTATTTGCTCACCGGCCCGCTGGAGCCCACCAACCGCCCCTATGCCCTTGCCAAGATCGCCGGTGTGGAAATGTGCTGGAGCTACAACCGCCAATATGGCACCCAATATCTGGCGGCCATGCCCACCAACCTGTACGGCCCCGGTGACAATTACCACCCGGAAAACAGCCACGTCATACCGGCATTGATTCGCAAGTTTCACGAAGCCAAAGTTGCCAATGCGGCCAAGGTGGTGGTGTGGGGATCAGGCACCCCCAAACGTGAATTCATGTACAGCGAAGACATGGCCGACGCCTGCGTGTACCTGATGAATCTGGCTGATGAGCCCTACGCCAACCTCTTGGGCAGCGACGAGTCGTTGACCGGGCGGTTTGAGCCACCCTTGATCAACATTGGCGTGGGCCAGGATGTCACCATCAAAGAACTGGCCGAAACGGTCATGCAGGTTGTGGGTTACCAGGGGCAAATCGTTTTTGATCCCTCAAAGCATGACGGCACACCGCGCAAGCTGATGGACGTCAGCCTTCTGCATTCACAAGGCTGGAAGGCTCGTACAGAGTTGGTTGACGGCATCAGAAAAGCCTACGAGTGCGCTCCGTTCAACACCCATGTCTAGCGCCCTCTCCATACTGTATTTCGGCCCCATCAGTGGCACCTGCCTGGATCGCGCCAACGCGCTCCGGCGCATGGGCCATCAGGTTGAGCATATGGATTTGCGTCAGCTGCTGCCCAACACACCATGGGTTGACCGCATCACCTGGCGCCTGGGGGGCAACCTGTTGAGCCCCTGGCTCATGGGTGGGTTATCCAGCAAGCTTACGGGTCGGCAATTTGATGTGTGCTACGTGGACGGTGGCGAGTGGGTTACGCCCAAGGTGATCTCTCTCTTGCGCCAACATGCAAAAAAAATAGTCAACTACAACATCGACGACCCTCTTGGCCCCCGCGATGGGGCACGTTTCAAGGCGTTTCGGCAGAGCTTGCCGCATTACGACCTCAATGCCGTTGTGCGGCAAGAGAATGTTGCAGAGGCGCAAGCGCTGGGGGCAAGGAATGTCATACGCGTTTACCGAAGCGCAGACGAGCTTTCCCACGCACCGCGCAAACTCTCTGCGCATGATCACCAAACCTGGGATTGCGACGTGCTTTTCTTGGGCACTTGGTTTCCGGAGCGTGGGCCCTTCATGCTGGAATTGATTCGGCGCGGTGTGCCCCTCACCATCCGTGGGTCCAACTGGCACAAAGCCCCCGAGTGGTCTCAACTTGAAAGTTACTGGGGAGGTGGCGCCATCGGTGGTGACGACTATGCCAAAGCCATCCAGTGCGCCAAGGTCAATCTGGGGTTGCTGTCAAAAGAAAACCGCGACCTGCACACCACGCGCTCGCTTGAAATACCAGCGCTGGCCAGTCTGATGTGCGCAGAGCGCACAACCGAACACACGGCCATGTATGCCGAAGGCCATGAAGCCCTGTTCTGGAAAGACGCCGAAGAATGCGCCGCAGCGTGCAGCTTCGCGCTGGCAGATGACAGCCGACGCAAAGCCATTGCCCATGCTGGTCATCAGCGTGTCAAA
Organism: Burkholderiales bacterium; assembly: GCA_038237415.1. Lineage (GTDB taxonomy): Bacteria > Pseudomonadota > Gammaproteobacteria > Burkholderiales > Burkholderiaceae_C > Allorhodoferax. The sequence goes on from JBBRYR010000074.1 coordinate 11,142, forward strand.
AAGAATGGGCACTATAACGAAATGATCGTTGCTTCCATCCTTGCCTCTGCGGGTCTTCCTGCATGATTCGTCGAATCATTGCCGGTATGGGTGCCAACTCGTTTGGTATGGCTGTCACCATTGGCATTCAGCTTGCCTCACTGCCCCTGTTTCTGCACTTTTGGGACACTGCAACCTATGGCACCTGGCTGATGCTCTCGGCCATTCCGTCCTACCTTTCCATGGCTGATGTGGGCATGGTCACTGCAGCTGGCAACAAGATGACCATGGCCATGGGAAAAGGCGAATCCCTGGAAGCCAACCGCGTTTTTCAGAGCGCCCAAATGTTCATGGTGATCGTTTGCGGCGTCCTTGCCGTGTTGGTTGTCCTCGTTATGCTGGCCGCGCCCCTACCCGGTGTGGCGACCATGGACCAGCGTATTGCGCTGGCAGCCCTTTCCATGGGCGTACTGGTGTCACTTTTTGGTGGGCTATCCGAGGCGGCATTCAAGTCCACCAAACGTTACGCCACCGGCACAATGGCCGCAACATTGGTGCGCTGGGGCGAGTGGATGGGGTTCATGCTCGGACTCGTCACGGTTGGCAGCTTTGCTGCCGTAGCACTCACCGGGCTGGCCGTTCGTCTGGCGGGAACCATTGCCTGCATGGTGTTGGCAAGAAGTGGGCGGCAGGGGCTGAGTTGGGGCATTCAGCGCGCAGACCGGGCTGAAATTCAGTCCATGTTCAAGCCTGCCCTCTCGTTCATGGCCTTTCCACTGGCCAATGCCTTGAGCTTTCAGGGCGTGACACTTTTGGTGGGCGCGCTTTTCGGGCCAGTTGCGGTTGCCCTGTTCAATACCTACCGCACCATTGCCCGGGTGGCGGTTCAAGTCACCGCAATATTCAGCCACTCCCTGTGGCCTGAGTTTTCCCGGCTTTTCGGACAAGGCGCAATGGCCAGTGTCAACCGTCTTTTCTTGCGCAGTGCGGCACTGGGCGCGGCGCAATCACTTCTACTCAGCGTGGTGCTGTATTTTCTGTCGCCCTGGATGCTGCGTCTCTGGACGCACGGGGCTATTGAATTTGTCCCCTCGCTCATGTTGCTGATGTTGCTGTACGCGGCAGTGGGTGGCATCTGGCACGTTCCCCGCGTATTGCTGATGGCGACCAACCAACACACTGGCCTGGCCTATTGGTCCATCTTTGCCGGCATGCTTTCTGTCGGTCTGGCATGGCTGCTGAGCAGCGCATTTCAACTGAACGGCGTTAGCTTAGCCATGCTGCTGAGCGAGCTATTTATCGCCCTCACCTGCTCCTGGCTTGCGTACAGCGCCACGACGATGACCCACACCGGCAACCGCCATCCAAAGACTGCTCTGCAATGAAAATCGCCCTTTCCGCAGTCGGTAAATTTCATACCTTTGACCTGGCACGCGAGCTCCATTCGCGTGGCGTTCTGGCAGGCATATCTACCGGCTACCCCCACTTCAAACTGCGCAGTGAAGGGTTGCCCCAGGAACTCATCCATACCTTCCCTTGGGTGCATGGTGCTTACATGGCCTTCCCATGGAAACAAAGCCTGCCACGGGCAATCATCCAGCAATGGGAACATGTCAATGCCCTTACTTTCGGGGCCTCGGTGGCGCGCAATCTGCCGGAGTGTGATGTGTATGTTGGGCTTTCTGGCTCTACCCTGGCTGCAGGCAAGAAGGCCCACCAAAGCGGCGCACACTACGTCTGCGACCGTGGTTCTTCGCACATCCGGGTGCAAGACCAGTTGTTGCACGAGGAACACGAAATGTGGGGCATTCCGTTCGCCGGGATCGACCCCCGAGCCATCGCCCGTGAAGAAGCCGAATACGACGAGGCAGACTGCATCACCGTTCCCTCGGGCTTTGTGCTGCGATCTTTTCTCAAACAGGGAGTACCTTTTGAGAAGATGCGCCTGTTGCCTTATGGCGTGAATCTGTCGCGGTTTCAACCCGTGGCTGAACCGGCGGCCGGACGCTTCGATGTATTGTTTATCGGCGGTATGAACCTGCGCAAAGGCGTGCAGTACCTGGTGCAGGCTTACAAAAAAGTAAACCATCCAGCGAAATCACTCACCTTTGTGGGTGCTCCCTCGGCGGAGTTGATTGCCTTACTTACTTCTCGCGGACTCTGGCCATCGGACACCCGGGTGCTCGGCCATATGCCCCAAGCTGAGTTGAAGGAACTAATAAGTCGCAGCCACGTTATGGTTCTGCCCAGTATTGAAGAAGGTCTGGCTATGGTTCAAGCGCAGGCAATGGCCTGTGGTTGTCCGGTAATTGCCAGCGCCAATACGGGTAGCGAGGACTTGTTTACCGACGGGCAAGAAGGGTTCATTGTGCCCATTCGCGATGTCGATGCGTTGACCGCACGCATGCAACAGCTGGCCGACCATCCAGACCTGCGAGCAAGCATGGGCCAGCGCGCCTTGGAGCGCGTGCAGAGCTTGGGTGGGTGGAGCGACTACGGCCAAAAGGCCATAACCATTTACTCCGAAATGCTTCGGCAATGAGCTACGCGCGCTTCATTGTCACGC
>JBBRYR010000075.1:0-13414 GCA_038237415.1 Burkholderiales bacterium
CCGCGCTCCAACCCCGCAACCTACACCGGGCTGTTCACCCCGATTCGCGAGCTGATGGCCGAAGTGCCCATGGCGCGCGAACGCGGCTATGGCCCGGGGCGTTTCAGTTTCAACGTGGCTGGTGGCCGCTGCGAGGCCTGCCAGGGCGACGGCATGGTGAAGGTGGAAATGCACTTTTTGCCCGATGTGTACGTGCCCTGCGACGTGTGCGCGGGTATGCGCTACAACCGCGAGACGCTGGAAGTGCTCTACAAGGGCAAAAACATTGCGCAGATTCTGAATCTGACCGTGGAGGCCGCTTTCGACTTTTTGAAAGCTGTTCCCACCATCTCGCGCAAGCTGCAAACGCTGCTGGATGTGGGGCTGAGCTATATCAAACTGGGGCAAGCAGCCACTACCCTGTCAGGCGGCGAAGCCCAGCGCGTGAAACTGGCGCTGGAGCTGAGCAAACGCGATACCGGCCGCACACTCTACATTCTGGATGAGCCCACGACGGGCCTGCACTTTGCCGACATCGATTTGTTGCTGAAAGTGCTGCACCAGCTGCGCGATGCGGGCAACACTATTGTGGTAATCGAGCACAACCTGGACGTCATCAAGACCGCCGACTGGCTGATTGACATGGGTCCTGAAGGTGGCTCCGGTGGTGGCACGGTGCTGGGCGTGGGCACGCCCGAGGACATTGCGGCGAACCCGGACAGCCACACCGGGAAGTACCTGCAACGGCTGCTCTGAAAGGTCGCGGTGGGCAGTGCTAGGTGCGGGCTTGCACAAAGGCTTCGAAATCAATGGCCGCCAGGGGCTTGCTGAAAAAGTACCCTTGCACCTCATCACACCCTTGCTCGCGCAAATATTCCAGTTGGCCCGGCGTCTCCACGCCCTCGGCAATGGTCTGGAAACCCAGGCTGCGCGCCAGGCCAATGATGGCCCCCACAATGGCCTTGTCATCAGAGTCATCGGTGATGTCACGCACAAACGACTGGTCAATCTTGAGCTTGTAGACCTGGAACCGCTTGAGGTAGCTCAGAGAAGAATAGCCCGTGCCGAAATCGTCAATCGACATGCGCACGCCACGCCGGTGCAGCTCGTCCATGATCGTGATGGCACCCACCGGGTCCCCCATTGCCACGCCCTCTGTCAACTCCAGTTCCAGACACTGGGGTGGTAGCCCGACTTCATCCAGTATGGTGGATACCAAATCCGGCAAATTGGCTTGGCGAAACTGCACCGCAGAGAGATTGACCGCAACCAGTGGCACCGACAGACCAGCGGCCTGCCACACCTGCAGTTGGCGGGCTGCGGTGCGCAGCACCCATTCCCCAATCGGCAGAATCAGGCCGCTGTCTTCTGCCACCGGAATGAATTCCGCCGGCGACACATGACCCAGTGTTGGGTGCGTCCAGCGCAGCAAGGCCTCGGCGCCAACAATGTGCCCATCGCGCAACGACACTTGCGGCTGGTAGACCAGATGCAGCTGCTTGTGCTCCAGCGCACGACTCAAGGCATTTTCGAGCTGCAGCGCGCGGGTACTCTGGGCCTGCATTTCTGTTGTGAAAAAGCGGTAGGCGTTGCGCCCGGTCTGCTTGGCCCGGTACATGGCGGTATCGGCTCGCATGGACAGCTCCTCGAACGTGTCGCCATCGGCAGGAAAAAGCGCAATCCCGATCGAAAACGTGATGGTCAGCTCCTGCTGTTGAATCAGGTAGCGAGGGGAGGTCGCCTCCATCAGCTTGCTTGCCACATGGGCCGCACCACCGGCATCCGTATCGGAGCACAAAATCACGAACTCATCGCCCCCCAGACGGCAAACCGTGTCCTGCTCCCGCAGAGCCCCCTTCAGGCGCTGCGCGACCTGGACCAGCAGTTCATCGCCCACGTGATGGCCCAATGAATCATTCACATTCTTGAACCTGTCCAGGTCCAGAAACATGATGGCCAGCGATTCATGGTTTCGCTGCGCATGGCTGAGTGCGGTTTGGACCCGGTCCTGCAGCAAGCGCCGATTGGGCAGCCCGGTCAAGGGATCGAAGTCGGCGAGTTGCCGAATGTGGGCCTCGTCTTCCTTGCCCTTGCTGATGTCCGTGGCAATGGCGATGTAATTGGTTACTGCTCCGCTACCGTCGCGCAGCGTACTGATCGACAACCATTCAGGGTACACGGAACCATCCTTGCGGCGGTTCCAGATCTCACCCTGCCAGTGCCCTTGCCCCAGGAGGTTGTCCCACATGGTGCGATAAAAATCCTTGTCCTGGCGCCCGGATGACAGCATGCTCGGGCTGCGCCCCAACGCCTCTGCTTCGGTGTAGCCCGTGGTTTGCAAGAAGGCATCGTTCACACGCATCAGGCAGCCATGGCTGTCGGTGATCATGATGACCTCGTTGCCCTGCTCAAACACTTTGGCGACCAGCTGCAATTGCAGTTCGGCATTTTTCCGCTCAATCGCAATAGCGGTGAGACTCGCGGCCATCTCGATGAGGCCGATCTCGTAGGCATCCGGTAAACAGGGCGCACGGTGGTAGATGGCAAAGGTGCCAAGTACCTTGGCGTTGCCAGAAAGAATCGGTTCGGACCAGCAGGCGGCCAAGCCGGCGTGCGCAGCGACCTCCCTGAACGCGACCCAGTTGGGGTCGCTGGCAATATTACCGGCGATCACGCGGCGACCCGTGAATGCGGCGGCTCCGCATGAGCCCACCTGCGCACCAATCTGCACGCCGTCGATGGCCTGGTTATAAAACTCCGGCAGACTGGGCGCAGCACCCAGCTGGAGATGCAGGCCTTCGCCGTCCAGCAGCAAGATGGTGCACACGGCGCCCGGCAGTACGTCCTCAAGCCGAAGCACAAAATCCCGCATCACCTGGTCCAGCGGCAAGCTGCTGGTCAACTGTTCCAGCATGAAGCTGCGCAATGCATCCATTTGCTGTGTTCGCACCCGCTCGGTCAGGTCCATGTTGGTACCCGATACCCGCACCGCCTGTCCTGAAGCATCCCGCGTGATCAAGCCACGCACCAGCACCGGGATGTAATGCCCGTCGCTGTGCTGCAATCGGCATTCGGTCGAAAAACTGTCGCCGCCCCCGCGCAGGTAATCATGCAGCAGCCTCTCAACACCAGGAACATCTTCAGGATGCATGACCCGCCGCCACAACCCGGAATCCACCGGAAACTGGTCGACCGCGTATCCCAGCATGTGCCACCAGCGCGGCGAGTAGTACAGACGCTGCTGCGGCAGGTCCCAGTCCCACAAAGCATCCTGTGACCCTTCCAGAGCCCGAGCCAGCCGGGCTTCCGATTCTGCCGTGCGGGCCTCGGCGAGGGCCCTGGAAGTCTCCCGGTCCATGTTCTTGAGCGCAAAGTCGATATCCAAGGCCATTTCCACCAGGAGCGCCTGCACCGTCTTGTCGAATGCCCCTGCCTGCCCTGCGTACACATTGAACGTGCCCACAACCTGGCCATTGCGGTGCAGCGGCAACGCCGCTGAGGCCCCCCAACCATGGACGACACCCTGCGCATGCCACGGAGACGTGATCGGATCCCTCTGATAGTCCTGGCACCAGCAGGGCGCATTGGACACAATGGCCACAGCGGTGGGGCCGCGGCCATAGGCGCTGCCATCGTCAATAACCACATGCAGATCCGCCACCGTGTCTGCGCCCGCACCGTAGGTAACCGCCTCTTCAACCTCGCGCTTGTCCAGATCCAGGAGTCCGATCCACGCCATCTTCATGTCGCCATGATCGACCGCGCTGCGACAAACCAGCTCAAAAAGCTGTCGCTCGCTGGTGCTGCGCACGATTGCCTGATTGCAGTCGCTCAGCGCCGCATAGAGACGGGCCGACTGCCCGAGTCGGGCTTCCGAATCCCGGTACGCCTGCACCATGTCATTGAGGCGGCGCTGGGTATGGGCCAGCCATCCCAGCACGCTGTTTTCCGAGCCGGTTTTCAGGGCGATGGGGTCGGTGAAATGCCCCTGACCAATGCGAGTGATGTGATCATGTATGGCATCTACGGGGCCGCCCAGAGTCGTAGCCAGCGCTTTGAATGAGCGCCGAAGTGCCCACAGCAGCCCCAGCGCGACCACGACGAAGCCTATACGCAGCAATGTGGCAACGGTCTCCGCTTGGCGAACGGCGGCAAGCGTGCGCTGATCGGACAGTTGATAAAACGCATCAATCGGCGCCATGATGCCGGCCTTGGCGCGGTGATAGGCCGCATCATGGAGCAACTGTCCGGCCTTCAGCCGACGCGCTGCAAGGTCAGGCCCAGGAGGCGCAACCAGCGCCATGGCCTCGCGTTCAATCGAAGTCAGAGCGTCCGAATTCTTCTTGGCTAAAGTGAGTTGCTTCAACTCCTCCGGGTTAAACCCTGCCAACTCCATTCTCCGCACCAAAGGCACACGGATTTCACCCTCACTGCCCGCAGTCTTGCCCTGAATGTCAACAACATCCCAGTAGATTCCGCCGTAATTCCCTGGACGCGGCTTGCGACCGTCCCGGATATCCAGAATGTCGAAGTAGTGCTGCCGGTAAACGGGTTCGCCGGTCAGCACATAGGTGCGAACCATGCGGGTCAGGTCGTCCGATGACTGCCGCAGTTCATCTGCGAGCAAGTAGGACTGGTAGCGCTGCTCGTTGGCGGAGTCAATCCGTTTTTCCGACAGGACATACGCAGCAAAAACGGCGATCAGGGCGAGCGCAAACGCGGCGGCAAACCGCAGGTGGGACGAAAACGTGGCAGTCTTGACAATGGTTTTCAATGGGGACACACCAAGGTTGGTACCGCAGTATGGCGAGTCGACCCATTATGCCCAGCCACCCTGACGCGGGCAATTGCGGCCCCCTGAAGCTCTCAGAGCATGAAACCCAAATCCCTGGGATAGTCAGCGCGGCCTGCTTCCGAGCCAAAGTTGACAATATTGGGCAGGATTCCCGGCAGTTCGGTCACCGGGTCCACGCCGAACCATTTGGCCATGGTGCCGGCATATTGATCCACGGAAGTACTGGGCAAGAGTCGTCCCTGGCCGACGTGCCATTGCTCCTCGGCGGTATAGACACGGGGGTTGCCGGTGCCGTCGGTCACGTTCAGCGGCGGCGGCGTGCCATAGAAGGCCTGGCCCTTGACGGCCCCGCCCACTACAAAATGGTGACTGCCCCAACCGTGGTCAGAGCCGTCACCGTTCGATGCCAGCGTGCGTCCAAAATCGGACGCGGTGAAAGTCGTGACCTGATTGGCTACACCCATTGACGGTTCTGCTGTCGCTTCATAGAAGCGTGTCATGGCGTCACTAACCCGCCCCAGGATGGCGGGGTGCTGGGCGATCAGATTGTCGTGCAGATCAAAGCCACCAATCGACACAAAAAATACCTGCCGCCGCGCGCCCAAAACACTGCGGCCTTTGATGAGTCGAGCCACCATTTTGAGCTGCTGCGACAGGCTGTCTGGGCCGAATACGGTGGCAAGCGCTGTACCGCCACGCGCGGGGTCGGTCAGCTGCAAGGCGTTCGAAATCAACAGTTCTGCGTCCAGCGCCCGCCGGGTCACGGCGTTGTATTCATTTTCCAGTTTCTGGCTACCGGCGGCTTGCGAGACCAGGGCCTTCAAGGCTGCCGGGACCGCCGTGGAGCCATAGACGGAGGTGTCAGTTGCCGGGCGAATCTTGATCGCACCACTGGTGCTGACCTGGTACTGCAAGGCAGAAACGCCCGACAGAAAAACCGCGTTGCCAGACACCGAAATGCCCGTAAAAAGAGAATTGGTGTTGAGCGACTGGGTCAAAACTTTGTCGTTGATATTGCCGCCCCAGCCCACCTTGGAACCTTCGGGCGAAGACGACTGCCAGATGGACTGCTGGTCGTTGTGCGAAAACAGTTGCGGCGGCCTGGGATAGACCGATCGGGAACCGTTGTACTGGGTCCGGGTCAGCGGCTGGACCAGCGGCCCCACGTTGAGTTGTACCGCCGCCTTTCCGGCATTGAACAAGCCCGCCAGTCCGGTCATGGCCGGGTGCAAGGCGTATTGCCGCGGCTGGTTCAGAACATCCAGCGGGGCAGTCGTGGGCGCCAGCAGCGTTGGCGTCAGTGCGGCTTTGGCCAGAGCAATGCCACCGGCGGTTTGTCCGGTGCCACCACCCCGAATGGTGCTGTATTTGTTGTAACTGGTGTCGTCATAGGGGATGACCGTGTTGGCGTAATCATTGCCGCCAAACATGAAAACGCAGACCAATGCCTTGTAGTCGCCCGCTGGCGCATTGAAGGCTGCGGCTTCGCCGATGGCCGCCAGATTGAGCACGAAAGGCAAGGCAGTGCCGGTCAGGGCCAGCTGGCCTGAGCGGCGCAAGAAGGCCCGTCGACTGGGGAGTTGAGAGTCAAATGCATGCATGGCTGGGCTTTCTACTTCTGGATCAGGTATTGGGCACCGGCCATGGTCAGCAGCACTGCGGCACAGACACGGTTGCGTTTGTTGTCCGCAGTGGCGGAGGTCATGGACCCGACAGCCGCCGTAATGGCCGAAACGGTGGCGGGGGACAGTTGCCCGGCGCACAGCAGCAGATTCAGGCGTTGAACCAGTGCACTGGGATTGGCTGCGGTGGGGCTGGTGGCCAGCGCCACCTCGCTCGCATAGGTCGCCTTGATGTCGCTCGCCGTGTTGCCCACACCGTTGCCGATCACGCCCATCATGTAATTCAGGTAGCCGCCCACGCTGCTTTCGTTCACCAGTTGAAACTCCGGCGCCACTTTCCCTGCCGTCAGTGCCGTATTCGCCGGCACATAGCCGGGTCGGAAAAAATTGAATACCGAGGGTGAGCGCAGCGGGCTTTGCCCGAGTCGCGAACCGGGATCGCTCAAATCGCCGATTTTCCAGGCACCGCTGGCGGAGCTCACGCCGAAGGTGCGCACCCACTGCACCAGCCGCACCACGGGCTCGCGCAGCTTGCCAAACTCCGGTGCGGTCAGCCCGGCCGGATCACGCGCCTCGTCATCCAGCAGGATGGCTGAAAAAACCTGGGCGAGGTCTCCGCGCACGTTCGCGCCGTTGTTAATAAACCTGGCTGCCACCCGCTGCACGTAGGCTGGACTGGGGTTGCTGGTGACCAGCCGCTGGATCATCTGCTTGCAAAAGAACGGCGCCGTGTTGGGGTGGTTGAAAAGCGTATCCAGCGCGGTCTTGAGCGCTGCCGCTGCGGGCGTGTTGGCCGCAATGGTGACGCCTGCAGGCCCGGTCACGCCGGCATTGCCCAGAAGCGTCGCGGCCAGCGCAGAGTGGTTGTTGCCCACCTGTTTCAGTGGCAAACGGGCAAAGTCGGTGCTGGGAACGACCCGGGTACCACCGCCAGTCTGGGCAATCGTCGTCGGGGTGTTCTGGCTCTGGTCCAGGTCATAGCCGGTAAACACGCGGGCCAGGTTGCTGACGTCGCTGGGTCCATAGGTGTCGATTCGGTGGCCGGAACCATCCAGCTGTGGTGTGCCATCCGGATTGAGTACATCCAGGCCGACGGTGAACAGCTGCATGACCTCGCGGGCATAGTTTTCGTCCGGCTGACGGGCCGAACTGCCGGAGCCGCTTTCCTTCAGGTTTCCCTTGGTGTTCAGGTAATAGCCCATGCCCACGTTCAGGGTGATGGCCTCGAGCAAGTCGCGGTAATTGCCCAACGCATGCTTGCACAGCGTGTCCCAGTAGCTGGCCATGATGTGGCTGGGCCAGGTAGCGGAAACTCCCGTCAAAGAGACCACAAAGAACTCGGACAGGGCCAGCGCCACGCGCTTGCGAAGCGGGTCGGGAGCCGTCATGAGCTGGTTCCAGACCATGAAGTCGGCCTGGGCCGTGCTGTCGTAATAGTTGCTGGCGCTCTGAACGTCGCTGTAGCCCTGGATGTTGAGCCAGTCCCAACCCGTGGTGTAGGCCGTTGCAATCTGGGCTTCCAGCCAGCGGGCGTATCCCAGGTTGCGCACAGACGCAATGTCCGCATCGGTCGCCGCAAACTGGGCCTGCTGCAAAAAGCGGGAGGCCTGCTCGTCGCTACTGATAGTGAGGAAGGAGTAACCCGCTGTGGACACGATGACGGTGCTGCCGGCCACTGGCACCGCAACATAGGGGCTGGACGCCGCGCCGCCGCCGCCACCTCCACCTCCACCGCCGCCACAAGCGGCCAGCGCTGCAGCAGCTGCCACCGCGGCAAGACGGCCTGGAGCCAGCGCGCCGGTCACGTCTGTTTCTGTGAGCGGCACCTGCAGCAAGGCCTCAGCACGGTCCTTTTCTGCGACCACGTCGATCATTTCTTCAACCATTGGGATCTCCTGACGGCACCAACACCGTCGTTGGACCACGCGCCGCAGGTTATCGGCAGGGCATTAAATTCCCTAACGCCTTTACAAACATTTACCCCTCAGACAAGGTTGAAACAAGTCGACTCAAGAGCAGGCCGCCTTCAACAGGTCTCGCGTCAGGACTGCGGCACTGCGCGCAGCCTGGGCATAGTCTTGCGCACTGGACGCATACAGAATGGCGCGCGAGGAGTTCACCACAATCGGTGCGGTGGTTTCGCCATTGACACTGCGCCAACCGGCTTTCACCGTGGCGACCGCGTCCCCGCCCTGGGCGCCTACGCCCGGAATCAGCAATGGGAGCGTGGGCGCCACGGCGCGCACACGCTCAATTTCCGCAGGGTACGTGGCACCGACCACCAGCCCCAACTGGCCATTCAGGTTCCAGGAACCCTGCGCCAGGTGGGCGATGTGTTCATACAAGAGTGGCGAGCCGTCCACCGTGGAGAGACGCTGGTTTTGCAGATCGTCGCCGCCGGGGTTGGAGGTGCGGCACAGCAGGAATGCACCTTTGCCGTGGTACTTGAGGTAGGGCTGCACCGAGTCAAATCCCATGAAGGGCGACAAGGTGACCGCATCTGCGCCATAGCGCTCGAATGCTTCAATGGCGTATTGCTCGGCGGTGCTGCCGATATCGCCACGCTTGGCATCCAGAATGATGGGCACCTGCGGCGCAGTGCTGCGCATATGCGCCATCAATTGCTCCAGCTGGGCCTCGGCCCGGTGGGCTGCAAAGTAGGCGATTTGTGGCTTGAATGCAATGACCAGGTCAGCCGTGGCGTCCACAATCGATGCGCAAAAGTCGTAAATCTTGCTGGCATCGCCACGGTATCGGTCAGGGAATTTGGCTGGATCGGGGTCCAGCCCCACGCACAACAAGGAGCCGTTTTGGCGCTCGGCAGTGCGCAACTGGTCTAGAAAAGTCATGGCCCCTATTGTAGGGAGCGCATGGCATTCATGCCGCGGCCATTGCCTCAAAAGCCAGGCACAGATCGGCCCAGGCCTTCGCTTTGTCCGCGCTCGCGCGCAACAGCACTTTGGGGTGGTAAGTCACGACCACCGGGATGCCGCGGTAACGGTAGACCATGCCGCGCTGCTTGCCCAGCGGCAAAGCGGCTTGTTCCGGGTGTTCCGACAGCAGCACCTGGGTGGCAAACCGGCCCATGGCCAGAATGACCTTGGGCTGCACCAGTGCCACTTCGCGCTGCAGGTAGGCCGCACACTGGGCCAGATCGGCCGCTTGGGGCAACTGCCCCTGGGGGGGGCGGCACTTCACCACATTGGTCAGGTAGGCGCCCTGCCGGCCCGCACCCGTGCGGCTGGCGCCCACGGCTTTAAGCATGTTGTCCAGCAACAGGCCGGCCTGTTCCACAAAGGGCTGGGCGAGGCGGTCTTCGTCTTCATCCGGCGGGTCACCCACGACCAGCCAGTCGGCTTGCGCCACGAGAGACGGATGGAGCGTGGCGTGCTTGCGCCCGGCGCACAAGCTGCAGGCCTGGCAGGTGGCTGCGGCTTGCTGCAGCGCAGGCCAGCCGGTGGATGGCAACACCACGGCTTCAACCGATGAGGCTGCAACGGCAATCGGCGGAGCCACTGCCGGCGCCCTAGGCGCCGCCGGACGCTGTGCCGGCGCAACCGGTGTTTGCAGCACTGGCTCGGAAATGGGCAAAGGCAACCAGACGTGCACACCCATCTCCTGCAGCATGGCGCGTTGGCGTTCGTCCAGTTCAAGTTCCATGGTCTTTTCCAGATTCACAATTGCAGGCCCATGACCACCGCATCTTCGCGCTGGCCATGCCCTGATGGATAGTAGTCCTTGCGCTGTCCCACGCGCCGGTAACCGTGACTCTCATACACCCGCATGGCGCGTGCATTGCCGACGCGCACCTCCAGCCACAACCATTGGGCCGACTGGCCACGCGACCACAGGGTCAGCGCATCCAGCATGACCCGCGCCCAACCCTGGCCCTGGTACTCCGGCGCTACGGTGATGTTGAGCAGGTGCACTTCGTCCACGCCTTTCATGGCAACAAAGTAGCCCAGAATCGCTTCATCCGCCATCAATATCTCTGCCTGATAACCGGAGTGCAGAGCATCCAGAAAATTGGCGCGGTTCCATGGGTGGGCATAAGCGCGCTGCTCCACCTGCACCACGTCGTCCAGCCGGTTGGCCAGCAAGGGTTCAAACCGCACTTCAACGGCTAGCTTTTGATCGCGCATGCATTCACAGTGCCAAAGCAGCCACAGCAGCGAGTGCAGCCGTCTTTTCAGTGGCGCGCTCCTGCGTGGTTTTGGCTACCTTGTCGCGGATGTAGCTGGGCAAGGCGTGTTCGGCACTCACCGCCTTGCCGGCGGCGAGCAACTGGGGCGCCAGGCGCAACATGGCCGTCGCCGTGGGCAGGGCGGAGATCCGCAAAGCCAAGGCCGCACCAGGGGCCTGTGCTGCCACGCGCTCGCCATACACGGCAAACACATTGCCGGCCATCACCCACGGAGCGTCTGTGGTTGACTGCGCAGGATCGGTGGGAGACAGCGCTTCGGGTCGCACCAGGCGGCTGGCCTGCAACTCGGTCCACTGGCCACCCTCAAAGGCGTAGGTGGCGGCATACATCTCGTCCATGCGGGCATCCAGAAGTGCCGTGATCTGCCCACGCGGCTGGGTGCCCAAAAACGAGAACCGTGCGTCTTCCGCTACCGCCAGCAGCGAATCCACCGGCAGCACCGGCACATTCACTCCAAAGGCCAGCCCCTGTGCCACGGAGCACGCGGTGCGCAGGCCGGTAAACGAGCCCGGCCCGCAGCCAAAGCAGATGGCGTCCAGAGCGTCCAGGCGCAGACCGGCTTGCCCCATCAGATCCAGAATGGTGGCGATCAAGTGGGTGGACGCCTGCGCGCCGCCCGCGCTGGTGTGCTGCCACTGCTGCATGCGCCCGTCCACCGTGCGCGCCACGGCGATGGACATCATCTCGGTACCCGTATCAAAAGCCAGCAGGTTCATAAATTTAAGCCCAACAGGCCTCAAGCCCCCGTATTGATTGCGGGAGAAGCTATCGGTTTGATAGCAACGGCCGCACCCTTGCGCACCCCGAACACAATGCCCGCCGTCACCAGCGCCAGCCCGGCCAGCAGATTCCAGACCAGCGGCTCACCCAGAAAGATGGCGGCGGAGATGGCCGACAAGCCCGGCACCAGCGCCGTGATCATGGTCGAGCGCACCGGGCCATAGTGCTGAATCATCTTGGTGAAGGCAATGCCCGAAAGCACCACCGAACCCACGCCCTGAAACAGCATCTGGAACGCCACATCGTGCAGCGGTGCCACCAACACCTGGCCCGGCACCCAATGCAGCAGCAACAGCGCGGTGTACACCGGCACATAGGTCACAAAAGCCAGTGCGGTGATGGCGATGGTGGCACGCACGGCATCGAGCGCAAAGCGGCGCACCAGCACGCTGTAGGTGGACCATACGATGGACGAGAGGATGAACAGCACATCGCCGCGCCAGATGCCGCTGCCATCCAGCGCGTGCAGCAAACTGCTGCCACCGACCAGCAAATCGCCGCCCACAATACACACCAGCCCCAGCGCACGGGTGGGGGTGATGCGCTCACCCAGCACCACCACGGCCAGGAGCGCCGTCCACAGGGGCAGGCTGCCCGGCATCAGCACCGAGGCATGGGCAGCCGGCGCAAACACAAAGCCGCTGTAGGCCAGCATGGCGTACAGCAGGCCGCCCAACACCCCAATTTGCAGCGTTCGCCGCAGGGGCAAAGGCGACAGGCCGCCCAAGCACGAGCCGGTGCCCAGCGCTTGCGGCACACCGGCTTCCTGCGCGCGAAGGCGGTCCCGCCAGGTGAGCCACAGGCCCCAGGGCAACAGAATCAGGCCGGCACCCCAGATGCGGCTGTAAACGATGTCAAACGGGTTCAGCACGCCACCGCGCGCCGGGTCGGCCGAGGCGCGGGCAATGACGATGAACGAGGTCCAGATCACCACCGTGACCACTGCGGCAATCAGGCCCACGGCTTTGGGAGACAAGGTGCCGAAGGGGGTTTTGAGTGAAGAAGACATCAAGGGATTATCGGGGAACCGGTCGCCAGCCCCGTGCTGGCGGGATAATCCTGGCCATGCCCATTCGTGTTTTATTGCTGGCCGCCCCATTGGCCCTTCTTTGTGGCCTTGCCACCCCTTTGCAAGCGCAAAACCTGCCTCCGGAAGTAGACGCTGCTCTGGTCCGCGCCAAAGTGCCACGCGATGCAGTGGCCGTGCTGCTGGTGGACGCCCAGGGCCAGAGCGCGCCGCGCCTGAGCCACCGCGCCAACGTGCCCATGAACCCCGCCTCGGTGATGAAGCTGGTGACCACTTTTGCGGCACTGGAGCTGCTGGGCCCGGCCTATACGTGGAGCACTCCGGTGTTTGTGGAAGGCGCCGTGCGCGACGGCACGCTGTTTGGCAACCTTTACATTCAAGGTCAGGGCGACCCCAAGCTGGTGCTGGAGCGCCTGTGGCTGCTGTTGCGCCGGGTGCAAGGGCTGGGCATTCAGACCATTGCAGGCGACATGGTGCTGGACCGCAGCGCCTTCGACGTGATGCAAGCCGATCCCTCCAGTTTTGATGGCGAACCCTTGCGACCCTACAACGCGGCCCCTGACGCCCTGCTGATCAACTACAAATCGGTGGTGATGACGCTGGTGCCCGAGCTCAGCAGCAACATGGCCCGCATCCAGTTTGACCCGCCGCTGGCCGGCGTACAGATGCAGGCCACCGTGCCACTGCTGGCCGGAGACTGCAATGACTACCGCGGCGCGCTCAAAGCCGATTTCAGCGATGCCAGCCGCATCCGCTTTGCGGGCGGTTACCCCGCGAGTTGCGGCGAAAAGGTATGGCCCGTGGCGTATGCCGACCCCAATACCTACGCCGCACGCGCGGTGCAGGGCATGTGGCAGGACATGGGTGGCAAGCTGGGGGGCAGCGTTCGCATCGGGCAGGTTCCACCGGCACTGATCACGGGTAAACCGGCTTTTGAAGTCCGCTCGGCCCCCTTGGCCGAGGTGATTCGTGACATCAACAAATACAGCAACAACGTGATGGCCCAG
>JBBRYR010000076.1:0-13270 GCA_038237415.1 Burkholderiales bacterium
GATCCAAGTAATGCAGCACAATATTCACGCACTATTTCAGCCAGTATTCAGTATTGAGCCGTGGGGCTTTCGGTAACGCTTTTACCGCGGCTCGGCTGTGCAAGCCGTGTGCGTTGCGACTTGTACGTACGTTCCACGCTAGCAAGGTATCCGCCCAGCCGCATCTACGCCCATCTGGCTTCCTGAAAACATTTTTGAGATTTCCTGGTGTTAAAAACGATCTTCACGGCGCTTGAAGCCCTCAGCAGCGCCCTGCCCATCACCTTGGGTGCGCTGGGATTTGTTGCCTACAAAATTGGCCCAGAGATGATCGCCCCCCTGATGCTGGCAATGTTTTGCGGGATTGCAGTAACCAATCTGTGCGCTGCATTCTCACAGCGGCCCCTGACTTATTTCACGCGTTTTTTTGAGGTTTCGCTACTGGTTGGTTTTATTGACAGCTTTGTGCCGCGACTCGACGCATGGGGTTTGGCAGACACCGCTGTGACCCGCCTGACACTGGTGGTGATGGTTTGCATTGGCGCCGCATTGCTGCAACCTGTTTTTTACGCCTTTCGCCTGCAACGCCTGACCCGGTTCATACCGGCACCCGTGTTTGCTGGGTTCCTCAATGCCACAGCCTTGATTTTGGTGATCAGCCAAGGCAAGCAGATTCTTGCCCTGCTTGCCGGCTCGTTCGACGCGGCTTGGCCTGCGTTGGTGGTCGTTGCGGTTTGTTTTGCTGTTGCTTACGCTGCGCACAACCTCAATCCAAAGCTGCCCGCTGGTGTGCTGGGCTTGGCTGCGGCCAGCTTGGGGGCAGCCATTTTGACGCAGCTGGGGTATGCGTTGCCATCTGTCCTCTCACCGGACACGCAATGGGTATTGCCCATTGCTTTGATGGACTGGCGCGTATTAGAGCCCTCCCATGGCGCGCTGGGTGCATTGCTGATGCACACTGCGGTTGCAAGCATCTTGTTGGGCGTGGTGGTTTTTTTGAACACCATCACGGTGGTTGAAACAATCTCGCAGGTCGATGACAAGCCACTGCCAGATACCCGGCAGGTGATGCTTTTGTCCGCAGGCAAAATCATCAGTGCCTGCTTGGGCTCGGTGCCCCTGAGTGGCTCCTCGACCCCAGCGCTGGTGACCATGCGAACTGGTGGACTGACCCCCGGATCGCTGATCGTGTTTTCCATTCTGGCACTGCTGTTTTATGGTTTGGACTTTTTGGCTTGGGTGCCCGGCGCAGCGATTATTGGACTGTTGTTGTTTTTAGTCAGGGACTTGGTGGATCCACCCAGTGTGCAGTTGGCCTGGCGCTATGTTTTACAGCCCCGGGCTCGCCTGTCCATGGGTGCGATACAACGGGAAGATTTGTTGATTGTTGTTTTGGTGACGCTGTTGGGTGCGATGGTCAACATGGTCGCTGCCCTGCTGGCGGGCATGGTGCTGGGCTTAGTGTTGTTTGCCAAACGCAACGGTAAAAGCCCAATCAAGGACGTGCACGATGGCAGGGCCTGGCGATCAAACTGCGCGCGCTCTACGGGCGACACAGCGCTGCTGACGCAGCATGGTGAGCGCATTTTAAGTGTACGGCTACAGGGTGCGTTGTATTTTGGTGTAGCGCGCAGCATGCGCTCTGAAATTGAAGCCCTGCTGCCACACCGGGCAGAGCAGCAGTGGCTGATTCTGGACTGGCGTGCAGTGGTTTCGCATGACACCACGCTGGCGCTCATGCTGGATCGCTTTGAGAAGTCTGTCGCTTTGCGTGGCGTAAGCGTGTTCCACTGTGCCCGACCGGGCCGAGCAGATGGTTTTGCCGATCTGGATCGCGCTTTGGAAGTTTGCGAAAACCAGCTGCTCGACGAACAGCGCCCGCGCACGGACGCCGCAGGCGGCTATGCTTTGCACTTGAATGCGTTGCTTGTCAATCTTGACCCGACCGCACAAACCCTGCTCAGAGGTTGTTTTGAGCGGCGCGACTACGCAGCGGGCGAACATGTACTGAAAGTGGGTGAGAAAACACGTGACCTGCACGTGATAGCCAGCGGCCGCGCTGATGTGCTGATTCAGGGTGGCACGATTCGCCTGGCGGGGGTCAATGCAGGTGCCATTTTGGGCGAAATGGGATTTTTAGATGGCTCGCCCCGCGCCGCCGATGTGGTGGCTGTTGAGCCCCTGGTCTCTCTCACCTTGAGTCGTGACAGTTTTGATGCACTCAGCCAGCAGCATCCTGAAGTGGCGCAGCAAATACTGCAAATTCTGTGCAAAGAATTGGCCCACCGGTTGCGGTTCTTGCATCAGCTCATTTCGCGTGAGCGCGGTTGACCCCATTCCGGTGCCCGCAATCCTCACAGCAGGCGCAGGCTATGCCCTGGTGGCAGAGCGTATCCGCGAGTACGAGGGCCGCGCCCACCCAGATACCCGACACCCAAGGCGGCCAAGGCCTCAAGACCCAGATCAATGCATTGGCAGCGCAAACCAGTGGTGGCGGGCTGGACTATTTGAACCAACTGGCAGTCAACCCCAATGTGAAGTGGGACCAGGTCACCCTGGCGCATGACAACTGGCGCTATGAGCAAGCAGGCCTGACCCCGGCGGGAGCGGCACTGCTGCCAAGAGCACATTTACCGACCAGCTCCTGAAAAACACTACCAACAACCTCGCCAGTGCGGCGATGGATGCGGCTATCAATGGCAAGCCGTTCAACGAAGAGGCACTGTCCAAGTCCCTGAGCAACGCGCTCATCACGACGGGTGCAGCGCAGGGAGCAAACGCAATTGGAGACGCCGCCATCGGCAAAGATGGCAACGCGGCACAACTCAACGCCTTCACTCATAAGTTGGCCCACGCTATGCTGGGCTGTGCCACGGGTGCGGCCACAGCAGGCAATGGCAGCGGTTGTGCACCGGGTGCGGTGGGCGGCGTGGTGAGCGAGATAGCTGCGGAGTTCTACAACCCGGATGGAAAGGCTGATCCGGCAAAAACGATTGCCTTTGCCAAAACTATGGCGGCTGTGGCCGGGGTGATGGTCGGTGGCGGTGGGGATAACGCGGCTGCGGTGAATATTGCGGCGACTACCGGGGCCAATGCGGCGGAGAATAACTATTTAAAACATGCTGAACGGCTGGCTTTAAAAAAGGCACAAGCCGCTTGTTTTGCAGACGCCACTTCAAGTGCATGTGGAACCGTGACCGCACTCAAATTCAAAGACGAACTGAGCAACAAGTTGCTTGCTAATGCGACATTGAGTTGCAAGGGGGCTGAATGCAATGACGTGGTGAATTTCATTCAGAAGGAGATCACTGCCTTGGGGAGCTGTGCCGCGCCCAATGCGTGCCCAGACTACAACACTTTGAATAAGTATTTGGCCGTTGCACAAGAGAAAGCACAGGGAATTGAGCCTGTTTACATCGAGGCATGGGCTATCGATGCCAAGGCATTGATTGACCTTGGTAGGTTTGGTGTGAAACTAGTGGCAGGGGCAACGGGAACTGGTAAGGGCAGCCTGGAAGCGCTGGGGCAATTGAGCGGATTATTTGGAAAAGATAGGATTACGAAAATGACCTTTGCCAAAAATGATTTGAGCCAAGCTGTGGTTCTGTGTCTTGGGTATGGTGTTGCCTTGTCTCCCATTTGTGACGGCGCAAAGCTTATTGAGATTTACGGCCAACAAAAGGGGCAAAGCTTGCTGAGTGATGTCCTGAATCTAGCGGAGGAAGCCTCTCAAATTCCAATTGATTGGGCAAACACTAGTTTGGATGGCGCAGGTATTGCGGTGCATGAGGAGATGCACAACCGACACCCCTATCTCGACAGTAAAGCTCTTGATGCAATTGCGTGGAAATTTACATTCGACTGGCGCTAGTGGCCATGAATACTTTTAAGCGGACAGAGCAGCCAGCCAGGCGCTGCGCGCAGAGCATCAATGTCAGTCCAGTCCGGGCATCAAGCCCGGCCCGCCCTGGCAGTGCTGCGGGGTAACTTTGCTGATCGCAAAATTAACATAACGGGCTGTCGCATGTAGCGTGTTCACAAGTTACCGCTAAAGCTCTGCCTGTAGCCCCGCTGCACGCGACCCCCGTTATGTCTTGCGCCCCTTCGCTCCGCGCGTGGGCCAGTTTCTCAGCTGTGCGCGCCAACATGAATTTGACCCGGACCTACAGGTCTCACCAGTTATAAGCATTGCCAGCATTAAGAAACTTGAGGCAAACTGCGCTCATGCAAGCTCCTAACTTCAAAGTCATAGCCCCGGCGCTCATATCGGCAACCTCGGATCAACCGCTACTCAGTGAAGCGGAATACTTCGGCAGCGCTGCCTGGCTATGGATGCATTCTCCCAACCATCGCAAACTGCCTTTGCACGCACTCAACGATTTGCTGCTGCCGGTTATACGCCTGCATCAGTTTGTGTTGGTGATGGAAGTTTTGGAGCAGGGAAGCCGTCCCATCGCCTATTTCGGTTGGGCCAATTTGAATGCGCAGACAGAAAGCCGCTACATCCGCAATCCTCTGTTTGGGCTCGGCCCGGAAGATTGGAATAGCGGTGATCGGATGTGGCTTACAGACTACTTCGTTCCATTCGGTCACATTGGGCGTGTTCACAAATTGCTGCAATCACTGATGTGCAAAGCCAGTTTGCGTTACCTCTATCACCGTAGTAACGAACGTGGCGTACGCGTATGCGCTTTCACCGGTGCACAAGTTGACCCTGCGCATGCTCGCCAGTGGTGGATTGAGCGCCCCATGCTGGCCAGTGCGGGCTAGTACAGCTTCTGCGGCGGGCCCTCCATATGCCCCAAGTCCCCCAAGCAATACCCAGCCCTATGCGCAACCTCCAGCGCGATGACAAGGGGCACCACACCTGGCGGCTGCCGTCGCATGGAGGGGCGACACCTATTTTGATGAATGAAAAACTCCACCGCCTGCGGCAAGTCCGCCAGTGGTGAAACCCGCTCTGGTCGGGGCAATTCAGGGTCAAATCAGCCTCTAGCCCCCGTATCAATTGCGCAAGCAGCTATTAAAAAAATAGCAGTCAGCGCGCCGGACAACCAGCAGGCGCAGATTCTTACCACCCCCAGCGCAGCCGGGGTCAGCCGCACCGGGAGAAGGCTGTGCCAATTGGGGCGCTACCTTGGCAACCTCGTGTTTCACTGGTGGCGTGCGCTGGGGTGATTCCATCGTAAAAGGGTAAACATTTGTAACACCCTGGGCGCCACAGATTGACGGGTAAAAAAAAAGGGCGCCAAATCTGTGACCGCCAAATCAAACACCGGCTCGGCGTGTATCGCAAGACCCGGGCTCAGGGAGGTTGCATGGCCAAGCCGGACAAGGTCTTCTTACAAGCCTATTCGTGGTTCAAGGGCTCCATCGCGCGCGGCTTGGCCGCCAGCGACATGCCTGCCGCACAACAGACGCAGGTCGAATCGCTGATCTGGCAAATGCTGGGTTTGCTCAGCGCGGGCGCGCCGCCGGCCGACCCCAACATTGAAGACTTCAAGGACAGCGGTGCCGATGGGCAATCGCTGGCGCAGGCGTCTCAGGTCATCGGCGAATCGCTGGTGGCGCTGGATATTTTGAAAGATGCAGTGGCTGCACTGCAACCGGGTGGCAATCCGGCCGCAGCACTGGCGCTGATTGGCCCGGTTATGCGCCAGATCGAGCGGCTCACACACCCGCAACCCAACAGCCACCTGCCCAGCGCCTTCAGCATCGCGAAGATGCTGCTGATGCTGAGCGGCGATGCCAGTGCCAACCCGGTTGCGGGACGCGAAGCCGCCAAGCTGGCGAACCTGATGGGCGCCACCACGCCGCAGGATGTTGAAAACGTGCAGACTGCGCTGGCGGTTGTCAGCCTGGTGATTGGCAACGCCATTGACCGTTCGTTCACCGCGCCATCTTCAGCGCCTGCCAGCGGCTGGGGCGTGCCCCAGGTGTTGCCTGACTTTTTGGGAAAACCCAAGTGGACGTTGCCTGTAACGCCGGGCCTGGGTGCGACGCTGGAATTTGATATCGGCGTGTCCAACGCCATCAAGGCAGCGCTTGCGCTAAATCTAAAACGCAACGTGCCGCAGGATGGACATTCTTTCGCGGTGGACTTCACGGCAGACGCCGGTGTGAGCGT
This sequence comes from Burkholderiales bacterium, assembly GCA_038237415.1. Taxonomy (GTDB): domain Bacteria; phylum Pseudomonadota; class Gammaproteobacteria; order Burkholderiales; family Burkholderiaceae_C; genus Allorhodoferax. The sequence continues at coordinate 6,107 of JBBRYR010000076.1, forward strand.
GCTGCTGCCGGTGCTGCCACCGGGCGCGGTCAGCGTCAGCGGCGATTTCAACGTGGGCATCAACCTGTCGCGCAGCAACCCGGCCGGTGCGCTGGTCATTGGCAGCGATGCGCTGGGTGCAAAGCTTTCTATTGGCGAGCTCGGAGTCGCCTTGAGACTGGCCAACGGCGAGCCCCGCATGGGTTTCTTTGCACGCAAGGGCAAGGCCGCGTTAAAACCCAGCGACGGTTTTCTCAAACTCATCCTGGGCGACGGCATCTCGCTCGATTTTTCCATTGAGGCCGAAGCTGACCGCTTTGGCCAGTTGCGGCTGGTCAATGGCACCGGGCTCAAGGCCAATCTGCCCGTGCCCACCCTGCCTACCGGGCCGTTCAAGTTGCAGGGTATCACCTTCGGGCTGTCACCCGACGCGGGCAGTTTTCTCAAACTGAAGGCTGAGCTCTCCGCCTCATTTGGCGTTGAGTTGGGGCCGTTCCAGGCGTCAGTGGACCGCCTTGGCGTGCTGCTGGAATTGAACATTGACAACCCGGGCACACCGCTCGGTTTTGCATTCAAGCTGCCCAACGGCATTGGCTTGGCGCTGGATGCGGGCATCGTCAAGGGCGGTGGCTATTTGAACGTGGACGAGCAGGGCTATGCAGGCGTGCTGGAATTGAAGATGCTGGCGGTTGGCGTCAAGGCCATCGCGATTTTGAACACGAAGTCTGAGGCGGGTTTCTCTCTGCTGCTGCTGATCTTTGGCCAGTTCCCGGCCATCCAGCTGTCGTTTGGTTTCACGCTGACGGGTGTGGGTGGGCTGATTGGTGTGCAGCACACCGCCAGCCCGACGGCGCTGTCGCAAGGCATTGGCAACGGCTCGCTGGACGCGGTTCTGTTCCCGGCCAACCCGGTGGGCGATGCACCGCGCATCATCAGCACGCTGCGCACGCTGTTTCCCGTCAAGCGCGGCGGCTTTGTCATCGGGCCGATGCTGGAGCTCGGCTGGGGCACGCCCAGCCTGGTCACGGTGCGGCTGGGGCTGCTGATCGAAGCCAGCCAGTTCGTCATCCTGGGCCAAGCCATCGTGCAGTTGCCACCGCTTGTCTCGGCAGATCTCGCGCTTCTTTACCTGCGGCTTGATTTCGTCGGCTCGGTGGTGTTTGACCCGCTGCGCATTGCCTTTGATGCCAAGCTGGTCAACTCGCGCGTGGCGTTCATCACCATAACCGGGCAGTTTGCGTTTCGCGCGCAGTTCGGAAACAACCCGATGTTTCTGATCAGTGCTGGCGGCTTTCACCCGCGCTTCAAGGAAATTCCCTCGGATATTCCAGTGCCCTTTGACCGGGTGGGGGCCAGCTTTGACATTGGCATCATCGGCGTCTCGTTCAAAGGCTATTTTGCGGTCACGTCAGCCACCATCCAGGCCGGGTCGGAGCTGCGGGTGTGGGCGGACGTCGGCATCGCCAGCATTGAAGGAGGTTACGGTTTTGATGCCATCTGCTACCTGGTGCCCAGGTTTTATTTTGAAATCGACCTGTTCGCTTACCTGGCGATCGAAGTCTTTGGCATCGATTTCGCGTCGATCCGGCTCGAAGGCCTGCTGGCGGGCCCGGGGCGCTGGCACATCGCCGGGCGCGCCAAAGTGCACACGCCGTGGCCGCTGCCGGATTTTTCGCTGAACATTGACGAGGCCTGGGGTACCGACCGCGACACGCCGCAGATCACGGTGGACATTGCGGCCGAGTTGAAAAAGGAAATTGACAAGCCCGGCAACTGGAGTGCGCAACTGCCCAAAGGTGGCGAGAGCTACCTGAGCCTGGCCGACATCAAGCCCGGTACCGCTGTGCTGGCGCATCCGCTGGGCAGCCTGCTGTTCCAGCAAAAGCTGATACCGCTGGAACTGCGCATGGCCAAGGCCAGCGGCAGCAAAATTACCGGTGCCAACGAATTCCGTAACGCTGCGCTGAAGTTAACGCAGGGTGATGCCGCACCTGCACCCAAACTGCTGACGACGCGGACCGACTTTTTTGCTGCCGCCCAGTTTTTGGAAATGTCGCAGGATGACAAGATGGCCAAGCCGTCGTTCGAGTCGTTCCCGGCCGGCTATGAGATGCAGGACGATGCCTACGAATTGGGAGAGATCTTCGAAGAAACTCTGAACTACGAAGAGGCGGATCTGGGTGCGGACCGGGTGGACAAAAAATCACGGCGAAAGGGTGATGAGCTCTATCTGGATGCCATGCACGGGCCGCTGCTGGCCTTTGGGGCGGCTGGCCTGTCGACAATGCGCGACCGCGCGCTGATGCAGCCTGCACAGAGCACGGCCCTGCGCGTGAACCCTGCCCCCGTGGTGGTGGCTGACAAAGCCGCATTGACACCGGTGGCAGGCGCGCAAATCTTTACCAGCGTCTGGCAGGCCGAGCAGACGAGGGTGTTTGCCAGCAACCTGGCACGTGCGACCACCCAGGTGGCAGAACTGGCGGAGGTGACAGCATGAGCATTCCCTACAGATTCATGCCCTGGGTGCGGCGCGGGCTGGCACGCTCGCACCAGAATCATGACGCGGCAGGTGCGCCCCTCGCAGCCCGGCCCAAGGTGAATATCGGCCTGACGATTCAGGCCAAGCAGGACGGCAATGGGGTGGCGGCGGTGTCTGGCAACATGGATCTGACGCTTTACGCGCCGGGTGACGTGATCGGCATCGATCCACGCCTGATGGTGCGCACTGACCCCAAGCCCGGCATCACCAACTTCGAGCCCAACTACCTCGCCATTGTTGATTTTGATCCCCCTGATTTTCCGTGGATGCTGACGCCCGCCAGGGCCGACACCGGTAAACCGCTACGGCCCTGGCTGGTATTGATCGTGGTGGACCGCAGCATCGTTGCGCCACCCACGCTCAAAAGCGGGCATCCACTTCCTTCCATCACATTGAGTGCGGCAGCCGCAGCCACCGAGTTGCCAGACTTGGCCGAATCGTCGCTGTGGGCGCATGCACAGGCCGTGTCCGAACGCGGCAAAGCGGATTCCGAGGGCCTGGGGCGGGAGATGCAGGCAGCTCCCGCCCGCAATATTTCGCGACTGGTCTGCCCACGCCGCCTTGAAGAGCGCAAAAGCTATGTGGCCTGTGTGGTGCCAGCTTTTGACGCAGGCCGGTTGCGGGGTTTGGGTCAGCCGGTTCAGTCTGCCAGCCTGGGCCCCGCGTGGGACAGCGCGCAGCCGACCGAGATGGAACTGCCGGTGTACTTCCACTGGGAATTTTCGACCGGCCCGGTAGGTGACATTGAAACCCTGGCGCGGCGGCTGAAGCGGCCGGACCAATACGCGTCCCACTCGCCCGCCGACGTGGCATTGCGCGCGCAACTGCAGCATATCGGCGAGCAGGTGATTGCAGTGGATGGCGATCGCCTCCTGTTTACGGGCACAACGCCGGGGCGCACCATCTTCGAAGGTGCGATGGTGTCGCTTGATTTCAAGCCAACCCCGGCCGACGACGGCTTTGCCACGAGGCTCGAAGCAATGCTCAACAGCGGCCAAGCACTCGCTACGAGCGGCGTGCCCAAAGCGGACCTCGTCCCGACGCTATCACCGCCCATCTATGGCGAGCACCCGGCCAAGCGGCATGCCGTGGTGGGCAGTGACGCAGACAAGCACTGGCTTGACGGCCTGAGCCTGCAGCCGCGCTACCGGCTCGCTGCCGGCTGGGGGGCTGAGGTGGTGCGCCGCAACCAGGACGAGTTCATGCAAGCGGCGTGGCAACAGGTGGGGGATGTGCTGGCGGCCGAGCGGGCGTTCTCGCTGTCGCGCCTGTCCCGCGACATCCTGAAACGCATTGAAGTGCGCCACCTTGCCAAGCTGCCAGAGGCCCGGCTCTTGGCGGTACTGGCACCGGCGCGTGCGCGCATCAAGGTCGCGCCCGAGGAGAGTCTGTTCGGGCGCATTGGCACGGCCACGCTGCCGGACGAGATTTTTGGCGGGGCCATGCGCAGGCTGACGAGTGCGCGAAGACCCACCTTCCGCATGGCGCAATGGCGCGAACGGGATTTGGCCCAAGTCGGAATGACACAGCAGATGACGTCTCTGGTGGACCGCTTTGCCAACGTCACCAAAAACCTGGATGCGATTGACCCCAACCGCGTGGTGCCGGATGGCTTTTTGGGCAGCCGCTCGTTTGACAACATCAAGCTGCCGGACGATGCGGCGGCGATGGTTGATTTGATGCCCTACCTGGGCCTCCCCGGCAGCTTGCCGGCCGGCGAGATCCGACAGATTCAGCGCGACAATGCCACGATGCGGCGCCAGGCGCAAGGCGCCGTGCGCAAGCCGCCCGCCATCGGCGATGTCTGGCATCGTGGCCTTGTCACCGAGACGCATGCGCTGCGGCTGGCCGAGCTGGAGCGCGCTGCGGGTGCGCCGCTGGCCGGCAATTTTGTGCAACTCATTCAAGGCGCCAGCGTGCGCGGTTCGGAAGGCGTGTTGCTGTCGGTGCAGCAAGACGGCCAACTGGGGAATCAGGTCAGCGCGCAGGCATTGAAGATCGATGGCCGCAGCGGCAACCTGAAGCCCTACGCTGGCAGGCTGGTCACGGGCGGGGGCCGGGGCGCCCCGGTAGTGAGGGCCACCCGCGCAACCGCCATTGGCAGCGTGGGCGCTGTCCCGATCCGCGCGCTACGCCTCTATGGCAACGACGCCGTGTTCACCAGCCTGCCTGCCAACACGCTGGGCCAGGGTGGCAAGGCGGTCAGCATCGGTGTGTCAGCCCCGGGCCGCTTCGATGCGGTGCCCGGCCTTCGCCCGGATGACCCGGTCCGGGTGCTGCCCACCATCACCATGCCGCCGGCCATCAAAGACCGCGCGGTGCTGGAGCGCTATTCGGAAGCGTTCAAGGGATACCAGGACCAATGGAGCGCGCTGCCTGACGAGCAGTCGGTGATTGCAGTGGATTTTGCAATGGCCCGCTCGGCAAGCCAGGTTCGCACGCGGGTAGACCCAGGCCAGACCGTGCCAGCGCGGCTGGCCAGCACGTTGTCGCTTGGGGATCAGCCGGTGGCCTGGACGTCAGCCGGCATGTCCAACACCTTCATTTCCACCAGCCTGAAAAGCGCGTTTACAGAACAGCTGCGCTACGTGATTCCGCGCACCTTTGACCGCGTGATGACCTTCCCGCACCTTCCATTTCCCCTGTCCCGCAAACTGGAGGTGCTGGCGCCTGACGTGTTCCTGCCAGGGGTTGGCGTGCTGCCTGAGGATTTCATCATGGCCGTCAAGACGAATCCGCGTTTTGTCGAGGCGCTGATGGTGGGAGCCAACCACGAAATGGGCCGTGAACTGCTCTGGCAGGGCTTTCCGACAGACCAGCGCGGAACACCGTTCCAGCATTTCTGGCAGCGCCTGAACGGCAGCACTGACATTGCACCCGTCAATGAATGGTTCAACAGCCCGCTGGGCCAGCAAAAGGGCAGCACACCGATGCTGGTCCTGCTGATCAGGGGACAGTTGCTGGAGCGCTTCCCCACCCTATCGGTCTACAGCTATCCCATTGACGCCAATGAAAACCGGCCGGGCGGCAGCAGCCCGCCAGTGGCTGCCGATGTGGACGACCCCAGGCAGATGGACCCCAAGCGGATGATTCCACCGGTGATGAAAGGCCATCTTGGCAAAGACATCACGTATGTGGGCTTTGCCATCAACCCGGACGACATGGCAAAGTATTTCTTCATCCTCGAAGAGCAAATGACCGAGCCGCGTTTTGGCTTTGACGAACGCGTTGGCGAGGGGGAAAACAGCAAAAAATGGCTGGATGTGGATTGGCTCGATATGGGCGTTGGTTCAGGCGCCTATTTCGGCAGCGCTGCCTTGCAGCGGGCCCAGCCGGCAGTCGGCAATCCGAAATGGGCCGTGCCCCATGCTGCCATGGTGGCCGATGCCCTGCTGCAACGGCCTTTCCGGGGCTACTACGCCGGCGCGAGCCTGAAAACGCTGAAAAACGCGTGAGACAAACAGAAAAATACGTCTGAATAACCAGGGAGGGGTGCAAGCCATGCCACGCATTGATCTGAACCTGTCAGCACTGGCGCGGGAGCGTCTGTCGCTCCAATCGCTTGAAGCAGAGCAGCGCGGGGTCGAACTTGACCTGACCGCCAAGCAAGCGGCGCTGGACGCGGCGCAGCGCGCTGGCGAGTCACCCAACGTCACGGGTGTGCTGCGCGAGGCCGTGGCGCAGGCCGCTCTCGCACGCCAGCACCTCACCGACCGGCGTCGCGGCATGTCAGCTGACATTGACGGCCTTGCCAACGGCTTGCTGCGCGAGCTTGATCCCGCGCAGCTGGTCGAATCGATGGACGGCGGGCAACCTATCGCCTTGCTGCCGATGCGGCTTGAAACACGCTACTTCCCGCCAGGTCAACCCGACAGCCTGCGCGTGCGCGTCTACCCGGACGACCTGAACACCATCGAACACACCAACGCCCTGACCAGCGACGAGCTGCAACGCGGCATGGACCATTGGCAGGCGCGATTTCGCGGTGATGAAGACGACGCTGCACGCCTCTCACGCGACCTGGCGCTGGTATTTGGTCGCGGGCGGGCCGCCTGGGTCATCCGCGCCACCACGCCAGACAACTTTGACGGGCTAGGCCAAGAAGGCGCGGTACCCCGTTTTCCGGATGTTCAAACCATCAGCGCCAAGGCCAAGGAAACCCGCGCTGTGTTGCTGCCCGACCGCTGGTGCGCCATCGGCTATGCGGCGGGCCGGCGCGAAGTGTTCCGCGTCTGGGGCAAACGCATTCCCGACGAGTTGCTGCTGTCGCCCGACTGGCTGAACGCGGGCACGCCCGAGCCCCTGCTGGGCGGCGAACGGGCCTGGCTGGTGGATTTTGACGCCGCTGTGGAAAAAGGCATGGCGCTGACCATCAGCCAGCACCACGCGCGGGCCTTTGACCTGGCCACCGGCACACTGGAGCGGCTGGTGGTGGTGGGCCTGGAATGGACCAAAGACCCCGCTACCAGCGCGCAAGAACTGGCCGACCTGCTGGCGGCCCAGCGTGACTCGCATGGCTTGGGTTTTGTGCCACTGGGCACCCCTACCAACAACACCGAAACAACCCCAGCCGGCTACAGCCCGTCACAGGAGCGCACTGCGCCCGCTACAGTCGCTGAAAACGCGCTGCTGCCCAAGCAGAAAGA
>JBBRYR010000077.1:0-12647 GCA_038237415.1 Burkholderiales bacterium
ATGCGCTTGAACGCTACGAGCGCGTTGAAACCATTGCCTTTGACTACCGCCAGCGCCACAACGTGGAGCTGGAAGCCCGCCTGGTGGTGTTGCAGGAGCTGCGCAGCCAGTTTCCGCAATGGACATCGAGACTGGGGGAAGACCATTTGCTGGACTTGGCCGTTCTGGGCTCGGTCAGCGAGACCTCATTGACCCGGCAAACCGCGTTTCAGATGGAAAGCACCGGTCTGCCCAATACCTTTGTGCCGGGGCGCAATTTGCTGTTCCTGACCCTGGCGGCGGCCGTAGCCTACCGACGGGGGCTGCAGGTGCTGGTCACGGGAGTGTGCGAAACCGATTTTTCGGGCTACCCGGATTGCCGCGACGACACCATGAAAGCCATGCAGCTGGCCCTGTCCCTGGGCATGGACAAGCGCTTCCTGATCGAAACCCCGCTGATGTGGATCGACAAGGCGGACACCTGGGCGATGGCGCGGACGCTGGGTGGCCAGCCGCTGGTCGACCTGATCGTGGAACACACCCACACCTGCTACCTGGGCGACCGGGAACACCGCCATGCCTGGGGTTATGGTTGCGGCACCTGCCCGGCGTGCGAATTGCGCTCGCGCGGGTTCGAGAAGTTTCAGTCCTCCACCCGGTAACGCGCCGCCGCGCCTTTGGGCTGTGGCAGCAAAGTCCAGCGCCGGTTGTGAAAAGCCGCCACGCCGGGTCGGTGTGCTATGGAAATGAGAGCGCCTTGCGCAGATTCCACGAGGGCTAGCAGCCGTTTGTACACTGAAGCCTCAGTGGCTTCGTCGAGCGCGCTGGTGGCTTCATCGGCAAACACCCAGCGCGGTTTTTTCAGCAACACCCGGGCAATCGCCAGGCGCTGTTGCTCACCACCCGAGAGCTTCTGGCTCCAGGCGTCCGCTGTGTCGAGCTGGTCGGCCAGATCGGGTAACAGGGCGTCGCTCAGGGCCTGCTGCAGTTGCGCATCGGTGTAGCGGGCGGCGGTTTCCGGGTAGGCCAGCGCCTCGCGCAGCGGCCCGTTGGGAAAGTAGGGCCGCTGGGGAATGAACATGGTCTGCGCGGGCAGCTGCACCCGGCCTTTGGAAAACGGCCAGATACCGGCCAGTGTGCGAAACAGCGTGGACTTGCCACTGCCCGAGGGCCCCTGCAGCAACACCCGGTCGCCGGCAGCAGCATGCAAGGCGGTGCCGGCCAGCAGCACCGTGCCGCCCGGCAGCGCAACCGTCAGGTCCTGCGTACCCAATGTGTTGTTGTCTGCTATCAATTCAGTAGCTGCTTGCGCAGGTTCTATGGGGGCTAGAGCCTGAAATGACTCTTCAAAGCTGGTCAGCCGGTCGGTCGTGGCGCGCCAAGAGGCCAGGCTGCTGTAGCTGTCCACAAACCAGCTCAAAGCGCCTTGCACCTGGCCGAAGGCGCTCGATATTTGCATCAGCTCGCCGAGCTGAATCGCACCGCTGAAAAACCGCGGCGCGGCCACCACAAACGGAAACACCACCGCGGCTTGCCCGAAAAAGCTGGTGAACCAGATCAGCCGCTTCTGCGCGTTGATGAGCTGCAGGTAGTTGCCCAGCACCTTGCCGAAACGCGTGTCCAGCTGCTGGCGCTCGACCTTTTCGCCCCGGTCCAGCGCGATGGATTCGCTGTATTCCCGCACCCGCACCAGGTGGTGGCGAAAGTCGGCTTCGACCCGCTGCTGCTGGAAGTTCAGCGCAATCTGCGGGCGGCCAATGTAGTGGGTGATGACGCTGCCCGCCAGGCAGTAGAGCACCGCCATCCACACCATGAAGCCGGGGATGTTGTAGGCGCTGCCGCCCAATGTGAACGCAAACCCGCCGGAGAGCCCCCACAAAATGCCGACAAAGCTCAGCAGCGTCACCACCGAGTTCAGCAAGCCCATGGACAGGCCAATCGTCAGGCCGGTGAACTGGTTGATGTCTTCCTGAATGCGCTGGTCCGGGTTGTCGGGGTTGTCGCCATGGGCGTTCGGTTTACCGGTGAAGCGCGCCAGTTCCAGCCGGTAGAACGCGTGGTTGCTCAGCCAGCGCTCCAGGTAGTGGCCGGTCATCCAGGCACGCCAGCGCATCTCCAGCAGCTGGGTCAGGTAAAACTTGTACACGGCGATCACGATGAAGGCGAAGGCCAGGTAGGTAAAGCGCCCCAGCTGCGTCCAGAACACGGCGGCGTTCTTGTCTTGCAGCGCGTCGTAAAACAGCTTGTTCCAGTCGTTGAACAGCACGGCCATGTAGACCATGCCCAGGTTCAGGGCAATGATGGCGCCCAGCAGGGCGCGGGCCCGCCATTTCTGGTCCGAGGCAAAGTAGGGCTGTGACAGCGCCCAGACGCGGCGCAAAAAGAGCTGGAAGGTCGCGAGTTTGGTCATGCCCGCAGCATACCGTCCAACGATCGGTCCCACGCAAAGCCGGGGAACAGGGTGTCGATGTCAGCGGCTGCCAGTCCCTGGGTGCTGCGTAGCACCTGGGCGAACACGCCCCGGAAGTCGTTGTGCACCGGCAGGTCGCGGTTCTCGTGCAGGTTGCTTGCGGCAAGCCCGGTCCAGCCGCCGTGCACACGGCCGCCGTTGACCTTGTTGCCCATGATCCACAGGGCATTGCCGTGGCCGTGATCGGTGCCGCGCGTGCCGTTCTCGGCGCTGGTGCGTCCGAATTCGCTGCACACCACCACGACGTCGTTGGCCTGTGAAAAATCGCGGCGCAATTGCACCAGGGTAGCGGCCAGGTTGCCCAGGTTGTTGGCCAGGTTACCGGTCACACTGCCTTGGTTGGCATGCGTGTCCCAACCGCCCGCCGACAAAAAGCCCAGGCGCAAGCGGCGGTCCTGGCGCATCAGCGTGCCCAGGTGCTGGGCGTCCAGCAGCAGGCCCTGCGCAGTGCCGGCGCCGTTGTTGGCGGCCTGCATTTCGCGGCTGATGTCTTTGCCGATCTCGTTGCCACCCATCGCTTCGCTCAACGTCCTGGCCGTTTGCATGCGGCTGTCCGCCCCCACCCGAAACGCCCTGGACAAGTCGTCCTGCCCTGCATACAGGCGCATCACCGCGTCACGGGTGCGCTCGTCGCCGACCGCGCCCTGGCGCGTAGCGGCCTGTCCCTTGGCTACCAGTTGCACCGGGGCGCTGCCCGAGAGGATTTGGGGGTTCGCTTCGCCCACCCCAATTGCTATTGATTTGATAGCTGCTTGCGCAGTGCTGTCGGGGGCTACAGGCTTAAAACCTGCGAAATTTCCCGATAAAGTGCCTGCCAACGTGTTCATCCACCCAGCCGCATTGCTGCTTTTGCCCGGTATGCCGATTTCCCAGTGGTGCTGGGCGTCAAAGTGCGAGCGCGTTGGGTCCGGCGAGCCGGCAGCGGGCAGGGCGCTCAGCACGCCTTGCTTCCACAGTGGCAGCAACGGTGCCAGTGCCGGGTGCAGGCCAAAGGTATCGTCCAGCTGCAAGGTGGTTTGCGCGGTACCGTCGGGCCGGGGCAGGGCGATGGACGGGCGCAGCGCGTAGTAGTTGGCGTCGCCATGCGGCACCAGCGCCGAGAGGCCGTCGTACGCACCGCGCAGAAACACCACGATCAGACGGCCGTCGCTCTGCTCCACGCGCGCGCTCTGGGCCCAGGCCATGGGGGCGGCCCAGGCGGCGGATGCGCCCAGCAAGGCCTGTAGTACGTGGCGGCGGTTCAATTCCGTGGGGTTGGGGTGGGATGGCATGGGGCGCTCCGGTCTATTTGTACTGAAAATCGGGGCTGGCGAGCATCAGCCCGGCACGCAGTGCAGGTTTCTCCAGGGCAATCGACGCGCGGGTAGCGGCGCTCAGAAAAGGCACCAAGAACTCCATGTCAGAGGCCTGCCGTGCCACAGCCAGCGCGTAGTCGGCGCGCCGCGTCAGCGCTTCGGGTGCCAGCCAGGTGGCGGCATCCGTTTTGTAGCCGTCCGGTGTTTGCCAGCCGTGCAGGGGCTGGCCAGCCTGGGCCAGAAATCCGGCGGTGAGCACCAGGGCGCGCCGGTCGGGTGCGGCATCACCGCTGCGCGCACCACCCTGCACGGCGGCCAGGGCCGAGCAGGCAAAGTCCATGGGAGTTTTGAACAGTTGGTTGTCGGGGTTCCAGAACGCGGTCGACTCCAGCAGCGTACGCAGCACCACGCGCATGTCGCCCTGGCTGCTCTGGAAGGTTTGCGCCAGTTGTGCCACCAGTTCTGCAGGCGGGCTGTCGCTCACAAAGAATTGCGCCAGGCGCAGGCTGATGCGTTGCGCGGTCTTGGGGTGGCGCGCCAGCATGCGGATGGCCTGCTCGCCCTCGCGCTCACCACCACCGAATGGCCCGTCAGCGATTTTGTGGCCCAGGACCACTTTGTTGCCGGTGTCATGCAGACGCGGCGCAAACCGGAAGCCGTCGGGCTCATGGGGCCCCACCGTCCAGCCGGTAAGTACGCGGGCCAGTTCGCGCACATCGGTCTGGCTGTAGCCACCGGCGACACCCAGGGTGTGCAGTTCCATCAGTTCGCGGGCATAGTTTTCGTTCAAACCCCGCTTGCGGCCCTGGCCCCCACCAGAGCCCTCGGCCACGCTATGCGCTTGGTCCAGGTACAGCAGCATGGCGGGGTGGCGTGCGCTGGCCAGCAGCAGGTCTTCAAACTTGCCCAGCGCGTGGGCACGTGCCACGTTCACCACATAGTGCCCGGTAAACGGCCGCACCGCGCCCTTGCCAGAGTAGATGTTGAGGTGGTTGAACCAGAACTCGGTCATGCGCGCCAGCAGCGGGTTCTCCCAATCAGGCTGGCTGTTGGCGCCCAGACGCCAGGCGGCCGCTTTCTGCACCATGCTGCGGCTGAAGTGCAGGGGGTCGGTGGGCGCAACAAACTCCATGCGCCGGGCCGCGGGCGATTCGTCCTTCTCCATGGCGCCGGCCTTGACGGCTGCACGGGCCTGACGTTCGCGCTGCCCGCCTTCAAAAATAGTGGGCAAAGGCGCATTGAAGTCGGCCAGATCAGCCGCTATCTGCGGTGCCGACTGACTGGCGGCATAGGCCAGGTCAATCTGCTGCAGAGCCCAGGCCTTGGCGTTGGGTGCTGCGTGTACGGCACGCACCAATTGCGGGGTAGGCCCATAGCCTACGCGGGACAAGGCCCGCCACTGTTCAGTCAGTGTGGACGTCTCTGCTTGCCTGGTACCCTGCGCATAAGCACTAAAAGAGCCTGTGACCCCCGTAGCTATTGCGTAAGCAGCTATCTTTTTAAGAGCATTTCTGCGTGGAACGGCTTCAGGCAAGCAGGCTTCTGATGGCATGGTCAATTTCTTTTGTGAGTGATTGCAGTTCCAACGGACACACACCAGCCGCAGCCTACCGCCGCGTCCTGTCTTTACACGGAGTTACCTCAAAAGCACTGGCAAGGCGAGCGGGGTGGGCCCAATAGCGAGGTCAAGGGGGAGGCCGCAGGCCGGAGGACACGAGCCATTGGGCCCGCCCCGCTCGCCTTGCCCATCCAGGTGTCCATAGCAAAGTTCAGTTGCGCACACCACTGGCCACGTGCCCGGAAGGCACATGCCGCGCAGCCGATTCAATGTGACCGGTCTGGTCGTCAAAGAAAAAGTCGGGCTCAAACTCGCGCAAAAACTCGCCCTTGTCCAGTCCGCCCAGGAACATGGCTTCGTCCACCTCAATATTCCAGTTCATCAGCGTGCGAATGGCGCGCTCGTGTGCCGGGGCGCTTCGGGCCGTCACCAGCGCCGTGCGAATGCGCATCCGGGGCGTGGCGGCCTGCTGCAGGCGGTGCAGCGCCACCAGCAAGGGTTTGAAAGGGCCGTCGGGCAGAGGCAGCGCCACCTTGTCGATTTCATGCTGCTGGAAAGCCGTCAAACCCTGCGACTGGTACACGCGCTCCGCTTCGTCGCTGAACAGCACCGCGTCCCCGTCAAACGCAATGCGCACTTCGGTCGGGTGCGCGTCGCTGGCATGGGCTGACTGGGGGTACACCTGTGCGGCAGGCACGCCCGCTTCCAGTGCCGCGCGCACGTCGCTCAAATGTGTGCTTAAAAACAGGTTGGCGCGCAAGGGTTTCAAATAGCGCCAGGGCGCCTCGCCCCGGGTGAACGAGCACCGGATGATGGGCAGCGCGTAGTGCGCGGCCGACTTCATCACGCGCAGGCCGCTGACCGGGTCATTGCGCGAGAGTATGACCACCTCCACGTTCTGCGAGGCTTCGGTGTTGAAGGCCAGCAGCTTCTGCACCATCGAAAACGCCACGCCCGGTTTGGCCGGAACGTCCAGCCGCTCCAGCTGCAGGCGCATGTAAGCCGTGTCATCACCCTGCTCAAAGACTTCGTTTTCTTCTTCGAAGTCGAACAGGGCACGGCTGGAGATGGCCACCACCAATTTACCGTCCAGAGAAACACTCATGGCTGCCTTTTAAGAAACTATCGCTGCAAAAACATACGGTACACCGGATTGGCTGTTTCCTCCACATACGGGTAGTCCAGCGTCTGTAAAAACTGGGCAAATGCCTTGTCGTCGGCTTTCGGCACTTGCAGCCCGACCAGAATGCGGCCGTAGTCGGCTCCCTGGTTGCGGTAGTGGAACAAAGAGATGTTCCAGCCCGGGCGCATCAGGCTCAGGAACTTCATCAGCGCACCGGGGCGTTCCGGGAACACAAAGCGCAGTAAACGTTCGTCCTGTGCCAGTGCGGAGATGCCGCCCACCATGTGGCGAATATGCTCTTTGGCCAGTTCATCGTGGGTCAGGTCCAGCGTCTTGAAGCCGTGCTTGTTGAAGTTTTTGGCGACCTTTTCGGACTCGCCCTTGGCCTGTGTGGTCAGGCCCACAAACACATGCGCCAGCGCGGCGTCGCTGATGCGGTAGTTGAACTCGGTCACGTTGCGCGGGCCACCGGGCAGCTCGCCAATCAGCTCGCAAAAGCGCTTGAAGCTGCCGCGTTCTTCAGGGATGGTGACCGCAAACAGGGCTTCTCGCTCTTCGCCCACTTCGGCCCGCTCGGCCACAAAACGCAGGCGGTCAAAGTTCATGTTGGCACCGCACAAAATGGCCGCGTACGTTTCGCCCTTGGTCTTGTTTTTGGCCACGTACTGCTTGATGGCGGCCACCGCCAGCGCACCGGCCGGCTCCACAATGCTGCGGGTGTCCACAAAGATGTCCTTGATGGCGGCGCAGACGGCGTCGGTGTCCACGGTCATGAACTCGTCCACCAGGTCGCTCGCAATGCGGAAAGTTTCTTCCCCGACCAGCTTGACGGCGGTTCCGTCGGAGAACAGGCCCACGTCGGGCAGCGTGACGCGCTTCTTGGCGGCTACCGACTGGATCATGGCGTCGGAATCATTCATCTGCACACCAATGACCTTGATGCGCGGGTCCACCGCCTTGATGTAATTGGCCACACCCGCCACCAAGCCGCCACCGCCAATGGCCACAAACACGGCGTCGAGCCGGGGGCCCTGGATGTTGCCGGATTTTTGCGCCGACTTGGCCGCCTTGTCGGCACCCAGGGTTTGCACCTGGCGCAGCATTTCCATGGCCACGGTGCCTTGCCCGGCGATGACGTCCGGGTCGTCAAAGGGGTGCACAAAAGTCAGCCCTTCCTTTTTCTGCAGCAGCAGCGAGTGGTTGTAGGCGTCGGAATAGCTCTCGCCAAACAGCACCACTTCGCCACCAAAGCCGCGCACCGCATCCACCTTGACCTGCGGGGTGGTGGTGGGCATGACGATCACGGCGCGGGCTCCCAGCTTGCTGGCGCTCAGGGCGACACCTTGTGCGTGGTTGCCGGCAGAGGCGCAAATCACCCCTTTTTTGAGCTGCTCGGGGGTGAGGTGCGCCATCTTGTTGTAGGCGCCGCGCAACTTGAAACTGCGCACCTGCTGCTGGTCTTCACGCTTGAGCAGCACCGTGTTGTGCAGCCGTCGGCTCAACACGCGTGCGGGCTCCAGTGCGGTCTCCACGGCCACGTCGTACACGCGCGCGGTCAGAATCTTCTTCAGGTAATCCTCCGGGCTGAGGGCTGGGCGGATGGACGAAGACGGTTTGGGGCTCATGGGGCTACACTCAGGTTGGCAAGTTTAAAATAATTTACTCCGCGCGGAGTAACGTAAACACATTGTAGACGCCATTTTTTTTACCCCGCGCGGAGCACCAGGAAAAGGTTGAATATGGAATGCACAGTCAGTTGGACCGGCGGATTGAAAACCCTATCCGGCATGGGTTTTGTGGCCGAAACCGGCAGCGGCCACACCTTGATGATGGATGGCGCCCCCGATGCGGCCAAGCCTGAAAACGGTGGGCAAAACCTGGCTCCCCGCCCGATGGAGGTGGTGCTGGCGGGCACCGGTGGCTGCACGGCCTACGACGTGGTGCTGATTTTGAAGCGTGGCCGCCACGCGGTGCAAGGCTGTACCGTCAAGCTAACGGCCGATCGTGCCGAGGTGGACCCCAAGGTGTTCACCAAAATCCACATGCACTTCACGGTAACCGGCAAGGGTGTTCCCGCCAGCGCCGTGGAGCGCGCCATCGCCATGAGTCACGAGAAATACTGCTCCGCCAGCATCATGCTGGCCAAAACGGCGGAAATGACAACCAGTTTTGAGCTGGTCGAGATTTAGGACTGTCTGAGTTTGCTCCGCTATTGATCCAGCATCGCCTTGGCAAAGGCGCGAAAGTCATCCAAATGCTCGGTGGCGATGGCAAACACGATGGTCCCTAAGCGCTCCAGTGCACTGAATGCGTCTCCCATCGTTTGTGGCGTAGCGCTTTCCTGTCCGGCGAGTGGGTGCATGGCGATGTCCACGCACAGTTGAACCGCACGGCTCAGATTCAGCACCACAACGTCCTGCGCGTCCAGGTCAGCTTCTAGATCGCAGCGACTCAACTTTACTATCCAGTGCTGCACGGGTTGCCAAGTCGGCGTGTTGATCTGCATTGCCAACCAGACGCACTCCATCGCGCAATATTTCACCTAGTAGCGGCTGTCCTGCGCTGCGTAGGTCCACGAGGTCCACGGCGCGACCTGTCACCTAGGCAATGGCGGCCGTGAGGTTCATTTTTTCCATCGGGTGGAGCGCATGGTCGGCAAGCACCGCAACGGCAATATCGCTTTGCGGGTCTGCGGTGCCTCGGGCCATTGAACCGGAAACGTACGCCAGTCGCACATTCGCGATTTCTTTCAATACGGACTGCAGGGCTTGGGTCTCAACCGGAGCTAAGTGGATGCCTAAACCCGCTGCGCCACAGTCGTCATTACCCGGGCGGCGGCGCGCATCAGGTCTTTGACAGGCTGGGGAAGCTCCATGGCGCCGGCAGCTTGTGCTGCTTCTGCATGGCGCAGCTCGTCGTCACGCATCTCCGCCACGATGGCGCGGGAGGCGTGATCGCCCTTGGGTAGCGTGTCCAGGTGGCTTTGCAGGTGCGCGCCCACTTGGCGCTCGGTTTCCACCACAAACCCCAGGCTCACTTGGTCGCCCAGACGGCCGGCCAGCAGGCCCAGCCCAAAGGCGCCGGCATACCACAGCGGGTTCAGCAGGGAAGGGCGTTCGCCCAACTCTTCGAGGCGCTGTGCAGTCCACGCCAGATGGTCGGTTTCTTCGGTGCAAGCTTCGGTAAAGTGCTTGCGCAAAGCCGGGTTGGGCGTTGCCAGCGCTTGCGCGGTGTAGAGCGCCTGCGCGCACACCTCGCCCACGTGGTTCACCCGCATCAGCCCGGCCGAGTGGCGTTTTTCCTCCGCGGTCAACTCGGTGGGCAGGTCTGGCAGCGTAGGACACACCTGTGCGGCGTGGGGCTTGGCAAACAGCGTGCGCAGGGCGGTGTCGAATGAGGTGAGCAGAGCATCCATTAAAGATTTCCCGTTTTGACTTGTTCGCAGTCTAGTTCCAGCCGGATTGTCACTGGATGGCTTGTGGATTGTAGTAAAGAAACAACAACCGCGGGTTTTTCTGGATTGGCTTTTTTTCGTCATAGAAATGACATCAAATATGGGTTTACTCCTTACACCTTCCCAGACTGGGAAGTTGGCCCGATGCGTCGAGTTGTTCGACCCGGAGCCTTTAATTTGTCCTTGGAGTAACTTCACAATGAAAAAAACCCTCATCGCTTTGGCCGTTCTGGCTGCTTCCGGCGCTTCTTTCGCGCAGGCAACCATCAGCGGCAACTTGACTATGGGCTACTTGGCCTATAGCAAGGGTGGCGCAACCACTGCAGATACTTCCGGTTTTGGCGTGGAAACATCGCAAATCAACTTCAACACCACGGAAGACCTCGGTGGCGGCATGAAGCTGGATGCACAAATGCGTGTTGATGGTGCGGATCGCAGCAACGGCGGTGCAACTGTTGGTGCAGTGGTCGGCAAAGACGCTTTTCTGCGTTTGACTACGAACGGCTACGGCGTGTTGACCCTGGGTGCTATCAAGCTGGGCGATCTGGCCAATGGCATCGCCAGCGTTGGCGCAACCTACTGGCAGTTGGATGACCTGGGTGACAATGCCAACCAACAACCCGACGGTCTTTTCTACAAGCGCGCCACCCGCGACGTCGTGTCATACGCTTTGCCTATGGGCCCTGTGACACTGGGCGTGGCGCACGGTGAACCCAAAGCCGACGGTCTTGGCATTGGCGCTACTGGTTCCAAAGGTCAGCGTGCCAATATTTACAACGCAGCCTACAAGGCTGGCGCGGTTGCGGGCAACCTGACCTATTCCACATACGACAACCGTGATGGCACGCAAGCTACCGCCAAAGACCAGACCCGTCTGGAAGGTGCGTACGACTTCGGCATGGCCAAAGTCGGTTTGGGCTACCAGGTTACCTCTAGTGATGGCACTGCCGGCGCAAAAGACACCCAGACCCTGTTGGGTGTGAGCGTGCCGCTGGGTAGCCTGCAGTTGGGTGCTAACTGGGGTGTTCGCAAGTCAGACGACTACACGACAGTTGCCAATAACGGGACCCGCAACGGTTACATCCTCGGTGCCAACTATGCCCTTAGCAAACGCACCAGCATCGTTGGTCAGTATGCTCGCTGGGATGCCGCTTCTGCAGCCCAGACCATTGGCGCAAGCAGCGCGGTGGGCATGGCCAATCCGTCCACATCCTTTGCTTTGCTGTTGGCACACACGTTCTAAAGACAGCGCTTAGCCCGGACCTGCGTGGGCAGGCCGAGCTGGCTTGAAAAAGACGAGTGGGTGTTACTTTTTTGCTACAAAAAGGGGTTTACACCTATTCTTTTGCATTTTTTATTGGTGTTTGCTTTGAAAATTAAGTCGGGTCTGGTTCAATAGACCTAACTTCCTTAACAGGGAGGTTGGCCCGGGGTTCCGAACACTTCGTACCGGAGCCCTTTGTTTAACCTTGGAGTATTTGCAAATGAAAAAGACACTTATCGCCCTGGCCGTTCTGGCTGCTTCTGGCGCATCTTTCGCTCAAGTCACCATCACTGGTAACCTGACTATGGGCTACCAAGCCAACACCACCGGTGGTGTGAATTCTTCTACCGACTCCGCTGGTTTCGGTGTTGATACTTCCGAAATCGACTTCATGGCTACCGAAGACCTCGGCGGCGGCATGAAAGCCACTGCCAAGATGGCTCTGGCTGGTGCTGATCGCAGCGGCGAGTCTGGCAACGGTACGGCTACTGGTCGTGACGCTTCCTTGGCTCTGTCTTCCAGCGTTGGCACGTTCACTTTGGCTACTGCCAAAGGTGCTGATTACCTGTCGGCCGGCATTGCTGGTGTGGGCGCGTACTACTCCGGTTTTGACGGCAAGGTTCTGAATGCACGCAGCAGCCGTGATTCCGTGACTTTCGCAGTCCCAGTTGGCGCATTCACTCTGGCTGCTGCTTACGAAGAAGCCGCATCCGGTCTCGGCCTTGGCTTGGGCACCACAGGCGACGCAGCCATCACTGGCCAAAGCCGTTCGAGCCTGTCTGGCACCTACAGCAAGGGTCCTATCGCTGCGAACATCAAATACCTGTCGTACAGCGCCAATGCCAACGCCAAGTACAAGGACGAGACCCGCGCGTCTGGTTCTTATGACTTTGGTGTTGCCAAAGTTGGCTTGGGTGCTGTTGTTACCAACTCTGGCCTGAACGCTGGTGGCAAGGCGACCGATTACCTGTTGGGCGTGTCGGCTCCTTTGGGTGCTGTGACTTTGGGTGCACAGTTTGTGTCCCGCAAGATTGACGACAACGCGTTCACCGGCCAAGGCACAGGCACCATCACTGGTTCCGCTATCGAAGCTGATTACGCTTTGAGCAAGCGCACCATGCTGGTCGCTAACTACGCTCGTTGGACTGCAGTTAACGGCAACGACGCATCCAGCCAAGTTCAAGTGCTGTTGTCGCACTCGTTCTAAAGACAGTGTGTAGCCAAGACCTGCGTGGGCAGGCATGGCTACCGGTGCAGGTTAACAAATTGTTGCATTTGGACAACGAAAAAGGGGCGTTCGCGTCCCTTTTTTGCGTTTGCGAAGGGCTTTCCTTTGCCAAACCCCAAGGCGTCTGTTGCAATACGTCTAACTTCCTGAACTAGGAGGTTGGCCCGGGGTCCCGAACACTTCGTACCGGAGCCCTTTGTTTAACCTTGGAGTATTTTTAAATGAAAAAGACACTAATCGCTTTGGCCGTTCTGGCTGCTTCCGGCGCTTCCTTCG
>JBBRYR010000078.1:0-12547 GCA_038237415.1 Burkholderiales bacterium
AGCAGAAAGACGCCCTGCAACTGCTCACCAGCGCATTCGGTTTGCCACCTGACAGCCTGCCCGCCGACAACATTGCCAACGCACACCTGACGGAGCAGCGCACCGCCCTGCATATGATGAATGCACTGTGGCGCGGCACGTTTGGCCATTACCTGATGGAGTTGTGGAATACGCCGGGGGAAGAAGAGTTCCGTCTGCTGAAAACGCCCACGCTGTATGCGTTGCGCCGTTACGCGGTGTCGTATTTGCGTCCTGCGGGCCCGCTGCCGTTGCTGCGCGTGAACAAGCAGCCTTACGGGGTATTGCCTGTGGTGGGTCGCAGGTTTGAGAATGCCAATGAGCGCAGTGCCGAGACGGCCATTGACAATGCCATTGGCGGTGTACTGGGCGTCTTGCGGCCCATGTGGGAAGTCGTTGTGGCAAAAGTGCCGCTGCTCAAGGACGGGAACGTCAAGAAAGCCCAGGACATCCTGCAAACATCACCTTGGTCCCAGGCCGCGTACTACAGGGACCGGGCGGCTGATCCGCTGCTGTCGGTTCGGCAACCGTTCGTGGAGGAAAAGCCCGGAACCAAAGGCGACCTCATCCAGAAGCTGCTGGCCCCGCTGGGCGTGAAGGACTACTGGCGCGTCAATCTGTACACCTACAAGAATTTTTTGCCCGACGACGCTTACCCCGCCGAGTATCTGGCGGGAGTGCCGTGGGTGCTGGCCGATGCCAAGGCAGAGCAGCACGAGGCACCCGACGACGCCATGCTGCCGCCTGAAAAGAACTACATCGCTACCATCGCCGCCGCATTGCGAAAATCACCCGCTGCGGGCGACACGGACTTGAATGCCCAGCAGGATGGCCCGGCGCTGCTACAAACCCTGCTGGCCTATTCGGCTCAAATGGAACGCCATGACGCAGTGGAGGCCACGGCCAGACTGGGCACAGCCATATCCAAGGGCGCGGCCTATGCGACAACGAAGATGGTGTATGTGGAAGCGGTCCGCCAGACAGAGGCCACTTTCAGCGTGAGCAGCCCCAAAGAACTGGCGAGCGTGTCGATACCGTCCATCACCGGCAAAGCCACGCTGGGTGAACATGTTGTGCAGCAATTGAACCTTCAGCCGATGGCCTTGGTCCATGGCGAAGCCACCAAGGCCACAGCAGCGCTGTTTGACGCGGTCCAGTCCTACACCAAGCCAACACGCGACGTAGGTGCCGTGGCGCTGAGCCTGGACTATCTCTCCAAACAGACGGTAGGCGACTTGAATCACGCCTTTCGCACCACGCTGGATGCCTTCTCTTACCGACTGGACGCCTGGCACACAGCGCGTGCCAGCCGAAGGCTGGAGCAGCTACGCGCGCAAAAACCCACGGGCATTCACATTGGCGGCTTTGCCTGGGTTGAGAATCTCAAGGCCGACCACCGCCCCGACAGCGACGGCCACTTGTTGGCACCGTCACTCGGCCAGGCATCCAGCGCGGCCATTCTGCGCAGCGGCTTCATGGCCAACCAGGAGCAGGGCGCGTTCAACATCGATCTGGACTCACGGCGCACGGGGCGCGCACAGTCCATTCTGGAGGGGCTTCGGCGCGACCAGCCGCTGGCAGCGCTGTACGGCTACCGCGTGGAACGTGGCCTGCGCGACGCGGCCTTAGGCAAATTCATCTGGCCGCTGCGCCTGTCGTACCCGTGGCGCGCTGCCGGTGGCGACGCCAAAGACGAGCCGCAGGAGGCCATTGGTGCACGCGATGTGGTGGACGGTGTTGCCCTGTTTGCTGCGTGGGAGTTGGACGCCGGTGCAGCCGTACGCACGCGGTTGACCCAAACGATGAGCGCACGCCCGGGGACCGGTGCGCCGCCGTCCGACGTGGAATGGGTCGAGGTGACAAAAATAGCTGCAGACGGGCTCGATCTGGCAGACAGCGTGAGCGACCTGCTCATGGCCGAAGGCATGCACCAGATCATGCAAGGCAATTTTGAGCGTGCGGGCGCCGCCATGGCAGTGGCCGACAAGCAGTCGCTGCCGATTGAAACCCAGGTGTCACGCACGCCGCGCGGCGGTGCCAGCTACACGCAACGCGTGGCGCTGTTGTGCCCGGGGCCAGACGAGGCCTGGCCGCGTGACCGCCGCTCGCGCACGGAACCGTCGCTGAACGCATGGCTTGCGCACATGCTGGGCGATCCGGCACGCTATTCCTTCACAGCACAGGTGCACCGACGGGTCATTGATGAAGACAATCCGCAGGGAAAACCCGTCGTGGACGCGCAACCGAGCACCGTGGCTTTGGCCGCTTTGGGCCTGTCACCCATCTCCGTGGTTTTAATGGCCACCAGCAGTTCGGCCAGCAACATGACGGGCCCGGTGGCTAACGGTGCCGACACCGGCTTTCGCGCCCGGCTGGTCACGGCGTTTGCCGACCAGTTGGACAACCCGGGCAACGTCACCGGCCTGGACGTTTCGCAGGAGGGCGCGGATGCCGGCACGCTGGGGCTGGGCCACTTCGAGGCGCTGGCAACCACCTTGCGTGCCCTGCTGGACAAGACCCGCGTGCTGACCCGCAAAGACATTCTCCCGCCCGCCGACAAGATTGAAAAGACGCTGCCCCCTGAGGGTGAATACCCCGGCGTCGACAGCGCCGAACTGCAAGCGCGTGCCGCGGGACTGGTGGCCGATTTTTCCGCGTTGGCAACCCTGCTCGACGCCAGCGCCAATGCCGACGAGTTGCTGGCCAACCTGGGCACCATGGAAGACTTTCTACCGCGCCAGGCATGGCCCCAGCAGGTGCTGGCGATTGATGCAGCCAAAGCCGAGCCCGCCACGCGGGACGAGCGCGCCAGGGAGGCGCGCCTGGCTTTGAAGGCACTGACAGACAGCAGGCTCGAAGCAGTCAATGAACCAATTGAATTACTGCCAGACCAACTGGCACCCACCCACGGGCAAGTCGTCAAGCAGGCGATGGATCAGATCAGGCTGCTGCTGGGCAAAGACTTCCCCGTGCTGCCGCTATTTTCAATTGGCGCCTATGCCACCGAGTTCAATGCGTCGCTTGCCGAGCAGGACGCACTGACGCAGCAAATGCCGTGGTGCGTGGCTGGCTGGGTGCCCAAGCTGGCGCGCGTGCGCGACGGGCTGGACCGGTTTGCGGCAACGCTGTCGGCCCGCGAGGCGCTGGTTGGACTGGGGGCCGACGCCTTCAAACTGCTGCAATTTCCGCACCGCCCCGGTCAAATCTGGGCGGCCTTGCCGCAGGCCTGGCGTGAGCCTGAGGGCACACCGCTGGACACCACCCAAGTGCCCGAAGAACTACGCGATTATCTGAAGCAGCAATCCGGCCCGCCGTACAAAAACATCAACCGCAGCGCGCCCGACCTTGCCCTGGTGCTGCATGCGCCCGGCGGGCTGGACCCGCTGGCTCAGGACAGCCTGCTGGCCGGCCTGGTGTGCGACGAATGGCCGGAATTTGTGCCTGACCCGTTTCAGACCGCCGCCATTGCTTTCCACTATGACGCGCCGGGGGCGCGGCCCCCGCAAAGCATCGTTCTGGCGCTGCCGCCGCGACTGGGCCAGGAGAACTGGCATTTTGACGACGTGCTGGACGTGATCCATGAAGCCTGGGACCTGGCCAGGCTGCGCGGCGTAAAACCGCTGGACCTGGAAGGCAGCTTGGGCCTGGTGCTGCCGGGCAACTATTTGCCACAGAACTACACCGACGTGCTGCCCAGCGTACAGATGCTCAAGCTGTTGCGCGACGCGCGCAAACGGCTGGTGTCTACGCAGCTCAAGAAGGGTGCGGCCTTCACGCTCGGAAAAGTTTGATCAATCAGGAGGGCACCATGGTTTGGGAATTTAAAAAAGAATTTGCGGCACCCACGTATTTCGGTCCGAAAAAGCCGTCTATTACGGGCGTCACCAGGCTTGAAACACAGCCCGCAGCCATCAACCTGAAGAGCGGCCTGCAGGCGGCGCTGGCCGACCCGCTGTGGATGTTGTCACGCCAATGGCAGTTCAATGAATTTCAGGGTGAAGATGCCGGTACACCGTTGAACCTGGCGTTTTCGGTAGAAGGCACCCCCGCTGATTTTTTTCGTTCGGGCCACGATTTGCAAACCCCGTGGGAGCCTCTTGTCCAAGACAGTGCGCCGCTTGAAGCCCACGTGGAGGCCGAACCCGTGTGGAAGACCCATGCCCGGCTGCGGGGCGAAGCCGGGCTGCATGCCTTGCGCATGCTGCCCAGCGCAGACGCGCGCGCAGCGCTGCTCGCCGCGTATGCGATGACGCTGGCGGCACCGACCGACCCGCAGGCTGACATGGCGGGCATGCTTTGGTCAACATTGTTCAACGCCCGAACGGTTGACGCACAGCGGCTGGCCGATGATCTGCGACCTTTCGACGATGGCGCAGGTGGGCTTACCGCCCTTCCGGCCGCGCTGAACATCACGCCGGTTGATGCCGACGCCAGCAAAACCGCCTTGGCCGCGTGGCTGGCCTGGCTGGATGAGCTGGCCTATGAAGGCCCGACCCAGGGCGCTGGCGAAAACCTGTCCTGGCAGAAGAACCGCATGGAATATGCGTTCTCCCTGAAAGCCGGCAATGTGGTGCTGAAGGCTGACGAATACACCGATGGTCATCTGGACTGGGATGACTTCCGGGCGGAAGCCGCACCCGTGGACGATGCGGTGCCAGCGGGCGGCGCACCGCGGGTACAGACGTTCACTGTGGCATCGCGCCACCCGTCACCGGTGCGCTACCCGGGCATGCCAGCCGAGCGGTATTGGGAATTTGAGGACGGCAACGTCAGCTTTGCCGGGGCTGAAGCCGGCGTCACCGATTTGCTGCGCATGACCATCACCGAATTTGCGCTGACCTTTGGCAACGACTGGTTTGTGGTGCCGGTGCGCCTGCCCGTGGGCGCGATTTATCGGGTGGCCCGCTTCCAGGTCACCGACACCTTTGGCATCCCCGCCAGTGTGGGCCCCATCAGCGACCCAGGCAACCAGGCCAACCCGGTTCCGTGGACCCTGTTTGAGTTGACTGCGAGCGCGAACTTGCAGCGGCAACTGCGCCACACCATGTTCCTGCCCGACAGCGTGGACGGCGTGCAGGAAGGCGCCGTGCTGGAGCATACGTTTCTGGTGCGCGACGAGATGGCCAACCTGGCGTGGGCGATCGAGAAAAAAGTACAAGGCGTTTCTGGCGAACCGCTGGACCGCGACATGGAGGCTAAAAACCTGGCGTTCCAGCAGCAAATTGATTTCAAATCAGCCGACGACAGCCCGCAACTCGTCTACCGCCTGGCAACACCGGTGCCTGCCAACTGGACGCCGCTGCTTCCGGTACGCCCGCTACCGCTGGATGGGGTGAACCCGCTCGCGATCCGGCTGGAGCGCGCCGGGATGAAGCGGTTTTACCCGGAAGCGTCGGTTGAAATGCTGGGGTCGGTTGACCCGGACTACTCGGCGTTTCTGGACGGGCTGGATGCGCAGAAGAACTTCATCAAAAAACTTGCGATTGATGCGAATCTGCGGGCCTATGTGTTCTACCCACGCGGGCACCTTCTGCGCAAGGATCCCGGGAACCCCATGCCCGATGACGAGCGGCTGCTGATCGAAGAAGAAGAGGTGCCGCGCATCGGCGCCAGCCTCAAGCGCAAGTTTCAGTATGCGCGCAGCAGTGACGGCAAAAGCTGGCTCTGGGTCGGGCGCAGCAAGACTGCGGGGCGCGGTGAAGCGTCAAGCCAGTTGCGCTTTGACGTGGCGGTAAAGGCCGCCACGCTGCGCTGACGGTTCGGCTCCCGGCGCTTATCGCACCAACTGGTTGAGCTGAATAATCGGCAGCAGCACCGCCAGCACAATCAGCATCACCACCAGGCCCATGCCCACGATGAGTAGCGGCTCCAGCAGCGTGGCCAGTTGCATGGCACGGCGTTGCACCTCGGTGCTCAGCTGTTTGGCGGCCCGGTCCAGCATCAGCGGCAGTTGGCCGGTTTGTTCCCCCAGCCTGGCAAACATGCCCAGCAGACCGGGAAAGCGTTTCTTTTGCGAGAGGGCGGACGCCAGCGGCGCGCCTTCACGTACCAGCACCAGGGCATCCAGCGCGTCGGCGCGCATCGAGCGGTTGGAGAGGGTGTCTGCGGCGGCCTGCAGCGCCTTGAGAATGGGCACGCCCGCTGCCGCCAGCATGGCCAGCGTGCTGGCAAAGCGGGCTGCGTTGTAGCCCCGCGAGAGGCGCCCGACCAGCGGCAACTTCAGCCACGCGGCGTCAAATTTCTCACGAAATGCGGCGCTAGCCCACGCCAAACGTGCGCCGATAGCTATAAAAATAATAGCAAGAATGATGAGCCAGCCCTGGTTGCGCACAAAGCTGCCCAGCCCCAGCATGATGACCGTCAGCACGGGCAGTGCGCGTTTGCTGCCGGCAAACACCTGTGCCACCTGCGGCACCACATAGGCCAGCAAAAAGGTGACGATCACCACAGCCACCAGTGTGACGATGGCCGGGTACAACGCGGCGCCTATCAGCTGCGATTTGAGGGCCTGGCTCTCCTCCAGGTCGTCCGCCAGCCGCTCCAGTACCAAACCCAGGTTACCGCTGTGCTCGCCTGCGCCCACCACGGCGCAGTAGGTGGTGGAGAACTCACGCGGATGCTGTGCCAGCGCCGTCGCAAATGCCGCTCCCCCATTGACCTCGGCGCGCAGGGCGGCCACCAGATTGCGTTGTCGCTCATCTTCGGCTTCGTCTGCCAGCGCGGTGAGTGCGCGCTCCAGCGGCAGGCCGGACGACACCAGCCCGGCGATCTGGCGCGTCCATATCGCCAGCGCGGTGGATCCAAATACGCGCGCGCTCCACAGGGTGGTCCCCCGTCTGGCGGTACCCTGGCCCGCTTTGCCCGGTGCGCCTGCGCCCACGGGCTCCACACCCAGCGGCACCAGAGCCTGGGCACGCAACAGGCCGCGGGCTGTGCGGGCGCTGTCGGCTTCGATGATTCCTTTGCGGGTTTCGCCGTTGGCGGTCAGGGCTTCAAAGGTATAGGCGGGCATGGGTCTATGGTAGCCGCAGGCTTGTTGTGGTGCGGTGGCCACTTTTTGCTGTTTTGTGTAGATAAGGGTAAACCCTTTGATGCACATCAAACCGGCTTTTGGCGTTGCGACGTTCAATCGATTTCGGGAATGTCCCCGACACTTTATTAGCTGGTCAATATGAAAAAACAAGTCATCGCCGCCGCCGTACTCTGCACTCTGATGTCGGGTGCTGTGTTCGCCCAACAGGCCAAGGAAGGCCCATGGATGGTTCGCGTTCGCGCCGTGAATCTGACCAGCGCCAACACCGACAGTACGAACCTGGGGCTTTCGGTCAACAACAAGTGGATTCCCGAAGTGGATGTCAGCTACTTCTTCAACAAGAATCTGGCGGTCGAGCTGATTTTGACCGTGCCGCAGAAGCACATGCTGTCTTCCACCGTTCTTGGCGGTGAAATCGGCACGCTGCAGCATCTGCCACCGACGCTGCTGGCGCAGTACCACTTTGATGCCAACGGCTTCAAACCTTATGTGGGCGCTGGCATTAACTACACCCAGTTTTCCAGCGTGGATATTGCAGGCGGAGCCGTCACCCTCGACAACAGCAGTTGGGGCGGTGCCTTGCAAGTGGGCGTGGACATTCCCCTGAGCGGCAACATGTACCTGAACTTTGACTTGAAGAAGGTCTACATCAAGTCCAACGTCAATGCCGGTGGCAACAGCATCGGCACCTTCCAGGTGGACCCCGTGCTGTTCGGCATGGGCGTGGGCTGGCGCTTCTAAACCCGGTTCTGACTGGGCGAAAAGCCCCGCTGCGCAGACGCGCAGCGGGGCTTTTTTATTGGCGTGGGCCGGCGCACCCGGGTTTACCAGCGTGACAAAAAACAGTCGCAACACTATGCTTCGTTAAAAGCACGACCGTGCTATTTTGATTGGGGCCGACTGACACAAGCAATCGGTACCCAATCGTCCGGCGACAGCGCCCACACCCCCACCGGTCGCACTGCCTTTTCAGACGGATTCCTTGAACCCTTTTGGCCTCACGGGCCTTATTGGAGACTATTTTGAAAAAGACTTTGATGACCTGGCTGGGTGCCTGCCTCCTGGCACTTGCATTGACGCCTGCCTCTGCCCAGGCAGCGGGCTACACCGAAACAAAATACCCCATCGTGCTGGTGCACGGCTTGTTCGGCTTTGACAAGATTGGACCGGTGGACTACTGGTACGGCATTCCTTCGGCGCTGCGCTCGGACGGTGCCCGGGTGTATGTGGCGCAGGTGTCTGCTGCCAACAGTTCTGAAGTCCGTGGCGAGCAGTTGCTCACCCAGGTCAAGCAGATTCTGGCTGCCACCGGTGCTGCCAAAGTCAATTTGATTGGCCACAGCCATGGCGGACCCACCATTCGCTATGTCGCATCGGTGCGCCCTGACCTGGTGGCATCCGCCACCTCGGTGGGGGGTGTCAACAAGGGCTCTGCGGTGGCCGATTTAATCCTGGGTGTGGCCCCCGCAGGTTCGCTGTCCAATACGGTGCTGGTCTCGGTGACCAACGGGCTCGCCACGATCATCAACTTCCTGTCTGGTGGTTCAGGTTTGACCCAAAACTCGCTGGCCGCGTCCCAATCCCTGAGCACGACCGGCTCGCTCAAGTTCAACCAGGCTTACCCGGAAGGCGTTCCCACCACTGCATGCGGAGAAGGGGCCTACACAGCGCGCGGCGTGTCCTACTTTTCCTGGAGCGGCGCCAAACCCTACACCAACCTGCTCGACATCATTGATCCGGCGCTGGCGCTGACGTCGCTGGCGTTTGGCGGCGCCAAGAATGATGGCCTGGTGGCCAGCTGTTCCAGCCACTTGGGGCGTGTCATCCGTGACGATTACGCAATGAACCACCTCGACGAAGTCAATCAGACCGTTGGGCTGGTCAATCTGTTCGAGACCAACCCGGTCACCCTGTACCGCCAGCACGCCAACCGGCTCAAAAATCTGGGTCTGTAAAAAAGCGTATGCGGCGTAATCGCACCCGGATCATCCTCGGCTTAGGGGCAGTGACTGCCGTGGCAGCGGGTGCGCTCTGGTTCTTTGGCGGGTCGGACAAGGCAGCTGAGGCACCTGCCCAGCCCGCCAGAGTGAACGCGATTGCGCCCTTTGTGCCCTCCATGCAGGGCACCATCCCTGATGGTGACTTGCGTGCCCTGCAAAGTGGACCGGCACTGGGACAGCCAGGCGGTTTGGCGTATTCAGAATTGAGGCGCCTGTTTGACTACTACCTGAGTGCCGTGGGTGAGCAGAGTATTGCGGCCATCGCGCAACAAGTGAACAATGAGCTCGCCCGGCGTTTGCCAGCACCGCAGGCGAAGAAGGCCCAGCGGCTGTTTGCCCTGTACATCGAATTCAAGCGCGAACTGGTGGAGCTGGAAGCCAAGCCAGACCTTGCGGGCAATGGCGTGCAAGCCATTCGCCGGCGCATGCTGGCCATGCAGGACCTGCGCTCCCGCTATTTCAGTGGCGATGAAACTCGGGGTATGTTCGGCTTTGACGATGCCTACGACATGGATGCGGTGGCACGCCTCGAGATTAGCCAGAATCCGGGGCTGAACGACGCGCAGAAGAAACAGCAACTCGCGGCCCTGGATGCAGCCATGCCCGCCAACTTGCGCAGCGAGCGCGAGGCCAGCCATGTGGTGGTTCGCGTGGAGCAGCAGGCCACCGAATTGCGGGCCAAGGGCGCCAGTGACGATGAGATCTACCGGATGCGTGCCGGGGAATTCGATGCACAGGCCGCTGCGCGTCTGGCGGATGTCGACCGGGACGAGGCCGACTGGAAAAGCCGCATCGCGAACTACCTGACCGAACGCGGAAAACTGCTCCAGTCACAGGCGGACGTCAGTGAGTCAGAACGCCAGCTTGCGCTGACGCAGTTGCAACAATCCCGGTTCACCGAGGAGGAGCGCCGCCGCTTGGCTGCCTACGAGCAGTAAGGCGGATTCTGGGGTCTGGTCAGTGTTGGTGTTGGAGCCGCTTGCCGTGCGGCAGGCTGGCCAGGCGGGAAAACATGTGGCCGCAGTAGCCCGTGATGCGCAGGCACTTGTTGATTTCGTCCACCGGTAACGGGCCGGAAATGACCACCGTGTCGGTCGTCAGCCGCAGACGGTGCTCGCCGGTCACCTTGCTCGCGGGCGTGCTCAGGTCATACAAATGGTAGTTGCCTTTTTTGAGCTGGTATTGCAGTGCCATGTTGTCTCCTGGATGCCGCTGATTGTGGGCCGCAGAAGGTATAGCTAAAGCGAAAGAAAAGCCGGAAATCCGGCCAATTGAATCAGTCCCGAATCAATCCCGTATCAATCCCGCGTGACGCGCACCAACTCTTCGCGCGACGTGATGCCGTTTTGCACCAGCCGTTCCCCATCCTCCCGCATCAAGGTCATGCCGTTGTGCAGCGCGGCGACCCGGATCTCGGCTTCGGACGCCTTGTTGTGAATCTGTGCCCGGATGGCGTCGTTGGTGACCAGGAGCTCGAACACGCCGGTGCGGCCCTGGTAGCCGGTTTGCCCGCAATTCGGGCAACCCGCGCCGTGGCACTGGGTACACAGTTTGCGTAGCAGCCGTTGCGCCAGCACGCCCAGGAGCGAGGAGCTGAGCAGGAAGGGCTCAATGCCCATGTCGGTCAGACGCGTCACGGCACTGGCTGCGTCATTGGTGTGCAGCGTGGCCAGCACCAGGTGCCCCGTGAGCGAGGCCTGAATGGCAATCTGCGCGGTCTCGAAGTCACGAATCTCGCCGATCATGATGATGTCCGGGTCCTGGCGCAGGATGGCGCGCAGGGCCTTGGCAAAGGTGAGGTCGATTTTGGCGTTGACCTGCGTCTGGCCGACGCCCGGCAGCTCGTACTCAATCGGGTCTTCCACCGTCATGATGTTCTGGCCGCGCGTGTCAAGCCGCTCCATGGCCGCGTACAGCGTGGTGGTTTTGCCGGAGCCTGTGGGCCCCGTGACCAGAATGATGCCGTGGGGTTGCGACACCAGATGCTCAAATTGCTTCAGCACCTCGCCTTGCATGCCCACCGACTCCAGACTGAGCTTGGCGCCACTCTTGTCCAGCAGGCGCAGCACGGCGCGCTCGCCGTGGGCGCTGGGCAGGGTGCTGACCCGTACGTCTACCGCGCGGGTACCAATGCGCAGGCTGATGCGGCCGTCTTGCGGCAGCCGCTTTTCGGCAATGTCCAACTCGGCCATGATCTTCAGGCGCGAGATCAGCGCGGCGTGCAGCGCGCGGTTGGGCTGCACCACGTCGCGCAGCGTGCCATCGACCCGGAATCGCACCGTGGAGTTGCGCTCGTAGGGCTCGATGTGGATGTCGCTGGCGCCATCGCGGGCCGCTTGCGTGAGCAGGGCGTTGAGCATGCGGATGATGGGCGCGTCGTCCGAGGTCTCCAGCAAATCCTCGATGGCGGGCAGGGCCTGCATCATGCGCGACAGGTCGATGTCGCTCTCTACCTCGCTGACCACGGTGGCTGCGCTGGATTCGCTCTGGGCATAGGCCGCGCTGATGCGCTGGCGCAGCAACTCCGGTGCTTCCACCTCAATGCGGTGCACCGCAAACTTGCGCATGACCTCGCTCACGCCACTGGTCGCGCTATTCCCTTCCAGGCTGTGCAGCCACAGGGTGAGATCACCCCCATGGTCCTCCAGCAGCATCTGCTGGCTGCGTGCAAACGCGTAGGGCAGCGGATAGTGTGCGGGCAGGCTCATGGCTGTTTTATGGGGGCAGGCAGCGCCGGAATGGGGGCGACGGGCAGCATGGGTGCTTCGTTGATCGGCACCATGGTGCTGGGTACCGGCTGGGCCTGCTGCTGATTGCTGCGCATCATGTCGTAGCGGTCCAGGGACAGGGCGTCGCTGGAAGCCGCATCACGCACCACCACCGGGCGCAAGAACACCATCAGGTTGGTTTTCTTGCGGCTGCGGGCCTCGCTTTTGAACAGGTTGCCAAACAGCGGAATGTCGCCCAGGCCCGGTACTTTTTCCTGGTTACCGGCGTATTCGTCCGAGAGCAGACCCCCCAGAACCACGATGGCGCCATCGTTCACCAGCACGTTGGACTCAATGGAGCGTTTGTTGGTAATCAGGCCGGTAGCGGAGTTCACCGACGAGGCCTGCACGCTGGAGACTTCCTGGAAGATGGTGAGCTTGACGGTGCCGCTCTCGCTGATTTGCGGCTTGACCCGCAGTGTCAGACCCACGTCTTTGCGCTCAATGGTCTGGAACGGGTTGACCGTGTTGCCTGTGCCACCGGTGTTGGTGTACTGGCCCGTTACAAACGGCACGTTCTGGCCAATCACAATTTTGGCCTCTTCGTTGTCCAGCGTGAGCAGGTTGGGCGTGGACAAAATGTTGCCGTCGCCATTGGCCTCCAGAAAGCGCGCCAGAAAGCCCAGTACATACACGCCATTGGTCTGGTTGGCGACGCCGATATTGATCCCGGTGGACGGCGCGACCGTGCCCGAGGCTGCCTTGGTGGCCAGGCTGATGATGTTGGC
>JBBRYR010000079.1:0-12388 GCA_038237415.1 Burkholderiales bacterium
ATGCCAAACGCTTTGTCTCCATGCCCCAGGCGGTGCTGGGTGTTGCATTCAGTTTTGGCATACCCATGGCCTATGCCGCTGTAAGGGGTGATGTGCCACTGCAGGCTTGGGTGTTGGTGGTGGGCAACCTGTTCTGGGTGCTGGCCTACGACACCGAATATGCCATGGTGGACAGGGATGACGACGTGCGTATCGGCATGAAGACCTCGGCCATCACGCTGGGCCGTTGGGATGTGCCGGCGGTGCTGGCGTTCTACTGCACGTATTTACTGGTGTGGAGCGGGGTGGTTGCGCCACTGGTTCACTCCCGTTGGTGGTGGCTGGGTGTGGGGGCTGCGGGTGCACAGGTGGTGTGGCACGGCTGGCTGATTCGAACCCGGTCGCGCGAAGGGTGTTTCAAAGCCTTTCGGGTGAATCACTGGGTGGGGTTTGCGTTGTTTGCGGGTATTGTTGCGGCGCTGTGGCGGTAGCCTCAGCGCCGCACTTCAAAGCTTACTTCTTCAGGCACTCGCTCATGAATTTCTTGCGCTCGTCACCCTTCATGCCTTTGGCATCGACATTGCAGGTTTTCATCTTGCCTTGCTGAGTTGCAGGAGCGGCTGCCTTGGCGCTCAGGCATTCCTTCATGAAGGCTTTGCGCTCGTCACCGGCTTTGCCGGTGGCATCCTTGTTGCAGGTTGTCATCTTGGATTGCTGTGCGGTTTTTTCAGCGGGTGCATCCGCAGCATGTGCAGCGCCAAATGACAGCGAGAGACCCAAAGCCAGCAAGGTAAACAGTTTTTTCATCGGTTGTCCTATCAAGTATGTGGCAGTCAAGCCGCCGTTGCGGAAAAATCCCCATGGAATTCAAACACACAACGCGCCAAATGACAAACTGGATGACCGGCCCCTGCGCCCCGTAAAATCCCCCCATGCTGTCTGTAAAACACGAACTCCTTGAAGCCCTGAGTGCTTCCCTTGAAAAACTGTCACCCGGTGCGGGCGCCAAAGCGGCCTTTGAGTCGCCCAAGGTCGCCGCCCACGGTGATCTGGCGACCACCGCCGCCATGCAACTGGCCAAGCCGCTCAAGCTCAACCCACGCCAATTGGCCGAAAACCTGTGTGCCGATTTAATGGCCCAGGGCGCCTTCCAGCGCTGGGTGGAGTCGGTGGAGATTGCAGGTCCGGGTTTCATCAATATTCGCCTGAAGCCGGAAAGCAAGCAACAGGTGGTGCGCGAGGTGCTGGGGCAGGGGGTGCAGTTTGGTTCGCGCCCCACCAGCGGCCAGCGCCTGATGGTGGAGTTTGTCTCTGCCAATCCCACAGGCCCGCTGCACGTGGGCCATGGCCGTCAGGCGGCTTTGGGCGATGCCATTTGCAGCCTGTTCC
Organism: Burkholderiales bacterium; assembly: GCA_038237415.1. Lineage (GTDB taxonomy): Bacteria > Pseudomonadota > Gammaproteobacteria > Burkholderiales > Burkholderiaceae_C > Allorhodoferax. The sequence continues at coordinate 1,369 of JBBRYR010000079.1, forward strand.
AGACGCAAGGCTGGGAGGTGTGCCGCGAGTTTTATTACAACGATGCCGGGGTGCAAATCAACACCCTGGCTACCAGCACCCAGCTGCGGGCCAGAGGCTTCAAACCGGGGGACGACTGCTGGCCCATAGACCCGGAAAATCCGCTGAGCAAAGGCTTTTACAACGGCGACTACATTGCCGACATTGCCGCTGACTTTTTGGCAAAGAAGACGGTCAAATCAGACGACCGGGAGTTCACCGCTTCGGGCGATGTGGACGCGCTGGACGACATCCGCCTGTTCGCTGTGGCCTATCTGCGCCACGAGCAAGACTTGGACCTGAAAGCGTTTTCCGTCCAATTTGACAACTATTACCTGGAATCCAGTCTTTATCTCAGCGGCAAGGTCGATGACGTGGTGAAAAAGCTGCACGACGCCGGCAAGACCTACGAGCTGGATGGTGCTCTGTGGCTCAAGTCGACCGAATACGGCGACGACAAAGACCGTGTCATGCGCAAAGGCGATGGCACCTACACCTACTTCGTGCCCGATGTGGCGTACCACATCACCAAGTGGGAGCGCGGCTTTCACAAGGTGGTGAACATTCAGGGCACGGACCACCACGGCACCATCTCCCGCGTGCGTGCCGGGTTGCAGGCGGTGGGTCTGGGCATTCCGCAAGGCTTCCCGGACTACGTGTTGCACACCATGGTGCGTGTCGTGCGGGGCGGGGAAGAGGTCAAAATTTCCAAACGTGCCGGCAGCTACGTGACCCTGCGGGACCTGATTGAGTGGACCAGCAAGGACGCTGTGCGCTTCTTCCTGCTCAGCCGAAAGCCTGACACGGAATACACGTTTGACGTGGATCTGGCGGTCGCCAAAAACAACGACAACCCGGTGTACTACGTGCAATACGCGCACGCGCGAATTTGCTCTGTGCTGGCCGCGTGGGGTGGCGATGTCACTGCGTTACTGCAGGTGGATCTTTCGCCCCTGCAAAGTCCACAGGCGCAGGCGCTCATGCTGCTGCTGGCCAAATACCCTGAAATGCTCACCGCTGCAGCGGTTGACTTTGCGCCACATGATGTGACCTTCTATCTGCGCGAATTGGCCGCTTGCTATCACAGCTACTACGACGCCGAGCGGATTCTGGTGGACGATGAAACGGTCAAGCTGGCCCGTCTGGCGCTGGTCGCTGCGACTGCGCAGGTGTTGCACAATGGTCTGGCAGTGCTGGGCGTCAGTGCCCCGCAAAAAATGTAATCAATCAATCAAGAAAGCAGCGCATGAAGCAGCAGCGTGGCGGGACCTTTTTGGGTTTCATTATTGGGGTGGTGGTCGGGCTGGCAATGGCCCTGGCCGTGGCGGTTTACATCACCAAGGTTCCGGTGCCATTCATGAACAAAGGGCAAAGCCGCTCTGCGGACAAGGACGAAGCCGAGGCCAAGAAGAACAAAGACTGGGACCCAAACGCGCCCTTGTATGGCAAAAACCCGGTCAAGGCAGCGCCACTGGTCATGCCTGACGCGGTTGCCACGCCTGCTACGCCGGCAGTGACTCCGCCGGCCAAGGCCGATGCCAAGGCTGAATCCAAAGCGGCGGCAAAAGCCGAGTCCAAGCCTGCAGTGACAGCTGATCCGCTGGGTGATCTGGCCAAGGCCAAGTCAGCCGCGGCCGACGCTGAGCCGTTTCTGTACTTCGTGCAACTGGGGGCTTACCGGACGGCTGAAGATGCCGAGAGCCAGCGCGCCAAGCTGTCGCTCAGCGGGATAGAGACCAAAATTTCGGAACGCGAGCAATCCGGGCGTACGGTTTTCCGGGTGCGGGTGGGGCCCATCAACAATAAGGACGAGGCCGAGCGCACCAAGGAAAAACTGGCGAAGGCCGGAATGGAAACCGCCCTGGTGCGTGTGCAGCGCTAACGCAGGCCGCTGGGTAACGGGTACACGCGGGAACTTTTTTCCGCGCGCAACAGTCACAGAAAAACATTTGGAGTAGTTTTGCATGAATATGAAACGTCGTGAGTTTTCCCAGGCTGCTGCAGGCGTTGCACTGGCTTCCACCGCCTTGCTTTCACCCTTGGCCCACGCGCAGGCCAAGAAGCCTCAGCCGGGTGCCGATTACCAGGTTCTTGACCCCCGTGCGCCGGTTGAAGCACCCGCGGGCAAGATTGAAGTGGTGGAGTTCTTCTGGTACAGCTGCCCCCATTGCAATGTGTTCGAGCCCACGCTGGACGCGTGGGTCAAAAAGCTTCCCAAAGACGTCGCGTTCCGACGGGCTCCCGTGTCCTTTCAGGACAGCTTTGTGCCGCAGCAACGCCTGTATTACACGTTGGAGGCCATGGGGCTCGTTGAGAAGCTGCATGCCAAAGTGTTTGCGGCCATCCATGTTGAAAAGTTGAACCTGGCCAAAGCGGATGCCATTTTTGAATGGGTCGCAAAACAGGGCGTGGACAAGGCCAAATTCACCGAGCAGTTCAACTCGTTCTCTGTCGCTACGAAGGCCACGCGCGCAGCCCAGTTGCAAAACGCCTACAAGGTGGAAGGCGTACCCGCATTGGGCGTAGCCGGCCGCTTTTACACCGACGGCTCCATTGCGAAAAGCATGGAGCGCGCCCTGCAGGTGGTGGATTCGCTGGTGGCCGACGCCCGCGCCGGACGCTAGCCGTTCTGCAATCCCGTGTCAGCGCATGAAAGTGCGCAGCGCTGTGGCGGCCAATTCAGGCAGTTCTTCCGGAATGAAGTGACCGGCGGGCACGGCCTCTCCGGTCACGGTGCCTGCACATTGCGCCTGCCATAACGCAACCGGCTTGAACATGCGTTGCACCACGCCCCGGTCTCCCCACAGCACCAGCGTGTCGCAGGTAATCTTGTCGCCGCGTGCCCGGCTTTCGCGGTCCTGTTCCAGGTCAATGCCTGCGCTGGCGCGGTAGTCTTCACAGGCCGTGTGGATGGCTTCAGGCGTGCAGAAGCAGCGCTCGTACTCGGCCAGGGCTTGCGGTTCAATGTGCGCCATGCCACCCGTTCCCCAGCCCCCCAGCTTGTTGTGCAGGTACGCCTTCGCGTTGCCGCCAATCATGTTCTCGGGCAACGGACCGGGTTGAATCAGGTGAAACCAGTGGTAGTAGGCCCGTGCAAAATCCATGTCGGTGCGGGCATACATGTCGAGCGTCGGCGCAATGTCAATCACGCAGAGTTTCTTGACCCGCTGCGGGTGGTCAACCGCCAGCCGGTGCGCGACCCGGCCACCCCGGTCGTGCCCACACAGAAAAAACGCATCAAGGCCCAGCGCCTGGGTGACGGCCACCACATCAGAGGCCATTGCGCGCTTGCTGTAGTTGCTGTGGTCGGGCAAACCGGGTGCGTGGGACGAATCGCCATAGCCCCGCAGGTCAGGCATTACCAAAAAGTAGTCGTCACGCAGCTGTTGCGCAACCCGGTGCCACATCACATGGGTTTGCGGAAACCCGTGCAACAGCACCATTGCTGGCTTATTGCGGTTGCCCCCAAAGCGGATGAAACTGTCAACGCCGTTGACGGACAGCCTGCGTGTTTCAAAGCCGTCAAACCAGCGCATGCCGAATGCGGTTTCAATCCGCTCAATGGGCTGTTCATTCGGATGCATGGGGCTTACCTTTTTTGGCGTCTTCGAAGCGGAGGCGCGGCCCGAAATCGTACACCGCCAGCGCTAGGGGGCCGCATGCTCCACCAGAACCTGGGCGGGCAGCGCGGACAGCAGTGGCAAGAGTTGTTTTTCCAAAGCTGCCAGCGCCGCGCCTTGACGCTGCAGGTCGAGCATCACGCGCACGGGGGTGTCCGCCACCGCAAGCACTTCAGGGCGAGCCTCCTTGGCAATTGCCAAGCTATCGCACACCTGGTTCACCAGGGTCCGCACCACCGCTGCGGTGGCCATGGTGCGCAGCTCCGGCTTGTAAATTTTGCCCACATTGGTCACTGGCATGTGCGCCAGAATGGTGATGGATTTGGGTTGGGCAGGGGCTTCATCCACCCGTTCAGCGGTGAACGCCAAAAGCTCTGCCTCGGTGGTTGTGGCACCCGGGCGCAAAGAGGCAAACGCCACTGGCAGCTCCCCCGCATAAGTGTCTGGCGCCCCCACCGCGGCACACAGGTCTACCGCAGGGTGCGCACCCAGTGCATCTTCAATGACCTTGGGGTCGATGTTGTGGCCGCCACGGATGATCAGGTCCTTGGCCCGGCCTGACAGGTGCAAGCGCCCTTGCGCATCCTGCCACCCCAGGTCGCCACTGATCAGCCAGCCGTCGGGCGTGAATGAGCGGGCGGTCTCTTGCGCGTCCAGGTAGCCTGAAAACAGGTTGGGCGACTTGAACAGCACCATGCCGCTCTCCCCAATGCCTTGGGCCTGATGCGTTGGTGCGCCATTGGCGTCCAGCGCCACAATGCGGATTTTTGTGTAGGGCAGCCGCCAGCCGACGCAGCCAGCGGGCGCATTTCCTCCCGGGGGTGCGACGGTGGACAAGCCTGCCATCTCCGTCATACCCAGGCTCTCATTGATTTGCAGGCCAAACTGGCGTTTGAAGCGGGCGGCCAACTCTGGCGGCAAGGGTGCAGCGCCGGTGCGAACGGAGCGCACGGTGGATATGTCTGCACCGTTCAGCGGCACTGCCGCCAACGCGGCCAGCGCAGTCGGAACGCCAGACACCAGCGTGCTCTTGTATTTTTCGACCAGTCGCCAGTAGTTCTGGATGACCTCCCGGTTGCGAAACAGCGACGCGGTGGGAATGACGGTTTCCATGCCCACCGCCAGTGAACACAGCGACCCGGGCAACACACCTGCCACATGGAACAGTGGGTAGCCGTTGATCAAAACATCGTCGGGCGTGAAGCCCTGCATCGCGGCATTCGCCCACGCGGTGAACACCTGGGCCGCATGGCTGTGCCGCGCCAGCTTGGGCGCACCCGTAGTGCCCCCGGTGTGAAAGTAGGCGGCAATGTCGGTGGGGGCAAAGTTCCGCTGGCTCACCAGGCGGTCATCGGGTTGTTTGGCGCGCAGGGCGTGAAAGTCCCATACGCCGTCGGGCAGTGCTCCGCCATGGCGCAGCGCCTGGCCATCGGGGCTGACCAGCAGCACGGTGCTCAGTTGCGGCAATGCCGCCTTCAGACGCATCGCCTTGGCCAGCATGCCGCTGTCGTCTTCTGCACCATGTGCCATGAGCACACGCGCGCCGCTGGCGCGCAGTAGCGACAACAGCTTGTCATCACTCAGCATGGGGTTCAGCGGCTGGACAATACCGGCCGCTTCGCCGCCCCACAAGGCCAAGTGGTAGGCCAGCCCGCCCGGCAGCATCACCGCCACCACGTCCTGATGGCGCATGCCCAGCGTGTGCAACAGGTTGGCAGTCTGGTGGATGCCCTCCAGCAAGGTGCGGTAGCTCCAGCGGGTGGGAGTGTCGTCGGGGTTGCCGGTGTGCAGAAAGGTCAGTGCAGGGTGGTCCGGGCGGGCGCGCGCCGAGCGGCTGATCAGCTCGTAGGTGCTGTTGCTGGGAATCGCCTCTGGCAGCGGCATCTGCTCCAGGCGCTCAATGTCCTGCTCGGATTGCACAGGAAAAGTGGATGCAGGTGTCATGGTGTTCAGGTTTGGGCGGGTCGAGACGACGGATTTGACCCGCATGCGTGCAGAACGCAAGTCAAATCAGCGACTCTGCGGGCCGGTTTAGGTTAGCAAGACCAATCTGCGTGTTTCGTGACAGCACCCGCTTGCGCATTCCTTTTAGGTAACTAAACTGGCGGCGAAGGAAGTTTTATGGACCTTGTAAACCAGCTAGCGACACAGCAGGACCAGTTCAAAAAACTGCTTGCCGGAATTGACCGTGGCATTCAGGACCACCTGGCCTGGAACCAGCGCCTCCTGCGGTGTGCCCTGCTGCGCGACCCGCCGGGCGAAGAAATATTGCATCTGGATGCCCACCAGCATTGCCAATTTGGAAAATGGCTCTTGGCAGAAAGAGCCACATTGACCGGGTTTGACCCGAAGACGACCCGTGACGTTGAGCTCCACCATCGTGCCATGCACGATTCCGTTCGGATGCTTTGCGAACAGGCATCGCGCGGCCTGCCTGCCCGGGTGGAAGACTTGCAGACCTATGAAACGGCACAGACCACCATGGTTGATTGCCTGAACGTTTTGCGCCAGCGCGTGGCCGAATCTGTTTTACAAATGGATGCGCTGACCGGACTGCCACTGCGCAATGGGCTGGACTATGCGTTCCAGATTCGCCAGAAAGACGCCGCCCGTCAGTCTGTTCCCCTGCACCTGGCGATGGTGGACGTGGATCACTTCAAAGTGGTTAACGACACCTGGGGCCATCCGGTAGGCGATAAAGCCTTGCAGCACCTGTCCAAACTGATGACAGGCTGCCTGCGCGACAACGACATCGGCGTGCGCTACGGAGGTGAGGAATTTTTGTTTCTGCTGCTCGGGCATGAAGCCGAGGCAGTGGTTCAGCGTATTCTGGACGCGGTGCGCTCGCATCCCATGCTGATGGGTAGTGGCGCCAAGTTGTCCATGACGGTGACCGCCGGTGTGACGCCGGTAAACCCAACGGACACGTTGGCGTCAGCGGTCAGCCGGGCCGATGCAGCACTGCTGCATGGCAAGCAGAGCGGGCGGGACCGCTATGTGCAGGCCCCGATTCCGCCCAACTAGGCGATTAGCCGCCTTTTTTGGAGCGCTTGCCGGGGTTCTTCTTGCTGCGGGTGGATGTGCCGCGCTCAAGGCTCACCTTTTGGCCGCGACCACCGGTGGTCAACGCCACGCCGGGCATTGGCTTGGGTGCGGGAGTGGCTTTGCGGTCTGCTTCGGTAACGATTTGATTGCCCATGAAATTTCTCGGCTGTAGAGTGGAAAACCGCTATTAGGCCATAAGCGCAATCACCACAGCAGCTTACGGCCGCGCTGGCAGCCACCGGCTAGCGCATTCCTGGCGCTCAAAATCCTGTAACTTGCTATAACAAACATAGCTGCTTGCGCATATTCCACGGGGGCTCAGGGCGAATTTGGCTTGTAACCTAGAATGCTGCGCAGGGAGAAGCCATTGACGCCAGAGCAAAAAGCCAGAGTCAGCATCGACGCACTGCTAGTTGCAGCGGGTTGGCACGTCTGCGGCGTGTCGGATGCCAACATCCATGCGGCTGTGGGCGTGGCCATCCGCGAATTCCCTCTGAACAACGGCTTCGGCTTTGCCGACTACCTGCTCTATGTCAACGGCAAAGCCTGCGGCGTGATTGAGGCCAAGAAAGAGGGCGCAACACTCACCGGCGTAGAGGTGCAAAGCGGCCGCTACGCCCAAGGCCTGCCCACCAGCCTGCCCGCATGGCGCAGGCCATTACCGTTCCTGTGGGAATCCACCGGGGTTGAGACCCACTTCACCAACGGCCTGGACCCCGAGCCCCGCGCCCGAGGCGTGTTCGCCTTCTTTCGCCCCGAGCTGTTGGCGCAGTGGCTGGCCTACATCCCCGCCGCCGCCGCACCCGACACCGCGCACGAGGCCACGGACACATCCAACTCAACATTCCTCGCCCGCATGCGCCACCTGCCCAAGCTGGTGACCGAATGGGGCACCGGCGGCGCCAGCTTCAAGCTCTGGCCCGCGCAAATCACCGCCATCCAGAATCTGGAAAAAAGCCTAGCCGCCAACAAGCCCAAGGCATTGATCCAGATGGCCACCGGCAGCGGCAAGACATTCACCAGCATCGGCTTCATCTACCGCCTCATCAAGTTTGGCGGCGCCCGCCGTGTGCTGTTTTTGGTAGACCGTGGCAACCTGGCGCGCCAGACCAAGAAAGAGTTTGACGCCTACGCATCGCCCTACAACGCCTACAAGTTTGGCGAGGAATACATCGTCCAGCAACTGCAAAGCAACCAGATCGACACCAGCGCCCGCGTGGTCATCTGCACCATCCAGCGCATGTTCAGCATGCTCAAGGGGCGCGAGCTGCCTGCGGACGCGGACGAAGAAAGCGTTGAGGGCATGGAGAGCCTGTTCAAGCAGGCTGACCCCATTGGCTACAACCCGGCCATCCCCATCGAGATGTTTGACATTGTGGTGACGGACGAAGCCCACCGCAGCATCTACAACCTGTGGCGCCAGGTGCTGGAATACTTTGACGCGTATTTGATCGGCCTAACCGCCACGCCCAACAAACAAACCTTTGGCTTCTTCAACCAAAACCTGGTCATGGAATACGGCCACGCCCAGGCTGTGGCCGATGGCGTGAATGTGAACTACGACGTGTACCGCATCAAAACCGAAGTCACCGAGGCCGGTGCCAAGGTCGACAAAGGCTATTGGCTGGAAACGCAAGACAAAGCCACCCGCCGCAAGACCGCCTGGCAGCTGGACGAAGACTTTGAATACGACCCCGCCGAGCTAGACCGCGCCGTGCAAACGCCCGACCAAATCCGCACCGTGGTGCGCACCCTGCGCGACAACTGGAAAGTGGACTTGTTCCCCCAACGCCAAGAGTTGCCCAAAACCTTGGTGTTTGCCAAAGACGACAACCACGCCGAAAAGATTGTGGAGATATTGCGCGAAGAGTTTGGCCGGGGCAACGAGTTCGCGCAAAAGATCACCTACAAGACCACTGGTGCCAGCCCCGAGCAACTCATCAAAGACTTTCGCACCGCCTACTACCCGCGCGTGGCGGTGACGGTAGACATGATCGCCACTGGCACCGACATCAAACCGGTCGAAATCGTCGTCTTCATGCGCAGCGTAAAAAGCCGCAGCTTCTTTGAGCAAATGAAAGGCCGGGGCGTGCGCATCTGCAACCCCACCGATCTGGCCGCCGTCAACCCAAGCATTGACGGAGTGGGCGTCAAGAAAGACCACTTCGTCATCGTCGACGCAGTTGGCGTCTGCGAGCGCGACAAAACCGACAGCCGCCCCATGGATCAGAAGAAAAGCGTGGGGCTGGACAAACTGCTGCAAGCCGTGAGCCTGGGCAATGTGGAAGACGAAGTGCTGAGCAGCATCGCCGCCCGCTTGGCCCGGCTGGACCGCGATGCCAGCGACGCCGACCAAGCCAAAGTGATGGAACTGAGCGGCGGCAAAACCCTACGCGACCTGGCGCGTGGCTTGGTAGCGGCGCTGAACGCCGCGAACGATGCCACGGATCTGTTCCCGGACAATTCCGTTCGCCCTGGGCTTGTCGAAGGGCTCTTGCGAGACGCAACCAAGCCATTCTCCGCACCAGCCCTGCGCGAGCAGCTATTAAAAATGAAGCAAAAGGCCGACATGGTGATCGACACCGTGACGCAAGACAGCCTGCTCAGCGCCGGGTTCGCAGAGGGCAGCGACCGCGCCAAAGAGCTGGTGCAAAGCTTTGAAGACTTCATCACCCAGCACAAAGACGAAATCACCGCCTTGCAAATTTTGTACAGCAGGCCCACGCGGGCGCCGCTCAAGTTTGAAGATGTGAAGGCCTTGGCCGATGCACTTCACGCCCCGCCACACCTGATCGACGAAGGCGCCCTGTGGCAAGCCTATGCCGCCATCCGCAAAGACAAGGTGAAGGGCGCCAGCCAACGCCGCCTGATGACCGACCTGGTCAGCCTGGTGCGCTTTGCCATGCAGCAGACCAACGAGCTGGTGCCCTACCCCGAGCGCGTGCAGGCCAACTTCAAGGCCTGGCTGGCGCAGCACCAGCAGCACACCCCACAACCGTTCACCAAAGAACAACAACACTGGCTAGAAATGATCCGCGACCACATCGCCGCCAACCTTGGCATAGAAATAGACGACTTCGAATACGCCCCCTTCAACACCGAGGGTGGCCTCGGCAAAGTGCACCAGCTCTTTGGCGCGGAACTGCCCAAGGTGATTGAGGAATTGAATAGGGAGTTGGCGGCGTGAGCGAAGTTGTCGCTGCATCCTCCCGTGCCAGTTGGAAGTGGGTCACGCTTGCCGACGTTGGCAAAGTAATCACAGGCAATACGCCACCGACTACTGATGTCGATAACTACGGGGATGCAATCCCGTTTGTTAAACCAACTGAGTTGGTGGATCGAGGTGTCCGATCCGCCCCCAATGGATTGGCGAAACAAGCGCTGGGCAAGGCTCGCGTTGTTCCTGCAGGTGCCGTCCTAGTCTCCTGCATTGGGAACCTTGGAAAAACTGGCCTGGCAAAGGTTCCGGTGGCGTTCAATCAGCAGATCAACGCTGTTGTCTTCAACGAAAACGTCATTCCAGAGTTCGGCTTCTATTACGCGCAGACGCTGAAGTCATGGCTCTACGACCAATCCTCTGCAACCACAATTCCCATAATTAACAAAGGCAAATTTCAGCAGGCGCGTTTTCCGTTGGCTCCGATTGCGGAGCAGCGCGAAATCGTCGCCGAACTCGAAAAGCAGTTCTCCCGCCTCGACGAAGCCGTCGCCAACCTCCAGCGAGTCAAAGCCAACCTCAAACGCTACAAAGCCTCCGTCCTCAAAGCCGCCGTCGAAGGCCGCCTCGTAGAAACCGAAGCCAGCCTAGCCCACCGCGAAGGCCGCAGCTACGAGACCGGTGTGCAGCTTTTGCAGCGGATTTTGGAGGAGCGGCGAGCGAAGTGGGCAGGAAGAGGAAAGTTTAAGGAGCCCGTGCCCTGCACTGCCACTGATGGCGACTTGACTGCGGGGTGGGCGTGGGCGGCTTATTCCCAATTGGGTGACGTTACGACTGGATTCACCCCGCCAACGGGCGATGCCGCCAATTTCGGAGGCGTCACTCCGTTCTTCAAGCCAACCGACTTGGATGCTGGCGATAACGTTCACATCGCTCGGGAGTATTTGACCGAGGCCGGGTTGCAGAAGGGTCGAAAGTTACCTGCGCGCTCCACTTGGCTTTCTGGGTTGCAGATACCGAATGGGTCTGGTGGATGGCTGGATACCAATCCAAACGACTTCAATTCTTCGTTGGAGGTCGCGAACGGCAACAACGGCAGTTTGCTTAAACCAACGATCCGTCTTTTCAAATACTGGAATGCCACTAACGGGTATGTCGTGGATTCGTTCATGTTCGAGAA